>NZ_FKBR01000020.1 GCF_900078335.1 Bordetella trematum
GGTAATGCCCCCTAAAAAACGGGGGAATCAGAAGTAGAATTTTCTCATTAAGGAGTTCTACAGATGAAGCGATCGAAGTTCACGGACACCCAGATCATCGAGGCGATCAAGCGGGTTGAAGGCGGTCTGGCAGTGCAGGATCTTTGCCGTGAGATCGGTATCAGCCAGGCGACGTTCTACAAGTGGCGCTCGAAGTATGGCGGCATGGATGCGAGCCTGATGACGCGGATGAAGGAGCTGGAGGCGGAGAACGTCCGGTTGCGCAAGATGTACATCGAGGAGAAGCTCAAGGCGGAGATCGTCGGAGAAGCCCTTGCAAAAAAATGGTGAGGCCATCTCGTCGACGTGAGATGG
>NZ_FKBR01000021.1 GCF_900078335.1 Bordetella trematum
CGCCACCGCCTCGGCCAGTTGCTGGGATTGCTCCTGCAGGGCGGCGGCGGCCGCGGCCGCCTGCTCGACCAGGGCGGCGTTCTGCTGCGTCACCTCGTCCATCTGCGACACCGCACGGTTGACCTGCTCGATCCCGCTGGACTGCTCCTGCGAGGCCGCCGAAATCTCGCCCATGATGTCCGTCACGCGCTTGACCGACACCACGATCTCCTGCATGGTCGCCCCCGCACGGCCCACCTGCTGCGAGCCGGCCGCCACCTTGCCGACCGAATCCTCGATCAAGCCCTTGATCTCCTTGGCCGCCTGCGCGCTGCGCTGGGCCAGCGAACGCACTTCGCCGGCCACCACCGCAAAACCCTTGCCCTGCTCGCCGGCGCGCGCGGCTTCCACCGCCGCGTTCAGCGCCAGAATGTTGGTCTGGAACGCAATCCCGTCGATCACCGACACAATCTCGGAAATCTTGCGCGAACTGGCCGAGATGTCTTCCATGGTGTTCACCACCTCCGACACCGCCACGCCGCCACGCTCGGCCACATCCGAGGCGCTGGCCGCCAGTTGATTGGCCTGGCGCGCGTTGTCGGCGTTCTGCTTGACCGTCGAGGCCAGCTCCTCCATCGAGGCGGCGGTTTCCTCCAGCGAGGCGGCCTGCTCTTCGGTGCGGCTGGACAGATCGGTGTTGCCCGCCGCGATCTCGCGCGCGCCGACGTTGATCTCGTCCACGCCCCGACGCACCGA
>NZ_FKBR01000022.1:0-29053 GCF_900078335.1 Bordetella trematum
GCCCGGACGGGTCTGCCCCATAATCAACTACGCTGACCGATTCCCTCATCTTGTCTTGGAAGGTCCGGGCAACAGCGCCAGAGCCAGATTGCAGGAACCAGCCGAACCCACCGCTCACCCCGGCGATTGCTCGATCCACGTACTCGCTCACGAACGAGAACATGGAGCGGCGGTTCACCGCATCGGTATCGGTCTGGGGGTCGCCCAGGTTCGTGATGCGATTGCCGCGCGCGCGATAGGCGCCCTGGCCGTCGATGTCATCCCGGCCCAACAACAGCGCACGTAGTCGGCTGCCTGGCCCCCATCCGAGGATGGCGGCAAGTTGCTGACAAATCATGGTCAGCTTGTCCAGCGCCTTCTCGTGGGCACGCTCAGGGAATGGATCGTTTCGCTGGTAGGCGGTCTCCTGCGTGATCGGCACCAGCCGTTCACCACGCAGGGTCAGCCCCTGAGGGTGGGCAATCCGCGTGATCACCGCCCCGCCGCTTGCCTGGCCAGCGCCTGTGACGTCGTAGTCGGTCCCCATTTCCAGGTCGGTGCTCGAATCCGACGCCTCGTTATGGAGCCAGACGCGGAGATCGGGTGCAGCCAGAAAATAGAAGGGCACCGGAAAGGACGTTGTGGCGCCATCCGTGGCATAGCTGAATGAGGAAACTTCGGAGGAAACGGTCATGGCACGCAATCCGGGGGAGACTGCATGCCATGGTGCTCACGCGCGCGCGTAGAGTTCTGCGAATTACGGGCACTCTTCAAGCGCGCTATAGTTTGTCAACCGCACTCAGGAATTGGGAAATGAAGGTTCTCTCAGCAGCCATGCTGACGCTGGCTTTTGTCATACCGTCTTGGGCGGATCAAGCACTTCCGGCCCCGCTGCAAGACTGGCGCTCTGACTCAAAGCGCACTAGTTCAGGGTGGTGTTTCTACTCCAGCCAAAAATCGCCACACCTTTCATTGCAGATCAAGGAAACGCCGGCCATCGTTCCTGTGTTGGACGTTGTCGAAAAAATGAACAATGAGCGCAAGGCTGCCGAGGCGTACTTTCGTGGCCGTGGCGTTACGCTGAACCTGCCGCGCTTATCACATAAATCAGAGGGTTACTGGGTTCCAACATCCAGGAAATCGCTTGCTCTCGTGCTCTCCGACAACACACCCTTGTTCAAAGTGGTTGCCTTTGAGGATGGCTCGGATAATCCATACACGATCGTTTTGGCCTACTCACCTCCACTCGAGCCTGGTGCCCGCGCCATTCCGACACCAGTAGAAAAAGACCAAATGCATAAAACGGTTGTGGAAGTGCTCCAAAATCTGGAGCACTTGGATCATTGCGGAGCCTCATAGTCACGAACCAAAAGCTCGCTCAAAGTCCGGCCCACGCTGCGGCGCCAGCTCCCCCGGCTTCCAGTAATACTGCTGACCGAACTCCCGCCGGGCGCGCCGTTCCATCCGGCGCAGGTAGCCCGGCGAGGCAAGCTCTTGCAGTTGATTGAAGATCAGGCGATCCGTGGCCGCTTTGGTGTACCAAAGGTTGGCGAAGGGGGTTTTCCCCTTGAGCAGTTGCACGGCTGCAGCGCCCGAGGCGTCCCTGCCCTCCCCGGTGCGCTGGATGTTGCCCATGGTCGCCCGCATCAGCGTTTCCATGTCGCCCAGGATAGGCCCGCCGACAACCCCGGCCAGGCTGCTGCCGAATTGGGTGTAGTCGGCGAACAGGAAGTCTCCGTAGATTCCCAGGGCGCCGCCCTTCATAAACGACTGCCCCCAAAAGCGCGGGTCGCGCATATCTCGGGGGTCCCGCCCGCTGGCCACCTCATTGGCCTGTAGAGCGAGCGCTCCAAAAACCGTGGTCAGCCCTACCAGGGCTGCGACATAGCCAGCCTTCCCCGCCACCGAGGCCTGCCCAAATGCGCGCTGACCATGGCGCATCATCATGGAAATGGGGAAGCTCTTGAACTGCAGTGCAGACCTGTATAGCTCCGTCGGGAGACTCCCGCGACGCTGGCTGAAGCTTCCGTACATAGCCGACCGCTCCCGCGCGCCCGGTTCGACCACTGCCATGTTGACCTCGCCCTCAACCACCCCCATCAATCTGGTGGCTGCGCGTTCTCGAAGCGTGGTCGTAGAGATCCCCTGCTTGGCGGCCAGCGGTGCCAACTGGGCGTCCGTGAGCCGGTAGATGCTCTCCGCCGTCAGCACGGTGTCGCCCAGGCCCCGCCAGTCTTCTGGTTGTGCCAGCTTCCAGACGCTGAACTCGGCGTCGCTGATGCCATAGCTTTGAAGGGTGCGTGCCAACCGGGCATCGCCGTTCGCCGCGCCGCGCGCAGCGAGCGTTGCCAGATCGTCAGCGCTGCGCGTCAAGCTGCCCAGGCTATCCATCATGACTGTGCCGAAAGCCTGCTGCCCCGCGCGGGTGACAGCGTTCATCCCGGACAGTTTCATGACGCCAGCGGCAAAGCCCTGCGCATGCCTGGCAAATCGGCCCGTCACCCGACTGTCTTGGGAGAGCCCGTCAACGCCCCACCTATTGACAGAGCCCAGGAACTGCTGGATTCCCAGCCCTGCGCGCAACGCTTGCCGGCGGTCAGCCGCCTTGGCTGGGTTGAGAGTCCGCAGCTCGTTCATGAAGACACGAGTGACTGGCATGCCGTTGTAGATGGCAGTGAGCGCCTGAGTGCCAATGTCGGTAATCGATGTGATTACGGCCGACCCCAACTTGGAGGCCACATTGAGCGCACGATAAGTATCGAAACCCTCCGCCAGCGCTTGGCTGCCAGCGGAGCTCTTGGCCCCTGAAACCTCACTGTAGAGGGTTTCCAGCTTGGCCAGCTCTGCCTCAATCTTGCCCGAATCAGCAGGGCTCGCGGCGACCATCTCCTTTCGCGCGGAATCCGCCCAGTAGCGCATCATCGCATTCGGATTGGGGCCCATGGTTTCCACCAGGGCGATGTCACGCGCCATGCGGTCGACATAGCCGATGATTGTCTGGAACAAGGGCGTGTCTGAGTACCGCTGCTGGGCCTCGATATAGGTCTCGGCATCCCGGTAGTGGATCTGCCGCTCCTGGCTGCCCCGGTTGGCTCGCATACCAAAACCCGAAGGCTGCCCCGGCTCCAGCTTGTTCGCGCCGTTGGTGGCTATGCTTTCCCAGGCATGGCCAAGGAACTCCGCCAGCTCGGCATCCGTCATCAGCGAACCGTCCACGTTGGAGTACCGATTCCGGTCGACCCAGGCCAGATGGTCTTGCACCCAGCGCTCACGCCCCGCAAGTGCCGCCAATCGCTGGCTATGAGATTGAGGCATGCCCCAATCTTCCAGGCGGCCGATGTTCCCTCCACTGCGGTTGAACCGCTCGCGCAGCCGATTGGCCATACTCTGAAAACGCTTTGCAGCCAGTGCGGCATCAGCGTTGCCCGATGCTTGCCCCTTTAATTCCCGAACCAGGGCCAGGATGCCCTCTCGATCCGCGAACAGCCCCATCATCCGCCCCTGCAAGGCATCAAACACTTCCAGCACCTCCCCCAGGGCCTCGTTGCGAATCGCGTTCGCTGTGCTTTCGATGGAGATGGTGCCACTCTTGCCGTCGCTGTAAAACGCCAGCATGCGGCGCAGCGCTTCAATCGGTGTATGGGGGGAGTTGGCGATGTAGTTACTGATGGCGTCATGCCGCAGAGCGGTGAGCGCGACACGCCGGCGCTTCAAGGCGGCATCCGCTGCTACGTCGCGGGCAGCCCGGTCGGCGGCGGCCATCAACCGCTCCGACTGGCTCATCCCTAGCCAAGCCTGACGGTCCTCGCTCGCGAGTCGGTGCATGGCCTGATTGATGCGACCCTCGATGCCCTGGGCCTCAGCCTGGGTGATCGGGCGTCCGAGCACCTGAGATACAGCATTCACGCATTCGGTTCGCATCACATCCCCTTTGTCAGAAAGCAAGTCACTGCCGCCTTGAGCGTGTCCGCCTTGGCATATTTCAGTTCAGCATTGGCCTCCGCCAACGCAGCGCGCAGAGAGAGGTTCACGACCTCCCCGTCTGCGATCTCGATCGGCACGACGAGATCACCCTTCTCATCGAGCAGCGCAAGGCCCGCCTGGGTTTCCGCGTCGTCGGCCAGCGCAATGGCCCGTTTCCCGGCGCCACCCTGGCCGGGCTGACCACCGGCATCCGCGGCATCTGAGGCTGTGACGGCATCAATGCTCGTCTCGCCGGGTTGACCGCGCGCCGTCGCAGGCCTGACAGATGGGGACTCGCCGGGCCCACGAATGGCACCAGAATTGCCCTCTGCCCCACTTTGCGCTACATTGGTTTCGCTGCTCTGCAGCACGGATGCCCCGCTAACTTCCTGGATCGACCGCTGGTCCCCAGGCGCGGGGCTTTCGTTTTTCCACAGCTCGAAATGGTCGTAGTACCGCTTGCCGGTATTGCTCTCCCGGACCACAACCCGGATCTCGGCCGGCATCCCATCCACCTCGATCGGCGCGTCATAGAAATGCGCGGCCTTCACGTTCTGCCTCCCGGCGCGATCAGGCCCGGACCACACCGGCTCAGCCTTGCGGATGACATCCTCTATCCGAAGCGCAGCGGCCGCCACGGCCCGGCTCACTGTGCCGGAAAGCGAATGCTTGATGCCTTGCCACGGAATGGATATCTCCGATCCGTCAGCCTCGTTCACAACCGTTTTCCCTGCGAAGTTCTCCCGGGCAAACTCCCTGATTCTCGGCAAGCTGTCGGCCATAGGCCCCGTGGCGAACTCTGGCAAGGTGATCCGCACGGGCTCGATAAGTGGGGCCGCCTCGCCAGAGTCATCGATCAGGCGGCCACGCCCCGCCGGCGGCCGGGAGTCGTCTACTGCTTTGCTCGCCCGCCAGCCTGAGTCCCCCATCCATTCCTTGACCCTGGCCAGGTAATCGCGCGTCTCTTTCGCGGCGGGCTCCTGGCCGCGCATGACCCAGCGCGCCTGGCGCGGTCCGCCGTTGTAGTCGGCAATCATGGCGTCAACGTTCCCGCCATACTGCCTCTTCGTGTCACTCAGGTACCGGCCGGCCGCATCAAGCATCTGCAAGGGGTCGGTGGGGTCAGTGACGCCGTACTTTTCCAGGTTTTCCGGCATGAACTGCATCACGCCACGCGCGCCGGCCGGGCTGGTCTGGTTGCTGTTGCTCCGCTCCCCCGCGTTCTTCAGGGCGTTGATAAGCCCGGCAGGCAGTCCGTGGCGCTCTTCGACCAGCGCCGCATATTCGTTGAGCTCAGGCGCGTCGTACCGAAGCTGCGACCGGTCAGAGACGGGCAGCGCTGCAAGCCTGTCGCCAGGCGCGTATCGTGCCGCCGGCGGAAGCTCCAGGCCGTACTCAGCCAAGGCGGCATCTTGGGCGCCGCTGTCCCGCGGACGCGGCACGAACACCGCGTCATCCAGTCCTGCCTGAGAAACGTCGACCGGCTCGCCCGCCAGCACCTGGCGCATGGCCGTCTGCATGCCTTTGTCATGTGCATTGGCGGCCGCCGGATCTGCTGGAACCCCCGGGGCGGTGTCGATGGCGGCGTGCTTGGCTGCTCGAGCGACGAGCGCCGCATCAATTGCAGGCTGCTGAGCCCCGCCAGCCAGGCCACCCCGAGCCCCAAGCGCAGCGAACCCTGCGCCCAGCAGCCCCTCTGCTGTGAGAGCAGCGGCCTCCAGAGGCTGATACTGCTCAGCCATGGTCTCGTATCCGCCTGACTTCAGCAGCTGGTAGGCTGCCCCGCGCTGGGCAATACCCATGCCGATATTGGCGCCAGCTCCATAGGCAACGTTGGCACCATAGTAGGCTCCCTTGCTGAGCCCTACCCCGCCCGCAGCAAAAGGAGCTGCCAGCGAGCTGTATCCGATCGCGCCCGGCATCAGGACGCCAGCCCCGATGGTGAGCGCCTCCGTATAGCCGATGTTGGCGGCCGTATTGGGGTCGACGCCCTGCTCCACCATTTCCAGATATTTGCTCCGGCCTGAAGCTACGCCGGCCGTCGCAGCGCCAGCTGCCAGCGCGCCAGACGCAGCGCCGCCGCTGGCGACGGTTGCTGCTGCCCCGACGCCAGCCTGAGTCACGATTCGGCTGATCTCGAACATGGCCTGACCGGCCATCCCTGTGCTCAACGGGTCTGGCCTGTATTGTTTTGCCCACGCATCTGCCTGATCTCGCAAGGCAGAAAACGGGTTCCATGGCGTGACACCTGTGACGGACTGAACCGCATCGAGGACAGGCTGGTAGGCTCGTGCGGCCAAGCCTGCGGCCGCTCCCTCGACTTGGGCCACGCCAGTGATGGCGCCCTGCGGAACAGCGCTCACAACGCCAGAAAGAACTCCTGGATCTGCAGCACCAAGAATTTCATCTGGGGTTCTTGCTGCGGCCCGAAGAGTCGACAGCCGTTTGCGGTCGGCCGTCATCATTGCTGAACTCCCGCCATCGCATCGGCGGCGGGGTTCGGAATGAGGTCCCCCAGCTGCCCGCCGAACTCATCCCGACCCGCGTCATTGTCTGGAGTCATGGTGATAATCACCAAGTCCTTACTCTGCGGGTCAAGCACCGGCATGCCCCCCAGAGTCAGCGCGTATGCACCGGCTCCGACACCGATCAGCCCAACGCTCGACATCGAGCGGCCCATTTTCTCTTGCATACCGCGCGCATTCAGCTCGCGAAAGACGGCCGTGTTGGCTCGGGCCATGAAGTCGCTTTCGCTCATACCCCACGGGGCCTGAACCCTCCCGTTGCCATGAAAATCCACCGTCTGGCCAAGCACGGCGGTAATGGCCTGGCTCAACCGGTCCGAATTCACATCGGGCGATAGGTCCCCTTCCTGAGCTGCACGCCCGAGGTAATAGGCCTTCACGGCGTAGGCGTCATGCAGGAACTCCGAGGCCGAGCTATCCCCGGCTGCCACACCCCGGTAGAGGTCTCCCACCTGATCGGCAATGGCTTGCGTGAACTCGTCATCCTTCGGAAGCGGATAGCTCAGGCTGCCGACTTTCCCCCCAGCCTTCAAAATTTCATCCCCTGCGATGGCGGTGGCCACCACGTCACCAGCGGACTGCAACACGTCCGGCGAGAACCAGTTCCCCTGGAGCTTTCCCTCTTCAAGGCTGCCTGACAGGCGGCCAAGCCTGGCCAGGAAAGGATCCGCGCCATCGATCTGATCCATGATCCCCTGGTACGTGTCGTGCTCTCCGGCCGCCCAGTAGAGATTGCCCAGCATGCGCTGCTTCTCACGCGGGGATGCGGCCTTGAAAGTCTCGGTCAACTGCTCGGCCTCAGCGGGCGGCAGTGGGCGCATGTTGACGGCGCCCGCGGGGTGCGAGCCCTGCAGCCCTCTGATGGCGTCAGCACGATCGCGCAAGACTGGACCAATCTGGGCTGCGCCATCGGGGGTGCTGAGCAGACGCATGTCCAACGCTGGGGAAGCCACCCCAGCCCGCCTGGCAATCCATGACAACGGCTGATCGCGGCGCAGGGCGCCGTCGGCCTCAACAGCCTTCTCCAGCCGATCGAGATTCGCCTTATCCGTGGAGTTGCCGCCTCCTCGCTCAAGCTCAACGCGCCGGCGCTCGATGAAGGCCTGCTGGTCCGCCGGCGGCATGCGTAGGACCTTCTGCACGTCCTCAAAACCGGCCATGCGCTCCCGATAACCAGCCTCAAACTCAGTCCCCATGGTCATTCCTGCCCAGCGCACCATGTCCTCTGTCTTCGGCGGCAGACCCGAGGCAATCTGTTTGTCCATCTCCCCCAGTGCGCGCCCTGCCCTCGCCTGGATGCGATCCGCCTCTACACGATCCCGATTGTCGAGGCGGTCGGCCTGCGTGTTCGCCCTGGTTCGAAGCTGCTGAATGCGATCAGCATCCAACTGGCGAACCCAGTCGAATCCGACCGGCATGGCCTCGCCGCGAGAGCCTGCCTCGAAGGCGGCCATTGCACCTCGCGGATCACGGTCGATCGTGGCTGCCCCTGCCGCGTATGCCAGGGCGGCTTCTGATTCGCCCAGCAGCTTGGCCTTGACGGCATCGGGTAGGCTGGACGTCTGCAAAGCAGCCACGCGCGCGGCGCGGCGCTCCCGGTACTGAGCGGGATCCAGAGCGATCGTGGCTGCATCAGACTCCATGCCGGCCTGATACTGCGACGTGATGAAATCGCGCTGGCTACGGGCCTCGAACTCGACAGCTCGCTGACCGAGATAGCTGCGCTGCCGAATCAACTGCTCGCGGTAGAACGGCCTTGCATTCTCCGGCGCATTCTCAAGCGCCTGTGCGCTGTAGTCGTCAAACTCCTTGATCAGGCTGGGGGTGAACCCTGGAGCGCCAGGCGCAGCTGCCGTCTGTAGCTCATTGAGCCGCTGCAGCCACTTAATCTGGTCATCGCTGGCCGCCTTCGAGACCCAGGCTGTATCCTGCTCGCGCTGCAGCCGCTCGGAAGCAGTTCCGATCTGCCCAAGCCCTGCGGCCAGGCCGCCGACTGTCCTGCCGCGCTGATCATCCACCGCGACCATGGGCGCGCGAGCGGCAGGCATACCCAGCTGGTGGGATTGGCGCTGCTGGCCAACCTGAATCGGGATTCGAGAAGTCGCCATGGTCACCCCCAATACCGAGACACATCACCGACGCGCAAGCCTGTGCCGGAACCCACTCGAAGGCCGGCCCCAGCAGCGCCTGTGGTACCTGACGAAGCGGCTGCCGCGCCGCGGCCCAGGCCATACCCAGCCGCCGAAGTCAGGAGCGAGGTGGCTGCCCCGAGGTAACCCGCTTGGCGGGCATTGCGCCCGGATGCGCGCAACGTCTTTGCCGTGTAGCGCTGCATCGCGCCTTCCTGCTCGTAGGCATTGCCCTGGAGGAGCGCCTGGTAGCGTGTAGTCAGGGCGTCCATTTCAAGGTTCTGGGCAGACTGCTGCTGGAGCAGCAGCGCCGATCCTGTTGTACCGTCGAGGCCGGACTCGGCAACTGCTGCGCGCACGTCCCCCTGCTGCTGGGCGTTGCTGCGCCGCTGGGTGAGTTCGTTCTGCAGCCCTGCGTCGTAAGCCTGCCGGGCCTGGATATCGGCGATCTGCGCATTCCGATCTGCAGCATCCGCCTGCTGTGAATAGCCGGCGGCCTGGGCATTGCCCTGCATCACAGAGCCAATGGCCCCGACGCCACCTGCGACAGCGGAAATTGTCCCGGCGTTGGCCACAAGAAAAGCTGAAACTGGATCCATCACTTCACCTTTGCATAGAGAAAGCAATCCCTGCCATCCAGGGTCGCGGCCCGCATGAGGCCTTCCCGCTGAAAGCCCAGACGCTCCGCCCAGGCAACGGCCGCCGCATGGTTCACGTCGACCGTCATTTCGATGCGCCGCCAGGGTGCGCTATTCACAACGTCGCGCGTTACCCGATGAATAAGCTTGAATTTTTGAAGAGCAGCCCCGGAGAACAGCGCCCAGGCCATGCCGCGCTGGGCATGCGCTTGCACGATGCCGGCGCAGGCGATGACCCGGCCCCCGTCGAGGGCCGACCAAGCCACCCCCTGGGCGCTGGCCAACTGGCGGGCGTGCTCGACATCGATCATGGGCAGCGCGAAAGCCTGGGCATCTTGGAGTTGGACGGCCTGCACATGCTCGGCCTGCAATCGAACAATTCTCATCGGTCCTCGCTGGTACTGACGACGGGCATCAAGGCGACGATCGTGACCGGAAGCGGCTGGTCGTTCGTGTACCAAATCTGCGCGCCACGCTCATATCCACCAGGCCACGGCATCGGCTCACTGTCGCCGGTATAGAGCGGGGGGGCTTTGCCCATAGGCTGAGATGGCCGCCTGAAATTGAGAGTGTTCGTCTTGTCGCGCGAAGGCCCCATGTTCCCGCCCAGGCTGCGCAGCATGCGGACGATGACATTTGTGATCCGCTTGATCTTTCCTTGAGCCGTGCCAGCGCTGGCGCCAGCCTCGATGCTCATGGTGGCCATTGCGCAGGCGGTAGGCAGGCCAGCGTGGGCTACCTGCGCAGGAAACTGCAGGCTGACCCGACCGCCGGTGACGGTGCGCCGGGGATGCGCGGCGCCATCCGTCAGGATGTCGATTGCCTGCCCCTCCAGGTGATCCAGGCCGCTGAGCTCGTCCGTCTCCGGCCCGCGATACGTCAGTCCGCTGTCGACATAGAACGCCTCTGCCTGATCCGCTTCATGGGCGAGCGGCGCGCGCAGAATTTCGACATACCGCACGACCGTCCCATTCACTTCCCTGCGGACGAGCAACCACAGATCATCCGCTGCCCCATCGGGCGCGGGCATGCTTTCGACGGCCTCGACATGGCCGTTCAGCATTGGGTGCGGGTGCCAGGCATACACATCGCTACGCCCGGCCTCCTGGTCATAGGTGCAGCCCACCAGCAGCCCGTCAGCGCGTGCGATCCAGATCACCGAGTCCGGCTCCTGCTGGTAGGCCATGTCAACAGCCCCGCTCTGCAGGATATTTGCGGCCAGCTTGGTCGTGTCCGACGAGGCAAAGTTATTGGTGTCGTAGCTGAACTCATAGTCGCGCAGCTTTCGCCCGGACGTCTGGATGAACAGCACCCGGCTGCCGACCTCAACCGGCTGGATCGAGCGCGACCCGTACGCCGTTCTCCGCTCGGCCCGAATATTCGCTGGCCCAACAGCCTGATTGGACTGTATCGGGCCGACAATCCACTCGTCGCCGTCCGTGCCGATCATGAGGTCATCAGACTCAACCAGCCAGACAGCACGGTTGATCTGCCGCGCGTTCAGGCGAAAGACAATCGCAGAATCCGTTTCCTGCTCCCCACCCTCCGTCTTGGCGGCGAAGTTCTCGAAGTCCGCGGTCACTGACATGGCACCAGTCCGGCCGCTCATGAGCACCAAACGCTGCCGCCAGAACGCGCCATGCTCGGGCCATCCATTCACGTCAGAGAACAGGCTGAATGCCCACTTGGACGAGCCTCCCGTTTTCAGGTCCTCGGGCAAGCGCTTGATGATCGTGCCGGATACAGTCCGTGCGTCAATCCTGGACTCGATTTGCACGATGCCATACCCGGCGTGCAGGAACTCCCATTCCACACCGATGGGCCCGAGCTGATCATCAGCGATATCGATGCCGTCCCCATCCCAGGCGCGCCCGCTGGTATGCACAGGAGTGACGTTGCCGGAAACCGCCGCTTCGCCATCCCCCGTCGCCGTGCACAGGTAGACACGGGCGTCGACCCTACGCCGGAAATCGACGTTCACCCGTTTGTGAACCGCCCAAGGTTTCACGGCCGCCAGATCCGCGCTCTCGATGAAGAACAGCGTCCCGACGTGCCCAGGCTCGAAGATGTCCGAACTGGCCGTCAGCGTGACCGCTCCGGTCTCAGCGTCGGCCGTCACTACCGCGGCCTTGTCGGTGTTCACGTCATCAAACGGCCCCTCCGAAAAGGTAGCGCGCTGCAGCACGAATTCATCCGCCGCGCGGCGCAACAGCTTCCGTGGCTGGTGTCGACGGTGGAAGATGTACATCGTGTCCGCGCTCTGCACGACGCGGATCCCGCAAGTCCCGTCCTCGCTGGTCAGGTCTTCGGCCGTGTATGGCGTCTGGACCTCCACAGGAGTGCCGTCAGCCACCAACAGCCCTCGGTTGGTGTAGAACCGGATATAGCCAGGCCCGATCTCGAGCATATAGGCAACGCGCTCAGAGACCTGAAAGCGCACCAGCCAGCACCGGGCAGCATGATCCTTCACCCCGAAGATGAACTGTGTGCCGCCTCGACGGACCAGCGGCCCCTGGACGGACGGCAGGAAGTTCTCGAGCACAGCACAGCCGTTGAAATACTTGGCCAGATCCGTACGGCCGGCCAGCATCGGACTCAGGAGGCCGCCGTCGAATGTGTTCTGGATGGGGGTGTCTTTGGCCATCAGTAGCGACTCTCCAGCCAAGTGTCATCGGAAATGGCCTGGGCCGGCCGCTCGATGGCGTTCATTCGCCGCGCGTCAGCCACCGCCACCGCGTACTCGTCAGCAGCCATTTGCTTCTTGCTGTTCGAGTTGGTCAGCGTCTCGCAAGCCTCAAACGCCAGCTTGCACGCGAGCGCCTCGACAAACAGCGCATCGAAGAGGTTCGGATCCTCGACCCGGCGGGCATAGCGAATGCGCAGCGGGCCGGCCTGGTTAATCAAAATCCGGCCGCCTTCGATCGAGTACCAGGCGTCCAACTGCGGCCGGGCACGACAACCCCGGCCGTTCACCTCAATCAGGCGAAGAAAGTCAGCAGGCAGCTGATAGTGATGGGAGAACCCGAAAAGCGGCGCGCTGGAGATCGCTGGCAGTTCCGCGCGAGCCTTGGAAAAGTGCCACAGGTTCTTGCGCAGCTCTGCATCGCGAACGATCCCGAACATGGATGACAGTGTGTTCGACGCCTGCGAATCGTCATCCAGAGAAATGATGCGCCCTGCACCAAGCTTGGTGAGGGCGCGGTTGGCGATGTCTACGAGGGAGACGGCCATAGCATCAGTCCATCACGGCAAGACTTGCTCTGCGCCAACCGGAGTCGGGTTCTCCGAGGCGGACTTCTGGCCGCTTGCCTGGCGCCCTGGCTTGCGGCCCGTTTCGTTTCCCGAGGCGGAATTCTGATCGGAGGAGTCGACCTTCTTCATCCACTTGCCCGGTTTCCCATGAAACGTGAACTCTTCGCCTTTCTCGATCATGCGCATGACACGGCGATTGGGAGAAGAGTCGGCCCGCTTGCCAGGTTTGATGTCATCCGCCGGGATCTGTCCCCGTTCCAGTGCGATGTAGCGGGTCATGGCGTCACTCCACTGTGTAGCCAGACGCGTAGTCGCGGTTAGCCTGGACATCCTTGACGATGAACGCGGAGAACGCGCCAGCAGTAAGCGGTCCGGTGCTGACGGAGAAACGAACGCCGAGATAACGCTTGTAGTCGCCGCTAGCCAGCCGGGTCCGAACAAGCGTCGCACCAGCGGTGAGCGCCGACAAAGCGAGCGCGCCGGACGAGAAGTGCACAGTCGGCGACGTCATGCTCGGAGCTGCGCTGGATTCCAGAGTAATCGTCACGGTTGCCGCGCCAGCAGCTGCGGCGGTCTCGTCGGCCTGAACGACCAGCCACACTGGCTCTCCCGCGCCAATATCCTGGATCGGGTTCTTGTTGGAGGGATTGAGATCAATGACGTTCGTCGAGACGGCGGTGGCGGTGATGGCCTGGCTGTCGGAGAACTCGTTGGATTTGTCGAGGATCATGGTGTCTATCTCCTGTGATCGATGCGGTTGCGGGGCGCCACCTGACGCCCCTGCGATCAGGCGGTAACGCGCGCCTCGGTGTTCAGCAACTGGTCCACCGTACGGATGGGGATGCCGAGGAAGGCGGTTTCGAACTGACCAGCCGCCTCACGGATGGACAGCGCGTTGTGCGACTTGTTGAGCGCCATCTTGTCGAGCGCCGCACGGATGGTGCGATTCACGTAGATGCGCGGCTGCACGTTGCCAGACAGGCGCGGCAGCCGGTGTTTGAGGTCAATCAACAGCTCGATCAGCTTTTGATTAGCCATGGTGCCGGTGCCGGAGCTGACGTCCGACACGTCGATGTTGGCCAGGCGAGCGACGTAGCGCCAATCCTTCACCACCAGCCCGCAATCCCACTTGAACAGGTCCGCATAGGCGCGGTAGCGGTTGTTGTTCTTGTCGAACGCATCGATTTCGCCCAGATCCTGATGGACGAGGCCGGCCTTGGAGTTCTTCGGATAGATACCGAAAGCAGTGGTTTTTCCCCAGCCGATCAGGTAAATCGAGGTGTTGTCACTGCCGGAGCCCAGTCCATCCACCACATTCTGAGCGCTGGGCGAGCTATTCGGGCCAGCCATTTCGTTGTAGCGAGGCTGCAGGCCAAAGAACTGCTCGGGGTCCACCGAGGTATCACCGTAGAGGAGCGCGGTGCAGAACTCCTGCCCCATTGCTTCAATGTGCGTGGACGCCTCATCCATCCGAAACGACGCCGGATCGTTGGCCATGCGCACGGAATCCACGTCAGGCTCGCTGCGGGACGTCAGTTGGCCGCAAGTGTCATCGACCTGAGCGGTGGTGCTCTTCGAAACCGGCACGCCGCCGTACATCTTGCGCCAAGTCGGTTTGGGCAGACCGGTACGGATGGTGCTGCGGTTGCCGGTCGGAAGATTGCCTTCCACCCAGGGGATGTCCTGAATGATCTCGTTGGTCTGCGCCAGAAGCTCAGCCACATCGGCGGTATCACCGTTGGGGTCGAGCCGCTTGGCGACGTCGATAATGCTGAGGGATTGGTTGCCGATGGTCGCCATCGTGCTCTCCTTGGTGGGTTACTTGGACATGCTCGGGAACATCCGAGCGGCGCGGGCGGCGTCAGGATCAGCCGGAGCTGCCGCGCCGCCGCGCTCGCCGCCCTCCGGAGCCAAAGTTCCCTCGCCCAGGTGTTTCCCGATGCGATGGAACAAACGGAACGTCTCCGCAGCGCCTAGGGCGCTTTCGATCTTTTCCAACGTGGGGCCGGCGTCTTCCCCCTGGCCCACGAACGCCCGAACTGCACGGCGGCCAAGCTCCAGGTTGGCGTCGTACTGCCCGCCCCATTCTTTGCGCAGGGCCGCCACATCGGCCTCGCCCTGCTGCTGCCGCGCTAGGTCGGCCGCCTGCGCCTGTTCGGCCTGGTAGGCGTTCCACTTTTCGGCGAGCGCCTGGGCTTGCGCGACCGGAACACCGGCTTCGTGCATCCATTTGGCAGCCTCGATGGCAAACGCGCCGTCTTGACCTTCAGGCACCGGCAGCTGATAAGCCTCGGCCGACTCCGGGATGACAGTCTTGCCCTCCAGGTCCTGCAGCGCCTTCAGCGCATCGCCGGGACTCTCAAATCCCTTGCCATCGAGAAACGCCTTCAGGCCATCGTCCTGGATACTGTCGCGCCAGGAGGGGGCAGTGGTCTGCGGTTCTGCGGTCGGGGGGGTGGCGGCGCCAGTGTCCGCAGCCGGCGCGCCACCTGCGGGCGGCGTATCGGGATCGGCGGCCTCGCGCAACAAGCGCGTGAGTAGGAAACGTTTATTCAGGGCGTGCATGCTCTCGCTCCATCAATTGGTAGATGTCTTGCTCGCTGAGGTTCAGGTAGTAGGCGAGCCGGTTAAAGACCTCGCGCCGGCCCTCGGCCTGCAGAGAGGCATGAGTGTCGACCGTGCGTGTGACGGGTGAAACAATCGTGATCGACTCTCGAACCCGGCAGAACTTGGCCAGGTCGGCCATAACCCGCTGGCCTGCCTCGGTCAGCTGGCCACGGTCATCCAGAAAGGCACGCCGGTATGCGACACGGCGGCCAAACATCAGTCGAAATCGCAGGGGAATCATGCTCATATGCGTGCGCTCGATGCGTTGACGGCCGCTGCCGTGAGGTCCTTGGCCGCGCCAGCGGCAACCGGCGCAGCCTCCAGAAGCTGGGCGGCCTGCTGCTGCTCGGCAGCAGCCTGATCCATTGCCCCTACTTCCTCCTGCGTGCGCAGGTACTTCTGCGGGACACTGAACACGTCGCCCAGGCCGCGGACAATCGCCTCGGCGTTCATCGCCCGGGCCGCGTTCGGGTCTGCCTGAATGAATGGCGCGGATGCTTCGGCCCAGCGCAGGACATTGGCGCCCTCGTCGGCGCGCATCGCCTGGTTCAGCGGGCTGTTGTATTCAATATCGACCAGGCCGCCCTCTTCCTCGAGTTCAGGAGGCATCGGCGGCAAAACGCCGGCGTGATCGAGGATGTCCAGCTCACGGCTGATCTGCGCGCCCAGCTGCTCAGACTGCACCCGCCCCATGGTCGGCCCCAGCAAGATCCCTTTCTCCTGAGCACGCTGCAGCACCTCGGTAGCCGTCATCTGGTGGTTGTCGACCAGGATCTGAAACAGAGTGACGTAGAAGGCCAGGTTGATGGACTCGCGCTTTTGGTTGGCGTAGTCCATACCCATGGGGACGTTTTTCCCAAGGTTAAGCGGCTGGATCAGCGGGGTTCCATTCGAATTCATGTACCCGAAATTCAGTGCCCCGGCCCGCAGATCAAACGCCTCCAGCGCGCCGTCGTCGGGGAGAATCAGGGGCGGGTCTACCGCCTTTTCAGCCCCCTTGATGTTCGTCTTCTCCATGCGGTTGAGCATGCGGACATCAGGCAGCGCCTCCATGGCGGGCGAGTAGCCGTAGGCTGAATCGTCAGCGTCGTAAAACCGGCCGATGGCCACAGGAAAGACACGAAACCCGCTGTGCTCGACGATCTGCGTCTCAGCATCCAGAGGCAGCCAAACGGACTGAATCGGCATGTTGCGGCCGTCCACCTTGCCGTGCTCGCGGTCCCGGCGCGGCCGAATGGCATGCAAGAAGTCGAACCGCCGCTCAAGATCGTTGCGGTCGATAGCGTTTCGAATGAACAGGGGCAGGTTGCCCGTGCCCCATTTCTCGGCGGCCTGGCGCGCCGTCAGCGTCCATAGAATGTGGGCCTTGTTCACCACACCATAGGCGTCCTCGGCGAACCAGAGGCGATTCATACGCAGGTTGCGATACCGGATGCCCTGCCCCAGCACCTCGTCCACCATCAGCCCGCCCGCGCCATATGCGCCGTAGCCGATATAGCTGGCGCCCGATTGCGAAGCAAAGTTGGCACGCCAGCGGTACCGGTGGGCGAAAAGCGCGTCCGTCACCTGCTCCAGATACGCCTTGACTGCCGGCAGGTCGCGAAGCTCCGGATTGGCCACCGTCAGGCCGTGCCATTTCTGAGTGCGCGGGGTAATCATCGAGTCCATGGCGGCCGCGAAGTGACGCAGTGCCAGGATCGGCGTGGAGTCGAACTGCTCCTGCGTGCGTTTCTCCCCGGGGCTGTTTGCGCTGGCCTGGGAGAACTTGCGATAGCGCGGCAGCGCAGCTTCCGTCACCTGGTCCCACTGGGCCTCAAACGACTGGCGCGTCTGCTTCATGGCCTCATGGTCGGCCAGCACTTCGCGGATCAGGTCGACGTCCTGGTTGTCCATCAGGCACCCAGCAGCGTCTTGGTGGCCACGGAGCCCGGTCGGGCGGCGGCGTCGGAGGTCAGGATCGTGGAGGCGGTACCGCGTTTGCGACGGACTCGCTCAGCTTCGGCCTGGCCAGCGGCAGCAGCGTCCGTAGTCGCCGGCGGCGCAGGAGGCGGGGCCGGATCGGGGATGCTCGGGGTTTTGGGTTTGGAGATGAGGCTCGACATGGCAGCACCTGATTAACGATGCCGCCAGTTTGTCCGCGCGCGCGCGCAGTAATCTGCGAAACTATGTGATCCGATCAACCATACGGTGCTTCATGGACAAGCGGCAACACGTCGTCAACATGCTGGAACGGGTGGATGCAAGCCGAGAGAAATACTCATATTTTCAACTTGGAGCTGCTGGCGCCTGCATTGCGTTCGCTTTAACGCAATCTAAGGACCAAGTTTTAGGCCTCATCCATATCCCTCTGGGCCTCGCCCTACTACTTTGGGGCCTGAGTTTCTACTTTGGATCTAAATCCATATCTCTCAGCGCCACTCACACATCTCAAGATGCGCATGGAATAGCCATTGCGGCAGACCTTCATCAGGATTCACGCCACCTCACCAAAGAAGAAAGAAATAACGTTGTCGCAGATAATTTCAAGACGCTGAAAGATATAGGGGAGAAGATTCTCCGGCTTCAGAATTTGCAAACCCGTACCCTGATAGTGGGGGCCGCTTGCTTTGTAATCGGGCAAGTTGTAAGTATGCTTCCGGCCTGCATTAAGGCCACGCTCTACCTCAATCCATGATGGCCCTGGCTGGCCGACTGCCAGCTGGCCTCCGCACCCTCACCAACGGCTTATGCTCGCCGCCGCCCACCAGCAGATATTGGGCTGCATCGGCAACGTGCGAGTACTCGTTCTTCACTGGCTTATCCGCGAACCGCTCGCCAGAAACCGCCATGCGCCGGTAGCAGTAGCCACCTGACAGCGCCTTGCGCAGGGTCTTGCAGTCCGGGTGCACCAGCAACCCTGGCTCGCCGTCAACGATCCGGGTCAGTGCGCTGTCCACCGCACCCAGGCGCAATATCGGGTCATTGGTGGGCGCGGGCACCGCTGGCAGTCCTGCTGCCTTGAGGATCTGAAATGGCGTGGTCTCATCAGTCTGGGCGCGGTTGTCGCCAGACGGGTCGCCCCAGAATCCCCCAATATCAAAGCCCTGGTATTGCTGGGCCAGGTGCAGGTGGATTTCCTGGGCGAAGGCCTTGGCCCCCATGTTCGTGGCCACCAACTCCGAACGAATGCGCCAGCCGCCCATAGCGCGGCGCTGCCCGAACACAACAGCCGGCGTCAGGCCGAAGTCGATCCCCAGCAGCAGCGGCTGATGCCTGTCCAGCTCAAACACACGGCAATGCATCGAGTCCTGATAATCAGGGTGGACCGGCTTGCCGTCGACCACGAAACCATACTGGTTGGCCAGGTTGACCTTGATCCAGTCCTCTTTCTTCCCCTGCATGCCCCGCTCGTAATAGCCTGGCGGCAGGTTGCTGAGGTTTTCAGCGTCGGGGTTGACCTGCCAGGTCTCGCCCACTTTGACCACGCCGCCCGGCTGGCGCAGGAAAGCCCAGCCCTCGGGCTTGGTCTCTTCCGCCAGCTTGTAATACCAGTGGTCGTTATCGGGCGCGTTGGTGTCGCCGAATATGCCAAACCACGTCGGGCGCACATCCTTGGGGAAGCGGCCTACCCGCAGGTCGAGCATGTCAACGATGGCCTTGGCCAGCTCCTTCACCTCGTTGAGCCAGGCGAAGGTCAGCTGCAGGCCGCGCAGTTTGCGCTCATGCTCGGGCCGATCCAGGGCGATAAACACCAGCTCGGCCTCGACCGTGGTGCCGTCGTCAAGGTCGAATGACAGGTAATGCGTGGGTGGCTCCAGGCCGCCGGCCACCCAGCGCCCCAGATCCCCGAACATCTCCAGCCAGTCCTTGGTGGTCGTGCTCATCAGGTCGGGATAGGTATTGCGCACGGCCGCGCCGCGCGAACGGCGCACACCATGCGCATCCGGCTCCTGCTGGCACATGAGCTCGAAGGCGCGCCAGCAACTGGCATTCGTCTTGCCGCTGCCCAGCGGCCCCATGATCATGGTGCGCGGCTCGCGTGACGCAATGTAGGCCGCAAGCGTCGGCCCCTGGGCCGCGTAGTCGTAGTGGATCTCGGGCTGCATCAGGCGTCCTTCCGGCCGGTCAGATCGCGCCGCGTGACCCTCGGCCGCTGGATCGTCAGCTTGTCGTTCAGCATGCCCAGGTGGCGCATGGCCAGGGTGGCGGCCCCCAGCTTGTCGGCCAGCTTCAGGACGAAGTTACCCGCCTTGTCCCAGGACCAGCCCACCACGCAGCGCCGCAGATGCTCGGGCAGTTTCTGGACATCCTCGGGCTTGGTGATCTGGTACCGGCCTATCTCGCCGGCGTCGTACAGCGTCATGGATGACAGCTCCTGCAGCACGTTGTCCTGGGTGATCTGGGTGCGCGCTATGCGCTCCTGCTGAGCCGCCGCGATCCGTTCCCTGATCAGGGGAAGCTGCAGCAAGGCATAGCCGATCTGCTTGGCGCTACGCTTGCTGTAGCCTGCCCGCTCTGCGGCGGCGGTCGCGTTCAGGTCGACCAGGTACTCCTGAACGAACAGCCTTGCGCGCTCGCTATCGGGGTTCATCCTCATCGTTTAATCCTCAAATCCTGGCAGTGATAGGTTGTGCGCCCGGGCCTGGCTCTGCCGTCGGCCGCGGTTGAGCAGATGGGTCAACGTGGTCACGCTCATGTTGTAGGCACGGGCCACGGCCAGCAGTTGCTCGGCGGGCATCTGCGCGGTTCCGCTCATGCGCCGGCGGCGCTCAGGAACGCGCCGCGCTTCGGCCGGGCGCCGGGGCGCATCTGCGCGAACCCGACCGGTCTTCTCTTCCCAGAGCGCCAGCAGCAGCTCGCCGCGCCAGTGCGCCGGGGTCGCGCCGGCCAGGTACTGGCGGACCATCGACTCCCCGGCAGCCGGGCCCAAGGCGCGGGCCACTTCGTGCTGGGCCATACCCGCTCGGCGCAGATCGAGCACGATCTCGGGCCAGTCGAAGTCGGTGAGGCGCATCGCCCTACCCCGCCTCCTGCTCAACCGCCCAATGCAGGATGGCCAGCGCATCGGCGTCGTTGTCGGTCTCCGGCCGGAAGCCCCGGGCCTTGGCCTGGGCCAGCATGGCGTCCTTGTTCGCGTTGCCCTTGCCCGTCCAGTGCTTCTTGATCGTGCCCACGCCCACCGGCAACAGGCGCACGCGGTGGCCGTCTGCGACCATTTCGAGCATCGCCCTGAATCCGCCATAGGCGTGCGCGGCCAGTACAGCGCCCTTGCCGTGGGCTTTCACGTCCTCGAACACGATGAGATTAACGGCTTCCTCGGCGATGATCTTCGACAGCCAGGCGCGGTATCGCTGCCACTTCTGGCCAGGCGTCCAGCTGGCGCGAGGCGTGAATTCTTCGGTTCCGTAACGCAACGTGCCGTCACGTCGGCGCAGTGCGTAGCCGGTCTTGGTGCCCAGGTCCAACGCCAGGATGTTCACGTTCAGCGCCGGCGCAGGCCCAGCGCCAGCACCAGGGTCAAACCCAGCATTGACGCGGGCCTCCGGCGTGGCGCGGGGAATTTCAGCACCAGCCCGAGCCCAGGGGTCGGCGTCCGGCGAAACGTGCGCGCGCGCGACGGCGGCGAGCAGGCCGGCACGCTCCATCGTCATCCCCGCCGGTAATCCGACGAGCTGATGCGGCTGTGCTGCACGCGCCTTTTCGACGAACTCTTGTTCGGCAGGCGTGAGCGACTGGGCGTCTGGCACCACCTTCACCGGCAGAGCGTGTTCTCGCAGTCGTCGCAGCGTCCCCGCCACCGGATCCAATGCCACATCGGCCTGCTTGGCCTCCAAGTCATGCGCGGTCATGCCAAGCCTCCGAGAAAAGCGGTTGCAGCATCAGCTGCGGAACTCCAGCTGTCGCGCTGGCCTTTGGGTTTCGTGGTGTCGCCAACGCGCGCCTGGGGCGCCCGGCATTCGTCCGTCAGCGTGCGCAGCATCGAGGCCCCCAGCTTGCGGCAGGTCGTCGGGCTCGACGGCAGCAGATCGGCCCTGCCCTGGGCTTTGACCCACTCCGTCACCTGCTGCGGCACGGGGTCAGCGGCACCGGCGTTGCTCAGGCGCTGGGCCAGGATCAGCAGCTTTCGGCGGTTTGCCATCCTGGCGCTGATGCCGGCCTGCTCCGAGTGCGATGCCCCGTGGTGGATCGAGCACACCCAGTCGGCTGAGCCGGTGGTGCTGTCGGCAATCGTGCCCGGCAGGACGCAGCCCGGTACGCTGCAGGCCCGGTGGTCGTGATGGGCATGGGTTTGGCCGTGGCTCACGGCTGCGCCGGCTTCTGCGTAGCTCATGCGGTTTGCTCCTGTGCGGCGGCGTCACGGCGGCGTATCGCCTCGAAAATTCGGTCTTTGAAGTCCAGGTAGCTCTCGCCTCCCCGGGCGAACAGGCCCAGCTCGCGGCCCTTGCGGTCGATGCCCGCGTTGTTGAGCCACCAGCGGTCCTCGGATTGCTTCGGCTTGGCGGGCTCTGCGCCCTTCTCCGGCACGGCGGCAGCCTTGGCCCGTGCGGTTTCCAGCGTCTTGGCCAGGTAGGCCCATGGGATCGCCTCCGGTGCGGGCTTGGCAAGACGTGCGGCTTCGATGCCAGCGATGGCCTCGTCCTCGGTCAGGCCCTGGTCCACCCAGGCACGGAAGTGCGGGTTTCCAGGGGACACGTCCACCCCGCGACTGCGCAGCAGCTTGGCCATCAGGCCGTAGGGCGTCCCGCTGGGCAGGTAGCCCCCGGGTTCGTCGCCTTGCGCGCCCGCGCTATCTCTCTCTTCTTTTAATACTGGTGTCTGGTGATTGGTGTCTGGTGTCTGGGTAGCCGTTGCAGGCGTTGCAGGTGCCGTTTCAGGCGGTGTATCAGTTCCTGTTTCAGGCAACCCTTGATGCGTTGCTGCTGCCCTGGCCTGAATACCCTCAACCATGGACCGAAGGTCATCAATCTTGATGTTCCACGGGGCGTGCTCCCCTGCATCAGTCAGGATCTTGAACAGTCGCGCACGCTCCTCTCGGTGCCGGCGCAAGCGGTTCTCTTCGTTCGCCTTCTTGGCTTCCCGCTCAGGCTCGCCGGCCTGGAACGCTTCAATGACGGCATCGCAGGTCTCCTGATGCCATCCGTCCTCGCGCAGCTCGAAGAACTCATGCAGCACGGCCGAGACGGCATCGCGTTGCGCCTTCGAGGTCGCACGGATCTGCCGGCACGCTTCCTTGATGTCAGCGGGGATCGGCTGCTCTTTCCGGTAGTACCAGCGCATCAGCCGCGTGTAGGCCATGTCCTCGTCCCAGGACAGGTGGGCCGTGGCCGCGTCATAGTCGCGGATATGGTGCTCGTAGTAGTTCATGGCGCCGTCCTATAGGCGAACGGTTTCCTCACCAGCTCATGAAAGCGGTCGCGGGCCTCGGGGTTGTGATCCAGCTCGCGGCGCGACTGGACGCGGCACACGCGGCGGATGAAGGCGGCGGCCTCGTCTGCAGTGGTCGTGCCGCAGAACGCACGGAAATCCTCACGCGAGCAGAGCTGGCCGGACAACTGGGAAATTTTCTGCGTCATGTCAGCGCGCCCTGCAGTAACCGAGGCTTGCGCTGGCGCGGCAGCAGTTCGCCCCGATGGTGTTCCCCTTGCGCAGGTAGTCCATGTACTCGTCCTCTTGGATGGACAGCCCCAGCACGCCCAGCAGCGCGTCCAGCTGCTCCAGCTTGATGCCCGCGCGCCCGCTGATGACCTGCGAAATCGAAGATTCATCTTCCCAGCCGCAGGCCTGCATGACGGCGAGGCGCTTGGCTTTGTCCAGGCTGCGAAGCAGGCGCCGGACCAGGGTTTCCTCGTCGTGCCCGCCATGCATCCGAATCGGTGCTTCATCAGGGTTCATGGTGTTTCAACCCGGCTCAAATGAATGGGAATGCCGCTGAAGCTGAGCCTCTGCAAACTGACGGCATGAACACGACAGAGCCAGAAATGACCGATACCGAGAAACTGCTGACCTGCGCGCAGGACTTGGCCCGCAAACGCTTTACCGATCCGTCCGAGCGGACGGTGATGGAACTCTTCCAAGCGCTGGCAGACGAGCGCGACCGGCGCGCCCTTGAGAGCGCCCAGGCTTTCTGTGCGACGGTGCATTGAGCAATGGGCCGCGAAATTGGCGCCCTGCCCCTCCCCCTTAAACTGGCTGCTCTCACACAAGCCATTCTTGGAAAAGGAGCAGGGCATGAAGGAACTGGAACAATTAACCGAGGTCGTCATGAGCATGCACGCCTCGATCGTGGATCTGCAGGGCAAGGTGCTGGCGCAGGGCGCAGCGCTAGAGGCCCTCTGCCGGACGTTGCCACCTCAATGGCAACCGCAAGCCGCCCGGAATTTGCAAGAGTCCGCAGAGCATTTGCTCGAGCTGATGGACGACGAGCCAACCCCCCCAGAATTGAGGGAGCGGCTTTCACTCCAGGTCGCTGCGTTGCTCGAAGCGCTAGGCCAGCCGCCAGGCCGGCCAGCAGGGAAATAGCAATTCGGCCCATCTCACGCACCCTCCTGCGCCGGGGCGGGCTGGGCGGTGGCTGCGGCGGCCGCCTCCGCGAAAACTTCGGCATGATCCAGGCGAACCCGCGCGGGTATGCCTCGACGCTTCCAATTGCTGACGCGCTGGACAGCGCCTGGCTCATCCAGAATGTCAAGACGTTTCGCCGTGGCGGTGGGGCCGCCCAGGCCGTCGATAAGGGCGGCATCAGGGTGCTGATCGTGATCCATGGGTTCTCCTGTTTCGCTCGATTAAACACCATGTTTAATGACTGGGTCAACACCACGTGTATCAACGGCCCGTTTAGCGGCACGACAATCTCGCCATGAAACCTATGCACGAACAGATGGCGCGGATGTATGAAGCGGCTAGGGCCGCAGGCCGCCTGAGCGGAGAGGCCGACCAGACCGACCTAGCGCGCCTGCTGAATGTCGCCCCTCAGAATGTCCACAACTGGGAGAAGCGCGGCCCGTCAAAGGACGCCCTGCTCGATGCCCAAGCCGCCTTTGGCGTGAATGCAACCTGGGTGACCACGGGGAGTGGCCCTATGTTTGTCGGTGGCGCCGCGCCAGCCACCGATGAGAAATGGCCCTTTGCCAGGCTAGATCTACGTCGTATCCAGCGCCTTTCCCCCGACGAACGTGCGTATGTGGAAGGCAAGCTAGAGGCAGTTATTGAGGCGGTCGAAGCCCGAATACAAGAACAGAAAAGCGGCCAGCATGCCGCGTGAACCACGAAGGCACATGCGCCTGGTGTGGTCGAGTAATTTGCCCCACGCAATAACCACGGAGTGATGCCGGCTATGTTCTCGATGGTGCTTTTCTCTGACGACAAATTAACCATGCACCTGAATTGGTTCGGCATGGGAGCACTGACCATTATTGACGCGCACGGACGCAAGCGGCGAGCCCATCCGATACAGAAAAGATACCTGCAGGCCGTAACGCGCGAGCTGCAGGCGATCGGGGTAAAAATCACCCCCGATGACCCAGTCTGCCGCCATGCCTTGGGCGAAATCGCACATGCAATATATGACTTCCCGCCCGGCGGCCTAGTCTGGACAACGGCCCTTAACCGCAGCCCGCGCGAGACTGCATTGGCATTTTTCGAAGAGGCTAAGCAGCCAGGTTAACGATGCGAGCCGCTGGGTGGCGGCTTTTTTTTGCCTAAATATTAAACATGGTGTTGACTACATATAAACGCCATGTTTAAATTCTCCCAACGCCTCAACCCGAGGCCTGGGAGAAAAGCATGGACCACATCACCGACGAGCAGGCCGTGCAGGCCATGTCGCAGTACGGCGGCAACTTCGTCAAGCAGCTGGCCCGCCTGTGGCAGTTGGCGGATTTCACGAACCGCGCGCGCATTGCATCGGCATTTGGCGATGAGTTCGGCCGCTATCGCGAGCTGGCCGGGCAGTCGGTGGAGGCCTGACCATGCTGACCCCATCCTATCGCCGCGATGACCCCTCCCGCACTGCCTCGCCCTATGCCGGCCCCGGCGAGACCTACCCCGGCGACGTCCCCGAAGTTGACCGCGACGAAGCCGTGACCGCCGTGCAGGCCGTCCTGGCCAATGAAGCTGCCTATGCCTACGGCGAGACAGCCGAATGGTGGGCCGAAGTGCTGATGGATCACGTCAGCAACCTGCGAGAGAACGTGCTGCTGGCCCTGCTGGATACCGGCGACTGCCCGAGCATTCGCGCCGGCCTCGCTGAGCTGCTGGGCAGATTCATTCAAGCGACGGCGCAAGAGCGGGTCAATGCGCAGTGCGCGATGGGGGTTTACCAATGACCACCGCCCTTTTCATCCTGTGCGGCCTCGCTGCCGCCTATCCCTTTGCCCTGGCCGGTGATCGCGCTATGGCCTTTCTGAGGAGGGCCACATGACCCCGAGCCGCAAGAAGGTCGAGGGCGCACGCCCGAAGTTCATCGAGTGGTTGGTGGCGCGAGGCGCTCAGGTGCTCCGCCCGACCAGCGAATGGGAGCTGGTGCGGTTCGACTGCGCCTCCGGCGTGGCCATCGTCTACGGAAACTCGAAGGGCGGTACCACGTTCACCGGTGAAGCGCTCAAGGCCTGGGAGGCGTTCAAGGGCAATGGTGCGTGGTCGGCTGGCGTGCGGACCAAGCGCGTGAAGCTGAGCCCCGTGGTGCGCACGCTGCTGGAGCGAGACGGAGACCGCTGTTTCTACTGTTTCGGCCATACCGACGACACCGACCGGTCTGTCGAGCACCTGGTTCCGGCGGCCCATGGCGGGCCGAACCATATCAGCAACCTGGTGCTGGCGCACGGAGCATGCAACCAGCGCGCCGGCCACCTGAGCGCCATGGAGAAGATCCGCATGCGCGAACGAGCCCGAGGTGCCCAATGACCCGCCTCTGCACCCTCTCCCGCCGCGCCCTGGCCCTGTACCTGCTGGCCTACCGCAAGCAGTGGGATATCAACGTCGCCTGCTACGGCCTGTGCAGCGCCGCCATCGTCTTTTCCCTGCTGCTGATGACCGGCGTCATCGGCCCGACCCTCGACGCCCACGGCGAACCCATCCACACCGCCAGCGATGGCGGAAAGACCGCGTATGCGGCGAAGGAGTGAGCATGTCCCGCATCCCACACGGCGGCCCGGGCGAGATTCCGCCTGTTGACGAGCGCGTGCCGGCCGACGCTTTCGATAACGCCATTCGCGCCTTCGGCGTCGTCGCCGCGTGCGAATGGTTCGGCCACGACCCGGACAGCCAATTCACCGCCGACACGATCCGCGAGCTGCGCATTCGGTCCGGCATCCCGGAGTCTGAAGCATGAACGCCATCACCGAACCCGTGGCCATGATCGACGCCCCGCGCGTGATCGTGGGCCTGCCCATCGAGGAGTACCACGGCGGGCCTGGAATCAGCAAAACCGGGCTGGATCGCATCAACGTGTCGCCAGCCAATTTCTACGACCTGACGCTGAACCCGGCGCGCCCGCCTGAGCCGGAGCGCAAAGGCCAGCTGGAAGGCCAGCTCGCACACTGCGCAATCCTTGAGCCGGACGAGTTCGACAAGCGGTATGCCGTGCTGCCTGCGGACGCGCCCCGCCGGCCCACCGATGCCCAGTGGAACGCCAAGAAGCCCAGCCCGGAAAGCGTCGAAGCGATGGAATGGTGGGCAGCCTGGAACAAAAGCAGCGCCGGCCGCACGATCATCTCGCACGCTCAGCGCGAGACAGCCCTGCGCCAGTCCGAGGCTGTGCGCCGTCTGCCCGATGTGGCCGAAGCCCTGGCCGCCGGCGTGGCCGAATCATCCGCGTACTGGATCGATGCCGAAACCGGCGTGCTGTGCCGTTGCCGTCCTGACTGGGTCCATCCGGTGGGCGAGTCCGGCGTGATCCAGCTGGACGTGAAGACCTTCAGCGACGCGAGCCCGGCCGAGTTTGCACGCCAGATCGCACGCAAGCGCTACCACGTGCAGGACGCCTACTACAGCGACGGCTACGCGGCCGCCAGCGGAAAGGACGTGCTGGCCTTCATCTTCGTGGCTGTTCAAGACGCCTGGCCGTTCGCCGCCAGCGCCGTGATGCTCGACCCTCAGAGCCAGGCCCAGGGCCGCCGCGACTATCGCCGCAACCTTTCCACTTACGCCGAATGCCTGGCATCCGGCGAATGGCCTGGCTTCGGCCAGGGCATCCACCTTGCCACCCTGCCCGGCTGGGCCTTCAACGACGAATGACAGGAAAAGCCATGTCGCAAACCACATCGCTCGCAGATCTCAAAAAGACCTCCAAGATGGTCGCCTCCCAGGCTGGAATCGGCCAGGTCAAGACCTTTTTCGAATCGCAGAAGGCCACGCTGGCCGCTGTGCTTCCTCGCCACGTCAGCGCCGACCGCATGCTGAAAATCGCGCTGGGCGCACTGCGCACCACCCCGAAGCTCATGGGCTGCACGGTCGAATCGCTTATGGGCGCCGTGGTCCAGGTCTCCCAGCTTGGTCTGGAGCCCAACACTCCCCTGGGGCACGCCTACCTGATCCCCTTCGAAAACCGCCAGAAGGGCATTGTCGAGGTGCAGATTGTCCTGGGCTACAAGGGCCTGATTGATCTCGCGCGCCGCTCTGGCCAGATCGTGAGCATTGCCGCCCACGCCGTGCACGCCAATGACCATTTCGAGTACGCCTACGGGCTGGATGAGAAGCTGGAGCATCGCCCGGCGATGGGCGAGCGCGGCGACATCGTCGCTTTCTATGCAGTCGCCAAATTGGTCGGCGGCGGGCATGCATTCGAGGTCATGAGCTACCAGCAGGTGCTCGATATCCGCGACGCCTCGCAAGGATGGAAGCAGGCCAAGCGCTACGGAAAGGAAGCCTCCAGCCCGTGGGGCGGGCATTTCTCAGAGATGGGCCGCAAGACCGTGTTGCGCCGCCTGTTCAAGTACCTGCCGGTCAGTATCGAACTGGCCAGCGCCGCCGCGCTGGATGAGCTGAACGCCCGTGGCGAATCGCAGGCACTCGACAACGTGCTGGACGGCGACTACATCACTCCCGCGCCTGCAGATGACGACGCGCCGGCAGCCCTGGCCTACGACCCCTCGCCCATCCTCCAGCAGATCACCGAGGCCACCACCATCGACGCGCTCGACCTGGTAGGCGACAGCCTGCGTGACGCGCCGGACGAGCACTACGACGCCCTGCAGCGGGCCTACCAGAACCGCCGCGCCGAGCTGACCCCGGCCGCCTGATCTCCCAGGGCGGCGCCGCAACCGAGGAACCCCCAGGCGTCGCCCACCTAATTTCCCAACGAAAAGCCTAGGAGAACCTATGTACAGCGCACACGAACAAGAATGCCGCCTGCATTTCGATTCGAACACGAAGAAAGACGATCAACCTTCCGCGACCCTCAAGCTCACGTATTCCACCAGCAACGATGTGCTGTCTGAATTCAGCCCTGACCTGAAAGCATCGCTTTACCGCCGACCGCACCGCGGCGAAGGCGATATGGCCGACAACGCAGACCCCCGCCTCGACGACCCCGGCTATCTGCCGTGCCTGAAGTTTCCCAACATGCAGAACAAGGTCGTGCTGTCTGAAAAGGTCGTCGGCGCGACCGTGATCGTGCACCACGGCATCGGCGGCAAGTCCGACCTGACCATGGAGGAGTGCACCGTCAGCAAGTTCCGCCTCGATCCGCAGGAAGGCGGCACCGTGGTGGTGTCGATGGAGGTCGACTGCGTCCCCACCAAGGAGCAGGCCGGTGAGCTGCACATGAAGCAGAACCAGGATGTGGTGGTGTCCATCGTGCCGCCCTCCGCCAACGACGGGCAATTGCAGCTCTAACCCATCAATGGCCGGCCCGGTGGCGACTCCCTCCCCCACTCCCCGCAATGCTGCCGGTGCCGGCCGCCCTTATTCAGAGAACGACATGACCCCCGCCCCTCTCAACCGCCAGCAGCGCCGCCAGCTCGCCCAGCAGCAGGCCCGCCAG
>NZ_FKBR01000022.1:29063-65775 GCF_900078335.1 Bordetella trematum
GGCGCGACTGGCAGCCGGCATGCCACTGGATGGGCCCCTGATGGCCGGCCTGCAGGCACTGCTGCCCCGTCTTCGCCGCGTGGCATCCACCCTCGACGCCGGCGAGGCCATCGACCTGCTACGCGGAACCCAGATCAACGAAGCACGCAAGAAACTGGAGGCCAACTCATGAAGCAACAGATCATCAGCCTGCTGGAGCGGGCGAAGGAAAACGGCAGGACGATTGGGGATGTGCTGGCCGAGGTGCGGGGCTTTTCCGACGGCTGGCAGCCGATAGCGACGGCGCCGAAGGGTGGAGCCGAGATATGGGGCTTCAACGGCGAACAGGCCCGAATGCTTTGGTCCGAAGGCGAGCATTGGGCCCTTTGGGTATGGGCAGACTCGTCCTTGGCAGATATCGATCCATCCCCCGACCAGCCCACCCACTGGATGCCCCTCCCCGCAGCGCCCGGGGCTGAGGACAGCGCCAGCCGCCCCGCTGCCCCTGCCGCAGCCGAGCGCGCCCCTGTGGACGATCTGCGGTCGGCGCTGGCTGGCCTGCTGGACTACGTTGACCGTACCACCTGCACGCACGAAGAGACGCACCGAGGCGGCGTCATCTGGACTATTTGCGACGACTGCGGAAGGAAATGGGCCGATGATGAGGGTGGTTTCGTTCCTCACCAAGACGCGCCTGCCGTCGCCGCTGCCCGCGCCGCCCTGGCAAGCGCCCCTGTAGCCGGGGAGGCACAGCCGGTGGCGTGGTTCATCGACTGGCCTGATGAGCCAGAGTTGGGGCACTACATTGCTGAATCGCCCGCCGACAGTGGACGGAGCCGCCCGCTGATCTTCGCCGATGCTTCTCCCCAGGAAAGCACACCTGTTCCCGAAGATCCCGTGTATGCGTATCGCCGCAAAGGCCTGGGCGATTTCGTGACCTGCGACCGAGAGCGATTCGACGAACTAAGCACCAAGCCGCGTTTATTCGAGACGCGCATTTTCTATGCCGCGCCCCAGGCCAGCCCTGCCGCAGACGGGCGGGATGCGCTGCCACCGCTCGATGAAAACTTGACACTGATTCTCGGACGGCCAAATTTCGCGTGCGCTCAACTCGCGCAGATGCTCCGGGCCAGCGGCCAAACGATCAAACACCGCACAGAAGATGAACAGGCGGCCGTCATCTATTTCCTGCTGAGCGCATACCTCAAGCATGGGGCTGGATGGGCAGACAAGGCATCCGAAGCTCTTGCCGCCATTGCCGCCCAGCAGGGCGAAGGGGGTGCGTGATGGGCGTCAAAATCGAAGAATCCCTGGCCATGGACGACTCATGCCAGGTCAAGTTCTGGGCGCGCGGGCACATTCCATGGGGCGGCTTCATTGAGGCCTTGGAACGCCACATTGACGAAAGCGGACGCGACATACCTCATTGGGTAGTCGTCCAAGCCCCGGTATGCCAACTGTACCAGCGCTCTGTGCCGTATCGCGGCTCCACCGTCGGCGACACGCAATTTGTCCATCACGACAAGCCTAGCCGGGGAGCGTACCCGGTGACAGTCATGGAGTTCTGGTTTCCGCTACACGCCCATCGGCCTCGCGCCGCCCAGCAGGGCGAAGGGGGTGGGGTATGAGCGACCGCGATTGGTATGTCCCGCCTTACCGGAATGCGTTTCTCTTGGGCTACAGGGCACAGCGCGTCAAATGGGCAGACTTCGCCGGCGTCTGCATGAGCCTTGATGGGAAGCGGTTCTGGACGCGCAACGCCGCTGAACGGCGCGCTGCCGAACTGAACGCCGCCCAGCAGCACAAGGGGGAAGCGTAATGGCAAACCTTACCGAAACCCAGTTCCTCAAGGACGTCGAATCGCACGTCATCGAGGTCATGCGCAATGACGGGGTCTACCGCCATATCCGCTTCCGCAAGCCCGGCACCATGTGCATGCACTTCGACCTGATCACCTGGCCGGGATACCTCTGCTACACGGGCGACATGGGCACATACGTGTTCAGCCGCCTCACGGATATGTTCGAGTTCTTCCGCACTGATCGGGAATACGCCCAGCGGGCCGGACGCAGGCTGCCAGTCAATCTGTCGTACTGGTCGGAGAAATTGCAGGCTGTGGACGGCGGCCGACGCAACGGCGCTGCCAAAGAGTTCAGCGCGGAAAAGATGCAGCGTGTGATTCGAGATACCCGCCTGCGCTGGATCCGGGACGCGCATGCCGATTGCAGCCTCGACAAAGATCAACGGCGCGAGCTGTGGGAAGCGGTGGAGGACGATGTCCTAAGCCAGATCGAAGATAGCGAAGATTGCGCTTATGCCGCCGCCAGGGACTTTGCATGGCGCGCCATGCCTGGCGGCCGCCCCTGGGAGTTTCAGGATTTCTGGGAATACGACTTCACCGACTATACGCACCGATTCCGGTGGTGCTGCTTTGCACTGAGCTGGGGCATCGAAGTCTACGACTTAGCCAGTGCTGCCCCATCCAGCCAGGGCGAAGGAGAGGCAGCATGACCCCCAACACCAGCAACCCCGCGCTGGCAGACGCCGCCCTGACGGCCACCAACCTCTGGGGGCAAGTCTATCTCGGCTGCCGCTGGCTCTATGGAATCCCCCATCAAGCAGCTGACGCGGTAGCCGACGAGGCAGAAGAATCCTTTGAGGGCGACCTCTGTACAGGCCTGGACGATCTGCACTGGACCATCAACGAGATAGCGAGGGCAGACTGATGACCCCCAGCCTCAGAAAGGTCATATTGGAAGACCCGCTCTACGCGGCGATCCAAATGCTGACCGAAGCAGCCGAAGAACTGCGCGCCTGCCACACCCTGACGCCCGGCGACTGGACCGGCGAGCCGGAAGCAAAGGCCCACTACGACCGAATCATGACCGTGGTGAACGGGCTGGAAAAGCTGCGCCAGGACAACGAACACAGCGCCAACGCCGGCGCAACGAAGGAGAGTTGAGATGATGACGTTGGAACCGGCCCAGCTCGAACGCATGCTCGAAGAGGCCGCCCGGCGAGGGGCGAACATGGCCATCGAAGACATGGTCTGCTACCACCTGCAGGATGCCTGCGACCGGCTGGGCATCAGTTACAACACGCTGCAGCGCCGCATCAAAGAGGGCAAAATCCGGCCCGTCGATGGTCGAATCACTGGCGCCGAGCTGCGCCGCTACCTATCCCAATCGCGCGGCGATGCTTGATGCGTGAGGGTTGTAATAGACAGCGGCATATCGTGGGTCTGCCCAGCCAAACATCTTGCATAGGTCGAGCAGATCCAGTTTCCTGGCAAGCATGGTCGCGGCAGTGTGCCGCGTGTCATGCCAGGTAAAGCCCTCAAGGCCAGCGCGTTGCCGGTACTTCCTGAATAGCGCATCAAGGCTGGCAGTTTTCAAGCCAAACACCAGGGCATCGTCCCACCCTTCCATGCGTTTGACGATGCGCTTTGCCCGCGAAGATAGGGGCACGTCGCGCGGCCGCCCTGCCTTTGTCATCGGCAAGTGCACATGCTGGTCATGCACATTCGGCCAGGTCAACCCGCACAGCTCCCCTGCGCGCATCCCCGTGCGCAGCGCCAGCAGCATGCACATGGCCACCGCCTGCCCTGTGGATGCAACCCTGCCATTGCGGCGATGTCCCATTCCGCGCAGCAGTCGGCGGATCTCCCACCATTGAATCACTCGCTCGCGATGCTTGACCGCCTGCGGCTTGCGAATGTCGCGGCACGGGTTTTTATCAACCCAGCCCCATTCGAGCCTTGCCGCCTCGAACACCGACGACAGCAGTGTCAGCTCTCGCAGGACGGCGGCCGGCCCCACGCTGGCCCCACGCGCGTCGCGGAAGGTCGCAATGTGCTGGGCGGTGACCCTGGAAATGGGGAGATCGAGCGGGAGGCGATAGCTTTCAAATGCAGCAAGCCGGATCTGTTCCCAGCGCTCGCCACGCTTCTGCGGCGATACCTCATCAGCATATTTCCGCAGGGCTTGCTGCAGCGTATGCTGCTCGCCCAGCGGCGTGGTTGCCTGATCTCGGATTTCGGCCTCGCGCCGCGCTGCCCATTCGACGGCCTCGCGCCGGGTGGGGAACACCTGGCTATCGCGTATGCCTTGGGTTTTGATCTGGGCTCTGTAGCCCTTCGCAGTCTTCTGGATGCTCGCCATGTGGGGCCGATTGCGGGGCCAGAATGGGGCCGGAGACTGCGAATTTTTGATAATCGGCAGTCAACGGGTTTCACTGACTGCCGCTATACCGTTGATTTTGATAGTTTTTGATTCTATACGATCAACAGTTTTCAATAACTTGGTGCCGACGGCGAGACTCGAACTCGCACAGCTTTCGCCACTACCCCCTCAAGATAGCGTGTCTACCAATTCCACCACGTCGGCTGGCTAGACCAGAAAGGCAGGCCTTTCTGTAAAGACGCGCATTCTAGCACGTAAATCCTGCACATGAAAAGCGGCATCAGGCAGCAGGGGCCGGCAAGCACTCTGCCCGCCTGACGCGCTGTGCGGATTTAGTTGATCTGGAGGTCCACGGCCTTGACGACTTCGCCCCATTTGTTGACTTCGCTGCCCATGAAGGCCTTGAAGGTTTCGGGGGTGTTGGGCGGCGGCGGCGGCAGGAAGCCGTTGGCCTCGTAGTTGCTGATCATGCTGGCATCGTTATAGACCGCGTCGTTGATGGCGGTATTGAGCTTCTGCACGATCTCCGGCGGCGTGCCTGCCGGGGCAAAGACCCCGAACCAGGCAGCGACGTCAAAGCCAGGCACGCCCGACTCGGCGATGGTGGGGATGTCCTTGGCAAAGGGAACCCGCTCGGCCATGGTGACCGCCAGGCCATTGAGCTTGCCGGAGCGCACCTGCGGCAGCAACGGCGGCATATTGTCGAAAATGGAGTTCACCTGGCCGCCGAGCAGGTCGGCGACAGCCGGGCCGCTGCCGCGATACGGCACGTGAAGCACATCGATACCGGTCTTGAGCTTGAATAGCTCGCAACCCAGGTGAGCCGAAGAACCGTTGCCCGGCGAAGCGCAGGTCAGCTGCCCGGGGTTCTTCTTTGCGTAGTCAATGTATTCCTGCACCGTCTTGACCGGCACGTCCGGGTTCACGACGAGGATATTCGGCACTACGTTGAGCATGGCCACCGGCTCAAGGTCCTTGACGGCGTCAAAGGACATCTTGGAGTACAGCGACTGATTGATGGCCGTCGAGATCGAACCGACGAACAGGGTATAGCCGTCGGCCGGCGAACGCACCACGTTCTCAGCACCGATATTGCTATTGGCACCGGGCTTGTTTTCCACCACGAAGGTCTGACCCAGGGCCTTGCCCAGGCGCTCGGCGATCATGCGCGCACTGATATCAGTGGTGCCGCCCGGCGCATAGCCGACCACCAGGCGCACCGGCTTGTTGGGATAGGCATCGGCCTGCGCCTGAACGGGAGAGATCGCGGCCATGGCCAGCGCGGCAGCCACGCCGGCGAGTTTGATCTGGTTTTTTTTCATGTTTCCTCCTGTAGGGAAAGAATGGCGCGCGTACGCGCCCTGTTGTTGTCGTGTTCGCGAGCGCCGATGCGCCTCAGGCAACCCGCCGCAGCGGCGCCTGCAGACCGATCGGCGCGACCAGTTCAGGCGTGACATCCGCCAGATCCCGGCATCCCAGCAAGGCCATGTTGGTGGAGATTTCGCTGTGGAAGATACGCGCGACCTTGCGGATGCCTTCCATGCCGCCGACCGCCGCGCCATAAAGCTGCGGCCTGCCGGTAAAGACCATGCGTGCACCCAACGCCACGGCCTTGAGCACATCGCTGCCGCGCCGGAATCCCCCGTCGACCATCACCGGAAAGCTGGGCGGCACTGCGGCCACTACGTCGGGCAGCGCCTGCAGGGGCGAGATACAGCCGTCGAGCTGACGCCCGCCATGATTGGAGACGATCACGCCATCGGCACCCACGGCATGGGCGCGACGGGCATCGTCCGGATCCATGATGCCCTTGAGCACCAATTTGCCCGGCCACTGCTGGCGGATCCATTGAATATGCTCCCAGGAGAGCTTGTCGCGCTCTCCGCGAAAGCCATTGGGCGGATCCTGGGTAATGGGCGGGCCGATCTCTTCATACAGATTGGCAAAGCGGGGCACGCCGCCGCCGAGCAGCGTGCGCATGAATACGTTCAGGCTCCAGCGCGGGTGCAGCATCCCGTCGAGCACCACGCTGGCGCTCATCTTGAACGGCACGGTAAAGGCCAGGCGCTGCAGGTTCTCGCGGTTGGCCCCCACGCAGGTGTCGATGGTGATCACCAGCACCGGAATGGCCGCCTTGCGCAGGCGCGCCAGCAATTTGCCGATGCGCTCGGTATTGCCCGGCAGATAAGCCTGATACCAGCAACGATTGCCGGTGGCCTCTTGCAGCCGCTCCAGCGGCACGCAGGACGCCCCGCTGATGATGAAGGGAATGTCGGCCTCCTGGGCCGCGCGCGCCAGCGCCAGATCGCATTCATGCATGACGATGGCGGAGAATCCGGTCGGCGCAAAGCCCACCGGCATGGCGTAATTTTCGCCGAACAGGTGCAGGGCACTGCTGCGTTCATCGACCACCCGCAGGCCGCGCGGCCGAAAGCCGATATCGCGCATGGCGCGCAGGCTCTCATCCAGCGAGGCGCCATCTTCGGTGCCACCGCAGACATAGCCTTCCACGCAACGCGGCAGGATGCGGCGCGCCTCGCGTTCAAAGTCGCGCACCGACAGGCAACGGTCCAGGCGGCTCATGCCCCCTCCCCCCGAGCGCCAGCGCAAACGCGGCAGCAACACGCAAAGGAGAGGCTCGTTATGGCGCTAACGGAATGATGAAACATGGCGGCAACAGCACAGACTGATAAACAGCCGCATGAAATCATGGACTTGCGTACGGGATCAAATGAAAAATTTCGGCCTATTCAGTCGTTTTTTTCATGGATCGCATGCGCTGGGCCTGACAGCGCCGTGTCGCCTCCGCCTCTTGCTCGACCCAGGCAACGAAATGCTTGATCTTGGGGACCTCGGCGGCGTGTTCGGCATGGGCGATGAAGTAGGCGCCGTCACTGGGCTGCACGTAATCCCAGGGGATGACGAGCCGCCCGGCCTGCAGCTCCTCTTCGGCCAGCAGGCGCGGCGAGAGCGTCACGCCGCAGCCGGCTTCGGCCGCGCGCACGCACATGTAGAACGTCTCGAAACGCGGACCGTGATAGCTGCTGTCCGACTCGAAATGCTGGCGCGAAAAATAGTCATGCCAGGCTTCGGGACGCGACGCGCATTGAATCAGAGTCTGTTCGCTCAAGGCCTGCAGGCTGGCGACCTTGTCGCCCGCCAGAAAGCCGGGCTTGCAAACCGGCACGACCTCGGCCTCGAACAACTCGCGGCAGCGCGCCCCCGGCAACGTGCCATGACCGAAGAAAAAGGCGATGTCGATCTTGGCCTGCATCAGATCGAACGGACGGGTTTCGCTGCGCACGCGCAACTGAATGCCGGGGTGGGCCGCCATGAAGGCCTGCAGGCGCGGGATCAGCCAGCGCGCGCCGAAAGTTGGCTGCGTGCCGATGGTCAGCACCTGAGTCTCGCCACCGTAGCTCAGGATGGCGCGCGAGGACATGTCGACCTGATTCAGAATGCCGCGCACCTCTGCCTGATACATCGCGCCGGCCGGGGTCAATTGCAAACGCCGGCGCACCCGCAGGAACAGGGGATGACGCAGCAAGGCCTCCAGCTGCGCGATCTGCTTGCTGATCGCGCTCTGGGTCATGTGGAGCTCTTCGGCCGCGCGGGTGAAGCTCATGTGCCGCGCCACCGCCTCGAAACACTGCAGCGCCATCATCGATGGCATCAAACGCTTTTGCATGGAAGCCGTCCTGATCATGCCGGTACGCGTGACAGACAGACCCCCTGGCCTGCCGCCGCGCCCCCGGCATTATCGCAGCCCCGGCTTTTCAGTACTGGCAACGCAGATCGCGCATCGCGCTGCGCTACTGGATCAGGCGCCCTCCGTCGACGACCAGATCGGCGCCGGTGATCAGCCTCGCATCGGCCGACCCCAGAAAGGCGACGGCCGCCGCCACATCCTGCGGCGTCACGATGGTCTGCATGGGGTTCATGGCCCGCACGGCGTGCTGCGCGGCCTCGATGCCGCCGAACTGGGCGGTCAGCTTCTCGGCGATGAGGGCGGTCCAGACATAGCCCGGATGCACGGCGTTGACCCGCACGCGATAGCCGGCGCGCGCCGCGCTCAGAGCGGCCTGTTGCGTCAGATTGCGCAAGGCGCTCTTGCTGGTGCCATAGGCCCCGCCCGTAGCCGACCCGACGAAACCGGCGATCGAGCCCATGTTCACGATGGCGCCGCCCTCAGGCTGTCCCTTCATGACACGCATGGCCGCCTGCACGCCATGGAACACGCCATCGACGTTGATGGCAAACAGGCGTTGCCATTCGGTCGCGTCGATCTGGTCGAAATTGACCGATTCGCGCGACACCACTCCGGCATTGTTGACCAGCACATCCAGTCGGCCATGGCGCTGCAGCACGGTATCGACCACCGCACGCCAACTTTCAGGGCTGGTCACGTCGAGCGCGAGGACCTCCGGAATCCTGCTGCCGAAACGCGCGCCAAGCGCGGCCTGGTCGGGCCGGGCGATGTCGCCCAGCACCACCAGCGCTCCTTCCTGGCCCAGACGTTCGCCGATGGCCAGTCCCATGTCTCCCAGGCCGCCCGAGATGAGAACGACCTGGTTTGCATAGCGTTGCATGCTGTACTCCTTGTTCATTGCGCCGACATGCCGGCGGCTTTCATCACGGCAGTCCAGCGCGTGATTTCGCTGTCCACGTACTCGGTGAATTCGGCGGGCGAGGAGGTCTTGATGATCACGCCCTGGCTGGTGAACTTGCCTGCTACCTCGGGATCGGTGATGGCCGCCACCATGGCCTGATGCAAGGTGTCGATCACCGGCTGCGGCGTGCCCGCCTTGACGGCCACACCCCACCAGAACGTCGGCACGATGGCCCCATAGCCGAGCTCCTGCAGGGTGGGCACATCGGGCAGCAGCGGCGAACGCTGGGCCGAGCCGATCGCCAATGCCCGCAACTTGCCTGCCGTGGCATAGACGCCCGAGGTCGGAATGGCGTCGTACATGAAGTCCACCTGCCCGCTCATCACATCCATGAGGCCGGGGGTGGAGCCGCGATAGGCCACATGAGTCATGGGCGCGCCGATCCGGTCGGACAGCAGGGTGCCGAACAGATGACCGCCAGTGCCCACGCCTTGCGACGCGTAGGCCAGCGACGCCTTGCCCGCCGCCTCGACCAGCTCCTCGAAACGTTTGAAGGGCCGCTCGTTGGGCACCACCACCAGGGCTGGCGACTCTACCAGCTGCGTGACCGGCTGCAGATCACGGCGCGGGTCATAGCTCAGTTTCGGGAACAGCCCCACGTTGGTGGCCAGCGAGGGCACATCGCCGAAAAACAGGGTGTAGCCGTCGGCCGGGGCCTGCTTGAGATAGTTCATGGCGATCTGGGCCGCGCCCCCTGGCCGGTTCTCCACGATGACCGGTTGGCCGAGAGTCTTGGCCATACGGGCGCCGACCTCGCGCGCCAGTTGGTCGGTCAGCCCGCCTGGCGCATAAGGCACGATGGCCATGATGGGTTTGACGGGAAAGGGCTGCGGCCCGGCCTGAACCGGGCCGCCCAGGGCGACCAGCATGCCGGCCGCACAGGCCAGCCATCCACGCAATATACGCATTGTCTCCTCCTTGATGCGGCCACGCGGGCCGCCTGTCTGCTTGACTGGTGTCATTCAGCCCGCACGGTATTGCGCAGTACGCCGATGCGGTCGACATCGATCTCGACCACATCGCCGGCCCGCATGAACACCGGCGGCTGACGCTTGGCGCCCACTCCGCCCGGCGTGCCGGTGACGATGACATCGCCCGCGGCCAGCGGCGTGAAGGCCGACAGATGACTGATCTGGCGTGCGAAGCTGTGGATCAGCAAGTCGGTGGTGGTACGTTGCATTTCCTGGCCATTGAGCCGCGTGACCAGCGTCATGCGGGCGCCGAAGGGGATCTCGTCGGCAGTCACCATCCAGGGCCCGAAACCGCCGGTGCGCCAGAAATTCTTGCCCGCCGTCCATTGCGAGGTCGCGGTCTGCCAGTCGCGGATGCTGCCGTCGTTGTAGCAGGCGTAGCCGGCGATATGGGCGGCGGCATCGGCTTCGGCGATGCGCCGGCCCGGCTTGCCGATGATGATGGCGATCTCGCCCTCATAGTCCAGGCGATCGGACTCCGGCGGCAACACGATGGCCTGGCCATGGGCGACCTGCGACTCGGGCACGCGCATGAAGATCGTCGGATGTTCGGTCGATTGACGGCCGGTCTCCTGGACATGGTCGGCATAGTTCAGCCCGATGCAGAAGATCTGGCCCGGGTTGGGGATCACCGGCAGCAGCGTGACCTGCGCAAGCGCACGGCGCGGCGCCTGCGCAGCCTGCGCCAGGTCCAAGCCCTGGGCGAGATAGCTTTTCAGGTCCGGGGCGCGCTCGCCGAACACGGCGCCCAGATCCAGCACCTGCTCGTCTTGCAGCACGCCATAGGATGCCGCGCCTTGGTATGTAAAGCTGATGAGTTTCATAACCGAAAACCTCGTATCGGGAAAAAGGATCAACGCGCGCGCTGGTCAGCGCGCATGCGTTCGCGCATGGCGGCAAGCCATTCGCTGCGGGGTTGGAAGCCAGGACGGGCGCGGGCGATGACCTCGGCCTGCTGCAAGATGAGCGCATCGTCCTGGGCCAGATCCAATGGCTGGCGCAGGGGCTGCTCGCAATACCAGGGGGTGTCCATGAAGACCTCCAGGCGATTGCCCTCCGGGTCGCGGCAGTAGAAAGACACCGAATTGCCATGCGTCACGGCCTGCATGTCCGTCGCGCCCCCCGCCAGCACGCGCGCGTGGTACCGCCGCAGCGCCGCCAGATCCGGCACCCGGAAGGACACCTGGTTGATCACGTTGAACGGCAACGTCTGCGGACGACCCGATACCAGCACGATCTGATGGTGCTCGGCCGGCTCACGGCTCAGGAACACCAGCTCGACCCCGCCCATCAGGCCGCGATCGGTCACCGTGAAACGCAGTGCCTCGCGGTAGAAGCGCGCCATGGTGTCGAGATCCCGGACATAAAAACCCATGTGGCTGAAGGCAAGATCGGCCTCAAGCGGCTTTAATTCCATCATTTTTATCGCCATTTGATAAAACAGCGATGAATATTAGCGATCCTGCAAAAATACGTCAATTCTCTTATAGTGATAATTCTTCAAATTTAATGCCCATCATGGCCGAAACGAGTCTCGCCCGCATGATCGCCATCCTGGATCTGTTCAAGTCGCCGCGCGCGGCCTGGACAGCCGAAGCCCTGGCCCAGGCCATGGACTACACCGTCCCCACGGTGTATCGCTATGTGCGTGAGCTGGTGGCCTGCGGCCTGCTGCGCCGCGATGTGGGAGGAACCTTCGTGCTCGGGCCTGCCGTGACCGAGCTGGACTATCACATCCGCACCGGCGATCCGCTGATTCTCAGCGCGGCCCGCCCGATGGCGGCGCTGGCGCAAGCCAGCGGCATGGACGCCGTGCTGGTGACCATCTGCGGGGCACGCATCCTGACGGTGCACCATGAGCTGGGCGCCGAGCCGGCCCGCATGAGCTTCGGGCGCGGACGCCGCATGCCACTGTTACGCGGGGCAATGTCATGGTGCATTCTGGCGGCGCTGCCACGCGCCCAATTGCGCAAACTCTATGACGGGGCAGACGACGAGGCCGGACAGATGGCGTGGGAAGATGTGCTGGCTCAGGTGAAACTGCTTCGGCGCCAGGGCTACGCCTACACCGAGGGCGCGCTGGACGCCGGGCTGGCCGGGCTGGCCATTCCCTTTACGGAACCGCAACGCCACATCGTGGCGTCGCTGGGGCTGGTGGCAACGCGGGCGCGCCTGTCGGCGCGGCCGCGCGAGGCCTTGCTGGCGCAACTGCAGGGTTGCGCCCAAGCCATCCACGAAGCGCTGGCGCGGACGGCCAGCGCGGCTTGATAGCGCTTACCAGGAGGTGGTGTAGGCGCCCGGGAACTGCTTGGCGACGAAGTCCTTGACCTCATCGGATTGATAGGCCTTCACGAAGCGCGCAATGCGCGGATCGTCGCGACGGTCTTCGCGCGCCGCAATCACCACCACGGCGAACGGCGCGTCGGCGCTCTCCAACGCCAACGCATCCTTGGCCGGCGACAGGCCGGCCGGAATCGCATAAGCCGAATTGACCGCGGCGGCGTCCACATCCGCCAGCGAGTGCGCCAGCTGCGCTGCCTCGATTTCAATGATCTTGATCTTGCGCGGATTCTCGGCGATGTCGAACGGCGACGCCTCGACCGTCACGCCCGGCTTGAGCTGGATCAGCCCCGCTGCCTGCAACACCAGCAGGGCCCGAGCCCCATTGGTGGGGTCATTGGGAATGGCGACCTTGGCGCCCACGGGCAAGTCCTGCAGCGAAGCGTGGCGTCTGGAGTAGACCCCCATCTGCTGCACCACCGCGCCGGCCACCGGCGCCAGGCGATAACCACGTGCCCGATTCTGCGCTTCCAGGAACGGCCGGTGCTGGTAGATATTGACATCCACCTCGCCGGCATCGAGCGCGGCATTGGGCTGGATGAAATCGCTGAACTCCACCAGTTTGACGGCCAGGCCATCGCGCTCGGCGACACGCTGCGCCACTTCGCCAATCTGCGCATGCGGACCGACGGTCACTCCCACCACCAGCGGTGCAGCGGATTGCGCCGACGCCCCGGCAGCCAACAACAAGGCCGCGCCAGCAGCCAGCAGAAAACGGATAGACATGAAGCAACTCGCAAAGAAACCGCGCCGCCCGGCAGCGCCAACGCAGCGGATTCTACGCAGCCCACTTCAAAACCTAAAGCAATGATCCTGAATATCAATAGACATAATCGTTATTTGCGATGCGAAGCATCGGGGCGACAATACGGCCTTTTGTCTGCCTCGCCTTGTCATGACGCCAGAACTTCATCCCCACGCCCGCGCCCTGCTGGCCGACGACTACGCCGCCATCGACGCCGACCTGCCCGAACTGCTGGCGCTGCTGTTCGCCCGCAGCGCCGGTGAAGACTGGCACAAGGCCGGCACGTTCAAACACCACCTGCTGGGCGTCTACCGCAGCCTGGTGCTGTGGGACCAGCCGCGCGAAGTGCGTCTGCTGGGCCTGTTTCACAGCGTCTACGGCAACGAGTATGTCGATCTGACACTGTTTGATCGCGAGCGTGAGCGGGCCGTGTTGCGCCAACACCTCGGCGAAGAAGCCGAGGCCTGGGTGCATCTGTTCTGCGCCATGCCGCGCACCCAGTTCGTCCAGCGCATCCTGCAAGGCGAAGGCCGCGAGGGCCTCACGCTCGACACCGCCGATGGCGCCAGGATCACCCTGACCCCGCGCCAGGTAGCGGCCTTCATCGTGGTCTCGGCTGCCGATGTGGCAGAGCAATGGCACAGTTGGCAGGATGAGATTTTTGCCGGCTACCCCTATCAGACGCGTCGCGAGACGGCATCGTTCTGGGCCGCCTCGCTGTGGCCAGGTCCGCTCAAGCCGCCGGCCAACATCCTGAACATGCTCTCGCGCCTGCTGCAACCGCTGTCGACCATGACTTGCGGCACAGGAATTCCGGTGCCGCCGGCCTTCGGCGCCTGCACGGTCGCCCTGTCGCCGGCCGATGAGGCCGCCGCCGCTGCCCTGTATTGGCAAGTCGTCAGCCGCAGCCATCCGCTCACGGAGATGGACACCGCCCGGCAGCTGCTGGACAGCGCCATCGCCCATAACCCCTGGGTGGCCGAGCCGCGCTTGCTGGCCGCCCAGTTGGCCTTGACCGCCCAGGATTACGATGCGGCCCAGGCCCACGCCGAAGCCGGGCTGGCAGCGCTGCAAGCCTGGGGGACGGCCTGGGACAAACGCATCGATTGGGCCGGCTGGATGGCCTGGGCCCGCATCCTGCTGCAGAATGCCCGCGCCCGCCAGTGGCCGGCGACCCTGGGCGGGCTGAATGGCCTGGGGCTGGTAAGCGGCTGAGCCGCCCCGCCCTACAGGCCCTGAACCGGCAGATCGGCCGGGTAGTCGATCGAGAACTTCAAGGTGGTTTCGCGCGACTGACCCGGCCCCAGATCCCAGGTCCAGCTGAGTTTGCCCTCATCGCCGCGCGTGACGTCGCCGGGCGACAGCAACTTGACCACGATCTTCTCGTTGCGCGATACCGGCAGACGATCACTCAGCTGCAGCTGCACCGCGGCCGTCTTGTTGTTCTTCGCCTTGATCTTGTACTCGTAGGTCACGCGCCGGCCACTGCCTGAAAAGCCGGTGTTCTCGGTAAACCGGTTGACCAGGTCGCGCTTGACCGCGATGCCCTCATCGGCGCCCAGCGCAAGCTCCAGCTCCTCGCCCGGCATCACCGTCTTGATCGTGCTGGCCGCGATGAACGCATCATCCAGGAAACTGTTGAGCGGACCGCCGAGCATCGGATAGGCGGTGTCATTACTCGCCTTGGCGCTCAGGAACGCGGTCTCGCGCAAGCCCGGCACGGCTTCATAACGCAACGTGGCCGGCAGGCTGGCCCTGGTGATGGCCACGCGCTGCGCCGAGTTGTCGGCGGGCACGCTGGCCGGCGCCGACAGGGCAAACGAGGCGCTTGTGGCCTGATCGTTCAGTTCGGCTTGCGGCAAGGCAATTTCTTCGGCCATCCTGGCCTGCGACCTTGCGGTGGCGGCTTGGGCATAGGCCATGCGCGCCTGGCGGGCATCGGCCACAGGAGCGGGACGGGGCGCGGGCATCGGTGGCGGCGGCGGCGCCACATCGAGGATCCACGGCAGGCTTTGCGGCGCGGCGCCGCCCAGCGACGGCCGGGCGGTGGACAGGGTCAGCCTGACCTTGTCCCAGTCTTCGCCGGTGCGCTGTTGCACCACGCCGTAGTAGCCCAGATCGACCTGCCCTTTCGCGCCGCGCAGGCGTGCGTCGTAGGCCGGCGTCCAGCGCGCGCCGGCCACCGCATACGAGAGGCCGACATCGACCTTGCCCGGTTTGGCCAATTGCACCCGCAAGGTCACCGTCTTGCTGCGTTGCGCGCTGTCCTGGCGCAATTGCTGTTGGCTCTGTTCCAGGGCATTCAATTCGCGCTCCAGCGCGTCTCGCTGCTCAGCCACGCGACGCAGGCCGCTCAGGGCGCGCGCCAGCGTGTCGGCGCTCTGGGCCTGCACCGCATTGAGCTGCTCGATCGTCAGGCGCGCCCCATCGCGGCCCGGCTCGGTAGCGCCGCGCTGCATCAAGGCGACCCACTCGCGCTGGTTCTCCAGCACCGCCGCCTCATCCTCGAGCGCATTCAGGCGCGCCTGCAAATCGCGGATCTGCTGCTGCAGGGCCTGCTCGCGCGAATTGGCGCTTTCGCTCAGATAGGCCGTCGCCGTTTTGACGTCCAGCAGGGTAGCCTGGCCCGTGCTGTGCGCCGACACCTGCAATGAGTTGTCCTGCAGCGAGGCAGGCAGGCGCTCGAACACCAGTTCATGTTCGCCCGCTCCCAGCGATACGCTGGCCTGGCGCGTGACGACCGCGCGATCCGGATAGACCGTGACGGCCTCGATGGTGGAGGGCAGGGCCGCAGCCCAGCCCCAGCCCGGCATGGCCGCGCAGCAGGCCAACAGCAAAATCGAACGTCGCACAGAGCACCTCGGTTAGAAACGACAGGCATCGGCCAGAGTCCCTACTCTGGCGCTCACGCACTTTAGCGCGAGGCGTGGCTGACGGGGTTTACAGAAAATGACATCGGCGACAGGGCAATACGGCGCTAGGAAGCCAGATCCAGCCCTGCGAAAAGGTCTGCCAGGGTAGGTACCGAACGGGCCGGCCAGATGGCGCTCAGGTCAAAACTGGGCAGCTCCTGGCCATCACGCACCGGGCAGAAGCGTACGCCACGAAAATCAAGGCTGCGGATCCAGCTCGGCAACAAAGCCACGCCACAGCCGCCGGCCACACAGGACAGCACAGTCAGGGTGCGATTGGCCTGCTGCGCCACCCATGGCGTCAGCCCCGCCTTGCGCAAGGCATCCAGAATTGCGGCATAAAACACCGGCAACTGATCCTGGGGATACATCACCAGACCCGCTTGTGCCACCTGGGCCAACGAGACAGCCCCATCCTCGCCGATCTCGAATTCGTCCGGCACTGCCGCCAGCAGACGTTCGCGCACCAGCAGGCGTTCACGCATCGGCCCCCGGATCGCCACCGGCGTATGCATCAGCCCCAGGTCGATGGTGCCGTTCTCGAGCGCCTGCGCCTGCTCGGCATTGCTCATTTCGTGCAACACCACGCGCACCCCTGGCGCGGCCTTGCGCAAGGCGCGCAAAGCGCGCGGCAAGGTGTCGAACAAGGCCGACGACACCAGGCCTATCACCAGTTGCCCGGCGCTGCCGCTGGCGATTTCACGAGCACGGTCGGCGGCCGCGTCGATACGCGCCACGCTCACACGTACGTCTTCCAGGATGGCCAGCGCCGCCGGCGTGGCGCGCGCGCCCTGACGACTGCGGTCAAAAAGCCGCACACCCAGGGCCTGCTCCATGCGTTTGAGCGACTGCGACAAAGCGGGTTGGGCCAGGCCCAGATGATCTGCCGCCCGGCTGACGCTGCCATGCTCCACCACGGCGAGGAAATGGCGCAGGTGTCGGGTTTCCATATTGGTTCGATATGAATAAAACGTTTTCAGGCAATAGATCAATATATCCCGTCTGCCTAGAATCCGCCCGGCTCATATCCTGATCGCGGAGATTCCGGCTTGACCTCGATTCCTCTCTCGGTAGACACCCATGCGCACGTCTTTCTGCGCGACCTGCCCATGACCGACGGCCGGCGCTACACGCCGGCTGCGGACGCCACGCTGCCCGACTATCTCGGCCTGCTGGACCGGCACGGCCTGTCGCACGGCGTGCTGATCCAACCCAGTTTCCTGGGCACCGACAACCGCCATCTGCTGGCCGCCCTGGCGACGGCAAAGGGACGCCTGCGAGGGGTGGCGGTGGTGCAGCCGGGCGTTGGCCGGGAAGAACTGGCCGCCATGGACCGTGCCGGCGTGCGCGGCATCCGCCTGAATCTATTCGGCCAGGCCACGCCGGCGCTGGCCCGGACTGGCTGGCGCGATCTGCTCGAAAACATCACCGCGCTGGGCTGGCACGTGGAAATCCACACTCCGGCCTTGCGCCTGCCCGAGGCCATGGAACCTCTGCTGGCCGCGGGCTGCCGCATCGTGGTGGATCACTTCGGCCGGCCGGACGGCGCCGGCGAGGATCCGGCCATCGACTATCTGCTGTCGCAAGGCGACAGCGGCCGTGTCTGGGTCAAACTCTCGGCGGCCTATCGGATCTGGCCGGCTGCCGTCTGCGCGACACGGGCGCGCCTGGCGGCCCAACGGCTGCTGCGCGCCTTCGGCGCCACACAACTGCTCTGGGGCAGCGACTGGCCCCATACCGAACACCACCGGCACGCCGCCGCTCAGCACGCATGGGACGGCCTGCCTGCCTGGATCGACGACGAAGCGGCGCGCCGCTGCATACTGGCCGACACCGCGTCGGCGCTTTTTGGCATCAAAGGAGATACGCCATGACGACTTTCCCTCAACTGGGGCGCCGCGCCCTCGCCAGCCTGGCACTGGCCGGCGCCGCCTTGCTGGCGGCTCCCATGGCCCAGGCCCAGTATCCGGAACGTCCCGTGACGCTGATCGTCACTTACCCGCCCGGCGGCACGGTGGACGTGGTGGCGCGTCTCATCGGGCCGCGCCTGGCGGCCCGGCTGGGGCAGCCCGTGGTGGTTGAAAACCGAGGCGGCGCCGGCGGCATGATCGGCGGCGCGGCGGCCGCCAAGGCGAAGCCCGACGGCTACACCCTGATGCTGGACGCCTCCAACCATGCCCAGAATCCGGCCCTGCACAGCCGCATGCAGTTCGACACACTGAAGGACTTCACGGCCGTCTCGCTGCTGCTGCGCGTGCCCAATGTGCTGGTGGTGGCCCCCGACTCGCCGCTCAAGGACGTCGCCCAGGTGATCCGCGAAGGCAAGCAGACCGACGGCGCGCCGTTGTACTTCGCTTCGGCCGGGCCCGGCTCGGCGCAGCACCTGGCCGGCGAGCTTTTTAATCTGCAGGCCGGCACGCAGCTGGAACACGTTCCCTACAAGGGCGGCGGCCCGGCCATGATCGATGTGATGTCGGGACAGGTGCCGATCATGTTCGCCTCCATGGGCTCGGCGTGGCAGCACGTCAAGAACGGCAAGTTGCGCGCCATCGCCGTCGGCGGCGATCATCGCTCGGCCGCGGCCCCTGACCTGCCCACCATCGAGGAAAGCGGCGTGCCCGGCTACGCCTCGTATGAGTGGAACGCCGTCTTTGCGCCCACCGGCACGCCGCCGGAGATTGTCGAGCAGGTGTCGCAGGCGTTGGCCGAGGTGCTCAAGGACGAGGCTATCGTGACGGCCCTGCACGGCTTCGGCGCCGAGCCGATCGGCTCCAGCCCCGCAGAACTGGAGGCGTTCCGCCGCAGCGAGATCGCCAAATGGCAGACTGTCGCGCAACAGGCCGGCCTGAAACTCTATTGATGCCCAGGGCGCGGCAATTGCCGCCCCGCAACCCTCAGCGGTAATAGACGCAAATGCGCTGACCGTCGATCTCGTGCACCCGGATAGGCAGCGCATACAGCTCGCTCAGCACGTCCGACCGAATCAGTTCGGCTGGCGTGCCCTGATGCGCCACCCTGCCCTGTCGCATGGCGACGATCTGGTCGGCATACGCAGAGGCGAAATTCAGGTCGTGCAACACGATGATCACTGTCTTGCCCAACTCATCGGCGGCGCGGCGCAGCACGCGCATCATGGCCACGGCATGCTTCATGTCCAGGCTGTTGAGCGGCTCGTCCAGCAGCACGTAACGCGTATCCTGGCACAGCACCATGGCCACGAAGGCACGCTGGCGCTGGCCGCCCGACATTTCGTCCAGATAACGGTCAGCCAGGGGCGTGAGGTCGAGATAGTCGATGGCGCGCTCGATATGAGCCTTGTCGTCCAGGGTCAGGCGCCCACCGGTATGGGGAAAGCGCCCGAACGCCACCAGATCGCGGACCGTCAGGCGCAGCGGCAGGTGATTGTCCTGGCGCAGAATGGCCAGCCGGGTCGCCAGCTCGCGACTGTCGGCCTGGGTCACATCCAGGCCATCGACCAGCACCTGGCCCTGCGACAGGGGCAGCAGGCGGCTGACCATGGACAGCAAGGTGGATTTGCCTGCGCCGTTGGGGCCGACGATGGCGGTCACGCCGCGCGCTGCCAACTGCAGGCTCACGTCATCGACCACCACACTATCGTCATAACACTTGCTGACGGATTTCAGCTCTATCATCGACGCCCCTTGCGCAGAATCAGGATAAGGAAAAGCAGGCCGCCCACGAATTCGATCACCACACTGACGGTCGTGCTCAGGCCCAGCACACGCTCCAGCAGGGTCTGCCCTCCCACCAGGAAGATGATCCCCCACAGCACGGCGGCCGGCACGGTCTGCCCATGACGATCGCTGGCCATGCTCTGGTAGGCGAGATTGCTCACCAGCAAGCCCAGGAAGGTCACCGGACCGACCAGCGCCGTAGCCACCGCCACCAGTACCGCCACGCCGCCCAAGGTGGTCAACAGCGTTGCGCGGTAGTTGATCCCCAGGTTGATGGCCATGTCACGGCCCAGCGCCACCACGTCGTAACGTCGGCGCATGCGCCAGAACACCAGGCTCACCAGCACGGCCGCCCCGGCAGCCAGCGGCAGCAGGCCGACGCGCACACTGTTGAAGCTGGCGAACATGCGGTCTTGCAACACCAGAAACTCGTTGGGATCGATCAACCGCATCGCAAAGCTCGACAGGCTGCGAAACAACAGGCCGAAGATGATCCCCACCAGCATCATCAGGTGCAGACTCTGCGACCCGCCAGTGAACAACCAACGGAACAGCACCCAGGCGAATCCCGTCATGGCGCCCACTTCCAGCAGGAACTGCCAGGCCGGCGTGGGCGCATTCATGGCAGGCAGCCCGAAGCCATAGACGATGGCCGCCTGGATGGTCACGTACAAGGCATCAAAACCCATGATCGACGGGGTCAGGATGCGGTTGTGCGTCATGGTCTGGAACAGCACCGACGACACCGCGACGCAATAGGCCACCAGCACCATCGCCGCCAGCTTGCCGCCCCGGAACGGGATCACGAATGACCACTGCCCACGCGCGTCGATCGTCATATAGGCCACGCAGCAAGCCAGCGCCAGGCCGGCCAGCACGCCCAGGCGCATGCCCGGGCCGATCCGTTTTTCAGCCACGCCGCCCCCTTTGGCGCAGCAGCAACCACAGGAACAGGACACCCCCCACGACCCCGACCACGGTGCCGATGGGCACCTCGTAGGGGTAGAGCAGCAGGCGACCGATGATGTCGCAGGTCAGCACGAACACCCCGCCCAACAGAGCCACCCACGGAATCGAACGCCGCATGTTGTCACCGAACATCAGGCTCACGGCATTGGGCACGATCAGCCCGAGAAAGGGAATCGCGCCCGCAGTCACCACCACCACCGCCGAGATGGCCGAGACGATCAACAGGCCCACGAAAGTCAGACGGGCATAGTTCAGCCCCAGGTTCGAAGCGAACTCGCGCCCCATGCCGGCCACCGTATAGCGGTCTGCCGCACGATAGGCCACGCAGGTCAGGATCAACCCCACCCACAGCAACTCGTAGCGCCCGCGCAATACTCCGGAGAAATCGCCGGTCGTCCAGGCATGCAGCGACTGGAGCAGGTCATGCTGGATCGCCACGTAAGTCGTGACGGCATGGATCACGCCGCCCAGGATCAACCCCACCAGCGGCACCAGGAAGGGGCTGCGCATCGGCACCCGTCGCAACAGGGCCAGGAACACCAGACTGCCCGCCAGGCCGAAAGCCGTCGCCGTGACCATCTTCACAATCACGGGCGCGCCCGGCGCCAGCAGCGTGACCGTCAGAATCCCCAGTGTGGCCGACTCCATCGTGCCGGCCGTGGAAGGCTCTACGTAGCGGTTGCGCACCAGCATCTGCATCAGCAAGCCGGCCACGGCCAGGGCCATGCCGGCCAGCAGCAAGGCCAGGGTGCGCGGCACGCGGCTGACCATCAGCAGTTGCCAGGTCTTGGCGGCCTGCTCTCCCCCGAACAGATCCAGATACGAAAACCGCCCTGCGCCCAGACCAATGCTGATCAGGCACAAGGCGAGCAAGACCGTACAGGTGACGGCCAGCCCGAGCGGGCCGGCCAGCCACCGGAAGCGCGCCGGGCGCGCGACCGGTTGTAATGAAGGCATACGCTTACTGCTTCGTGACGGCGGCGTCGATCTCGTTGACGCTTTCCTGCAGGGCCGTCAGGCCGGCGGCGCCCAGCGAGTACCAGTTGGGGCCATCCAGGTAGATGACATGCTTGTTCTTCCAGGCCTTCGTGCCACGCACCAGATCGTTGTCCAGCAATTGCTGAGCCGAGGTCCCTTCACGGCCAATGGCGGCGTCGCGATCGATCACGAACAGCCAATCCGGGTCGGTTTGGGCGATGAACTCGAAGGACACGGCCTGGCCATGGTTGGAGGTCTTCAGGTCCGTGACGGCCGGCTTCACGCCGAAGGCATCATGGATCACGCCGAACCGCGACCCCGGTCCGTAGGCACTCATCTTGCCGCCGGTCGTGAGGATGATCAGGCCCGTACCCGCTTTGCCGGCGCGCTCATTGAGGGAAGCGATCGACGCCTTGAGGGCCTTGAGCTTCTCATCCGCCACGTCCTGGCGGCCGTAAATGCCCGCCAGCGTGTTGGTGTTGCGCTCGACGCTGCCGACCAGATCCTTCGGATCGACGGTCAGGTCCACCGTAGGGGCCATGCGCGAAAGATCGCCATACTTGGGCGCCGAACGACCCGCCACGAAGATCACGTCCGGCTGCAGACGATTGATGGCCTCGTAGTCCGGCTCGAACATCGACCCGACTTTGGCATAGTTCTTGTCGGCGTACTTCGCCAGGGGCTTGGGCCAATGCACGGCGGCAGGCACCCCGATGGCTTCCACGCCCAGCGTATTGAGCGTATCCAGCACGGCCAGATCCATGACCACCGTCTTGGCAGGCTTGTCCGGTACCTGCGTGCTGCCCTGCGCATGCTTGACTTCGGCAGCCTGGCCGAACAGAGGCACCAGGGCCAGCGCAGCGCCGGCCAACCAATGACGCATTCCACTCTGGGTCGATTTCTTCAGCATGAAAGACTCCCGTCGCAACCGACGTTTACGTTATCAAATAAGAATAGTTCTCAATGATAACAGCATTTATCTTACATGCCAGAAATACGCCCAAATCTATCCGTACCTAACTACTGAATACCCGAGATAACTGTTTCGCTGGGTTTCGACAGTATCGCCCCGCAATACTCCCACCAAGGCCCGCCAATGAAAACGGCGCCCTTGCGGGCGCCGTCTGGCAAAACAGCCGAGGCGTGAATGACGCCTTACTTGCTTTCGGCGGGAGCTGCACCGGATTGCCCAGCCGCCGGGGCGTTGTCGGCCGGCGGGGTCGGCACCGATTGCGGCGTCGACTCGGGAGCTGCCGGCGCCTGCGGCACCGATTGCGGCACCGACTCGGGCGCGGCCGGGACCTGGGGCACCGATTGCGGCACCGACGAACCCGTGGCAGGCGCGCCCGGCGCCTGGGGCACGGAACGATCCTGGAAGTTCTGCATCACGCCGCTTTCGACGGTGGGCACCGAATAGCTCTTGTGCGACAGATAGGCCAGGCCACCGGTCGTGCAGAAGAACACCACGGCCGCCCACTTGGTGGTGCGCGACAGGAAGTTCGCCGCGCCCGTGGCGCCGAACAGGCTGCCGGCCGAGCCGGAACCGAACGACGACCCCATTTCGGCACCCTTGCCCTGCTGCAGCAGCACCAGGACGATGATAGCCAGCGCCGAGATCACCTGGACGACCAGCAGGATGGTAAGCATCATAGACATGAAAGACTCCGGACGGATACTTTAGTTTGCGGCGATGCGCAAGAATTCTTCGGCCACCAGGGCGGCGCCTCCCACCAGCGCGCCGTCGATGTCCGCCATGGCGAACAGACTGGCTGCGTTGGCTGCCTTGACGCTGCCGCCGTACAGCACGCGCACTTCGGGCGCACCCAGTTCGGTCAGGGCCGCACGAATCGCGGCATGCACTTCCTGGGCCTGCTCCGGCGTGGCCGACAGGCCCGTGCCAATAGCCCATACCGGCTCATAGGCCAGCACCATGCCAGCCACCGCTTCGCGGCCCAGCGCCAGCACCGGCGCCAGCTGACGCGCGATCACAGCGAGGGTCTGGCCCGACTCACGCTCGGACAGCGACTCGCCCACACAAACCACCGGCACCAGGCCCGCCGCCAGCGCGGCGCTGGCCTTGTCGGCCACCTGCTGGTCGGTTTCGCCATGCAGAGAGCGGCGTTCGGAGTGCCCGGCCAGCGCCCAGCGGCAACCGAACTCTTTGAGCATGCCGGCCGAGACTTCGCCCGTGAACGCGCCCTTGGCCTGGGCGCTGACGTCCTGGGCGCCCCAGGAAATGGCGCTGCCCTCGAGGGCAGCGCTGGCCTGGGCCAGATAGGGGAACGGGACGCAGACACCGATCTCGCAATGCGAGGCGGGATCGGCAGCGCGCAAGGCGGCAAGCAGGCTGGCGTTTTCGGCCAGGCTGCCGTGCATCTTCCAGTTACCCAGCACCAGGCGGGCGCGGCGAGTGGCGGCAGTTTCGGTCATGCGCAGATAAGGGCTAAAAATGCTGAATTCAGAGGGGCCGGAAAAGACCTGACCGCGCCTGGGCGCGGCCCGGGCCTGGCCCCCGGCGACGATACGGCAATGGCCCGGAACGGCAAAGCGCACCGGGCGGAACCAGCAATTGTATCCTGTTGGGGCGGTTTTCGCCGCCCCCATTCTGTTACACGGTCAGGATGATTTTGCCGACCTGTTCGCCGGCTTCCATCATGGCATGGCCACGGGCGGCCTCTTCCAGCGGCATGGTGGCATGGATGATGGGCTTGATGCGGCCGCTTTCCAGCAGGGGCCAGACATGCTCGCGCAGGGCGCGCGCGATCTCGCCCTTGAAGGAGACCGGACGCGGACGCAGGGTCGAGCCGGTCACCGTCAGGCGGCGGCGCATCACTTCATTGCAGTTGATCGTGGCACGCGAGCCACCCAGCAAGGCAATGATGACGATGCGACCATCGTCGGCCAGGCAGCTCAGGTCGCGGTCGATGTAATCGCCGGCCACCATGTCGAGCACCACGTCCACCCCCCGGCCATCGGTCATGGCCTTGATTTCCTTGGTGAAGTCCTGCGTCTTGTAGTTGATGCCGCGCGCGCCCAGGCGCTCGACCGCAGCCACGCGCTCATCGCTGCCCACGGTGGCGAACACCGTATGCCCCATTGCGCGCGCGATCTGGATGGCCGTGGTGCCGATGCCGCTGGCCCCGCCATGCACCAGCAGGGTTTCCCCTTCGGCCAGCGCGCCACGATCGAACACATTGCTCCAGACCGTGAAATAGGTCTCCGGCAAACCGGCCGCTTCGATATCGCTCAGCCCCTTCGGAATCGGCAGGCATTGCAACGCGGGGGCCACGCAGTACTCGGCATAACCGCCGCCCGCCACCAGGGCGCAAACCTTGTCGCCGATGCGAAAGCCGCCTGCGGCGGCATCGCCGGCGACGATCTCGCCTGCCACTTCCAGGCCCGGCAACTGCGAAGCCCCCGGCGGCGGCGCGTAATTGCCCTTGCGCTGGAACACGTCAGGGCGGTTGATGCCGGCTGCCGACACCTTGATCAACACCTCGCCCGGCCCCGCTTCGGGAATCGGGCACTCGACCGGCACCAGAACTTCCGGACCACCCGGCTGGCTGATTTCTACTGCGCGCATGACACGCCTCCGTCCTTGATTGGCCAAATAGATTATTATGACGCCCTTTACGGGAAGCTGCGCCGGCCTGATCGGCTGCCAGCCCCCCGACGAGGGCGCACCTGGCGTCCTCCAGACAGGAAGCGTGGCCGAGCGGTTGAAGGCACCGGTCTTGAAAACCGGCAAGGGTTTATACCCTTCGTGGGTTCGAATCCCACCGCTTCCGCCAGCCGGCCGTCCGGCCTGCCCCATGAAAGCCATCGCGGCCTGCGCGATGGCTTTTTGCTTTTGGGCCGCGCGGGCGCGGCCCGCAAGGCAATGGGCGATCCGATGTTCGTGCTGGCGGGTCGCAAGCTCGTGCCCACGCCGTCGGTTGCGCTGTTCACACTGCACGACTCCGGTCTGCTGCCTCCCATGCCCGAGCAGCTCGCGCGCAGCGCGCACGCCGCTGGGCAAGAAACCGGTTTCGGCACCAGCTGCCATGCGCTTTTGCAACAAGGTATCATTCTCATGGCGGCGAGCTGCTGCAGGCCGGCTTCCCGGATCGGGCAGCCGGCCTGCAAGGTGCCGCCTCGAAGAAAACAAATCACCTGAAGGGGAGAAGCCCGGCATCGCATCGCGGTCAGCGCCGCGACGCAGCCGGACCAATGCATGCTGGCAAGCGTCGACATCCAGACAGCGCAGTGGACCGCCGCGCGCTTGCGCCGCCTGTCCCGCCTGGCGCGGGGCGGGCTGCTGGGCTGGCTGCTGCTGATGGTGGCCTGCCGGGCCATGGTGCCGGCAGGCTATATGCCGCAAGCCTCCTCCGAACGACAGGTGGCGCTGACCTTCTGCAGCCCCGATAGCGCTCTGAGCACAATCCTGGTGGCCGCCGGATCCCCGGGCGACCACCCCGAGTCCGGCGCCGACGCTCTCGCCTGCGCCTTCTGTCTGCTGTCGCAACAGGCAGCCTGCCTGCCGCATCGCGGCGACATCGCCTTCTTTGCACCGCTGGCGCAAGCCCCGCCCGGTCTTGGCCCCTTGCCCCTGCCTGCGCCCACGGCCCCCATCGGCGGCCCGCCGCTGGGGCCGCGTGCGCCGCCCCTCGCCTGAGGCGACGGGCGCTCCCTACGCCGGATCCATCCCGGCTCCTCCCGGGGCCTTGCCGCCCGCCTTTCGCCCCCTCCCCCGCTTGATTCCCAGGTCACACGCTACGGCGCTGCCCACTTGAATGGCAGGCCGGGCCGTACCTGGACGCCGCCTGTTCACCGTCTTTTGCGCCCGTCGCAAAAGCTGCAAGCCCGTTCATTTATGAAAGCCCTCACGATCTCCGGCGCCATGTTCGCGCTGATCGCGCCGTCCATCCTCCATGGCGCCCCCGACGTTGCTCAGACGCCTGCCACCGACCCGCAGCACACTACCGTCACCACCTTGCCCGCCGTGAAGGTCCGTTCATCGGCGCCGATCGTCAACGGTCCGATCGACTTCGACGCCACGGCCGGCACCGCCAGCCGCCTGGGCCTGAGCGTGCGGGAAACGCCCGCCGCCGTGACTGTCATCGATCACGCCACGCTGCAGCAACGTGGCGCCCGGGACACGCAGGAGATGCTGCGCGGCGTGCCTGGCGTGGTGGCTGCCTCCCCCCCCGGCGCGGTCAGCGTGAGTTATCGCGGGTTCACCGCCGGCCAATTGGCGGTGCTCTACAACGGCATCAACCTGCAGGAGGCGGGCCAGGCCACCCGGCCCGTGGACAGCTGGATCTACGATCGGGTCGAGGCGATGGGTGGCCCCGCCGGCTTTCTCTACGGCGCAGGCGCCGTCGGCGGCGCCATCAACTACCTGACCAAAACCGCGCAACGCGATGACTTCCAGGAAGCCGAGATCCGCGTCGGCGCCTACGGCCTGCGCTCGGTCGGTCTGGGGCTGAACCGGCAACTGAGCGGCGGCCAGGGCGAAACGGCCCACTATGTGCGCATCGATGCCCTGCATCGCAGCAGCAGCGGCTGGGTGGAACGCAACCGCTCGCATGCCAGCCAGGTGGCGTTCTCGCTGCTCTCGGATCTCACGCCACAGCTCTCGCACACGCTGGCCTACGAGTATCAGAGCGAAACCGAACACAGCCCCTACTTCGGCACGCCTGTGCTGAACCCCCTGCGCGGCGAACTGAAGGTCGCGCCCGGCACCCGCTTCAAGAACTACAACAGCCACGACGCCCGCTATGAACAACAAGTGCAATGGCTGCGCTCGGTTGTCGACTACCGCGCCAGCGACACCTGGCAGTGGCGCAACACCGCCTATCTCTATGACACGCAACGCAATTTCCGCAACGTCGAGAACTACAGCTATACACCCGACAACAGCGCCATCCTGCGCAGCGGGCCGTATCTGCAGCGCCACGAGCACAAACTCTACGGCAACCGCCTGGAAGTCACGCACCAGGGCTGGCTGGGCAAGCGACGCAGCGAGTGGGCCTTCGGCCTGGATACCAGCGTCGGGTATCGCAGCAATTATCCGAGCAGCGTGGCCTACAGCACGATCGTCGACCCCTACGATTTCGAGGTCGAAGACTTCTTCGACATTCCCGGCATGCAGAACGCCTTCCACAAGGACCGGCGCACCCGGCTGCGCACCATCGCCGTCTCGCTGGAGAACCGCAGCGAAATCACCGATGAGCTCGCACTGGTCAGCGCCCTGCGTCACGAACGCCTGAAGCTCGATCTCAAGAACTACCGCCAGCCCACACCCACCAATCCGCCGCACTTCGGCCGCAGATACTCCGCCACGACCGGTCGCATCGGCCTGGTCTGGGACCCCGCGCCGGGCTTCAATCTCTATGCCCAATACGCCACCTCGGCCGACGCCCCGGCCGGCAGCCTGGCCGCCACGACCTACGCCAACCTGAACGCCAATGCCAGGCTCAGCACGGGCAGGCAGTTCGAGATCGGCAGCCGCTTCAATTTCTGGGATGACCGGCTGACGCTGGGTCTGGCCGCCTACGAGATACGCCGCAAGAACGTCGCCACGCCCGACCCGAGGGATCCGCGCGCCACGGTGCAGGCCGGCGAACAATCCTCACGCGGACTTGAGCTGTCGCTGGGCCTGATGCCCACGGCCGCATTGCGGGTGCAAGGCAACCTTGCCTATGTCGACGCCCGCTATGACCGGTTCACGCAGAACGTGGCGGGCACGGCAGTATCCCTGGCCGGCAACGTACCGGCCAATGTGCCCAAATGGGTCGCCAACCTCTGGCTCGACTATGACCTGCATCCGCAATGGACGGCCAGCGCCGGGCTGCGCCACGTGGGCAAGGTCTATGGCAACGCCGCCAACAGCTACCGGGTGCCGGCCTATACCTTGCTGGACCTGGCGCTGGCCTACCGCCTTGACTCGCGCATCACGCTCACCGGGCGGGTACGCAACGTGACCGACGAGAAGTACGCCGTCAACACCAACAGCATCTCCTATTACTACGCCGGCGCGCCGCGCACGTATGAGCTGGCGCTGCGGGCGTCATTCTGAGCGCAGGACAATCATGGCCTTGCGCAACCCCAAACGACTGGTGTACCTCCTGCATCGCTGGAGCGGCGTGCTGATGGCCGTGCCGATGGCGCTCTGGTTCCTGAGCGGCATGGTGATGCTGTTCGTGGGCTACCCCAAGCTCTATCCCTGGCAACACCTGGCACGGCTGGAGGCGCTAGGTCCGGACAACTGCTGCCTGCCGCTGGACACGCTGCTCGCCGCCCAGCCCGGCGACGTCGGCGAGATCACCGGGCTACGCCTGATTTCGGTCGCCGGCCGGCCCCAGTACCAGATCACGCGGGGATCCTCGATCCAGGCCCTGGACGCACAGACAGCCAGCCCGATCGACGGCACCGATCCCGCCCTGGCCCTGGCGTCGGTAGTCCAGTATCTGCCGGGCAGCACGCCTACCCATGAAGGCCTGCTGCAGGCCGATCTCTGGACCCGCTCCGCTGCGCTCAACCCCCACCGGCCGCTGCACAAGATCGCAGTGCACGATGCTGCCGGCACCATCGTCTATGTCTCTTCGCGCACCGGCGAAGTGCTGCAAAAGACCGATGCCTGGAACCGCGGCTGGAACTACGTCGGCGCCTGGCTGCACTGGCTCTACGTGTTCCGCGGCCCCAGCCCCGCCCCCGTCTGGCACTGGCTGATCGTGATCCTGTCTGCCGCGGCCACCTTCAGCACCCTGGCCGGCGTTCTGGTGGGCATCTGGCGCTGGCGTTTCGCCCGCCCCTATCGCTCGGGCTCGCGCAGCCCGTATCCCCGCGGCGCGCTGCGCTGGCACCACCTGAGCGGCCTGATATTCTGCGTTACCGCCGTGACCTGGATATTCAGCGGCCTGATGTCGATGAACCCCCTGGACATACTGTCCGCCAGGGATCGACCGGATCGCACGGCCTACCAGGGACGGACGCTGTCCCAGGCCGGCTTTGCGCGCGAGGCCACCGACCTCATCCAGGCGCAGCCGGCAGGCAGCGTAAAGGAAGTCCGCTGGTCGGTGATCGGCGCGCACCCCTATCTGATCGGGCGAAGCGCCGACGGCCAGCCTGTGGCGCTGTCGGCCCGAGCCTCTCGTGTGGGGCCGCAACCCGAAATCGATCAGCTCCGTCTGCTGGCAGCAGCCCGCCAGCTCTACCCGGCCCCGGTCCGGTCGATGCAGCGCCTGCAGGTTCATGACGCTTACTACTACCCGCGTGCCCCGCAAGCCATGCGTGGCGCGCGGGAGAAGCCGCTGCCGGTCTGGCGCATCGAGTTCGATGACCCGGGAAACACCTGGGTCCACATCGATCCCCGTACCGGCGACATAGAAAGCACCATGGATCGACGCCAGCGCCTGGGCCGCTGGCTGTTCGAGCTGCTGCACAGCTGGGACCTGCCTGTCATGCTGGCGGCGCCCGGCTGGCGCGAGGCCATCCTCATCCTGTTCAGCCTGGGCGGTCTGGCGCTCAGCGCAACCGGCATCCGGATCGGCTATCGCCGCTTGCGGACGACGCTGACGCACGCAGCGCCAGGTGGCGGCAAATGACGGGCTCGGGGCACGAACCGGCCAGGCGCGGCCGATGAGTGCAGCTATAATGCGGCTCCACCTCTGCGGTCAGCCATGGCGGGTTTACGCCCGCCGATGCATCTCCCGGCTGACTGGTGGGCACGGCGACAGCGCAGCAACCCGGACGGGTCGCCATCGTTGCCGCCAGATGGCCTGCATGCCGCACCCATGGCGAAATTGGTAGACGCAAGGGACTTAAAATCCCTCGCCGTAAGGCGTCCCGGTTCGATTCCGGGTGGGTGCACCACGCTGCAGGCGGCAAGCGGCGTTGACGCCGCCTGGCCTGCCCCGGCGCAGGCTCGCCCGGCCCGTTTCGGCTGGCCGCCGGTGCCCGGCCCTGGATTTCCCCCATGACTAACGCCCTTTCCCCATCCATGCCCTCGCCTGCCGCGCCCTTTGTCGTGCTGGACGCCTGCGTTCTGATGTCCGGCATCGTGCGCCGCCTGATGCTGCGCCTGGCCGACGCCGGCCTCTACCAGCCGGTCTGGAGCGAACGCATCGGACTGGAATGGCGGCGCAACGCCGCCCGCCTGTGGAGCCTGCCCGCCGAGGTGATGCAGGCCCAATGGGAGGAACTGAACGAACGCTTTCCCGGCGCCATGGAGCATGATCTGGCCGCCTATGAGAGCGGGCTGCGCTACAGCGACCCCAAGGACTTCCATGTGATCGCCGCCGGGCTGGCGCGGCGTGCTCGCTGCGGCCTGCAGCAGACCCCCGTGGTCCAGATCGCCACCTGGAACCTGAAGGATTTCAATCGCTCTGAATTGCGCCGCCGGGGCCTGGATGCCTTCAATCCGGACCTCTTGCTGGCGCGCTGGCATGCCGTGGCGCCTCAGGCGCTGCGCCGTGCCGCTGAGCAGGTGCCCGAGGACTGGGTCGCCCTGGGCCGCGAAGCCGAACCGCTGGCCGCCACCCTGCAACGTGAACGACTGTACCGTTTGAAAAGCCTGCTCGCAGCTCAGTGATCGTGGTTGCTGGCCGCGAAACCGGCGCGGTTCAGCACCCCGATGACTTCCTCGATGTGATCGTGCCCGCGCGTCTGAAGCACGAAATCGACCTCGACATTGCGCACCGGCAGCGCGGTGAAGGCGCGCTGATGGTGCACCTCGGTGATGTTGGCATGGGCATCGGCGATCAGCTTGGTCGCCTGCGCCAACGCCCCTGGCAGATCGCGCAGGTCGACCCGGATACGCGCCAGGCGCCCGGCGCGCACCATGCCGCGCTCGATCAGATCGCCCAGCATGAGCGGATCGATATTGCCACCGGTCAGCACCAGACCGATGCGCTTGCCGTGATAACGCTGCCCGCCACGCCCCTGCTCCTGCAGCAGGGCCGCCAGGCCGGCGGCCCCCGCCCCCTCGACTACGGTCTTCTCGATTTCCAGCAGCACCACGATGGCGTGCTCGATGTCGGCCTCGCTGACCAGCTCGATGCGATCCACCAGGCGGCGCACAATCGCCTCGGTAAGCGTACCCGGCGATTTGACCGCAATGCCCTCGGCAATGGTGTAGGCGCCGCTCTCGCGATCCTGACCATGGATGGCGGCGTACATCGACGGAAAGCGTTCGGTCTGCACGCCGATGATCTCGATATCCGGCTTGATCGCCTTGGCCGCCGTGGCGATGCCGCTGATCAGGCCGCCTCCGCCGATGGCGATCACCATCGCGTCCAGATCCGGCTGGTCCTGCAGCATTTCCAGACCGATGGTGCCCTGCCCGGCGATCACCGCCTCATCGTCGTAGGGGTGGATCATGGTCAGGCCGCGTTCGCGGGCCAGCTCATAGCCCTTGGCCTTGGCGTCATCGAAGGTATCGCCGGCCAGCACCACCTCGGCTCCGAAACGGCGCGTATTGGCGACCTTCACGGTGGGGGTGAAGCGCGGCATCACGATCACCGCCGGCACGCCCATGCGCTGCGCATGATAGGCCACGCCCTGAGCATGGTTTCCGGCCGACACGGCAATCACGCCCGCAGCGCGTTCGGCCGCGGAAAGCGTAAGCATGCGATTGAGCGCGCCGCGCTCCTTGAAGGAGGCAGTGAACTGCAGGTTCTCGAACTTCAGCCAGACCTCGGCGCCCAGCATGTCGGACAGGGTGCGTGACAGCGTGAAGGGAGTCTTCAGCACCTGTCCGCGCAGATTGTCACGGGCGGTCTGGATGGCGGCGAGATCGGTCATGGGTAGGGACGGCGCTCAACGCACCGGCAGAAAATTAAAGAAAAGCAGACCCTGGGCATAATTGATGCCGACCCGGCGCGAGTTCTCGCCCAGCAGATTGGCGATCAGGTCCAGCCGACCGATGATAGCGCCGAACTCGCGCTCGAAACTCAGATTGGTGACCGTGGCAGACATCTCATTGGCCAGCAACAGCGGCTCGCCCTGGGCATTGCGGCGCGATGACAGCAGCCAGGCCGCCGCCTCGACGTTGCGCGCGGCATTGAACACCCGCTGGCCGTCCAGCACGTCCGAGACATAGAAACGGGTTTTCCCATTGTGCGCCGCCAGCATATTGTCGGCCAGGCCATAAATGAAGGCGGCCACCCTGTCGCCGGCGTAGTTCGGGTCAAGCGAGACTGCCAGCACCTGGACATCCTGCAGGCCCGCCAGGCCCGCGGGCGCGCGCCGCTCGGCGATCAACTGTTTGACATGCGCCACCGCCTGCGCCTGGTCGGCGAAACCCGACTTGCGCCATTCGCGGGGATTGCGCCGATAGAGTTTGTCGAGCAGCGAATACAGGCTGGCGAGGTTGTCGCGCATGGACAGCGTGACCGTACGATTGAAATCGGTCTGGCCGAACTGATCGGCCGACATGGGTTCGCTCTTGGGACTGCCCTTGTCGGTGGGGGCACCCGAAGGCGCCGCACACCCCGCCAGGACAGCTCCTGCCGCCAGCATCGCCGCCACTCGCCGCCATTGCGTCATGCCATACCCACCCTTGCCCAGAAAATATGCTCCGCGTGGATGGGACCCGCGCGGCAGAGTGGCAAAACTTTACCGGATCTGGATCTGACCGCAAGCGGGAAAATACCCTGCGCGATCCCGCCGGAAGGCGCTCAGGGCCAAAAAAAACGGCGCCCGAAGGCGCCGTCTTCATGCCGCGTGGCGATTACTCGCCTTGCGGAGCCGCTTCAACGGCGCCTTCGGCGCCAGCGGGTTGCTGCTGCTCGATGCCGCCGATCGCCTTGATCGACAGACGCAGACGGCCCTTGTCGTCGGCCTCGATGACCTTGACACGAACCTGCTGGCCCACCTTCAGCACATCGTTGATGTTCGCGATGCGGTAGTTGGCGATCTCCGAGATGTGCAGCAGGCCGTCACGGCCCGGCAGCACCTGCACGATGGCGCCGAAGTCCAACAGGCGCAGCACGGCGCCTTCGTAGACCTGGCCCACCTCGACATCGGCGGTCAGTTCGACGATGCGGCGCTGGGCTTCCTTGGCCTGACCTTCGTCAACGCTGGCGATGACGATGGTGCCGTCATCGGAGATGTCGATCTGGGTGCCGGTTTCTTCGGTCAGCGCACGGATGGTGGCGCCGCCCTTGCCGATCACGTCGCGGATCTTCTCGGGATTGATCTTGATGGTCAGCATGCGCGGAGCGAAGGCCGACAGCTCGGTACGCGAACCGTCCAGCGCATCGCGCATCTTGCCCAGGATATGCAGACGGCCTTCGCGGGCCTGGGCCAGCGCCACCTGCATGATTTCCTTGGTGATGCCCTGGATCTTGATGTCCATCTGCAGCGCGGTGATGCCGTTGTCGGTACCCGCCACCTTGAAGTCCATGTCGCCCAGGTGATCTTCGTCGCCGAGAATGTCGGTCAGCACGGCAAACTTGCCGTCTTCGAGGATCAGGCCCATGGCCACGCCAGCCACGTGATCCGTGGTCGGCACACCGGCGTCCATCATGGCCAGCGAACCGCCGCACACCGATGCCATCGACGACGAGCCGTTGGACTCGGTGATCTCGGACACGATACGGATGGTGTACTGGAAGTCTTCGGGCTTGGGCAGCACCGGCACCAGCGAGCGCTTGGCCAGACGGCCGTGGCCGATTTCACGGCGCTTGGGCACACCGATGCGACCGGTTTCGCCCGTGGCGAACGGCGGCATGTTGTAGTGCAGCATGAAGCGATCACGGTACTCGCCCATCAGGGCGTCGATGATCTGCTCATCCTGCTTGGTGCCCAGCGTGGCCACCACCAGCGCCTGGGTTTCCCCACGCGTGAAGAGGGCGCTGCCGTGGGCGCGCGGCAGCACGCCCAGACGCACGCTGATCGGGCGCACGGTGCGGGTGTCGCGACCGTCGATGCGCGGCTCGCCATTCAGGATCTGGCTGCGCACCAGGCGCGCCTCGATGTCGAACAGGATGTTCTCGACCGTCACGCTGTCCGGTGCCGGCTGGCCGGCTGCGGCAGCCTGCTCGGCCAGCGTGGCCGAGACGGCGGCGTACACTTCACGCAGCTTGGCCGTGCGAGCCTGCTTTTCGCGGATCTGGTAGGCGGCATTCAGGCCTTCCTGGGCAGCCGCGGTGACGGCGGCGATCAGGGCCTCGTCCTTGGGAGCGGGAGCCCAGTCCCACTCGGGCTTGCCGGCATCGCTCACCAGGTCATGGATGGCGTTGATGGCAGCCTGCATCTGCTCGTGGCCGAACACCACGCCGCCCAGCATGATCTCTTCGGAGAGCTGCTTGGCTTCGGATTCGACCATCAGTACCGCGTTTTCCGTGCCCGCCACCACCAGGTCCATCTGGGAGGACTTGAGCTGGGAAGCGGTCGGGTTGAGGATGTACTGACCATCGGCGTAACCCACGCGGGCAGCGCCGATCGGGCCGTTGAACGGGATGCCCGAGATCGCCAGCGCAGCCGAGGCGCCGATCATGGCGGGGATGTCGGGATCGATTTCCGGGTTGACCGACAGCGTGTGGATCACCACCTGCACGTCGTTGTAGAAACCTTCCGGAAACAGCGGACGCAGCGGACGGTCGATCAGGCGCGAGGTCAGCGTTTCCTTTTCGGAGGGCTTGCCTTCACGCTTGAAGAAACCGCCGGGGATGCGGCCGGCGGCATAGGTCTTCTCGATGTAATCGACGGTCAGCGGAAAGAAATTCTGACCGGCCTTCGGCTTCTTGGCCGCGACGACCGTGGCCAGCACGACGGTGTCCTCAACGGACACAAGCACAGCGCCGGAGGCCTGGCGAGCCATCTCGCCGGTTTCCAGTACGACCGTATGCTGGCCGTACTGGAAGGTCTTGGTCACTTTATTGAACATGACAAAGGTTCCTTGCAAATGAAAAACCGTGGCCGTCGCGACAGCGTCGCAGCGACCACGGTTGTGTCATGGGGAGCCAGCCCCGTCGATCACTTGCGCAGACCGAGTTTTTCGATCAGAGCGCGGTACGAATCGGGATTGCGGCCCTTGAGATAGTCGAGCAATTTGCGACGACGGCTGACCATGCGCAGCAGACCGCGGCGCGAGTGGTGGTCCTTCTTGTGTTCCTTGAAGTGACCGGTCAGCTCGTTGATGCGGGCGGTGAGCAGAGCCACCTGAACTTCGGGGGAGCCGGTATCGCCTTGAGCGCGTTGGAATTGCGTAACGATGTCGGCTTTGTTGATGTCAGCAACGGACATTATTGACCTCTATGACATGCGTCAGGGCCGAGGTGCCCTGACGTGGGTTTAAAAAATGCATACTCGCACAATGGCGGCGAAGAAAGCCAAGTGCCGGGAAACGCTACAGGCCGCCAGGAATCACTCCCGGGCCATCCTGCCCTGACACTCGTGCCGGCAGATTTTTCCCGCCAGCCGATTCGCCGGATTGCCCTGCCTGCACACGCAGGCGGGACAAATCGGAGGCAATTATAGCTGATTCGCTAGAATTGCTCCTGAGTTCATCCGGGCTGATTCGCCCGGTCTTCCAGGAGACCCTCGCATGACCCCCTTTTCCCGGCTCGTCCGCCTGCTCGCGCTGGGCGGCATGGCCGCCACCCTGGCGGCGTGCACCCCGATGAACAAGCTACCGCCCGGCACCCCCTACGCCACCGTCATCAGCGATTACGGCCAGCCCAATTTCCGCTGCCAATGGCCCGACGGCGTCGAGCGCGTCATCTGGACCCAGCAACCCATGGGCCAATACGCCTGGGGCACCAACCTGCTGCCCGACGGCCGCGTAGAGAAGATCGAGGCGCTGCTCACCGACGCGCATTTCAAGCGTCTGGGCGAAGGCGTCTGGACGCCGGAGCGTGTGCGCTGCGAATTCGGCCCGCCCGCAGACATCAGCGATGTCGGGCTGCCCAACGTGCGCCAGACCGTCTGGGCCTACCGCTATCTGGAGTCCGGCGTCTGGAACTCCCTCATGTACGTTTACTTCGGCCACGACGGCAAACACGTCACCCGCTTTCATCCCGGCCCGGACCCCATGTACGAAGACAAAAGCTGGGGCTGGATGTAACGTCGCCGCTGCGCCAAACGAAACAGCCCCACAAAGGGGCTGCACATCATCCTTGCACAGGAAGCACTACCTCGCCGCCGGGCCGCTCCCAAGGCGGGGCAGCCCCCCCTCGGGGGGCAGCAAGCACGCTAAGCGTGCGCAGCGTGGGGGCACACCCACTCGTGGGGCACCTCTACGCAAAAACAGCCGCCCCGCCGCCGGGCCGCCCCAAGGCGGGGCA
>NZ_FKBR01000022.1:65785-138701 GCF_900078335.1 Bordetella trematum
CGCGTGAGGGCATACCCACTCAGCGTGGGGCACCTCTAAGCAAGAACAGCCGCCCCGCCGCCGGGCCGCCCCAAGGCGGGGCAGCCCCCTCGGGGGGCAGCAAGCACGCCAAGCGTGCGCAGCGTGGGGGCACACCCACACGTGGGGCACCTCTACGCAAAAACAGCCGCCCCGCCGCCGGGCCGCCCCAAGGCGGGGCAGCCCCCTCGGGGGGCAGCAAGCACGCCAAGCGTGCGCAGCGTGGGGGCTCCCACACCCAGCGTGGGGGCACACCCACGGCACCCTCACCCCCCGCGCCGCTCCTGCTGCAGGCGCCGGGCGCGGTTCCAGCGCCATGCCATCACGACCCAGCCGGACAGGCCGTACAGCACGAACAGGCCGAACAGCACCACCGGGGGATCGCTGGAGACGAACACGAAGACCGCCACCACCACCAGGATGCCCCAGAAAGGCACGCTGCGGCCCAGCGCAAAACTCTTGCCGCTGTAGAACGGCGCATTGGAAACCATTGCGATGCCGGCGTACATGGTCAGCACGAAGGCCACCCAGGCCAGCACGTTGTCGTGAATGGGCAGCTTGTTGTCGACCGAGAGCCATACCAGGCCCGCCACCAGCGCAGCTGCGGCCGGACTGGGCAGCCCCTGGAAGAAGCGCTTGTCGACCACGGCGATGTTGGTATTGAAGCGGGCCAGGCGCAAGGCGGCCCCGGCCACGTACACGAAGGCCGCCAGCCAGCCCCAGCGCCCGAGATCCTGCAGCGCCCACTCATAGGCGACCAGGGCCGGCGCCACGCCGAACGAGGTCATGTCGGAGAGCGAGTCATATTGCTCACCGAAGGCCGACTGGGTATTGGTCAGACGCGCCACGCGGCCATCCATGCCGTCCAGCACCATGGCCACGAAAATAGCGATGGCAGCCGTTTCGAAACGGCCGTTCATGGCCTGCACGACCGCGTAGAAACCGGCGAACAGAGCGGCGGTCGTGAATGCGTTGGGCAACAGATAGATGCTGCGATGTCTGTTTTCAGGGTCGCGCATGGAAAAATTGGGCATGGCGTTGGGAGACTTCCACTGGCTTTGTAAGCTGAAAGATTAACCCATCTGCATGGGGTTGCGGTTCCGGACGGGCCCGCACAAAAAACAAAGGCCGCCCGAAGGCGGCCCCGCACGCCCCGGCCGCAGCCGGGGCACGCCGGTCCATTAGTTCTTGGACTTGTCCACCAGCTTGTTGGCGGCGATCCAGGGCATCATGGCACGCAGCTTGGCGCCGACCACTTCGATCTGCGACTCGGCGTTGATACGACGACGCGAGGTCAGGGTCGGGGCGCCGGCCTGGTTTTCCAGGATGAAGCGCTTGGCGTATTCGCCGGTCTGGATGTCCAGCAGCGCCTGGCGCATGGCCTTGCGGGTCTCGTCGGTCACGATCTTCGGGCCGGTCTCGTACTCGCCGAACTCGGCGTTGTTCGAGATCGAGTAGTTCATGTTGGCGATGCCGCCTTCGTAGATCAGGTCAACGATCAGCTTCAGCTCGTGCAGGCACTCGAAATAGGCCATTTCCGGAGCGTAGCCGGCCTCGACCAGGGTGTCGAAACCTGCCTTGATCAGTTCGACCGCGCCGCCGCACAGCACGGCCTGCTCGCCGAACAGGTCGGTTTCGGTTTCTTCGCGGAAGTTGGTCTCGATGATGCCGGCACGGCCGCCGCCGTTGGCGCTGGCGTACGACAGGGCGACATCACGGGCAGCGCCCGACTTGTCCTGGTAGACAGCGACCAGGTGCGGCACGCCGCCACCCTGGCTGTAGGTCGAGCGCACCGTGTGGCCCGGGGCCTTGGGGGCGATCATGATGACGTCGATATCGTCGCGCGGCACGACCTGGCCGTAGTGCACGTTAAAGCCGTGGGCGAAGGCCAGGGCAGCGCCGGCCTTGATGTTGGCGTGCACGGAATCGCGGTACACGGCGGCGATGTTCTCGTCGGGCAGCAACATCATGACGATGTCGGCGCGCTTGACGGCCTCGGCCACTTCGGCGACGTCCAGGCCGGCGTTGGCGGCCTTGTCCCAGGAAGCGCCGCCCTTGCGCAGGCCGACCACGACCTTCACGCCCGAATCATGCAGGTTCAGCGCATGGGCGTGGCCCTGCGATCCGTAACCGATGATGGCAACGGTCTTGCCCTTGACGAGGGAGAGGTCGCAGTCTTTGTCGTAGAAAACTTTCATGATTGCTCCAGATGCTTATTTTGGATTTGTTGAATTCAGAATGTAGGGTACTGCGTATGCCGCTCAGAGCTTGAGAATCCGCTCGCCACGGCCGATGCCGGAAACACCGGTACGGACGGTCTCCAGAATCGCGCTGCGATCCAGCGCCTCGATAAAGGCCTGGACCTTGTCCTGATCGCCGGTCAGTTCGATCGTATACGACTTGTCGGTGACATCGATGATGCGGCCGCGGAAGATATCGGCCATGCGCTTGACCTCGTCGCGCTCCTTGCCGACGGCACGCACCTTGATGAGCATCAGCTCACGCTCGATGTGCGCGCCTTCGGTCAGGTCGACCACCTTGACCACGTCCACCAGACGGTTCAGGTGCTTGGTGATCTGCTCGATGATTTCATCCGAACCCACCGTGACCACCGTCAGGCGCGACAAGGTCGCATCTTCGGTGGGCGCCACGGTCAGCGTCTCGATGTTGTAGCCGCGCGCGGAAAACAGCCCCACCACGCGCGACAGCGCGCCGGGCTCGTTTTCCATCAGCACAGAAATAACGTGTTTCATGCTGGACTCCTTACAGATCCTCGGAACCGAGCAGCATCTCGGTCAGCCCGCGGCCTGCCTTGACCATCGGCCACACGTTCTCGGTGCGGTCGGTGATGAAGTCCAGGAAAACCAGGCGGTCCTTATGCTTCTTGAATGCTTCGCGCAGCGCCGGCTCGACGTCGGCCGGGCGATCGATGCGCAGGCCCACATGGCCGTAGGCTTCGGCCAGCTTAACGAAGTCGGGCAGCGAATCCATGTACGACTCGGAATAACGCGAACCATAGTCGATCTGCTGCCACTGGCGCACCATGCCCAGGAAGCGGTTGTTCAGGCACACGATCTTGGGCGTCAGGCGATACTGCTGGCAGGTCGACAGCTCCTGGATATTCATCTGGATCGAGGCTTCGCCCGTGATCACTGCGATATCGCTGCCGGGGTTGGCCATCTGCACGCCCATGGCGTAGGGCAGCCCCACCCCCATGGTGCCCAGGCCGCCGGAGTTGATCCAGCGCCGCGGATTGCCGAACTTGTAATACTGCGCCGCCCACATCTGGTGCTGGCCCACGTCGGAGGTGACGAAGGCGTCGCCTCCGGTCACTTCCCAGAGCTTTTCCACCACGAACTGGGGCTTGATGACCTCATCCGAAGGGGCGTACTTCAGGCACTCGCGCCCGCGCCAACCCTGGATCTGCTGCCACCACTTGTCCTGCGACGCCGGCTTGGTGTCCTGGCGCGCCTGGTCATAGAGGGCGATCAGATCGGTCAGCACGTCCTTGACGTTGCCCACGATGGGCACGTCCACGCGCACACGCTTGGAAATCGACGAGGGGTCGATATCGATGTGGATGATCTTGCGCGCGTTCTGGGCGAAGTGCTTCGGATTGCCGATCACCCGGTCGTCAAAGCGCGCGCCGATGGCCAGCAGCACATCACAGTGCTGCATGGCCATATTGGCCTCGTAGGTGCCGTGCATGCCCGGCATGCCGACGAAACGCGGATCGTCGGCCGGCATAGCGCCCAGGCCCATCAGCGTATTGGTGCAGGGCGCGCCGACCATGTCGACCAGCTGGCGCAGCTCGGCGCTGGCTTCCGACAGGATCACGCCGCCGCCCGTGTAGATCATCGGCCGCTCGGCCGACAGCAGCATCTGCACCGCTTTCTTGATCTGCCCCTGGTGGCCCTTGGTCACCGGCGCATACGAGCGCATGCTGATTTCGCCCTTCTTGGGCGTGTATTTGCACTGCGCAATGGTGATGTCCTTGGGGATATCCACCAACACCGGGCCGGGACGGCCGGTGCGCGCGATGTAAAACGCGCGGCGCAGGGTTTCGGCCAGGTCCTTGACGTCACGCACCAGGAAGTTGTGCTTGACGCAGGGACGCGTGATGCCGACGGTGTCGCACTCCTGGAAGGCGTCCTCGCCGATGGCGGCGGTGGGCACCTGCCCGCTCAGGATCACCATCGGGATGGAATCCATGTAGGCGGTGGCGATGCCGGTCACGGCGTTGGTCACGCCGGGGCCGCTGGTCACCAGGCACACGCCGACCTTCTGCGACGAACGCGAATAGGCGTCGGCAGCATGCACGGCGGCCTGCTCGTGGCGCACCAGGATATGCTGAAACTTGTCTTGCTTGAAGATTGCGTCGTAGATATACAGCACGGCGCCGCCGGGATAGCCGAAAACGTGTTCCACGCCTTCATCGGCCAGGCAGCGCACGAGAATATCGGCGCCATTGAGTTCCATGTTGTCATTCCTTTTTAGACCAGCGCTGATTCCCTGACTGCCGGCCACCCGGATACGGCGGCGGCGGAACCCATACCGGCTGCGGCAACATGATCCGGCGCTTTGAGGCTCACGGAGCCACGCCACCCGGACACCTTGCCGACCCGGCACTGACTCGTCAGAGACACAGTGCAAACACCCTGGGGGTGCTCGAGGTCGAAACGGAAGCCTTGGCAACACACGCTTTTGGCGCGGCCAACAGCAGATAAAACTGGCGCAGCAGGCCGCGGAAGGTGGCCCGGGCCCTGCTCGCCCGCGCGCCGGATTCGGATAGCAGACCGGCGCAAGAGGAAGATTTATACCGCGTTGCGGCATCCTCCGCAAATCGGGCTGTTGCCCGCCTGCATCATGGCCAGCCAAGCGGGCCGTCCGCAGCGAGGCCCGGCGCCCTTTTGCACCGCACACCGCCGCAGCGAGAGGTTCCGGCCCCCAAACCGCCCGACGCTCTCTATACTTGCTTCATCACGGTCTTTTGCGCGTTTCGCCATGGACATCCGCATCGCCAATATCCGGCGTTTCCTATACAGCCATTATTTCTTTGGCGGCGTGCGCCAGGCGGTCGGCATGCTGCTGCCGGTGCTGGTTCTGGGCGGCCTTTTCGGGCAATACGCCATGGGCCTGGTGGCTACCTTCGGCGCCCAGTGCCTGGCCATCATCGATCAGCCCGCAGGCCCCCAGCGCCATCGCAACAACGAAATGCTCGGCGGCGCGCTGCTGGGCACAGGCACCGTGGCCATCACCGGCCTGGCCTCGACCTACCCGCTGATCCTGTGGCTGGTCGTGATCGCACAGTGCTTTCTGTTCTCGATGTTCACGGTATTCGGCAAACGTGGCGGCCTGATCGGCTTTGCCTGCCTGCTGCTCATGACGCTGACCATGCACTCGCCGATGGCCCCCGGCGAGGTCCTGTGGCATGTGCTGGCCACCCTGGGCGGATCGCTGTTCTATCTGCTCTTCAGCTTCGCCTTCCGCCGCGTGTTCTGGCTGCGCGAGGAACGCCAGGCGCTGTCCGTGGCCCTGTTCTCGACCGCGGACTACGTTTCCTCGCGTGCCCGGCTCTATGACGAGACGGCGGACCTGGACGATGCCTATCTCGCATTGATGCAACGGCAGTCGCTCATGACCGAGAACCAGCAAGCCGCACGCGACCTCGTGCTGCGTGCGCTGCCGCGCGGCAAGGGCTATCGCGAAAGCGACCGCATCATGCTGTGGAACATGTTCGTCGACATGCTGCAACTGCTGGACACCCTGGTGGCCACCCACACCGACTATGCGCGCCTGCGCCGCGCGCTGGCCGGCAATGACTGCCTGATCTTCATGCGCGACGCCCTGATCAAGATGTCGATGGAGCTCAACCGCATTGCGCTCGACCTGTCTCGCGGCAGGCCCACGCAGTACCGCAGCAGCGCCAAGGCCGAACTGCGCGCCATCGAGTACGAGATCGAACAGCTGAAACAAGCCGGCCTGAGCGAGCGCGACCCGGAAATCCTCACGCTGCTGGTGCAGGTGCTGCGGCGCCTGCGCAACGCCGCCCGCCTGGTCGACCGGCTGGCCGACCACAGCCAGGCCCCGCACGATGCGGAGCCCACCAGCGCGCTGCGCATCGACAAGTCGCTCACCCGCTTCATGTCGCGCCAGGAGGTCCGCCTGGGCATGCTGACCAGCAACCTGCGCCTGGATTCGCCGCACTGCCGCTATGCGCTGCGCGTGACGCTGGCCGCCGCCATCGCGTTGGGTGTGATCGGCAGCCTGCTGCCGGCCGAGATGGCCTCGCACAGCTACTGGGTGCTGCTGACCATCGTCATCGTCATGAAGCCTGGCTTTGCCATGACCCGCCAGCGCAACGGCTGGCGCCTGATGGGCACCCTGATCGGCTGCCTGCTGGCGCTGGCGCTGTTCATGATCACCGACAAGCCAGCGGTGTTGTTCGCCGTGCTGCTGACCGCCTGCATCATGGGCAACAGCCTGGTGCAGCTCAACTATATGGGCAGCGCCATTTTCAACACCTTGTTCGTGGTGCTGGTATTTCACTTCGTGGCGCCCGGCACGGTGTCGCTGGGCGTGATCGGCGAGCGTGCGCTGGACACGCTGGTCGGGTGCATCCTGGCGCTGCTGTGCAGCTATGTGCTGCCCTGGTGGGAGGCCAACTACATGGCCCCGCTGGCGCGCGCCGCCTCGCGCGCCAATCTCGAATACCTGCGCGCCGGCATGCGCTACATCGATGTGCTGCGCCGCCACGGCGGCGCGCAGGCCGACGCCGGCAATGCCGAGGTCACCGAAGCCGACGTGGCCTTGCGCCTGGCGCGCAAGAACGTGCACATCGCCTTCAGCAACTACGCGGAAGCCTTCTATCGCATGATGAGCGAGCCGCAGCACCATCAGATCAACGTGCCGGAATTCAACAACCTGCTGATCCAGAACCATGTGCTGGCCTCCCAGATCACCGCCACCGTGCCCACGCTGGCTGCGATGGAGCAGACACCGGCGCCGGTGCAACAGGCCCTGGAAGGCATGGAGCAGGCCTTGCAGGCCGATCAGCCCGAACCGGCGCTGCCGCCCTTCTCGATGGACACCCAGGGCGAGGCCGCCGGGCTGGCCTACCCCATCAAGCAGATGCTGCGCGCCAGCGGCATGATCCGCCAGGAACTGCAGGCCGTGGCCTGAGCGCCGGACTCGGCCCGGCGGCGGGAAACAGACAAAAAAAAGCGGCGGACAAGCCGCCGCCCTTCGGGACTGAGAGCTCAGTCCTGCTTGCGCCGGAACACCAGCTTGTCTTCGCTCGACGCCGCGGCGTCAAAGGCATAGCCTTCGCTGGCAAAGCCACGCAGGTCTTCGGCCCGCGCGACCTTGTTCTCGATGGCGTAGCGCACCATCAGGCCGCGCGCCCGTTTGGCATGGAAGCTGATCACTTTCCAGGCGCCGCTCTTCCAATCCTGGAACACGCACTGCACCACGCGCGCCTTCAGGGTCTTCAGGTCAACCGCCTTGAAATATTCTTCCGAGGCCAGGTTGATGACCAGCGGCGCGGCCTCGCCCTCCTGGCGCTCGTTCAGGTAGGCCGCAATGGTCGAGCCCCAGTAGTCGTACAGATTGCGGCCCTTGGACGTCTGAAGACGGGTGCCCATTTCAAGGCGATAAGGCTGCATCAGATCCAGCGGCCGCAAGGCGCCGTACAGGCCACTTAGGATGACCACGTGTTCCTGCGCCCACTCGAGCTGGGCGACCGACAGCGTCGGCGCCTCCAGGCCCTCGTAGACGTCGCCATTGAAGGCCAGCACGGCCTGACGCGCGTTGTCCTGGGTGAAGGTCCGGGTCCAGGCGGCATAGCGGCCGACATTGAGCTCGGCCAGCGCCGGGCTCAGGCTCATCAGCGCGGCGATATCGCTGGCCGACTTGGTCTTGAGCACATCGATGAGCGCGGCAGCCTGCGGCACGAACAGCGGTTGCGTATGGCCGACAGCCGGCAACGGCGAGTCGTAGTCAAGTTTCTTGGCGGGGGAAAGCAAAAACAGCATACGTGCACAATCCTTGTTCATCAGCGGGCAGTCCAGCCGCCATCCACGGAAATCGTCGTGCCGGTGATCTGCGCCGCCGCCTCCGAAGCCAGGAACACGGCCGTGCCGCCCAATTGCTCAGGGGTGACGAATTGCAGCGAGGGCTGCTTCTCGCTCAACAGTTCGCGAGCCGCGGCCTCCTGGTCAACGCCATCGCGCTCGGCCAGCGCCGAGATCTGCTTCTCGACCAGCGGCGTGCGCACCCATCCCGGGCAGATCGCATTGGCCGTCACGCCACTGCCCGCCGTCTCCAGCGCCGTTACCTTGGTCAGGCCGACGACACCATGCTTGGCCGCCACATAAGCCGACTTCTGGGCCGAGCCCACCAGGCCGTGGGCCGAGGCGATGTTGATGATGCGCCCCCAGCCCTGCTTCTTCATGTGCGGCAGCGCGGCGGCCGTCCCATGGAACACCGCCGACAGATTCAGGGCCAGCACGGCATCCCACTTCTCGACCGGGAAATCCTCGATCAGCGCGGTGTGCTGGATACCGGCGTTGTTGACCAGGATATCGATGCGCCCGAGCGCCTGAACGGTGTTGGCCACCAGCGCACGCACCGCCTCTGCCTTGGACAGATCCGCGCCGTCATACAGCACCTGCACTTTGTGCAGCGCGGCCAGCTCGGCGCGCACCTTCTCGATCTCAGCCGGGTCACCAAAGCCATTGATCACCACGTTGGCGCCCTGCTGCGCGAACGCGCGGGCAATCCCAAGGCCGATCCCGCTGGTGGAACCGGTGACGACAGCGACTTTACCTTTGAGCATGAACACTCTCCTGTGGACTGAAGCGATACCTTTGCAGTGTATCCGCCCCGCCCATGCGCCGCAGCGCAAGCCGGCCAGGCGCCTGCCGCCAAGCAAGGTTCAGGCTGCGGGCGCTTCAAAAATATTTGCACAAAACGAATTTACAGGTATACTCGCTGTCTTTCCTGGTTTGCGACCACAAGCCAGCGAAACCAGAAGGCGCCGTAGCAGGCCCTCTGGCAAGCACTGCACAAGGCGCAAGCCTTACACCCGGAGAGGTGGCAGAGTGGTCGAATGCGCCGGACTCGAAATCCGGTATACGTTTAGGCGTATCGTGGGTTCGAATCCCACCCTCTCCGCCAGATTCTGAAAGGCCCCTGGAATTCCAGGGGCCTTTTGTTTTTTCGGCGCGTTTTCAGCCCTCTTGTTTTCTCGGCCCTGGCAGACGGGTCATGCCGCTTGCGCCTTTGCCCGCCGGCCTGCGCTACCCTTGTGGCCGTCATCTTTCCCGATGCTGGCCTGCCATGACCGACTGGATCTGCAAACCCCATACCGGACTGACCGTCCCTGAACTCTATGCCCTGCTGCGCCTGCGCGCGCAGGTCTTCGTGGTCGAGCAGCAATGCTGCTACCAGGACCTCGACGGTCAGGATCTTCAGGGCGCTACCCGCCATCTGCTGGGCTGGCGGGACGGCCAGCTGGCCGCCTATTGCCGCATCCTCGATCCGGCCATCCGCGATGGCGAGGTCGCGATCGGTCGCGTCATCACGGCCCCCAGCGCGCGCGGCCAGGGTCTGGGGCACGCGCTCATCCAGCAGGCCATGGCGCAGGCCCGCCTGCACTGGCCCGGCACGCCGATCTACCTGAGCGCGCAGGCCCATCTGCGTCATTACTACGGGCAGCACGGTTTCGTGGCGGTCACAGGGGAATACCTGGAAGATGACATCCCCCATATCGGCATGCGCCTGGACGAATCCGCCTGAAGCCACCCAGCCCCTTGCGAAGGCCAGACGCCCCCCGGATTCTTGATTTTTCATCAAAAGTGATTGCCCGATAAGGGCCTTACCGGGCAAGAGCAAAGGGGGCAGACTGACAGGCATCAAAAACGCACACGCCGCCACCAGTTGCGTTTGCGTATGCCCCTCTCTCTGTTCAGGACTTCCATCATGAGTACCATCCCCGCCTTCGGCGTCGGCACCTTCCGCCTGACCGGCCAGGACGCCATCGATTCTGTGCGCAACGCGCTGGATGTCGGCTACCGCGCCATCGACACCGCGCAGATCTATGGCAATGAGGCCGAAATCGGCCAGGCGATTGCCGCCAGCGCTATCGAGCGTGACGCGCTTTTCCTGACCACCAAGATCTGGACCGACAACTACGCCCGCGACAGGCTGGCCCCCAGCCTGCGCGAGAGCCTGCAGAAACTACGCACCGATTATGTCGACCTGACGCTGATCCATTGGCCCGCACCGGGCAACGGCGTGGCACTGGCAGAATTCATGGAAGCGCTTGCCGAAGCCAAGGCACAGGGCCTGACCCGCCAGATCGGCATCTCGAATTTCAATATCGAACTGACCCGGCAGGCCATCGCCGTCGTGGGCCAGGGCGAGATCGCCACCAACCAGATCGAGCTGAGCCCCTATCTCCAGAACGCAAAACTCACCGCCTTTCTCCAGGCGCACGACATTGCCGTGACCTCGTACATGACGCTGGCCTATGGCAAGGTCCTCAAGGATCCGCTGCTGACCGGCATCGCCGCCAAGCATGGCGCCACCGTGGCCCAGGTCGCGCTGGCCTGGGCCCTGCAACTGGGTTATGCCGTCATTCCCTCCTCGACCAAGCGCGAGAACCTGGCCAGCAATCTGCTGGCGCGCGATTTGAAACTGGACGCCGACGACATGGCCTCGATCGCCACGCTGGAGCGCAACGGCCGCGAGGTCGATCCAGAAGGCCTGGCGCCGCTCTGGGACTGAGGCGTGCACCTGTGTGGCAGGCACAGACCCGCCGCACGGGGTCTTCTACACCCACAGGCGATACAGCCAGAACGACTCATCCTGCGCAAAGCGCCGGGCGAACTCCGCGGGCGCAAAGCCGGTGATGCGCTTCACGGCCCGGCTCAGGTGAGCCTGGTCGGCGAACCCCTCATCATGAGCCATCGCCGCCCAATCGAGCGTGCCGCGCGCAGCGAACTGCTCGCGCGCGGCAAAAAACAGCGCTTCGGTTCTGACCAGCGACTGCCATTCTCGCAATGAGCGCCCGCTGTAGGCCTTGATGCGCCGCTCGACGTGACGCGGGCTGTGGGTGCGACGCCAATCACGCGCCAGCCAGGCCAGCCTGTCGACCCACTCGCGGCCCGCTGCGCGCAACGACTGCGCCGGCCTGCCGTGATCCGCCACACGCTGCCAGCGCGGCAGCACGTGCTGCTCCAGCGCCAGCTGAAGCGCTTCATCCGTCTGCGCGGCGGCCAGTGCGTCGAGACAGTCGCGCCAGCCATCGCCCAGCGTGGCGTGCGCATCGACGCTGGCATCCCGGATCGCGCTCAGATCCAGCTGAAACAGAGTTTGGGCGGCCTGTGCATGAAAGCAGATCATCCCGGCGCGGCCGCTGCCCTGCGCCCAGCTGACCGTCGGGTGCGCATGGCTGCCCGACAGCATCATGCCAGCACCATGGCGCTGCCACGCAGCGCCCTGATCGTTGACGATGATCCGTCCCGGGTCGCCCCCCTCGAACCACGCAAGGCTAACCAGCGCAGTGGCAGGCAGGTGCGTCAGCCTCTGCGCATCGCTCAAGACAAACCCGCGCGTGTCACGCATGACGAGCGCCGCAACCGCCCCCCTCAGCCCCGCAGGCGGCAACAGCAACCGTGCACGCGGCCGCTGTCCGCCCTGCCCGGCCAGTGGCGCACGGGCCCACGGATCGGGGCAATTCAGGCAGGGGGAAGCAAGGCTCATGGAAAAGCAGTATAGGGTGCGGAACGATGTCGTTTGGGTTCAAGAAAATGGCGGCGTCACGCGGCAGAATCTGGCAAACGTTACACGGATTCCACGCTCATGCCCCCCTGCCCTGTACACCGTCGCGCCCCCGCGCGCGCCCCGGCTGCCGATGCCGGGCCGGGTGGCTGGCCTCCCGGCCCGCGACCCGGCCTAGCGGGATGGCGCCTGCTTGGCCCCATGGCGCGTGACCTGCCCGGCGCGCTGGCGGCCTGGCAGCAACGCCATGGCGACGTAGTGCATCTACGCCTTTGGCCGGAACACGTCGTGGTGCTCTGCGACCCGCAACTGGCGCGCGAACTGCTGCTTGAACATCATGACGCGCTGATCCGTTGGGAGCGTGGCGTGCGCGCATTTGCGCAGATCCACGGGCAAAGCGTACTTACCACGGAAGGCGACGCCTGGCGCAGCCGCCGGCAGGCCTTGAATCCGGGCTTCTCGCCCAAAGCAGTACAGGCCTTCGCGCCCCTGATCATTTCGACCGCCGCGCAATCGCTGGCCCGATGGCCGCAAGAGGACGCACGCTGGCCCATCGAAAGCCGCCTTGCGGAGATGACCATGGAGGTCATTCTCCAGATGGTGTTCTCAGGCAGCCACGAGGAAGATGCCGGCGCGATCGAAGAAGCGGTCCGCATCACCAGCGCAACCACCCACGCGGCGTTCTATGCGGCGGCCAGCCTGCCGGACTGGCTGCCATGGAAACGCCGGCAGCGGCGAGCCCGATTGCTTTTGCAGACGATGATCGAGCGGCAGGTGCAAGCGCGCCTGGCCATCGCCCGAGACGCCTGGCCGCCTGATCTGCTGAGCCGCCTGCTGACTTGCCAGCCGGACCTTTCGGCGTCCTCACTGCGCGACGTGCGCGCCGAATGCATGACCCTGTTTCTCGCTGGCCACGAAACCACCGCGGCAACCCTGACATGGTGGGCATGGTGCATGGCCGCCAATCCGCAAGCGCAAAGCCGCGCCCGCGAAGACGTCCGCCTGGCGCTGGGCCCTGACACGCCAAGCGTCGATGCGCTGCAGAACGCCGGATACCTGTCGCAGACGCTCAAGGAAACCATGCGCCTTTACCCCGCCGCGCCGATGCTGATGAGTCGCCGCACGACACGCCCCCTCCGCCTGGGCAGCTGGACCTTTGCGCCGCGCACGCTGTTCATGATCCCGGTGCAGGCCATCCAGGCTGATGCGCGCCGCTTCCCCGATCCGCAGCGCTTTCAACCCGAGCGATTTGCCAAACAAGCGCCGGAGATACCGCGTGGCGCCTACTTTCCTTTCGGCGCTGGCCCGCGCGTATGCCTCGGCCAGCATCTCGCCATGACGGAAATGGGCCTGCTCGCCGCCCTGATGTTGCAACGCTTTGAGTTTTCCGTCTGCGAGGATGCGCCGCCGCCGCGTCCGGTGCTCAATGTCACCTTGCGGCCGGCTCAGGCGCTACGACTTGCGATCAAACGGATCGATGGAGGCTAGCTGGCGATGCCTGACAAGGGCCGGCACGGCATTACGCTGCCGCCGCAGGCTTCTGCCCCCGAAGATAGGCATTCGCCCTGGCAGTGAACAGCGGCACGAGCACCAGCGCATAGATGAAGCCACGCAAGGCGATCTTGCCTACCGACGGGTCCGGCATGTCGGCAGACGTCACCAGCCACAAGGCGAACATCCCGGCCACCAGGAGCGTGCGCGCCCAGGCGGCGCGACGCAGCAAGCCCACCGACGCAACGGCGTTGGCCAGCCAGACGGCATTGAGCATGACCACCAGCAGGACCATATAGACCGTGCCCTCGCGGGTCAGCGCCAGCCACAGCGTGGGCAAGCCTCGGTCGATGAGAAGACCGCCGTTGATGCCCAGAAACAGCAAGGCCAGAAGCGTGACATACCAGGGGCGGCGGCTGGAGTTCGTTGAGGTGGCCACGGTGTCTCTGCGCAGAAAGGAATGGACGGCCGCCATGCAGGATGGCGCCGCGCAATTCTACTCAGGCAGCGGTTTGCACTGCAATCCGGGCGTCAGCCATCCGGAACCGCCGCCGCGGTCGATATCCCGAACGGCCTCGGCCCAGAACAATTCCGGAGTCGGCCGCCTCAGTTCGCCAGCGGCGCATGGCTGCGCGGCAGGCCCGCCAGGGCGACGCCGCCGCGCAGCGGCTCTTCGGGTAGCGCAGCGGCCAGGGGAGCCCGGGCAGCGATGAGGGCAGGCAGATCGATGCCACAGTCGTAGCCCATGCTCTGCAGCATGAATACCAGGTCTTCGGTCACGATGTTGCCCGATGCGCCGGGAGCAAAGGGGCAGCCGCCCAGCCCGCCCAGGCAGGCATCGAAGGCGCGGATGCCTTCGTCCAATCCGGCCAGCGCATTGGCCAACCCCAGTCCCATGGTGTCGTGCAGATGCAGTTTCGTCAGCCGTGCTCCCACGGCATCCTGCGTGGCGCGCACCGCCGCGCGCACGCTGCCCGGGTGGGCATAGCCCACCGTGTCGGCCAGGGAGAGCTCATCCACGCCGACCTGGGCCAGGGCCCGGCCGACCTCAGCCACCCGCGTAACGGGCACGCTGCCCTCCAGCGAGCAACCGAACGCCGTCGCCAACGCGACATCGACCCGCACGGCGCGAGGCTGGGCACGCAGCCAGTCGACCACGGCGGCCACCGCCTCAACCTGCCCTTGCGTGCTTTTGTTGACATTGGCGCGACTGTGCGTATCGCTGACCGACACCGGAATGGCGATCACATGGGCGCCGGCCTCATAGGCGGCGATCGCGCCTTTGAGATTACAGGCCAGCGCGCAGACAGTCAGGCCGTCGATCTTCAACACCTGCGGCAACAGCAGGCCGGTCTGCGCCATCTGCGGCACCAGGCGCGGCGACACGAAGCTGCCGACCTCGATCTCGCGCACGCCGGCCGCGGCCATCATCCTTATCCATTGCAGGCGCGTATCCAGGTCCATCTCGCCGCGCGCGATCTGCAGCCCGTCGCGCGGGCCCACCTCGCAGATACGGATCGCTTCACCCATGATGCCTCCTTACTGTTGGATCTCGATGCCGGCGCTGGCAATGGTTTCGCGCGCCTTGGCGATATCGGCAGCGATCAGATCAGCGAAGTCCTGCGGCGAGCCGGGCCGCGCCTGCAGCCCCTGGGTCGCCAGCGCTTCCCGCACGTCCGTGCGCGCAAGCAGCTTGTTGAAGTCCGTATTCAGACGCTCCACCACGGCGGCGGGCGTACCCGCCGGGGTCAGCACGCCGTAGTAGGTCACGACGCTGTAATCGGGATAACCCAGCTCGGCCACCGTCGGCACATCCGGCAGCGAGGGATTGCGCTCGGGCGAGGTCACGGCCAGCGCCCGCACCTTGCCTGCCTTGAGCAGACCCGCCGCCGACGAAATCGACGAACCGGCGAAATCCACGTGCCCGCCCATCAGGTCGGCCAGGGCGGGCGCGGATCCCTTGTAAGGCACGTGCTGCATCTTGAAGCCGGCGTCACGCTGCAGCATCTCCATGCCGATGTGCACGCCGCCGCCAGTGCCGGAGGTGCCGTATGACAGATGACCCGGGCGGCTCTTGGCCGCGGCGATCACCTCGGGCAGCGTGCGGTAGGGCGAGCTGTCCGCCACCAGGAGCACCATGGGGGTGGTCGCCACCAGCGCCACGGGCATCAAGTCCTTGACGGGGTCATAGGCAACCTTCATCAGCAGCGGAATCAACGTCACGTTGTCGGTCTGGCCGATCACCAGATCGTGACCCTGCGCCGGCGCGCGCGCAGCCTCGGCCAGCCCCAGCGCGGTGCCCGCGCCCGGTCGGTTCTCCGGCACGACCGACCAGCCGTTGAGTTCATGCAGCTTGTTGCCCAGCAGCCGGGCAATGTAATCGGTGCCCCCGCCAGGCGTGGCGGGGATGATGATGCGGATCGATTTGCCGGGGTAATCCTGCGCCAGCGCCTGCCCCTGACAGGCCAGTGCCATGGCAGTCACGGCGAGTAGTTTGCGAATCATGTTTGTCTCCTCGGAGATGAGGGCAGGCGCCGGGCTCTGGCGTCCCGGTCGCCTGCCAGGGTTCAGGTGCCGATCACGCCGGCATCGCGCAGCGCCTGGATCCGCGCGGCGTCCATCCCCAGCGAGGCCAGAATATCTGCGTTCTGACCGCCCTGCATCGGCGGGTCCAGGCGTTTACCCACTTTCTGGCCATCGAATTCGATCGGCAAGGCGGCCGCCGAGATTTCGCCGCCGCCGGGCAGCCGGGTCGGGATCAGCGCGCCGCGCGCCTGCAGGTGCTCGTCGTCCAGCAACTCATGCGGCTGGCGTATCGGGCCATACGACAGGTTGGCAGCCTCCAGCGCCGCGCACAGCTCTGCCGTTTTCCAGTGCTTGAGAATCTCGGCCACCCCAGGGACCAGCCAGGGGCGCGCGGCCTCGCGATCCACCGCCGTAGCCAGCCGCGGATCGCTGCCCCATTCAGGCGGCAGAAAGCGTTCGGCGAAATTGCGCCACTGGGCATCGCCCACCACGGCCACGAACACCCGCCCATCGGCGGTATCGAAAATGTCGTACACCCCCCAGGGCGGGCGACGTTCGGCGCCCATGGGGCGCGGCGCCTGGCCGGTCAACTGGAACTGGGCGATGAACTGCGCCACCAGCAGCAGGTTGTTCTCGAACAGGCCGGAGCGCACATGGCGCCCCTTGCCCGTGGCGTGGCGCTCCTGCAGCGCGGCCAGCGCGCCGACCACACCGAAGGTGCCGCCCAGGATATCGTTGACCGAAGCAGCCACGCGCTGCGGCGTGCCATCGCCGCCGTTGATGTAGGCCAGGCCGCCCATCATCTGCACGACCTCATCGAGCGCGGTGCGGTTCTTGTAGGGCCCGGACAGAAAACCCTTGAGCGATACATAGATAAGCCCCGGGTTCTGCTCCGCCAGCGAGGCATAATCCAGACCGTACTGATCCAGGCCGCCGTCGCGAAAGTTTTCCACCAGCATGTCGGAACGCAGCGCCAGATCGCGCACGATCTGCTGCCCTTCGGGCGATTTCAGGTCCACCGCGAGGCTTTGCTTGTTGCGGTTGAACACCGGAAAATAACCGCTACCCGAGCCGCGCAAACGCCGGGTCCGGTCGCCCTCGATCGGCTCGACCTTGATCACCTCGGCCCCCAGATCGGCCAGCACCAGCCCGGCCGCCGGGCCCATGATCATATGAGAAAGCTCCAGCACCTTGATGCCGCGCAGCGGCAAGCTGTCCGCTGACATGAATGCAGTGGGCATCGACGCCTCCAACTGACAACAAAAGTGCGCCCATCATCGGTGCGCCGGCCGCAGCCGGACAAGCGCTCTTTGGGAACGCCGCCCTTCTCTTTCCGGAACGTCCGGGAAATCCCTAGCCCGCCCGCCCCGGCGGCGGACGGGCGTGGCGCAGACGGGCGGGCGAGCCGGCGCGGCCTCATGGTGTAATGACTCTCCGTCAGCCGCCTTTCTGCTTTCTGTTTTCTGCTGCGATGAGCAACGACCTGTTTTCCGCCGATCCGGCCCACCGGCCCTATGTGCCGCTGGCCGAACGCCTGCGGCCGCGCACGCTGGCCGATGTTGTCGGGCAAACCCATCTGCTGGGGCCGGACAAGCCCCTGCGCGTGGCCTTCGACTCAGGCCGCCCGCATTCGATGATTTTCTGGGGCCCGCCCGGCGTGGGCAAGACCACGCTTGCGCGTCTGATGGCCGATGGCTTCGACGCCCACTTCATCGCCATCTCGGCGGTGCTGGGCGGCGTCAAGGACATCCGCGACGCCGTCACGGCTGCCCAGGTTGCGCAGGGGCAGGGACGCCGCACGATTCTGTTCGTCGACGAAGTCCACCGCTTCAACAAGGCCCAGCAGGATGCCTTCCTGCCCTACGTGGAAAGCGGACTGTTCACCTTCATCGGCGCCACCACCGAGAACCCCTCTTTCGAGGTCAACTCGGCCCTGCTGTCACGCGCCCGGGTGTATGTATTGCAGTCGCTCAATGCCGAAGAACTCGGCCAGCTGGTCGAGCGTGCCGTCTCCGCCTTCAACGAGAGCCGCCCCGAGCACCCTATCCAGATCGATGCGGCCGCGCGCGAACAATTGGCCGGCTGGGCCGACGGCGATGCGCGCCGCCTGATCAGCGCCGTGGAAGTGGTGGCCGAATCGGCTGAAGCCGCCGGACGCAGCACGGTGGATGTCGAGTGGCTGGAGATCGCCCTGTCGCAGAACCTGCGGCGCTTCGACAAAGGCGGCGACGCCTTCTATGACCAGATCAGCGCCCTGCACAAGTCGGTGCGGGGCTCCGCGCCGGACGCCGCACTGTACTGGTTTGCGCGCATGCTCGACGGCGGCGCAGACCCCAAGTACCTGGCGCGGCGCATCGTACGCATGGCGATCGAGGATATCGGGCTGGCCGATCCCCGCGCCACCGACCTGGCCATCCAGGGCGCCGACATCTACGAACGCCTGGGTTCGCCCGAAGGCGAGCTGGCGCTCGCCCAGGCCGTGGTCTACATGGCTTGCGCCGCCAAATCCAACGCGGTTTACAACGCCTACAACACGGCACGCAAGTTCGCCGCCGAAAACGGCAGCGCGCCCGTGCCCCTGCATCTGCGCAACGCGCCGACCAAGCTGATGAAGCAGCTCGGGCATGGTCACGCTTACCGGTATGCCCACGACGAGCCGCATGGCTATGCCGCCGGCGAACAGTATTTCCCGGATGGTCTGAACCCGCGTTTCTACAAGCCCACCGACCGAGGCCTGGAAGCCAAGATCCAACAGAAGCTGGCCTTCCTGCGCGAGCTCGACGCGCAGGCGCGCGACAGGAAACGTTAGTGCAAGGCACTGCGCCGGTGGCGCACCTCGACCACCACCTTGCGCTGCGCCAGTTCGGCCAGCGCCGCGTCGGCCCGGCGGATGTTGCCCTGATCCAGGTTGGCATCCCATTCGTCGAGCAACAGACAGCGCACCTCGGGCATCTCGCCGACCTCGGCGAGCACCCGCATCATGCGCTCGCCGCTGGACAGGCCATCGAGCGCACTGCGCCAGGCCAGTTGTTCGAACGACACCGGCAGATAAAGCGTGTTATCGGGATCGGCGGCTTTCAGGCCCAGCAACAAGGTGGTCTTGCCTGAACCGTTCGGCCCGCGCAAGGTATAACGCCCACAAGGCGCCGAGCGCAGCTGCTTCACCAGCGCCGGGCCATCCGGGATCGGCGCATCGTTAAGCAGGATGCCCTCGCAGGGGGGCTGCGGCGCGTGCTGCGCAGGCGGAGTCGTCGCCTCGAACACGAAGCGCAGCGCGGCATCGGCGGCCCGGAACTCCAGCACCTGGTACACCAGCGCCCCCAGCGAATTCAGGATATGAAAGATGCGCGTCAGGTTGACCAGGGTGGCGGCGACCAGCGCCGGCTCGACCCGGGGCGCCGTGACCATCTGATAAATGAGATAGGCGCTTGGGATCAGTGTCACCAGGCCGAGCAGGCCGTTGCTGGCCTGCTTGACCCATTCAAGCGCTGTCAGGGAATGGTAGTAGCGCGCCCCCGTTTCACGCGCCCTTGCGCGCCAGTGAAGCAGATTGGCCGGATTGCCCAGCGTCACATTGGCCCACAGGCTGCCCAGCACCTGCCCATAACGGGCCAGATTGTCCTGAGCCGCCGTGGACAGACGGTCCACCCGTGGCGAAAACACGCCGATCACCGCCGCGCAAGCCGCCACGCTCACCAGATAACCCTGCCAGATCCCGGCCGGCAACAGATAGGCGATGACCAGCAGGCTCAACAGGCTGTTCAGGCTGAAGCTGGCCAGGCCATAGAGGTAATGGATATAGCCGGACAGGGCGGAGAAGGTATTGCGCGAAACGATCGATTCGACCTTTTCCCGCCAGGCGGAATCCCGGTACAACAGCGGCCGGCCCTGATAGCGCTGCTCGAAGATGCGCACCACGCTGGCATGGGCGGCATTGGCCCAGGCACACACGGCGACGTAAGCCAGGCAGCCCGGCACGAAGGGCAGAATCATGGCGAGGAAATACAGCAACAGGGGGCGCTGAAACGGCCCGCCCGCCTGCAGGGCCTCGATGGCAGCCGTCAGAAAATAGGCCGATGACGCCACCATGCTCTGGTGCAACACCACCAGCAGCAGGGCCCACAAGGCAGCGCGATGCAGGAATATGGTTTTCAGGCGCGAAGGAAGACCTGCACGCTGGCGCGTCATTGCTGCTCCGCATGACGGGTTGACTAAAGGACGGCCGATAGGGGCATCTGGCGCGCCGCCAGAGTGCTGTGTGATGGCAGCCGTCAATGAGAGAAGGGGAAGGTAGCCACTGAATGCCCCACTGTCGATCAGCAGCTTCCGCACAGGCTATGGGCGTTTGCCGACATCAAATGACAGCGCCGCAGGCTGCGCTATGGGCCGCACCAACGGGATGGCGGGCGGAAGGGTAAAATCCCCCGGGTGGCCCGCCTGACTGCGCGAATTTCTTGCGCGGACGCCGGCCCCGGGCCTGCCGGCCTGTCACGCATCGATCAACCCAACCGCCAACACTATGCTAGATCCGATACTGCTGCGCAAAGACCTGCAAACCGTCGTGGACCGCCTCAAAAGCCGGGGCGTGGACTTCGACACGGAACGGTTCAACGATCTGGAGTCTCGCCGCAAGTCGGTGCAGACTGAGACCGAGTCCCTGCAGGCGCGCCGCAATGCCCTGGCCAAGCAGATCGGCCAGCTCAAGGCCAAGGGCGAGGATGCCTCGGCCGTGATGGCCGAGTCGCAAGCCCTGCCCGGCCGGGTCAAGCAACTCGAAGAAGACCTGGCTCAATTGCAGCAGCAGCTCAACGACATGTTGATGTCGGTACCCAACCTGCCGCACCCGAGCGTGCCGGTGGGCGCCTCCAGCGATGACAACGTCGAGGTGCGGCGCTGGCTGCCCGGCCAGGCCGACGCTGACGGCAACCCGGCCCCGCTGGGCTTCGAGCCGCGCGATCACGTCGCCGTGGGCGAACCGCTGGGTCTGGACTTCGATACGGCGGCCAAGCTGTCGGGGGCGCGCTTTTCCTTCATGCGCGGCCCCGTCGCCCGCCTGCATCGCGCGCTGGCGCAATTCATGCTGGACCTGCAGACTGGCGAACACGGCTACACCGAGTGCTACACCCCCTACATCGTCAACAGCTCGACGCTGTTCGGCACGGGTCAGTTGCCCAAGTTCAAGGACGACATGTTCTTCGTCACCAAGGGTGGCGTGGACGATGGCCCCAGGACCGATGAACAGGGCAACGCCTATGTGCGCGAAGACCAATACCTGATCTCCACCTCGGAAATCACGCTGACCAGCTACGTGCGCGACACCATCGTGCCGGCTGCCGAGCTGCCCTTGCGCCTGACCGCCCACACGCCGTGCTTCCGTTCGGAAGCCGGCAGCGGCGGGCGCGATACGCGCGGCATGATTCGACAGCACCAGTTCGACAAGGTCGAAATGGTCCAGATCGTGGCGCCCGACCAATCGTATGACGCCCTGGAACAGATGACCGGGCACGCCGAGACGGTGCTGCGCCGTCTGGGGCTGCCTTACCGCGTGATGCTTCTGTGCACCGGCGACATGGGTTTCGGCGCCACCAAAACCTATGACCTGGAAGTCTGGCTGCCGGCGCAGAATACCTGGCGCGAGATCTCGTCGATTTCCAACTGCGAGAGCTTCCAGGCGCGCCGCATGCAGGCGCGCACCCGCGCCGATGCCAAGGCCAAGCCGGAATACCTGCACACCCTCAACGGGTCGGGCCTGGCGGTCGGCCGCGCGCTGGTGGCCGTGCTGGAGAACTACCAGCAGGCCGATGGCAGCGTGCTGGTGCCCGAAGCACTGCAACCCTATATGGGTGGCCTGACGGTCCTGCGCCCCTGAGCCTTGGCTCTGTCTTAGAAAGCCCGGTTTCCATACCGGGCTTTTTTATTAACGATATGAAAATTAAATATATAGAAAGAGCACCCGCCTCGTACTAGGACGATTTACCCCGGCAGCTGCAATGAAAATGTAGCCTTAGACAGGTATTGTTGCCCGATAGCTTTTGAAGTTAATGAATGTGAATGTATGATCTAAGGGTTCGCATATTTCAAGCAACAAACAAAGTTGCTCAGAAATCCCTTCATTTCAATAGAGGAAGCTATCCATGACTTCACGAATGATTGGCGATTTTCGCGTTCGGTACACGATTGTCCCGCACGAGGACAAGCGTTACGGAGTACGAATCTGGACCCGCCGCGTTGGCGGCACGGCTCCGGAAAAGCCATGGGATGTTCCCACTCTGGCCACCTATGCCTCCCTCTCCGAGGCAGAATCGGGTAGCCTGGAGATCTTCAAGAAGATCAATGGTGTTCGTTTCAACGGTGAACCGGAGTTTGCACATGCGTCCGCATAACGGCTGGTGGAAAACCACCACAACCCCGCGCCGCTGGTTAGACACGATGCGTGTCGCCACGCCGCAACCCTCGACCCAGGAACCGCTGGCGGCAGAACCCGCCAAAGTCGCTCCTACCGCCGCCTGACATCAACAGGCACGGAAAGACAAACCGCCAGTCAATAAACTGGCGGTTTTGTTTTTTGTATTCTTTATATATACCCGGGAAAACGCCAATACCCCGATTCCGGCCTGGTTTAATTCACGGCCTGTCCTGCAGCAATTATGGCGCAGGGCACGACTCAATCACGCCGCCCGTGCCCACGGCCATGTCCACGACCGTGGTGATGGCCCTCCCGGTAATACGGCGCTTTACCCCGGCCGCCGTAATAGTGAGGCGGCGGAGGCATCACGACCACGGGGCGCCCGTAAACCGGCGGCGCACCATAATAAGGCCTGGGCATTACATATCCCGGGGCGACATAAACTGGCGGTGGCGGCGCCACATAAACGGGAGCCGGCGCAACGATCACACCGGGTATACCGATGGACACCCCGACATCGACCCGGGCCGATGCCGGCCCGGCCAGACTCAGCGCCAGCACGCCCAGCCCCGCTGCCATCAAGCACTTTTTCATCATGTACCTGCCTTGCCGCCGACGGCGGCCTTGAATCGGCAACAAGCTGCCGACAGGATTGTGCGCGCAAGGATGGAAAACAGCATGAGCCGATCGTTGCAGACGCGACAAGGCGCTACACCGCCAGGGGAGACGAGGCGCTCGGCTTACATCCCTTCACCCTTGATTCAGGAATGTCCACAATCGGTGGCTTCTGGGTATACTCATTGGATGACGACGACTGCCCACAACCTCAAGCCTGGGTACTACTGGTACACCATGGACAAAGATCCCTTGGCCATCATTCACATCCATGAAGACGGCGGCGCTACTCTCATGGGTACGGATTTTCGTATGGCCCCGGAAGGCGTGGCCAACATGATCCAGCAAGGCGAGAGCTTCTTCTGGATCGAACCGCCCGCCAAGGCCTGAAGGCCGGCCCTGCCCTCAGGCAGGCACCTGCATGGCATCGAGCAAGGTGATGCCGCCCTTGCCCGCCTGCTTGGCGTTATACAGGGCGTAATCGGCGCAGCCGTAGGCGCGCTGCCAATCCAGCTGTTCACCGGGCGGCAGCCAGACCAGCCCGAAAGTGGCGCTGACCGCCAGGCGGCCATGCAGGCTTTCAACATGGCCCAGGCCCCTGATGGCGGCCAGCAGCACTTCGGCCTGCTGCAACGCCTTTTGCGGTGAGCTGGCCGAATAGATCGCGGCGAACTCATCTCCGCCCAGGCGGCAGAGGCAATCTCCCGCACGGCGCAGCTGGCGCTTGACCGCCGAGGCCACGGCCTGCAGGAGGCGGTCCCCCGCGGCATGGCCCAGCCGATCATTGACCGACTTGAAATTATCCAGATCGAAAATGCACAGGGCGATCCCCATCTCGCGCTGGGGCAGCGTCATGGCATCGTGCAGGCGGCTGGAAAAATAGCGCCGGTTGAACACCCCCGTCAGCTCGTCAGTGACCGCCAGCCGGCGCAACAGACGGTTTTCGGCGCGCAGATCACGCACCTGCCTGCGCAACGCATGGGCAGAACCACGAGTGCGCTGGGGGATTCGGTGCATGGAAACGCAGGGACTTTTCAGGCTAAGACTCATCAAGGCAACATCTGATCGCGGGCAGCCTGTTTTCAGGCCAGGGCACATCTCTGCCAACCGGATAGGTCGGGGTCGGCCCGGCGCATTCTTCCGCATGCAGCGCCGTGCCTTGAGGCTACGACGTTTCCATATGTTTCTCCATCTTTTCCATGTCAATGATTGTCAATTCCGGAGAAACTGCTGCTAAATCCAGTGCAAAGGACCGCTGGACGCCGATCCGGCGCGCTGCGTGCCAGACCCGCGCAGCCTCGCTTGTAAGCAGCTGTGTTTTCGATTCGATACACAAATACCGGAAACCCGGCAGCGCGCGGAGCACGAAAAAACCACCGCTCGCGATCGGGCGGGACAGATCAGGCGCCGGCCCAGGCAGCGCGATCGACGGCAGAGCCGGCGGGCCGCAGCGATACGGCCGTGGCCGCTTTCCGCGATTGTCATGGCTTTGCGCTTGCGCAAGCAGGATGATCCTGCGATGGTCTAGCGTGGTGCCACAATGGATATTCAAATCAGCTACAGGATAAGACGTTCATGACTGACAAGCCGCAGCTTCCCTCCTCTCTCCCACACGCCGATGAGCGCTGCGCAGACACCCCGGCGCTCACCCCCGAACTGGAGCAGGCCGAAGCCCGCGTGGAAGCCGCCCGCATGCAAGCCGTCTCGGTGCTGGCCGATGTGGCCGTGCGCTATGGCAATGACGCCAACGGCGAGGCCAAGACCGTCCTGCGCTCGGTCATCGAGGCGCTCTCGCCCGATGACGCCCGCGCGGTGCATCGCGCCCTGCTGCATGCCGGCGCCGGCCAAAGCAGCCTGCAACAGCGCAATCCCGACCTGGAATTGGCGGGCGACTGGCGCGATGGCGGCTACCCCTATCAGCACCGCATGCTGCGGCGCAACTATGAACGCCAGAAATACCGCCTGCAGGTGGAACTCTTGAAGCTGCAGGCCTGGGTCAAAGCGACCGGCCAGCGCGTGGTCATTCTGTTCGAAGGGCGCGATGCCGCCGGCAAGGGCGGCGCCATCAAACGCATGATGGAACATCTCAACCCGCGTGGCGCGCGAGTGGTCGCACTGGAAAAACCCTCTGACACCGAGCGCGGCCAATGGTATTTCCAGCGTTATGTGCAGCACCTGCCGACCGCAGGCGAAATCGTGCTGTTCGATCGCTCCTGGTACAACCGCGCCGGGGTCGAGAAAGTCATGGGTTTCTGCAGCGAGCACGAATACCAGGAGTTTCTGCGCCAGGTGCCGGACTTTGAACGCCACCTGGTCAGCAGCGGCATCCACCTGGTCAAGTTCTGGTTCTCGGTCAGCCAGGAAGAGCAGCGACGCCGTTTTCGCGAACGCAAGGTGCATCCGCTCAAGCAATGGAAGCTCAGCCCGGTGGACCTGGCCTCCCTGGACAAATGGGACGACTACACGCGCGCCAAGGAGGATATGTTCGCCCACACTGACACGGCCGACGCCCCCTGGATTGTCGTCAAGTCCGACTGTAAGAAGCGCGCCCGCCTGAATGCCATGCGCTATGTCCTGAACCGCCTGCCCTACGAGGGCCGCAGCAACGAGGCCTATATGGCGACCGACCCGCTGATCGTCGGCCGGGCGCTGTAGGACCGGCCACAGACGGGCCGCTCGGGGCGGGTTACGGGGTACATTCCAGCCAGACCCGTTATACCGCCCCCCCATGAACGCTCAGCCTGTCCGCGACATCGATCCGCTTTCCATCCGCCTTTTCCTTGCCGCCCTCGAAGAAGGGAGCCTGGCCAAGGCCGCCGCCCGGCTGTGCCTGGTGCCATCGGCAGTCAGCAAGCGCATGAGTGAAATGGAGGAGGCCTTCGGCGTGCCGCTGCTGGAGCGCGGCGCCTGGGGAGCGCGGCCCACGCCGGCAGGCCAGGTACTGGCCAGCCACGCCCGCCAGCTGCTGTACGACATGACCCGCATGCACAAGGAGATGGCGGGTTTCGCCAATGGCATGCGTGGGCGCATCCGCCTGGCGGTCAGCGTGGCCGCCCTATCGGGTGAGTTGCCGGCAGAAATCCAGGCATTCCGTCGCGACTATCCCCAGATCGAGATCTCGCTCGAAGAGGACACCACGGAAGCCGTCTTTCGGGCGGTACTCCAGGGCCAGGCCGATCTGGGCATCGGGTCGGATTTCGGACATAGCGGATTACAGGTCTTTCCTTACGGCGCCTGCCAGCTGGCGGCCGCCTTGCCGCCGCAACATCTGCTGGCCGAACGCTCGTCGCTCAACTATGCCCAGCTGCTGCCCTATGAGCAGATAGAACTGAACCGCCCCAATGGCATCAGCGCGCTGTTCGAACGCGCTGCTGCACGGGCCCGGCTGCCACGCCGCATCAGTGCGCGCGTGAGCTCGCATGAAACGATCTGCACTCTGGTGGCCCGAGGCATGGGGGTGGCCGTGGTGCCGTGGTTTCTCAGGCAGCGGCATCCGGATGTCTGCTTCATCCCGCTGACCGGTCGCTGGGCGCGTACCCGCATCTGCATCGCCGTGCGCGAAGCCGACGCCTGCCCGCCCGCCTTGCGTGCCCTGCTGAATCATCTCGGCGGGCGCTGAAACGCCCCCGGCGGCACCCGCAGGGCTGCCGCCGACCGACTGCCTTACATGCGCACCACATCCACCCCGGCGGGCGGCTGGAACTGGAACTGCCCCTCGGGCAGCTTGGGATTGGCCTGGATATCGGAAAGCTCGACGCGTGTCACCTGCCCGAAGGCATCCAGCAGTTCGATGCGCGCCGGCTCATCGCCGCGCATGCCGATATCGACCTGGGAAAAGCCGGCGTCGGCATTGCGCGGCACGGCTCGCAGCCATTGCAGGCCGTCGGCATCCGGCAACACCGACACCTTGAACGAGGCTTCCAGGTCGCCCGCGCCGAACAGGATGGCTGCCGGCGAAGTGCCGATGGCCTGATCGACGTTGCGCACCGTCACCTGGGCCAGATCCGGATCGTACTGAAAGACCTGACGACCGTCGGCGATGATCAGCTGCTCGTAGGGACGCACGATCATCCACTTGAATTTGCCTGGACGCTGGAAGGCAAAGGTGCCCAACTGGGCCGGCTGGGTCCGCCCCTGCGGCCCGACCGTCGACTGCGAGAACTGGCCGGTGGCGCTTTGCACCTTGGCGACAAACGCCTTCAGCTGGGCCTGCGCATCTGCGGCCAGCGCCAGCGCGGGCGCCACCGTCAGCAGCGCCAAGGCAGCCAGGCGGGACAGGGTTCGGGGCATCATCAGTCTTCCTCTCGGGCAGCAGGCACCAGGATCTCCCGGTTGCCATTGGATTGCATCGGAGACACCATACCAGCCTGCTCCATCTGTTCGAGTAACCGGGCGGCACGGTTGTAACCAATGCGCAAATGGCGCTGTACCAGTGAAATCGAGGCGCGGCGGTGTTTGAGCACGACTTCGCAGGCCTGGTCGTACATGGGATCGGACTCGGCATCGGCCAGCCCCGTCACAGAGCTCACGCCATCGCCGCTCTCGCCCTCGACACCGCCCTCCAGAAGACCCTCGATATAGTTGGGCTCGCCCTGGCTGCGCAGGTACTCGACGACGCGGTGCACCTCGTCGTCGTGAACGAAGGCGCCGTGCACGCGCACCGGCAACCCGGTGCCCGGCGGCATGTAGAGCATGTCGCCCTGGCCCAGCAGCGTTTCGGCGCCCATCTGGTCGAGAATAGTGCGCGAGTCGATCTTGGACGAGACCTGGAAAGCGATGCGGGTCGGAATGTTGGCCTTGATCAGGCCGGTGATGACATCCACGCTGGGGCGCTGGGTCGCCAGCACCAGATGGATGCCGGCCGCCCGCGCTTTCTGGGCCAGGCGGGCGATGAGTTCTTCGATCTTCTTGCCGACCACCATCATCAGATCGGCCAGCTCGTCGATCACCACCACGATATGCGGCAGGGGCGCCAGCGGCTCCGGCGCATCCGGCGTGAGCGAGAAGGGATTGGGAATGGGCTCCTCGCGCTTGATGGCGTCGCGGATCTTGGCGTTGTAGCCGGCCAGATTGCGCACGCCCATCTTGCTCATGAGGCGATAGCGTTTTTCCATTTCGCCCACGCACCAATTCAGGGCATTGGCGGCCTGGCGCATGTCGGTCACGACCGGCGCCAGCAGATGCGGGATGCCCTCATAGACGCTCATTTCAAGCATCTTGGGGTCGATCAGGATGAGGCGGGTATGGCTGGCGTCGGCCTTGTAGAGCAAGGACAGGATCATGGCGTTGATCCCGACCGACTTGCCCGAGCCGGTGGTGCCAGCCACCAGCAGGTGGGGCATTTTGGCGAGGTCGGCCACCACGGGATTGCCGGCGATATCCTTGCCCAGGGCCATGGTCAGTACCGAACTGCTGGCGTGATAGGTCTGGGAGCCGAGGATCTCCGAGAGCTTGACCATCTGGCGACGCGGATTGGGCAGCTCCAGGCCCATGAGGTTCTTGCCCGGAATGGTCTCGACCACGCGGATGCTGACCAGACTCAATGCCCGCGCCAGATCCTTGGCCAGATTGACGATCTGGCTGCCCTTGACGCCGGTGGCCGGCTCGATCTCGTAGCGCGTGATGACGGGGCCGGCCTGCGCGGCCACCACGGTGACCGACACGCCGAAGTCGGCCAGTTTTTTCTCGATCAGGCGAGAGGTGAATTCGATGGTTTCGGCAGAAACGGTTTCCTGGGCGGGCGGCGGCATGTCCAGCAAGCTGACGGCCGGCAGATCGCCTTCGCCAGCCGGTGGCAGAAAGAGCGCCTGCTGCTTTTCCTTCTCGACCCGGTCCGAGCGCGGCACGACGGTGATGGCCGGCTCGATGCGCACGGGCTGCTCGTGGACCAGCTTCTCCTGTTTGGCGGCGACCTGTTCGGTGCGCTCGGTCTTGGCGACGGCACCCACGCGACGATCCTCGCGCGCGGTATAGGAATCACGCACACGGCGCGCCACGCCTTCGATCCAGCCGCCCACCCGTTCGGCCACCTGCAGCCAGGAAAACGAAAAAAACAGCGACAGCCCGATGGCCAGCATCACCAGCAGGATGAGAGTGCTGCCGGTAAAGCCCACGCCCAGACGCAGCTGCCCGGCCAGCATCTGGCCGATGACGCCGCCAGCGCCGCTGTTGCCGTCGGTGCCGCCGGGCAGATGCATGCCCCAGCTGTACAGGCGCAAGGCTTCGAGACCCAGCGAGCCCACCAGCAACAGGGCAAAACCGATGCCTTGCTCCCAGCGCACCCGCGGCAGCATGTCGGGCGCCTTGCCATTGCCGGCTCGCAGGTGGCTCGCCAGGCGGTGATAGCCCGCACGCACGCGATGCAGCAGCAGGATGACCCACCACCAGGCGGAGAAACCGAAAAGATAGAGCAGGATGTCGGCCAGATAGGCGCCCAGCATGCCGCCCTTGTTGTGCAGCTCGTCGCTGGCGACCGAATGCGACCAGCCCGGGTCCGCCGGGCTCCACGTGAGCAGCACCAGCGTCAGCCAGGCCGCCAGGGCGGCGAACAGGATCCAGCGGGCTTCGCGCAGCAGTCCGCCGATACGCGTCTGCAAGGGAGAAGGCCCGTTACGGGTGTTGCGCGAGGCGCGCGCGGAGACATTCGAAATGCGAGGCATGCGCCTCATTATAATTGGGTGTCCATCCAAGAGTATCTGCCAAAGCCATGTCCAAACACGCCAAAGTTCTCATTCTCGGTTCCGGCCCTGCCGGCTACACGGCGGCGATCTATGCCGCACGCGCCAACCTTCAGCCCATGCTGATCACCGGCCTGTCGCAAGGCGGCCAGCTGATGACGACCACAGACGTGGACAACTGGCCCGCCGACGCCGACGGGGTGCTGGGCCCGGACCTGATGGAGCGCTTCCAGAAGCATGCCGAACGCTTCAATACCGAGATCGTTTTCGACCATATTGCCAAAGTCGACTTTTCGAAACGACCTTTTACGCTGACCGGTGACACGGGCAACATCTACACCTGCGACGCCCTCATCCTCGCCACCGGCGCCTCGGCCAAGTACCTGGGCCTGCCGTCCGAGGAAAAATTCATGGGCCGCGGCGTCTCGGGCTGCGCCACCTGCGACGGCTTTTTCTACCGCAACCAGGATGTGGTCGTGATCGGCGGCGGCAATACCGCCGTCGAAGAAGCGCTGTACCTGTCCAACATCTGCCGCAAGGTCACCCTCATCCACCGTCGCGACAAATTCCGTGCCGAACCCATCCTGGTCGACAAGCTGATGGACAAGGTCGCCAACGGCAACATGGAACTGCGCGTCTTCAGCACCCTCGAAGAGGTGCTGGGCGACGACAGCGGCGTGACCGGCGTGCGCATCCGCAACGTCGAGACCGGCGTCACCGAAGATCTGGCCGTCATGGGTTGCTTCGTGGCCATCGGCCACCAGCCCAACACCGGCATCTTCGAAGGCCAGCTCGACATGAAGGACGGCTACATCATCACCCGCAGCGGTCTGAACGGCCTGGCCACCATGACCTCGGTGCCGGGCGTGTTCGCCGCCGGCGACGTGCAGGATCACGTCTATCGTCAGGCCATCACCAGCGCCGGCACCGGTTGCATGGCCGCCCTGGACGCACAACGGTGGCTGGAGAATGCGGGGAACTAAGCTTGGCCTGGCCGACCTGAAGCGGCTGCAGAAGTCGGTCCAGGAACAACGCGCCCAGGCGCAGCGCCAGGCTCGCGAAGCCGCCCGGCAGCAGGCCGTGGCGATCGACGACAGCGAAGCCTTCCGGCGCGCCGTCGCGGCCGCCACGCCCCTGAAAGCGCGCGCCACGGTGGTGCATGCGCCGCCTGCTGCCGCCGGTTCGCTGGCGATCGCACAGCGACGCGCCCACGCCACGGGCGACGCCCTGAGCGCGCGTGCCGACCAGGGCGTCTCCGATGGTGGCGATATCGCACCGCTGCTGTCCGAGGGCGGCACGGCCTTTGTGCGCCACGACGCCGCTCCCGACACGGCCCGCAACCTCAAGCGCGGGCAATGGCGGATCGGCGCCGAACTCGACCTGCACGGCCTGCGGGTCGAGCAGGCCCGCCACGCGGTGATCGTCTTTCTGGACGAATGCCTGGAGCATGGCATCCGATGCCTGCGCATCGTGCACGGCAAAGGCTACGGCTCGCAGGGGCTGGAGCCTGTACTCAAAGACAAGGTGCGCACCTGGCTGATCCAGAAGGCCGAAGTCATGGCTTTCTCCGAAGCGCCCGAGCGCGGCGGTGGCGCCGGCGCCCTGCTGGTGCTGCTGCGCAACGAGACCAGCCCATGAAGTGGGTCTTTCTGGCGGTGGCGATTGTCGCCGAGATCATCGCCACCAGCGCGCTGAAGGCCAGTGACGGCTTCACGCGCCTGCTGCCATCGGTGGTGACCGTGGGCGGCTACGTGATCTCGTTCTATTTCCTGTCGCTGACCCTGCGCGAACTGCCGGTCGGCATCGCCTACGCCATCTGGTCCGGCGTGGGCATCGTGGTCATTTCCCTGATCGGGCTGGTTTTCTTTCAGCAGACCCTCGACTGGCCGGCCATCGTGGGCATCGGCCTGATCGTCTGCGGGGTGATCGTGATGAACGTGTTTTCCAGCAGCGTCGCCCACTGAGCCAGCCCTTGCGCCTCAGCGCCCTTGCGGCTGGCGCAGGTAGTCCACCAGCGCCAGCGTGGCGCGATCCGGCCTGGGGGTCAGCAGGGACACCACAATGATGGTCACGAAAGCCGCCGGTGCGCCGAACACACCGGCCGCGATGGGCTGGATCCCCCACCACAGCTGCACCGGCTCGGCCTGCCCCACGCCGAAGACCCACTCCCGCAGCCACGGATGCGTATGCGCCATGTAGGCAAAGGTGGTCAGCAGGCCGGCGGCCATGCCCAGCGTGGCCCCCCATTTGTTGGCGCGCCGCCAGAAAATGCCCATCACCAGCGCCGGGAAAAACGATGAGGCGGCAAACGAGAACGCCGCCGACACCATGAAAAGAATGTCGGCCGGCTTGCGAGCGGCCAGCCAGGCCGCACCGAAGGCCACCAGCAGCAGCAGGATTTTTGACACCATGACGCGGCGCGCCGCCGACATGCGCGGCGACACCACCCGGTACCACATGTCGTGCGAGAGCGAGTTGGACAGCGTCAGCAGCAGGCCGTCGGCCGTCGACAGGGCCGCGGCCAGGCCGCCTGCGGCCACCAGGCCCGATATCACGAAAGGCAGGCCGCCGATCTCCGGCATGGCCAGCACCACCATTTCGGCGCCAATATGGATTTCGCTGGCCTGCAGCACGCCATCATGGTTGACGTCGGCCACCTCCAGCAGGCTGCTGTCAGCCCCGCTCCAGGCATGGATCCAGGCCGGCAGATCGGAAAACCCCACGCCGACGACCTGGGCATAGATCTCATACTTCACCAGCAATGCCAGCACCGGCGCCATCAGGTAGAGCAGCAGAATGAACAGCAGCGACCAAGTCACCGAGCGGCGCGCCTCGGCGACCGAGGGTGTGGTGTACGAACGCATCAGGATATGCGGCATGCCCGCCGTTCCCAGCATCAGGCATATCGCCATGGCCAGGAAATTGATGCGCATATTGCTGCGCTCGTCTGCGTCCTCTGAGGGAAAGGGCTCGGTATGCGGCACGGCGGGCGCCGCCCGCGCAGCATAAAGCGTCTGCGCCTTGGACCAGACCGTGCGCGCTTCTTCGATACTGGCCGGATAGGTGGCCAGTTCCCGCTCCAGCGACCGGATCTCCACCAGGGGCGCATTGGTCGCATTCATCCAGGCCAGCCGCGCCCGCAGGGCCTGCTTTTCCTCGGTCCAGGAATGCGGCAGTCCCTGGATGCGCGCTTTCATTTCCTGCGCCCGCTCGGCCCACAACTGGCGCACCTCGATCTCGCCGGGCTCGGCCAGGACCCGGCGCTCATTGTCATTGACGGTCTGCACCAGGGCCGAGCCGGCCAGCTGCGGCAGGGGCGTACCGGTGTGCTTGACGGCCAGCCAGATGACAGGCACCAGATAGGCGATCACCAGGATGATGTACTGCCCTACCTGGGTCCAGGTCACCGCGCGCATGCCGCCCAGGAAAGAACACACCAGCATCCCCCCCAGCGCCACGAAAATGCCCAGTTCGAAGGAGATGCCGGTCAGGCGGGTGGTGACGATGCCCACGCCATAGATCTGCGCCACCAGGTAGGTGAAGGAGCAAAGCAAAGCGCACACCACGCCCGCCATGCGCGGCAGATGCCCGCCGTAGCGCGCGCCCAGGAAATCCGGAATGGTGTACTGGCCGAACTTGCGCAGATAGGGAGCCAGCAGCAGCGCCACCAGCACGAAACCGCCGGTCCAGCCGATGATGTAGGCCAGCCCGCCATAGCCGGAAAGATACAGCGTGCCGGCCACGCCGATGAAGGAGGCGACCGACATCCAGTCCGCCGCCGTGGCCATGCCGTTGTAGAAGGCCGGCACCCGCCGGCCGGCCACGTAGTACTCGGCCTGGTCTGACGTGCGACAGACAATGCCGATGCCGGCATACAGGCTGACGGTCACCAGCAGGAAGATGTAGCCCAGCCAATGCCGAGGCAGCCCTGCCATCTCGACGGCGGCCAGCAGGGCCACCAGCAGCATGAAGCCCACCGCATACAGCGAGTAAATCCAGCGCAGCCGGCGGGTGAACTCATGCGGTGTCGAGCCCCAGAACGGCATCAGCCCTCCTGGCCCTGGCGGGCATCGGCGCGATTGGACAGCCAGGCATAGACGCCGATGATGATCAGATAGCTCAGGGGCGCCCCGAAAGCCGCCATCCAGTAGGCGGCAGGCCAGCCGAAGATTTCATAGCGCCAGTAATCGCGCGCCAGAAACACCGGCACCACGGTCACCGCCGCCCAGATCAGCAGCAACAGGGCAATGCGGCGCACATTGGCGCGCCAATAGGGAGAACTCGGGGACGGATCAGCCCCGCGGGAGGTATTGCGTTCCGACGTCTCGGTGGGCAACACACGGCTCCTTTAAGCGACAACGGCCGGCACCGAAGTGCCAGCCGTTGTGCGTTTACTTTTTATTTTAGGTACTGCTTCATTTTTATAACCGGTGCCGCCGGTTTTTTTGTGCCCTTATGCAGGGCCTGTCTCCTCACCTGCATGGGACGGAATTCTGCACCACTTACGGGCATGTCACACTAGGGGAATGCCCTAGGTCGGGGCATTTAAACCGGACAATGCGCCATTCTGGTGCAAAAAGCCGCCAAGCTCTCGCAATGGGCAGCCAACGCCAGGCAGCCCCTTGCTGGCGGCACGGGGCTTACATGTTTTCGATCATCTTGGCGCCAAAGCCGGAGCATGACACCTGGATCGCGCCGGGCAGCAGGCGGGCGAAATCGTAAGTGACGTGCTTGGACTGAATGGTTTTTTCCATGCTGGCGAGAATCAGGTCGGCCGCTTCCAGCCAGCCCATGTGACGCAGCATCATTTCGGCCGACAGGATCTCCGAGCCCGGATTGACGTAATCCTTGCCGGCATATTTGGGCGCCGAACCATGGGTGGCCTCGAACATCGCGACGGTGTCGGAGATATTGCCGCCCGGGGCAATGCCGATGCCGCCGACCTGCGCAGCCACCGCCGCCGAAATATAGTCGCCGTCCAGGTTGAGGGTGGCGATCACGTCGTACTCGGCCGGACGCATCAGAACCTGCTGCAGGAAGGCGTCTGCAATGACATCCTTGATGATGATGTCGCGTCCGCCACGCGGATGCTTGATCTTGCACCAGGGACCGTTGTCGATCAGCTGAGCGCCGAACTCACGCCGTGCCAGCGCATAGCCCCAGTCGCGAAAGCCCCCTTCGGTGAACTTCATGATATTGCCCTTGTGAACCAGCGTGACCGAGGCGCGGTCGTGGTCCAGGGCATACTGAATGGCCTTGCGCACCAGGCGCTCGGTGCCCTCGCGCGAAACCGGCTTGATGCCGATGGAGGCCGTATCGGGGAAACGGATCTGGGTCACGCCCAGGTCCTGCTGCAGGAAGTCGATCAGTTTGCGCGCCTCGGGCGTCTCGGCCATGTATTCGATGCCGGCATAGATATCCTCGGAGTTTTCGCGGAAGATGACCATGTTGGTCTTCTGCGGCTCGCGCACCGGCGTAGGCACCCCCTGGAAGTATCGTACCGGACGCACGCAGGCGTACAGGTCCAGGCGCTGGCGCAGCGCCACGTTCAGCGAACGCAGGCCCGCCCCCACCGGCGTGGTGATGGGGCCCTTGATGGACACCAGATAGTCACGCAGCACCTCGAGGGTTTCCTCGGGCAGCCAATGGTTTTCGCCATAGACCCGGGTGGCCTTCTGGCCGGCGTAGACCTCCATCCAATGGATGCGACGCTGGCCGCCGTAGGCTTTCTGCACGGCGGCATCCACCACCTTGAGCATCACCGGCGTGATATCGGCGCCGGTGCCGTCGCCTTCGATGTAGGGAATGATGACTTCATCCGGGATATTCAGACTGCCATCAGGATTGACCGTGATCCTCTGCCCCCCCTCGGGGATCCTGATATGTTGATACGACATGGCTTGCTCCACTTTTTGATGACCTGCGTGCCGCCAGGCAGCGAGGCTGCCGGCCGCGAACATGGAACCATTCTATAGCGCAATTCAGGGGGGCTATCCGCACAGGGCGTAAAATGGCAGGTTTTGCAAGCACTTTTCCTGGCCCACGAATGTTCAATCCCTCGCGCGACCAAGTTCGCGAATTCTTTATCGAGACCTGGCGCAAACACCGCGCCAACGAGCTGCTCACGCCGCTGGAGTCGATGGCGCTGGACTGGGTGCTGGAACATCCCGAATACCACGGCGACCTCGAAAGCCCGGACGCCATGACGCAGGAGTACCCCGTCGAGAAGGGGCGCACCAACCCTTTTCTGCACCTGTCCATGCATCTGGCCATCGCAGAACAGCTGTCCATCGATCATCCGCGCGGCATCCGCAATGCCTACCAGACGCTGGTGCGACGCATGGACGCGCACCAGGCCGCGCATGAAATCATGGACTGTCTGGGCCAGGTCGTCTGGGAAGCCCAGCGCCTGGGCGCCCCGCTGGACAGCGACGTCTACATCGATCTGATCCGCCAGCGCGCGGGCCGCTAGACGGGCATGCGGCGGGCGGCCCCGCCCCGGGGCGGCGGGAATGTACGATAATCCTTGCACACCCCGTCTGCCGCAGCGGCGCGACGCGCCCGGCTCAACCCGATTCCCGCCTCCCGATGTCCCAGACCCAATCGACCGCACCATCCGAACGTTTCGAAGGCACCGACCGCTACGTTGCCACCGATGATCTCAAGCTGGCGGTCAACGCCGCCCTCACCCTGCAACGCCCCCTGCTGATCAAAGGCGAACCCGGCACCGGCAAGACCATGCTGGCCGAGGAAGTCGCCCGCGCCCTGGGACGCCCGCTGCTGCAGTGGCACATCAAGTCGACCACCAAGGCCCACCAGGGCCTGTATGAATACGATGCGGTCTCGCGCCTGCGCGACTCGCAGCTCGGCGACGAAAAAGTCCGCGACATCCGCAACTACATCGTGCAGGGCACGCTGTGGCAGGCCTTTCAGGCCGACGAGCCGGTGGTGCTGCTGATCGACGAGATCGACAAGGCCGACATCGAGTTTCCCAACGATCTGCTGCGCGAGCTCGACCGCATGGAATTCCATGTCTACGAAACGCGCGAAACCATCGCCGCGCGTCATCGCCCGCTGGTCATCATCACCTCCAACAACGAGAAAGACCTGCCCGACGCCTTCCTGCGCCGCTGCTTCTTTCACTACATCCGTTTCCCGGATCGCGACACCATGCGCGATATCGTGGCCGTGCACTATCCCGAATTGCGCGCCGACGTGCTGCGCGCCGCCCTGGACACGTTCTTCGCCCTGCGCGAGGCGCCGGGCCTGAAGAAAAAACCGTCCACCTCCGAGTTGCTGGACTGGCTGCGGTTGCTGATGGCCGAAGGCATCGAAGCCGAACGCATCGACGCCGACAGCGCCGTGCCCCTGATGGCGGGCGCCCTGCTCAAGAACGAACAGGACGTCCACCTGCTGGAGCGCCTGGCCGGCATGGCCCGCAACCTGCGCCGCTGACCTGCCGCCATGCTGACGGAATTCTTCTATCACCTGCGCGACCATCGCCTGCCGGTGTCGGTCAATGAATATCTGACGCTGCTGCAGGCGCTGCGTGCGCAGGTGATGCCGCCCACACTGGACGACTTCTATTTCCTGGCCCGCACCACGCTGATCAAGGACGAAAGCCTGTTCGACCGCTACGACCAGGCTTTCGGCAGTTACTACAGAAAGCTGGAGGCGGCGCTGCCCGCCGATCGCGAGATCCCGCTGGACTGGCTGATCAAGGAATTCGAGAAGAGCCTCACCCCGGAAGAAAAAGCCGCGATCCAGAAGCATGGCTGGGACAAGCTCATGGAGCTTTTCAAAGAACGGCTCAACGAGCAGAAGGGCCGCCACGCCGGTGGCAACAAGTGGGTCGGCACCGGCGGCACGTCGCCCTTCGGCAACGGCGGCTACCACCCCGAGGGCATCCGCGTGGGCGGAGAATCGGCCGGCCACCGCACCGCCGTCAAGGTCTGGGAGTCACGCCAGTTCCGCGACTACGACGACCAGGTCGAACTCGGCACGCGCAACTTCAAGGTCGCATTGCGCCGGCTGCGCCGCTTTGCACGCGAAGGCGCCGACCTGGAGCTCGACCTGGACGACACCATCGCCCATACCGCGCGCAACGCCGGCCATCTGGACCTGCGCCTGGTTCCCCAGCGACGCAATACCGTCAAGGTGCTGATGCTGCTGGATGTCGGCGGCAGCATGGACGATCACATCGCCCGCGTCGAGGAACTGTTCTCGGCCGCACGCAGCGAATTCCGCCACCTCGACGTCTATTACTTCCACAACTGCCCCTACGAGTCGGTCTGGCAGCACAATACGCGCCGCCATGCCGAACGCATCGACACCTGGGACCTGCTGCGCAAGTACAACGCGGACTGGCGCCTGATCATCGTGGGCGATGCCACCATGAGTCCGTACGAGATCCTGCATCCCGGCGGCTCGGTCGAGCACTACAACAAAGAGACCGGTGCGACCTGGATGCGGCGCCTGCTCGACACCTGGCCCAAGGCCGTATGGCTCAACCCCGAGCCCTCGGCCTATTGGCAGTACCGGCAGTCCATCGCCTTGATACGCGACATCATGCAGGAACGCATGTTCCCCGTCACGGTCGGCGGCCTAGAACAGGCCATGCGCATTCTCGCCAAGTAGGCAGCGTCGCAGCCCTCAGGGCCTGGACGCTGTGCGGCAGGCCTCAGCCTGCCGCAGGGCAACCCCGCCAGGCGATTTCCTCGCCATCCATGTCCAGGTCGAACAGATCATTGGCGGCTTCGCCCTGCGCAAGCTGCATTTCCAGCACATGGCCGGAGAATCCGCAGGGTTGCACGCCGGGCTCCCGGCAATAGCGCCCATCGTTCAGATCGACGACATAGGTATTGGTGTCATGCGCCAGGATGGCGACATAGCGGCCATCTTCGCTGGCATAGGCGTAGCGGAACTGGCCCTTGATGTGCGCTTGCGTAAGCGCGCGGCCCAACAGCACGGACAGGGCCTGGGCGACGGTATCGGTCAACATGGATTCCTCCGGCGCGGCGCAGCACCCGACCGCGGCTGATCCGCGCCGGGGCGCCTCGACATAGGCGATGGCGGGCAAGACAGCAGCCGCCACGTATCATTAGCGTACTGCTATCGCTGCGTCCCCGACAAACCCCTGCCTGAGTCAAGCTGTAACCGGCAAAAACAGTCTCAGGCACGGTCCCAGAAGGATCGGCCGGCGCACTTTCGAACCATTGCCAGCGTTTACACTCCAACTCACTTTGCCGTTGATGAGGACTCGACCATGCACTTTTCGCTGACCGGCGTGACCCGAAACCTGAGCGCAGCACTATGTATCGCATTCATTGGGGGGCCGGCTGCCGTCTACGCGGCGTCACCCAGCGAAATCACATCCATCGAGGGCATCACGGAATACCGCCTGGACAATGGCCTGAGGGTATTGCTCGTCCCCGACTCGTCCAAGCCGACCACCACCGTCAACATGACCTATCTGGTCGGCTCGCGCAACGAGAACTACGGCCAGACCGGCATGGCCCACCTGCTTGAGCACATGCTGTTCAAGGGCACACCCAGCACCCGCAACGCCCTGGGCGAGTTCTCGCGCCGCGGCCTGCGTGCCAATGGCACCACCTCCGGCGACCGCACCAACTATTTCGCCAGCTTCGCGGCCAACCCCGAAACCTTGCGCTGGTATCTCGGCTGGCAGGCCGATGCCATGGTCAATTCGCTCATCGCCAAGGAGGACCTGGACTCCGAAATGACGGTGGTGCGCAATGAAATGGAAAGCGGCGAGAACAATCCTTTCCGCGTGCTGATGCAGAAAATGCTCGCCGCGGCCTTCCAGTGGCACAACTACGGCAAGAGCACCATCGGTGCGCGCAGCGACGTCGAGAACGTCGACGTCGCCCAGCTGCGCGCCTTCTACCACGAGTACTACCAGCCGGATAACGCCGTGCTGATCGTGGCCGGCAAGTTCGACCCCAAGACCACCCTCGCGGCCATCGAGGACACGCTGGGCAAGCTGCCCAAACCCACCCGCAGCCTGCCGCGCGAGTACACCGTCGAACCGCAGCAGGACGGGGAACGCTCGGTAACGTTGCGCCGCGCTGGCGGCACGCCGCTGGTGGCAGCGATGTATCACATCCCGGCAGCAGGCAGCCCCGACTACATCCCCATGGATCTGGCCACCATCATGCTGGCCGACACGCCTTCGGGCCGCCTGTATCACGCCTTGGTGCCCACCAAGCTGGCCTCCGGCGTGTTCGGCTTCACCATGGATCAGCTCGATCCCGGCGTGGCCATGTTCGGCGCCCAGCTGCAGGCAGGCATGAATCAGACCCAGGCGCTGCAGACCCTCACCTCCACCCTGAACACCCTCTCGGAAAAGCCGTTCACCGCCGAAGAACTCGAACGCGCCCGCAGCAAGTGGCTGACGAGCTGGCAGCAAACCTACAGCGATCCGGAAAAAGTGGGCATCGCCCTGTCGGAGGCCATCGCCTCGGGCGACTGGCGCCTGTTCTTCCTGCAGCGCGATCGCGCACGGGCCGCCACCCTGCCCGAGGTGCAGCGTGTGGCCGAAGCCTACCTGCGCCCCAGCAACCTGACCGAAGGCCGCTACATCCCCACCGAGAAACCCGTGCGCTCGCCGCTGGGCGCCCGGCCCGACCTGGACAGCGTCTTCAAGGACTACAAGGGCGATGCCGACTTCAAGGCGGTCGAGGCCTTCGACCCCACGCCGGCCAATATCGACAAGCACACCCAGCGCCGCACCCTTGATCTGCCCAATGGCCCGGTCGAACTGGCGCTGCTGCCCAAGGCCACCCGTGGCGATCGCGTCGCCGCCGACCTGCTGCTGCAATTCGGCAACGTCGACAGTCTGCGCGGCCAGCGCGTCAACCTGAGCGCCGTGGCCGACCTGCTTGCCCGCGGCACGCCCAAGCTGACCCGCCAGCAGATCAGCGACCGCATCGACCAGCTGCAGGCCCAGGTCGCCATCAATGGCTCGGGCACCGACCTGGCCATCAGCATGGAAACCACGCGCGAACACCTGCCGGCGCTCATCGAGCTGATGCTGGACATCACGCGCAACGCCAACTTCCCCCAGGAAGAGCTGGATGAATACAAGCGCCAGGTCAGCACTTCCATCGAAAGCGCCATGACCGAGCCCACCGCCCTCGCCTCGCGCGTGCTGGCCCGCCACGACAACCCCTGGAAGCCCGATGACGTGCGCTACGTGCCCACCTTCGAAGAGGCGCTGCAATCCGCCCAGAAACTCCAGCGTCAGGCCCTGATCGAGACCCACAAGCGCTTCTACGGTGCCGGCCAGGTCAAGCTGTCGGTCGTCGGCGACTTCGACCCGGCGGCAGTCGAGAGCGCCGTGAAGAAGGGCCTGGACGGCTGGCAGCGGGCGCCAGCCTTCACGCGCATTCCGACGCCCTTCGAGAAGATCAAGCCGGAGCAATTCACCCTCGAGACCCCGGACAAGGCCAACGCCTTCTATATCTCGCGCCTGCCCCTGCCGCTGCAGGACACCAACGCCGATTATCCGGCGCTGTACCTGGCCAACTTCCTGCTGGGCACCTCGGAAACCTCGCGCCTGTGGACCCGGGTGCGCGAACAGGATGGTCTGTCGTACAACGTGCGCAGCAATCTGGCCGTTTCGGCCTTCGAACCCTCGGCCAACTGGACGATCTACGCCATCTACGCGCCCGAGAATCGTCAGCGCGTCGAGAACGCGATCAACGAAGAGCTGGCCCGCGTTCTGAAGGACGGCTTCACCGACCAGGAAATCAAGGACGGCGTGACCGCGCTGCTGAACTATCGCAATCTGTCGCGCGCCCAGGACGACACCCTGGCCGGCAGCTGGCTGCACTACCTGCAGACCGGCCGCAGCTTCGCCTGGAGCGCCGAGATGGACCAGAAGCTGTCCGCCCTCACGACCGCGCAGGTCAATGCGGCTCTGCGCAAGTACCTGCAACCGCAGGGCTTCAGCACGGCCGTGGCAGGCGACTTCAGCAAGGCGCCGGCCAAGCCTTGAACCCCGGCCCGCCGGCGCTGCCCGGCACCGGCGCGATAACGGGCCCGATCGGGCCCGTTATCTTTTTGCAAACCGGCGGGCCCGAGCCCATGGCAAGGGACGGCGCACCGCGAAATGAAAACGGCCCCGTCGAAACGGGGCCGCTGGCTTGCCGAGGTTCGCACCGGCTCAGCTGAAGAACTCCTTGACGCGATCGGTCCAGGATTTGCTCTGCGGCGAATGGCGCTCGCCACCGTCGTTCAGGGACGCCTCGAACTGGCGCAGGATGTTCTTCTGCTCATCGCTCAGGCGCACCGGCGTCTCGACCACCACGTGGCAATACAGGTCGCCCGGATAGGCAGCGCGTACGCCCTTGATCCCCTTGCCGCGAAGGCGGAAAGTCTTGCCCGACTGGGTGCCTTCGGGGATGGAGATTTCCGCCTTGCCACCCAAGGTCGGCACCTGCAGGTCGCCGCCCAGCGCAGCTGTGGTGAAGGGGATGGTCAGCTCGCAGTGCAGATCATCGCCATCGCGCTGGAAGATGCGGTGCTGCTTGATGTGGATCTCGACGTACAGATCCCCCGGAGGGCCGCCATTGACGCCCGGCTCGCCGTTGCCGCCCGAGCGGATGCGCATGCCGTCATCGATCCCGGCCGGAATCTTGACCTGCAGCGTCTTGTTGCGACGCACGCGCCCCACGCCATCGCAGCTGGTGCAGGGATCGGTGATCTCCTTGCCGCTGCCATGGCAGGTCGGGCAGGTCTGCTGCACGCTGAAGAAGCCTTGCTGCATGCGCACGGCGCCGGAGCCGCCGCAGGTGCGGCAGGTCTTGGGCGTGGTGCCGGGCTTGGCGCCCGAACCGTGGCAGGTATCGCAGTTTTCCCAACTGGGTACGCGGATCTCGGTTTCGAAACCGTTGGCGGCCTGTTCGAGGGTGATTTCCAGCGCGTACTTGAGATCGGCGCCCCGATAGACCTGCGGACCGCCGCGACGTCCACCGCCGCCACCCCCGAAGATCTCGCCGAAGATGTCGCCAAAGGCATCGGCGAAACCGCCACCCATGCCCGCGCCACCCATGCCGGCGGCATTCGGGTCGACGCCGGCATGGCCATAGCGGTCATACGCGGCGCGCTTCTGATCGTCGCCCAGGACTTCGTAGGCTTCTTTGGCCTCTTTGAATTTTTCTTCGGCTTCTTTGTTGCCCGGATTGCGGTCCGGGTGGTACTTCATGGCCAGCTTCCGGTAGGCCTTCTTCAGTTCGTCATCCGAGGCGTTTTTCGCCACGCCCAGGATGTCGTAGTAATCACGTTTTGCCATGAGTCATCAGGGCTCCGGAAAGAGCCAGGTTCCAGGAAAGAGCAAAGCATCCGCCCGATAACCGGGGAACCGGTTACCGGGCGAAAGCCTTGCATCATAGAACGAACATCAGTTGTCGCGCTTGACTTCCTTGAAGTCGGCATCCACGACGTTGTCATCAACCGGCTTGGCGTTGTCGGCCGCCTGCTGCTGCGAGGCCTGCTGAGCCGCCTGCTGCGCCTGCGCATCGGCGTACATCTTCTCGCCCAGTTTCTGCGAAGCCTGCGTCAGCGCTTCGACCTTGGCGTCGATTTCAGCCTTGTCGCCGGTCTTGAGGACGTCTTCGACTTCCTTCAGGGCCGCCTCGATGCTTTCCTTCTCGGCCGCTTCCAGCTTGTCGCCGTACTCGGTCAGCGACTTGCGGGTCGCGTGCACCAGTGCGTCGGCCTGGTTGCGGGCCAGGGCCAGCTCAGCCATGCGGTGATCTTCCTCGGCGTTGGCCTCGGCATCCTTGACCATGCGCTCGATCTCGTCTTCCGACAGCCCCGAGTTGGCCTTGATGGTGATCTTGTTTTCCTTGCCGGTACCCTTGTCCTTGGCCGAGACGTGCAGGATGCCGTTGGCGTCGATGTCGAAGGTGACCTCGATCTGCGGCAGACCGCGCGGCGCGGGCGGGATCCCTTCCAGGTTGAATTCGCCCAGGCCCTTGTTGCCTGCGGCGATTTCACGCTCGCCCTGGAAGACCTTGATGGTCACGGCCGGCTGGTTGTCGTCCGCGGTCGAGAAGGTCTGCGAGAAGCGGGTCGGGATGGTCGTGTTCTTCTGGATCATCTTGGTCATCACGCCACCCAGGGTTTCGATACCCAGGGACAGCGGGGTGACGTCCAGCAGCAGCACGTCCTTGCGATCGCCCGACAGCACGGAACCCTGGATCGCGGCGCCTGCGGCGACCGCCTCATCGGGGTTGACGTCCTTGCGCGGATCGCGACCGAAGAATTCCTTCACCTTCTCCTGCACCTTGGGCATGCGCGACATGCCGCCGACCAGAATCACGTCATCGATATCCGACACTTTCACGCCAGCGTCCTTGATGGCGACGCGGCACGGCTCGATGGTGCGCTCGATCAGCTCTTCGACCAGCGCTTCCAGCTTGGCGCGCGTGATCTTCAGGTTCAAGTGCTTGGGACCGGAAGCATCGGCCGTGATGTACGGCAGGTTGATTTCGGTCTGCTGGCTCGAGGACAGCTCGATCTTGGCCTTCTCGGCGGCTTCCTTCAGGCGTTGCAGCGCCAGCACGTCCTTGGCGAGATCGACGCCCTGCTCTTTCTTGAACTCGCCGATGATGTAGTCGATGATGCGCTGGTCGAAGTCTTCGCCGCCCAGGAAGGTGTCGCCGTTGGTCGACAGCACTTCGAACTGCTTTTCACCGTCAACGTCGGCGATTTCGATGATGGACACGTCGAACGTGCCGCCGCCCAGGTCATAGACGGCGATCTTGCGGTCGCCCTTTTCGGTTTTGTCCAGGCCGAAAGCCAGCGCGGCCGCGGTCGGCTCGTTGATGATGCGCTTGACTTCCAGGCCCGCGATGCGGCCGGCGTCCTTGGTGGCCTGGCGCTGGCTGTCGTTGAAGTAGGCCGGCACCGTGATCACGGCTTCGGTGACGGGCTCGCCCAGGTAGTCCTCGGCGGTCTTCTTCATTTTGCGCAGCACTTCGGCCGACACCTGCGGCGGGGCCATTTTCTTGCCGCGCGCTTCAACCCAGGCGTCGCCGTTGTCCGCCTTGACGATGCCATAGGGCATCAGATGGATGTCTTTCTGAACGGCCTTCTCGTCGAACTTGCGGCCGATCAGGCGCTTGACGGCGTACAGGGTGTTCTTGGGGTTGGTGACGGCCTGGCGCTTGGCCGGGGCGCCGACCAGGATTTCACCGTCTTCCATGTAGGCGACGATGGAGGGCGTGGTGCGGCCACCCTCGGCGTTTTCGATGATCTTGACCTGGCCGCCATCCATGACTGCCACGCAGCTATTGGTCGTACCCAGGTCGATGCCGATGATTTTGCTCATGGTAGGTTTACCTAAGAATCAGTTATTGGTCGAATTAGTCAAAAAATCACAGTCCCAGCCTAACTGGGGACGAGGGCAGGGTTTTTCAAGACCCGTTTTGCAAGCGCCGCACCGCCGCGCTGAATTGCGGCAAACCGGGCCAGCCGGTAACCCGGCCCAGACGCTTGCCAGCGCGGAAAAACATGAAGGCGGGCACGCCATGCAAGCCGAAACGCTGGCCCAGCGCGACATCCGCATACACATCGGCCTGAAACCAGCTCAAGTCGAGCGCCAGCAGCGCCTCGCGGTGCAACAGCGCGGTCTGCTTGAATATATTGCAGTTGTAGCAGTCCTGGCCCCACAGAAAGACGCAGCACAGTTCGGACTCGGGAGCCTGCAGCACGGCAGCCTCGAAGCTCTCGCTTCTTACGGCGCGCATGCCGAAGACCTCGAAAACCTGACTGGGGTCAAACCCTGCGGGGCTCATGACGCCCCTCAGCCCTGTCCGGCCGACACGACCACCAGGGCCGGGCGCAGCGTGCGATCCGCGATGACATAGCCTTTCTGCAGCAGCTGCACCACCGTATTGGCGGGCTGCTCGCTGGGAATGGACGAGATGGCCTGGTGCAGGTGCGGATCGAATTTGTCACCCGCAGCCGGCGCGACTTCCTTGAGCTGGTTGCGCTCGAAGGCGCCGGTCAGCTGCTTCAAGGTGACCTCCACCCCTTCGCGGAAAGCCTCGACGGTCTGCTCGCCCTGAGCCAACGCCGCTTCCAGGCTGTCCTTGACCGGGACCAGGCTCTCGGCAAAAGACTCGATGCCGAACTTGCGGGCCTTGGAGACATCCTCCTGCGAGCGGCGACGCACGTTCTCGGCTTCGGCCATGGCGCGCAGCGCCTGCTCCTGCTGGGCCAGCACCTGGGCCTGGGCGGCCTCCAGTTCGGCGCGCACGGCGGCCAGCTCGGCCTGAAGTTCGTCAGCGGTCGATGCGATGTCAGGATCCTGAACCGGATCGACAGGCTCTTGAGATGCCGTCATGGATATCCTCCAGAAATAAATGAACAGGGTTTGCGCCCCAAATGGGGGCCATGGCCGGACTTTCAAGAGGAAAATACAGCCCGGCCAGCCCCTTTTTCGGGCGCCTGCCCTTATTTTTTGCCGGGCTGGGCAGGAGCCGGAGGATCGCTGGCGGGAAAGGACTCTTTGAGCGCCTCGTCGATTTCCGGCTCGGGCCGGTCTTCCTCGGGCGTGATGGAGATCGGATCGCTGGCCGGGAAAGTTTCCATCAGCGCCTCGTCGAGATCACGCTCGACGCTGTCCTCCCGGAGTTCTTCATGGCCAGGGGCACCGGAAACACCTACGCGGGGTCGAGTGGGGGATGTCATCTTGCCGTCTCCTTGAAAACTATTCACGGGATAGGCGCAAGGGCCTTGCCCCAGTTTACGCGAGCGCAGTCCGTCCGACGGGCCAGCCTTGCAACTGTTCTTGAACCAGGTCCGTCAGGCCGGCCACCCATTGCTCGCTGTCATTGAGGGCCGGGATGTAGCGGAAACGCTCGCCGCCGGCCTCGATGAAGGCCTGGCGGCATTCCTGGTCGATCTCTTCCAGGGTTTCCAGGCAATCGGCCACGAAGCCCGGACACACGACGTCCACCTGCCGAACGCCGCGGCCGGCCAGCTCCTTGAGCGTGGGTTCGGTGTAGGGTTCCATCCAGCGGGCCGAACCGAAACGGCTCTGGAAGGTCACCTCCAGCTCTTCGGGCGCCAGGCCAAGCCGCTCGCGCAGACCGCGTGCGGTCTCCAGACAATCGCGGTAGTAGGGGTCGCCCAGTTCGATGGAGTAACGCGGCAGGCCGTGAAAGCTCATCACCAGCATCTGCGCACGGCCATGTTCGGCCCAGTAGGCCTGGATGCGTGCGGCCTGGGCGTCGAGATAGCCGGGGTCGGCATGAAAGCGCTTGACGAAGCGCAGGGCCGGCTGATCGCGCAGGCGCGCAGCGTGGCGCGTCACGGCGTCGACCGCCGTGGCCGTGGTGCTGGCCGCATACTGCGGATAGAGCGGCACGGTCAGAATGTGATCGCAGCCCTGGGCGCGCAACTGCGTGATTGCCTCGGCCACGCTGGGATTGCCATAGCGCATGGCCAGGGCCACCGGCACATCCAGACCGCGCTCGGCCAGCAGGCGCGCCACGCCTTCGGCCTGCTGCCGGCTGTAGACCAGCAGGGGCGAACCGCCCTCCATCCAGATGCCGGCATAACGCGGCGCCAGCTTCTTGGGCCGCAGCCGCAGCACCAGCCCATGCAGGATGGGCTTCCAGAGATAGCCCGGGATCTCGATGACACGCGGGTCCGAGAGGAATTCGCCCAGATACTTGCGGATATCGCGCGGCGTGGGCGCATCGGGCGTGCCCAGGTTGACCAGCAACACGCCGCTGCGCCCCGGGCCCCGCGGAGCGGGATCCGGGTCAAAGCGATCTTCGGCGCCGGGAGGCTCCATCAGGAACCGTTCAGGCCACAAATACTTGAACAGGCGCAAAAACACAGACCTCTCCTGTTGCCGCCCCCCAAGGGGCGCGTCATCGATTTTCGGTTTACTGATTGTGGCTCAGGGCGTTGGACAGCAGGCGCGCCGTGATGTCGACGATCGGAATCACCCGCTCATAGGCCATTCGGGTCGGGCCGATCACGCCCAGCGTGCCCACCACCCGGCCATCCACGCCATAAGGCGCAGTCACCACGGTCATTTCATCCATGGGCACCAGCTGCGAATCGCCGCCGATGTAGATCTGCACGCCCTGCGCGCGGCTGGAGACATCCAGCAGCTGCAGCAGCTCGGTTTTCTTCTCGAACAGCGAAAACATCTTGCGCAGGCGATCCATGTCGGAAGTGATGTCGCTGACGTCGAGCAGTTTGCGCTCGCCGGAAATCACCACGTTGTCGCCTTCGTCGAGCGGTTCGGTGCCGGCTTCGACTGCCGCCTGCATCAGGCGCGAGATATCCTCGCGCAACTGCGTCAGCTCGGTCGACAGGGTGCGCCGCACGGCGTCGAACGACTTGCCGGAAAAATGCTGGTTGAAGAAATTGGCGGCCTCGTGCAGGTCGGCATCGGAATACTCGCGCTGAACCTGCATGATGCGGTTCTGCACGTCGCCATCGGGCGTGATCACGATGAGCAGCACCCGCCTTTCGCCAAGCCGCAGGAACTCGATCTGGCGAAAAACCTGAGCCCGTTTGGGCGTGAGCACCACACCGGCGAACTGCGTCAGGTTAGACAGCAGCGCCGCTGCAGCGTTGAGGGCGCGGCTGGGTTCGGCCGACGGCAACAGCTCGATGGGGCTGGCCGGTTCGAACTGATAGGGCCGCACGGCCAGCAACGAGTCCACGAACACGCGGTAGCCGCGCGGCGTCGGCACCCGCCCCGCTGAGGTGTGGGGACTCTGGATCAGCCCGAGGTCCTCCAGATCGGCCATTACGTTGCGTATGGTCGCCGGAGAGAGATCAAACACCTGGGCAAGCGTACGCGAGCCGACTGGTTGCCCGTCGGCGATATGGCGTTCAATCAACGCCTTGAGCAAGGCACGAGCACGGTCATCCATAACGGTATTTTAGGGAAAGTTGGCTGGGGAGGCGATTTTTGTCCTCCAACACAATATACGCCCCCATATAATCGCCTGATATGCATCCTGAATCCACTGAAACCCGCCCATGCACTTTCCCGTCGTCGCTCTGATCGGCCGCTACCAGGACACTGGCCTGGATGCGCCGCTGCGCGCCCTGGCCGACATGCTGACGCGCGCAGGCCGGCGCGTGCTCCTTGACACCGACACGGCGCGCAACACCGGCCTGCACGACTATGCCGTTGCCACGCTGCAGGAAATCGGAGAGTCCGCCTCGCTGGCGGTGATCCTGGGCGGCGATGGCACGGTGCTGGGCGCGGCGCGCCATCTGGCGCCCTATGGGGTGCCCCTGATCGGCATCAACCACGGCCGGCTGGGTTTCATCACCGACATCCCGCTGCAGGATACCCAGGCCGCGCTGACCCGCGTGCTCGACGGCAACTACCAGATCGAGGAGCGCTCGCTGCTGCAAGGCAGCGTCTGGCGCGGCGATGCGGAGATGTTCTCGGCCTGTGCCCTGAACGACGTGGTGCTCAACCGCGCCGGACGCGGCGGCATGATCGAGATGCGGGTCGAGCTTGATGGCGTGCACATGTACACCCAGCGCGCCGACGGCCTGATCATCGCCACCCCCACGGGCTCGACCGCCTACGCCCTGTCGGCGGCCGGCCCCTTGCTGCACCCGGGCCTGAACGCCATGGTGCTGGTGCCGGTGGCGCCGCAAAGCCTCTCCAACCGCCCTATCGTCATCCCGGACACGGGAGTGCTCAGCATGACCCTCACGGCCAGCGGGCGCGTCGAGACGGGGGCTTCGGTGCACTTCGACATGCAGACCTGGTCAGACCTGCAGCCAGGCGACCGGATCACCGTGCAGCGCTCTCCGCACACGGCCCGCCTGGTTCATCCCCAGGGCTACAGCTTTTTCTCCACCCTGCGCCGCAAACTGCACTGGAACCTGATGCCGCAGGCCACCGATAACGTTGACTGACCCTAACGGCAGCGCCCGCCATGTTGCGAACCCTGCATATCCGTGATTTCGTCATCGTCGAACAGACTGAAATCCATTTCGGCGCCGGTTTCACCGTCTTCACCGGTGAAACCGGCGCGGGCAAGTCCATCCTGATCGACGCGCTGGCGCTCACCCTGGGTGAGCGCGGCGACGCCGGCATGCTGCGCGAAGGCGCCACGCGGGCCGACATCACCGCGATCTTCGACACCCCGCCCCATCTGCAAGCCTGGCTCGCCGAGCGCGAACTCGAACCCTGCGAAGAGCTGTCGCTGCGCCGCGTCATCGACGCCCAGGGCCGCAGCCGTGCCTTCATCAACGGCCTGCCGGCCACCGTCACGCAGTTGCGCGAGCTGGGCGAGTCGCTGGTCGACATCCACGGCCAGCATGCCCACCAGAGCCTGATGCGACCCGATGCGCAGCGCGACCTGCTCGACGCCCACGGCGGCCACCAGGCATTGCGCCAGAACGTGGCGCAGGCCTGGAAGGCCTGGCGTACCCTGGCCCGCCAGCTCGAAACCTCAGAACAGGACGCAGAAAGCCTGGCCGCCGAGCGCGAACGCCTGCAATGGCAGGTCGACGAACTGCAGCGCCTGAATCTCGCGCCAGGCGAGTGGGAAACCCTGCAGGCCGACCACAGCCGGCTCTCGCACGCCCAGTCCCTGCTCGATGACGCCAGCCAGATTCTCGACGCCCTGGACGGCGAACACGACTCCGCGCTCTCACGGCTGAATGCCGCCGGGCACCGCCTGCAGCAAATGCAGCGCCACGATGGCAGCGGGCTCAAGACCATCGCCGAAGAACTGGAGTCGGCCCGCATCGCCATGAGCGAGGCGGTCTCCGACCTGAACAACTACCTGAGCCGCATCGAGCTCGAACCCGAGCGCCTGAATGCCGCAGAAGCGCGCCTGAGCGCGGTTTTCGAGACAGCGCGCAAGTTCCGTTGCGATGCCGAGCAACTGCCCGAACTGCAACACTCTCTGACCGAACAGCTGGCCCAGCTGCAGGCTGCCGGCGACATCGAAGCGTTGCGCGAGCAAACCCGCCAGGCCCAGGAACGCTACGACGCGGCCGCCCGGGCCCTGAGCCAGGCCCGCCGCAAGATCGCCCGCGACCTGAGCGAGCAGGTCACCCGGGCCATGCAGACCCTGTCCATGAGCGGCGGGCGCTTCGAGGCGGCCGTCAATGAAGGCGCCGCCAGCGCCCAGGGCAGCGACAACGTCGAGTTCCTGGTGGCCGGGCATGCCGGATCGACCGCGCGCGCCTTGGGCAAGGTGGCCTCGGGCGGCGAGCTGTCGCGCATTTCTCTGGCCCTGTCGGTGATTGCCAGCCGCGCTGCGCGCGTGCCCACCCTGATCTTCGACGAAGTCGACAGCGGCGTGGGCGGGGCCGTGGCCGAGGTGGTCGGCAAGCTGCTGCGCGAGCTCGGCGCCCGCCATCAGGTGTTGTGCGTGACCCACCTGCCCCAGGTGGCCGCCTGCGGCAATCACCAGTTCCGCGTCAGCAAGCACGAAAGCGGCGGCGTGACCCGCTCGCATATCACCCCGCTCGACGAATCCGAACGCATCGAGGAAGTCGCCCGCATGCTGGGCGGCATCACCATCACCTCGACCACGCGCGACCATGCGCGCGAAATGCTGCAAGGGCTGGACGCATAAAAAAACCCCCGGCCGAACCGGCCGGGGGAGTGTCAATGCGTCAGTAACTCAGGGAATCAGCGGCCCTTCTGGCAATCGCTGCAAATGCCATACAGCACCATGGCGTGGCTTTCGAGGACAAATCCATTGTCCTTGGCGACCTTGTGCTGGCGCTTCTCGATGTCGGCATCGGAAAACTCCACTACCTTGCCGCAGTTGGTGCAGATGAGGTGATCGTGATGATCCCCGTCATTGAGCTCGAACACGGCCTTGCCGGTGTCAAACTGGCTGCGGCTCAGGATGCCGGCCTGTTCGAACTGCGTCAGCACACGATACACGGTGGCCAGGCCGATCTCGACGTTCTCGCTGATGAGGGCACGATAGACGTCCTCAGCGCTGAGATGGCGCTCGTCCGACTTGCGGAAAATATCCAGAATCTTGAGGCGCGGGAACGTCGCCTTCAAGCCCATATTCTTCAATTCGCATTGGTCGCTCATGTAATCGCTCTCCATCCGCGGTGGCAGGGACTGATCCGGCGCTGGGCCCCTGTCGGGTGAACCAATACGGCCCCAATTCCGTATGGCGGCTCCGCCTGCTCTTGGCGGCACATTTATCGACAGACCAGCGCCCTGATTCCCGCTGCCCTGCGGAACTATCTGTTATGAAACCTTTATGATAACGGTTTTGTACGTTACCAATAATAGGGGCGCGTAGTGTCCATGATCGCACGAATTCCCTTCCAACCCGTGAAAGCGGCCTTGGGAGCCCTGGTACTAGCTTCGGCACTGGCAGGTTGCTCGTCCGGGAAATGGGGGTTCCCATACCGGGCCGACATGCAGCAAGGCAACTGGATCACGCGCGAGCAGGTTGACCTGCTGCAGCCGGGCATGTCCCGCGAACAAGTGCGCTTCGCCCTGGGCAGCCCCACCCTCACCAGCGTGCTGCACGCGGATCGCTGGGACTATCCCTACTACTTCAAGCCCGGTTACGGCAAACCCCAGGAGCGCCAGTTCACGGTGTTCTTCGAACATGACCGGCTGGTGCGCTGGGTCGGCGACGAGCAGCCCGAGCTGCAACCCTTCCAGATCGAGCAGATGAACGCCAAGCAGGCTGTCGAGCAAAACGCGATGGAAAACCGCGCCATCGAACGTACCGAGCAGATCGACGGCGTCAACTCCCAGCCCCAGCTCCTGGCGCCGGACGATCCCGTTCTGGACATGACCAACGAACCCGGGTCCTCTCCCGAACCATTGCTGTAAACAAGGACAAACATGCGCATTGCAATTGCTGGAGCCAGCGGCCGCATGGGCCAGATGCTGATCGAAGCGGTGCTTGACACCGAAGGCGTCGAGCTCGCGGTGGCCCTGGACCGCAAGGACTCTCCCTCCCTCGGCCGCGACGCCGGCGCTCTGCTGGGACGCGAGACGGGCGTGGCCATCACCGACGATCTGGACGCGCTGGCCCAGGCCGATTGCCTGATCGACTTCACGCGACCGGAAGGCACGCTGGCGCATCTGCAGGCCTGCGTGCGCCATGGCACCCGCATCGTCATCGGCACGACCGGCTTTGATGACGCCGGGCGGGCCGCCATCGACGTGGCCGCCCAGAAAATCGCTGTGGTCTTCGCGCCCAACATGAGCGTGGGCGTGAACGCCACCCTCAAGATTCTCGATCTGGCCGCACGCATCCTGAACAGCGGCTACGACGTCGAAGTCTTCGAAGCGCATCACCGCAACAAGGTTGACGCCCCCTCGGGCACCGCCCTGGCCATGGGCGAAACGATCGCCTCCGCCTGGGATGTGGCCCTGCCCGACGTGGCCACCTGGGCACGCCATGGCGAAACCGGCCCGCGGGAATCCGGCACCATCGGCTTTTCCGTGGTGCGCGGCGGCGACATCGTCGGCGACCACACGGTGTACTTCTGCGGCCCGGGCGAGCGCATCGAGATCACGCACCGCTCCAGCAGCCGCGCCACCTATGCGCAAGGCGCCGTGCGCGCTGCCCAGTTCCTGGGCGACAAGCGCCATGGGCTGTTCGACATGCAGGCCGTGCTCGGCCTCTGAACCCGCCCAGCACAAAAAAGCCCGCATTCTTGAGCTGCGCCCCACAGCTTGGACCGGTGTCCAACTTTTGGGGCGCAGTTCATTCTCGCGGGCTTTTATTATTGGCGCACGATCACCGGCTCGGGCTCCAGCGCCACGCCGAAACGGGCCTCCACCTCGGCCTGGATGGTTTGGGCCAGGCCCAGAATATCGTCTGCCGTGGCACCGCCCCGATTCACCAGGACCAGGGCCTGCCGGTCATGCACGGCCGCCGCCCCCAGGGCACGGCCCTTCCAGCCGCATTGGTCGATGAGCCAGCCTGCGGCCAGCTTGTATCGGCCATCAGGCTGGGCATAGGAAACCAGGTCCGGAAAGCGCGCCAGCAGCTGCGCCCGCACACCCCCGGTGACCAGCGGATTCTTGAAGAAGCTGCCCGCATTGCCGATGCGCGCCGGGTCCGGCAACTTGGCGCGACGGATGGCGCACACCGCATCAAAAATGGCTCGGGCATCGGGCTTGCCCTGCTGCAGGGCCGGCCAGCGACGCAGGTCCGGGTAGTCCAGCACCGGCTGCCAGGGGCGCGGCAGCGCAAAGCGCACCGCCGTGATGATCCAGCGGCCCTCGCGCTTGAAGCGGCTGTCGCGATACGCGAAGCGACAATCGGCCGCCGACATTTCCACCGCTTCGCCGCGCGCGACATCCCAGGCGCTCAGGCTGTGGAAACGATCCGCCAACTCAACGCCATAGGCGCCGATGTTCTGCACCGGGGCAGCCCCCACCGTGCCGGGGATCAAGGCCAGATTCTCCAGCCCGTCCCAGCCCTGCGCCACGCAGTGCGCCACGAAATCATGCCAGCACTCGCCTGCCGCCGCCTCCACGATCCAGGCGTCGGCGCGCGTCTGCACCAGCCGGATTCCCTTGAACGCCACCTGCAGCACCAACCCTGCGAGCGTGCGCCCCAGCACCAGATTGCTGCCCCCGCCCAGCGCCAGCCAATAGGGATAGCGGCCTGCCAGCGCCGACACGGCGGGCAGCTGGGCCGGATCTTCCAGAGCCAGAAAGGCCGACGCTTCGCAGGCCAGGCCAAACGTATTCAGGGTGCGCAGGTCGTGCGCGGCGGGCATGAGGGGAACTGTTGACATTAAACCCGGGAGCTATGCTATAGTTTCGGTCTTCGCTCATGATACTTGAACGATGAATCAAACGCAGGGCGGCTCAGACAAGGGTTCGGGCAGCGCCGCAGCGATTCAGGAAGCCTTTCAAACCTTGCCTGCCGGCAGTGTTGAAAGCAGGTTTTGCAAGTACTTTTCAAGTGCCTGCCAACGCAAAATCTGAAATTCGTGTATAGTGCGCGCTTCGCTGGAAACACAAGCGAATATGCGGGAGTAGCTCAGTTGGTAGAGCGCAACCTTGCCAAGGTTGAGGTCGCGAGTTCGAGACTCGTCTCCCGCTCCAGAATTTTTCTCAAGGGCATGCTCTTGAGCGATAAAAAACCGGACACCCTGTGTCCGGTTTTTTTCGTTTTACGACGTGATCGATCAGGCCGGCAGAACGGCCTCCTGTTCTCCCGGCACCGGGGCGAAAAATCCGGCGATCTGCGCCTGGGCGCGCAGACGGGCGGCCTGCAAGGCCTCCCGCCCCATCGCAGTGCCCTCCACGGCAAAAGCATGGAAGGACTTCAGGCCCATGGTCGCCATCGCGGCCTTCAGGTACGGCGTCAGGAAATCCGGCTGGCGCGCGCGCTCGCCGGTAAAAAACCCTCCGGAGGCTGCCGCCAGAAACACTGGCCGATCAGCCAGCAGGCCCACCTTTCCTTGACGCGTCACGTTGAAGCTATGCCTCACCCGCAGGACATGATCGACCCAGGCCTTGAGGGCCGAGGGCACGGTGTAGTTGTGCATCGGGGTTGCGATGACAAGATAATCGGCTGCCGCCAGCGCGCGGATCAGCCCATCGGATTCGCACAAGGTGCCTGTCGCCTGCGCCGGATCGGCCGGCGAACCCAGCGCCCAGGCGTACTCAGCATCCACATGAGACAGTTGATTGACGTCGAAATCGACCAGTTCACGCCCCCGTTCGGCGTCAGTGCGCGCCAAGGCCCGGACCACGAACTGGGACAGCCGATAGCTTTCCGACGCCGCCCCCCGCGGACTGCAGATCAAACGCAAGACACTCATGCCGCCGGCCCTCCCAGGGGTTTGTCAAAGCGCATGGCCCCGCTCAGCAGGCCAGCGCGGAAATAAAAGCGTTGAGCGAGCGCATTGGCCAGCCCGGTGTCGAGCACCAACCGGGCACATCCCGCCTCGCGCGCCATCGCCTCCAGCGCCCGCAACAGCCGGGCGCCATGCTGCTCCCCCCGACGATCGGCATGCGTGACCAGGTCATCGACATAAAGAAAATGGCCGTAGATCAGGTTTTCCTGGTAACGATAACCCGCCAGCGCAAGCGGCAGGCTCCCCTCCCAAACCGCCAGCAAGGCATAACGCTGTTCCCGCATACGCTCGATTCGCGCCAGGAAATCAGCCTCGTCAACCAGATGCGGACGCAAGGTATGCATGAGAGCAAAGCAGGCGCGCAGGCAAGCAGGGCTATCGGGAGGACGAACAAGAGGTAAAGACATGGCAATCCAGTCGTTGATGACGATCTCCCACCGGCATGGCGGGCACAGACGCCATGCTAGGGATGACATGCCATAATTTGAAGAACCATAAACTGCGATTCTGACTGGGCCATGATGACACTTCCACCTGCCTCCCCTTCACCGGAGCCAGGCAGCGACGCACCGCTCTACAAGCAGATCTACGAGCGCTTCAGAAGCGCCATTGCACAGGGCACGCTGCAGGCGGGCGATCGCATCCCATCGGCGCGCGCGCTCGCCAAAGAGCTCGGGGTGGCGCGAGGCACGGTCGAAAGCGCCTATGGCCTGCTGCAGGCGGAAGGCTATGTGCAGCCTCGCGGGCAGGCCGGCACGGTCGTTACGCCCGGGCTGAGGGCGCAGCCCGGCACGCCTGCGCCACCGGAAACCACGGGCGGCCTTGATCTGTGGCGCAATCCGCCCGCCCTGCTGCCCTTCCAGATGGGCCTGCCCGCGCTGGACGCCTTCCCACGTAAACTGTGGGCCCGGCTGGGGGCACGGCAACTGCGCGGCACACAGGCCATCGATCTCTCCTATCCGCCGGTCAACGGCCTGCCGTCACTGCGCACGGCCATCGCCAGTTATCTGCAGGTCGCGCGCGGCATCGACTGCGCGCCCGAACAGATCCTCATCACCTCGGGCTACCGGGACAGCCTGAGCCTGATCGTGCGAACCTTGCTTCAGAACGGCGATCAAGTCTGGGTTGAAGACCCCGGCTACCCGCCCACCGGCGAACTGCTGCAGCACTCGGGCATGCGCTGCGCGCCGGTCCCGGTCGATGGCGACGGCCTGCAGGTGACGCAAGGCATCCGCCAGTTTCCCGACGCGCGTGCCGCCATCGTGACGCCGGCGCATCAGAGCCCGCTGGGCGTCACGCTCTCGCTGCCGCGCCGCCAGGCGCTGCTGGAGTGGGCCGAACACCATCAACGCTGGATCGTGGAAGACGATTACGACGGCGAATACCGCTACGTCAGCCGCCCCCTGCCCGCCCTCAAGAGCCTGGACCGCCAGGGCCGCGTCATCTACGCCGGCACCTTCAGCAAGGTCCTCTTCCCCGGCATCCGGCTGGCCTATCTGGTCGTGCCGCCGTCGCTCGCGACGCGCTTTGGCCAGGCCAGCGGGATCCTGGGCAGCGGCATTCCGGGCCTGACCCAGGCCCTGGTCAGCACCTTCATGAGCGAAGGGCACTTCGCGCGCCACATCCAGCGCATGCGACGACTGTATGCCGAACGCCGCCAGGCCACCGTGGCGGGCCTTTCCAAGGTACTTGGCACGGCCATGCCCATCGATCCGCAGCCCGGCGGGATGCATCTGCTGATGCGCCTGCCGCCGGGATGCGACGACCGTGCGCTCGCCCAGCGCATGATCGGGCATGGCATCTACGCCCATGCGCTGTCGCACTGGAGCCGCGCGCCCTCCCCCGCCCACGGACTGCTGATGGGCTTCACCAACATCGACTCCGAGGCGCGCGCCGAAGCGCTCGGCCGCCGCATCCTGGCATTGATGTAGATAAGCCCCGCCTCAGGAGAGCCCGGCCCGCTCCAGCCCGAAAGCGGCGTCGGCCGAACCGGGCGGCGTGCGAAAGGCGACGTTCAGGCGGTTCCAGCCATTGATGCCCACCACCAGAAAAGTCAGGTCGCTGAGCTCCTCGTCGGAGAACTGGCTGCGCACCGCCTCATACAGCGTATCGTCAACCCCTTGCGCCGACAGGGTGGTCAGCGCCTCGGTCCATGCCAGCGCGGCCCGTTCGCGCGCACTGAACAGCCCCGACTCGCGCCAGACCGTGACATGATGCAGACGCAGCTCGCGCTCGCCGGCGATTCTGGCCTGCTTGACATGCATGTCCACGCAGAACGCGCAGCCATTGATCTGCGAAGCCCGCAGCGTGATCAGGTCATGCAGCTCCCTGATCACCGCCTTCTCGTTCAGGGCATGGCTGAAATCCAGGAATTGCCTGGACAGCCCGGCCGACACGTCAAAGTAATTAAGGCGTTCACGCATGAGATCCCCTCTGGAGAATGCGGGCCGACGCCCGCCTTGCGGCCATGGTGCCGCAAGCCCGCCGCCTGCAACAGCGCCAAGAAAGACCATCCGGCCTGGGCCATGCGCCCCGGGCCAGACACGGCCCCCAGCGCTTGCCCGGCTGGTTTTGACATCCCGGAAAAATCCGCTATACTCACGCCTCTTTCAGCAGTACCCAAGCGGGAGTAGCTCAGTTGGTAGAGCGCAACCTTGCCAAGGTTGAGGTCGCGAGTTCGAGACTCGTCTCCCGCTCCAGAATTTAAAAAAGGCCGAACGCTTTGCGTTTCGGCCTTTTTTTCGTCCGGCGGCCAGGCACCGGCATCCGCCCTGGGCCACAGAGCCTGTACGGCACGGCAGGCTATGCGCTGGCCAGCCATTCTCAGGCAGGATTGGGCGCTAGCGCTCTGCCAATACGAAACCGGCATTGGCTGGTGCCACAACCGAAACGAACACAAACGGCTCGGTACCTGTATTTCGCGCCCCGTGCACTTGGCCGGGGCTTGCCACGGCGATCTGACCCTCCCTGAGGGTACCAACAATGCCGTCGCCCTGAAAGTAATCCGCCACTCCCGACAAAACAGTCCATGTGTCCTGGCCATGAGGATGAATGTGAGCCGCGATTTCCCGCCCGGGATGCACTTGCCAAACCACGACAATGGAGTCTCGGGTTTCAAGCACAACGGAACGCACAGGCTCGCCCTCGGACGGCTGAGCATAATCGGCCACAGCAAATACTCTCGCTTCAAGCGTCATCGCAGACCCCTCTTTGCAATGCACCCGGACAGGCCGGGCATGAATTCCAACCCGAAGGCTTGCGCTTCGCGCCGCGCATTCATGGCCTGGCCGTCGCCACACGCCAGCGATGACGCATCAAGCACAGGCTGTTTATCCTGAGTGGACGGCGCAAGCTCGTCCTCCGAGTAAACATCAGTCAGTAGAACTCATGGGCACCCCGAGTCGGAAACTGGCCTGAAGAACAGCAAACTCGAGCAAAGCCGGATCATCCCGGTGCAGACGAAAGGCGACACCGGGCACGCCAAGATCAAACGCATGCGCGCGCATCTGGCCCTGGTGAGTTCGATGATCAAAAATGTATCGAGCCGGAAATCCTGACGCCATCGGCCAGGCTCGGGGAGACCGCAGAGTTGGCGCGAACCAGGGGGTCGATCATCCTTCGAATTTCTCGAACCCCCCTTTGCCAACTGGCTATTCCGGCCAGCGCCCGCAATCCCTAGCATTGCTTCATCTCTTCTTTGCAGATGAATCAAGCCATGGCTCTCCCGCTCGACGGCATCACGGTCGTCTCTCTTGAACATGCGATTGCAGCGCCGTTCTGTACCCGGCAGCTGGCGGATCTGGGCGCGCGCGTCATCAAGATCGAGCGCCCTGGCAGTGGCGACTTCGCCCGCGCCTATGACCAGCGGGTGCTGGGGCAGTCGTCCCACTTCGTATGGGTCAACCGCTCCAAGGAAAGCCTGGCGCTGGACTTGAAGCATCCGGCCGCCGGCGAAGTCATGGCGCGCCTGCTGGCGCGCGCCGATGTCCTGGTGCAGAACCTGGCGCCGGGCGCTGCCGCGCGCCTGGGCCTGGACGCAGCCTCGCTCATGCCCAGGCATCCGGGCCTGATCGTCTGCGACATTTCCGGCTACGGCGAGGACGGGCCATATCGCGACAAGAAAGCCTATGACCTACTGATCCAGAGCGAGGCGGGCTTTCTGTCCGTCACGGGGACGGCCGGCGAAGCAGCCAAGTCGGGCAATTCGATCGCCGATATCGCAGCCGGCATGTACGCATACAGCAATATCCTGGCGGCGCTGCTGCAAAGAGCCAAGACTGGCCGGGGCTCGCATATCGATGTGTCGATGCTGGAATCGCTGGCCGAATGGATGGGCTTTCCGATGTATTACGCCTTTGACGGCGCCACACCGCCGCAACGCAATGGCGCCGCCCACGCCACCATCTACCCGTACGGCCCCTTTGGAGTCGGCGACGGCGGCACCGTCATGTTCGGCATCCAGAACGAGCGCGAATGGGAGGCTTTCTGCCACACCGTGCTGCAGTCGGCCGCGACCCATGCCGATCCGCGCTTTTGCGGCAATGCCCAACGACATGCCAATCGCGAAGCGCTCCAGGCCCGTATCGACGAGGTTTTCGCCACCCTGACGACCCCCGCCCTGATCGAGCGGCTGGATCAGGCCCGCATTGCCAATGCGCGCGTCAACGATATGGCCGGCCTGTGGGCGCACCCCCAATTGCAGGCGCGCGAGCGCTGGCGCCAGGTCCAGACGCCGGCCGGCCCCATCCCCGCCCTGCTGCCGCCGGGCCGCCAAAGCGCGTTTTCCCCGCGCATGGATCCCATCCCCAGCGTCGGCCAGCACACCGACACCATTCTTGCCGAACTCGGCATCGACCCGGCCATCCTGCAGACACAGGGCGGCCGGCCCTGCGCCCAGCATCCATAACTCCAACACCGCACCACGGGAGACAAACCATGAACTTCAAAACACTGTCGGCCACGCTGCTGACCACCCTGGCGCTGAGCGCCGGCGCCGCCCAGGCCGACACCTGGCCCAGCCGGCCGGTCACCATCGTCGTGCCCTTTGCCGCCGGCCAGACGGGCGACATGATCGCCCGCATGATCAGCAAGGAACTGCAGGAAAAATTCAACCAGGGCTTCATCGTCGAGAACCGCCCGGGCAGTGGCGGACGTATCGGCACGACCTATGCCGCGCGCGCCAAACCCGATGGCTACACCTTGCTGATGACCAGCACCGGCCCCTTCGCCATCACGCCGGCGCTGTATCCCCAAGAAACCAAATACGATCCGCTGACCGACTTCACCGGCATCGCCGAAACCGCCTCGACCCCGCAGGTGGTCGCCGTCTCGAACGCCTCGGGTATCGGCAGCTTCAGCGACATGGTCAAGCAGGCCAAGACCAAGGATCTGTCATATGGGTCGGCCGGCAATGGCTCGCTGCAGCACCTGACCATGGAACTGCTGAAGAAGGAGATCGGCTTCCCGATGGTTCACGTGCCCTTCAAGGGCAGCTCGGAATCGAAAACGGCCTTGATCGGCAATACCCTGGAAGCCACCTCCGATTCCCTGCCCCCGCTGCTGCCGGCAGTCAAGGCAGACCAGTTGCGTGCCGTGGCCGTGATCAGCGACGCCCGCTCCCCCTACCTCCCCGACGTACCCACCCTGGGCGAACTGGGCTTTCCGAAAATGAGCGCGGTGGCATTCTTCGGGCTGGTGGCGCCGAAAGACACCCCCAAGGAAATCGTGGACGCGCTCAACCGCGAAGTGATCGCCATGTTCAAGACGCCGGCGTTCCAGGAGCAGATGCGCGCCCAGGCCCTGACGCTGCCCGCCGAACGCTCTCCCGAACAGTTCTCCGCCTACCTGGCCGATGAGGTGGCGCACTGGAAGAAAGTGGTCGAACAGGCCCAGGTCAGCATCGAATAACCGGAGATCCCCATGGTAAGAGAAGTTCCCGCAAGTCACATCACGGACACGGTGGCGCAGCTGTGCATCGACGCCTGCCACCTGCTGCCCGACAACCTGATCCAGGGCTTCCACGACGCGGCGGCGACCGAAGTCTCGCCGCTGGGAAAATCCGTGCTGCTGAAACTGATCGACAACGATCAGATCGCACGCCAGAACCAGGTGTCCTATTGCCACGACACGGGCCTGGCCATCGTCTTCATCGAACTGGGCCAGGACGTGCACGTGCACGGCGGCAATTTCGAGGAAGCCGTGCAGGCTGGCGTTCGCAAGGGCTACGCCCAGGGCTTCATGCGCAAGTCGGTGGTGTCGGACCCGCTGCTGCGGGTCAACAGCAATGACAACACGCCGGCAGTGGTGCATACCGAGATCGTCCCGGGCGACCAGATCCATATCACGGTGGTGCCCAAAGGCGGCGGCAGCGAAAACTGGAGCACCATGAAGTTCCTGTTGCCGGGCGAAGGCGCCGAGGGCGTGAAGAAGTTCGTGCTCGCGGCCATCGAGGCGGCCGGCGGCGCGGCCTGTCCGCCGTTGACCGTCGGCGTGGGCGTGGGCGGCAGCTTCGACAAGGTCACCGCCATCGCCAAGAAAGCCATCCTGCGCGATATCGGCGAACACCACCCTGAGCCCCACGTGGCCCAACTGGAACGCGAGCTGCTGGCGCTGATCAACCAGACCGGCATCGGCCCGCAGGGCTACGGCGGCTCGACCACGGCCCTGTGGGTAGCCGTGGAGACCTATGCCTGCCACATCACCGCCTTGCCCGTGGCGGTGAACATCCAGTGTCACGCGGGCCGGCGCGCCAGCGCCACCCTCTGATTCAAAGGTATCGCCATGGCTGTCCATCATCTCCACACCCTGCTCGACGACGATGCCGTGCTGGCCCTGAACGCCGGTGACGAGGTCTATCTGTCGGGCACCATCATCATGGCCCGCGACGCCGCCCACAAGCGCTTCGTCGACACCCTGGCCGCCGGCCAGCCGCTGCCGGTCGATCTGCGCAACCAGGTCGTGTTCTACGGCGGGCCTGGACCGACCAAACCGGGCCACGCCATCGGCGTGGTGGCCCCGACCTCCGCCTACCGCATGGACCCCTACGCCACCGTGCTGTTTGACCACGGCGTCAAGGGGGCCATCGGCAAAGGCCCGCGCGGCACGGCCATCCGTGCCTCCTGCCAGCAGAACCGGGCTGTCTGTTTCTCCGCCATCGGCGGCATCTCGGCCACGCTCTTTTCCTGCATCCGTTCGGCCGAAATCATCGCCTACGAAGACCTCAAGACCGAGGCGGTGCAGCGCCTGGTGATCGAAAATTTCCCGCTGCTAGTCACCAACGACGCCCACGGCCGTGATATGTACGCCGAGGAAGTCGACAAGTACCGCGCGCTGCTGCAGGCCCGCTGATCATGCCAACGCCCATCTCCTATCTGTTCGTCCCCGGCAATCGTCCGGAGCGCTACAACAAAGCCATGCAGGCAGGCGCCGGCGCGGTCATCGTGGACCTGGAAGATGCCGTGCCAGTCGAGGCCAAGACAGCGGCCCGCGAGGCGCTGCAGGCCTGGCTGCCGCAGGCGGCAGCGCCGGTGGTGGTGCGGGTCAATGCCGCCGATACGCCGTGGTTCGGGGAGGATCTGGCCGCCTGCGCCGTCGCCGGCGTAGCCGCCATCATGTTGCCCAAGGCCGAGACGCCCGGGCAACTGGCCGCCTGCGCCCGGGCCGCGCCGCAAGCCGGGCTGCTGCCGCTCATCGAAACCGCTGCCGGCTTCGATGCCTTGCGCGAACTCGCCGCCGCGCCCAGGGTGGAACGCTTTGTGTTTGGATCGATCGACTTCCAGCTGGATATGGGCATCAGCGGCGAAGACGAAGAACTGTTGTTCTTTCGCTCGCAGCTGGTGCTGGCCTCCCGCCTGGGCGGGCTGGCCGCGCCTGTCGATGGCGTCAGCACCGAAACGCGCGACAGCACGCTCGTGCAGGCCGCCGCCGCCCGGGCGCGTCGCCTGGGCTTTGGCGCCAAGCTTTGCATCCACCCCGCCCAGATCCCGGCCGTGCATGCGGCCTTCGAACCGACGGCCCAAGAGCGTGATTGGGCCGAACGCGTGCTGCAAGCCTCGGCCCGCGCCGGCGGAGCCGCCGCCACCGTGGACGGCAAGATGATCGACCGCCCCGTGGTGCTGCGCGCCCATGCCATACTTGCACAAGGCACTTCCCGGCAATCCTGACTCGACGGCACGCTCATGCTCCCTGATCTCAATTCCATTGCGCTCTTTGTTAAAGCTGCGGAATTGCAGAGCCTGACGCGTGCGGCCGATGCCTCGGACATGGGGCTGGCAGCGGCCAGCCGCCGCATCTCGCTGCTGGAGCATCGCCTGAAATGCACCCTCTTCGACCGATCACACAAAGGGGTCGCGCTCACAGCGGCTGGCGTCACCCTGCTGCATCACGCCAAGCAGTTGCTCATCCAGCTCAACCAGATGCAGGCCGACCTGGACGAACACAGTTCGGGACGCCGCAGCGCGCTGCGGGTACAGGCCAACACTTCAGCCATGGCGCAATACCTGCCGGCAGACCTGGCGCGTTTCAATGCCAGCCATCCGGACGTGAACCTCACCATCAAAGAGCGCTGGAGCAGCCAGATCGTCGAGGCGCTGCTGCTGGGTGAGGCCGACGTGGGCATCATCAATCCGGGCGGTCCCCTGGAGGGCCTGGAATGCCGCCCCTACCGCAGCGACCATCTCTGTGCCGTGCTGCCCTGCGGCCATCCCCTCACCGGCCACGACGAGCTCTGGTTCGAACAGGTGCTCGACTATCCCCTGGTGGGTCTGGAGCATGGCGCTTCCCTGATGGACCTGCTGGCAACCCAGGCCGGCCTGACCGAAAAGCCGCTCAAGCTGCATGTGCAGATGCAGGGCTTCGAGGCCGTCTGTCGCATGATCGAAGCCCGCATGGGGCTGGGCGTGCTGCCCAAGCATGCCGCGCAGGCCTATCTGCCGGGGCTGAATCTGGCGATCCGGCCGCTCAAGGACAAATGGGCGCATCGCGAGATGTTGATCTGTACTGCGAGGGGGCGCGAGAAGTCAGAACCGCTGGCCACGCTTGTGGCCGCACTGTCGCAGGCCGCGCGACGCGATGCCGAGACAGCCTGACGCGCCAGACCGCCATCCTGCACGTCTGGCAGGCAGGCCGGAATGCAACTATAATTTTCAGCGCCGCTCAGCCAGGCCGGGCGCGCAACACATTGGGAAACAAGGGCCTGGCGCCCCAGTGTCGCATACCTTTCCCAACCCGATTCAAGGCCCAGACTTCGGTTTGGGCCTTTTGTTTTATGCGCCGGCAGGCCGGCAAGACAGTATCGAGGTTTGAACGATGGACTTTACCCTGACCCTGTTGATGGTCTTCATCGCCTGGCAGGTCCTGCGCGTGCGCTACCAGCGCAACCGCATCGCCCTGCTGGGGCAGCACCTGTCCAGCCTGCAGCTGGAACGCCATATGGAGACCCTGACCCAGGGATACGCACGCGCCATCCACGAGCAGGGAGAAAGCCGCCAATTGCAGATCCTGGAGACCTTCGCGCCAACCGAGCGCGGCATGGCCTCGCAGGCCCGCGCCCTGGCCAGTTCCATGGCCAAGGAGCCCGCACTGGCCACCCGCGTGAGCACCTTCACCTTCTGTGTGCCGTACGTCGAACGGGTGTTGCCGGCCGCTACGCGTGACTTCCGCGAACTGCTGCAGATCCATGCCGCCGGCCTGCGCTACGCGGTCGACAATGAAGAGCAGTGGGACCCCAAGACGCGCGCATTTCATCTCTCGGCCGAGCTCTATCTGCTGCAGCATAGCTGCCATTGGTTCTGCAAATCGCGCGGCGTGGCCGACGCCCGCCTGCTGCTGCGCCACAAGGTCGACCACCAGAAAGTGCTCGACTCCGTCTCGCCGCCCACCCGGCGTGCCTACCTGAACTGGCTGGGACGCCATCCCACGTGAGCCTTCCGAACGGCGGCCCCGCCGCCGTTCGGAAGCCTTGGCGCTTCAGCTCAGGCGCGCTGCCAGCTCGCGCAACGCCGGCTTGAGCACCTTGCCGGTCGGGTTCTTGGGCAACTCCTCGACCCAGAGATAGCGTTTGGGCCGCTTGAAACGCGCAATCTGCGCGTTGCAGACACGATCCAGATCGGCTTCGACGACCGGCTCTGCCCGCACCACCACCGCCGTCACGATCTCCCCCCAGTCCGCATCGGGCACGCCAATGACCGCGACCTCCCGGACCGCCGGGTGCTGTAGCAAAGCATCTTCGACCTCGCGCGGGTAGATATTGCTGCCACCGCTGATGATCACATCCTTGGAACGATCCTTGAGATGCAGGCGGCCAAGGGCATCCAGGCAGCCGATATCGCCGGTGTACAGCCCGCCGTCGATCAGGGTGCGTTGCGTGGCAGCCGGATTGCGCCAATAACCCTGCATGACGGTATCGCCGTACACCACGATCTCTCCAGGTTCGCCTGGCGGCACATCGCAGCCGGCTGCGTCGACGATGCGCAGGTCAACGCCGGTCTGGGCATAGCCCACCGAAGCCAAGGTCTCGCTGTCCTGCCGCGCCACCGCCTGTGCCAGGGCCTCGGCGCCCAGCGCGCTGATCGTCATCGGTGTCTCGCCCTGCCCATACATCTGCGCCACCCGGGGGCCGAACGCCGCCACCGCCTGGCGGATATCCTCGGCATAGAACGGCGCGCCGCCGACCAGAAAGGCGCGCAGACCGGGCAATGCCAGCCCCTTGTCGCGCACATGGCGCGTCATGCGGTTGATGATGGTGGGCGCCGCAAACAGGCTGGCGCGCGAATAGGTCTGCAACAGACCGGCCAGTTCGGCCTCATCGAAGCCACCGCTGGGGCTGACGACCTGCAGACCGCCCCGCATGACATAAGCGATGCCATACAGACCGCTGCCATGCGACATCGGCGCCACGTGGATCAGAACGTCCTCATGCCCGATGCTGAGCATGTCGGCATGGAAGTTCAAGGCCATGGCGCTCAGATTGGCATGCGAGAGCATGACCCCCTTGGGCCTGCCGGTCGTGCCGCTGGTATAGAACAGCCAGGCCAGTTCCTGCGCCTGGCCCGCCTGCCCGGGCAACACCGGGTCCGGGACGGCCTGCGCCGGATGCCGCCAGACGGCGTCGTCGACATCCAGCCAGGCCACCGCCGGTGCACCCTCCACCTGGCGCAATTGCGCCAGAAACTCCCCTTGCGACAGACATAGCCGCGCCTGCGCGTCTTCCAGGATGTAATGCACCTCGCGCGGATGCAGCTTGCTGTTGACTGGCACCACGCACAGACGCGCCAGCCAGCAGGCCCACATGGCTTCGGCATACGCCGTGCTGTTTTTCATGGCGAGGCAGACACGATCGCCCGGATTGAGTCCGTACTCGATGCGCAACAGCTGCGCCAAAGCCTGCACCCGCAAGCCCAGCCCGGCATAACTGACAGGCGGCTCATCGCCGCAGGCCAGCGCAGGACGCCCGCCATACAGGCTGACGCTGCGCAGAAAAAGATTTCCCAGATGCATGGCGCCCCCTTGTTCAGCGGCTGGAGACCGCGCTGATCCCGAAGGCCGGCGTCTCGTTGCGCGGACCGCTGCTGCGCAAGCGGGTCAGGAATACGAACAGCACCACTCCATATGTCAGCACCGACAGCGCCAGGACCACCATGCCAGCCGAATAGTTGCCAAAGGCATCCCTGGCCCAGCCCGTCAGGTAGGGGCCGACGAATCCGCCCAGATTGCCCACCGAGTTCACCAGCCCGATGCCGGCGGCAGCGGCCGCGCCTGTCAGAAAGAGCGTCGGCAGGGCCCAGAACAGAATGTTGCTGGCGAGAATGCCGGACGCGCCGATACACAGGCCGATCAGGCCAAGCACCGGCGAAGCCGAGAACCCCGCCAGCAGCAGGCCCAGGCTGCCGACGGCGGCGGGAATCAGGATATGGAAACGTTTCTCACCCATCTTGTCGGAGTGACGTGCGTTCAACACCATGGCGAAGGCCGCGCACAGATAGGGGACGGCCGTCAGCAGGCCGGCCTGCGCGTCGCTCAGACCACCGAAGCCCTTGATGATCTGCGGCATCCACAGCGTGATCCCGAACAGCGCGGTGATGTTGCACAGAATGGCCAGCGAAAGCAGCAGCACCCGCCCGCTCATCAGGGTCTGCATCACGCTGTAGGTCTTCTTGCTCTCCTTTTGCCGGCGTTCCTGCTCCAGCGTCTCCACCAGCCACTGGCGCTGCGCCGGCTGCAACCAGGCCGCCTTGGCCGGCTGGCTCTCCAGCCTGAAAAAGGCGATCACCCCGACCACGACCGCCAACCCGCCCTCAAGCAGGAACATCCACTTCCAGCCGGCCAGCCCGCCCGCTTCATGCAGGTAGGCGATGATGCCGGTCGACAGAGGCGCGCCGATCAGCACCGAAATAGGCAGGCCCAGGATGAACACCGCCGTGGCGCTGGCCAGCACCCGGGCCGGGAACCACAACGTGAGATACAGCACGATCCCCGGGAAGAAGCCCGCTTCGGCCACACCCAGCAGAAAGCGCATGACATAGAACGAGGTCTCGCCCTGCACAAAGGCAAAACCCGCCGAAATGATGCCCCAGGTGACCATGATGCGCGCGATCCAGACGCGCGCGCCGACGCGATGCAGGATCAGGTTGCTAGGCACCTCGAACAGGAAATAGCCGATCGAGAAGATCCCGGCCCCAAAACCGTAGATCTTGGCGGTGAAGGCCAGCTCTTCGTTCATGTGCAGTGCGGCGAAGCCGACGTTCACACGATCCAGAAAAGCGACGATGTAGCACAGCACCAGGAAAGGCAGGATCTTCCAGTACAGCTGCCGTATGGTTGTTTTCTCGAGAGTTTGCTTGTCCATGTTGTCTCCGATTCTTGTTGTTATGAAAAATCTCAGTCTGCGTAGCCCGGCGACGCCTGGTCGAGCCGACGCAGCAACGCCGGCCACTCGCGCGATTGCGGCTTGACCAGGTCCGCCATCCATTGAGCGGCCGTCAGGCTTGCCAGCGCCTCATCGGGCAGGCGCAGCGGGCGCCCGCTGGCCTGCGCCTGCAGTTGCACCCTGGCCGCCTTCTCCAGGTAGAACATCTCCACGAAAGCGTGACCCACGGAGCGGCCGACGGTGAGGGTGCCGTGATTGCGCAGGATCATGGCCGCGCCCGCGCCCAGATCGGCCACCAGCCGTTCCTGCTCACCCATGGTCAGGGCGATGCCTTCATAGTCGTGATAGCCCAGGCGACCATGAAAGCGCATGGCGTGCTGCGTCAACGGCAGCAGCCCTTCCTCCAGACACGACAGCGCCATGCCCGACTCGGTATGCAGGTGCATGACGCACTGCGCATCCTCGCGCGCAGCGTGGATGGCTCCGTGGATCACGAAGCCGGCCGCATTCGGAGCGGCGATCGATGGGCCGATCACATTGCCTTGCAGATCGATCTTCACCAGACTGGACGCGGTGATTTCGTCAAAGGCCAACCCCAGCGGGTTGACCAGGAAATGATGCTCCTTGCCCGGCACCCGGGCCGACAGGTGGGTGTAGATCAGATCGTCCCAGCCGAACAGCGCGCACAAGCGATAGGCCGCCGCCAGATCGCGCCGCACCTGCATCTCGGCGGCGCTGGCCGGGGTGGTATCCTGCACCTGTCGCACAGGCAGGTCGAATGATGAATATGACGTTTCTTGCCCCTGCATTTCTCTCACTACCTCACTCAAGACTCTGAACAATCGGTACGCTCAATTAATAAACTGAACGTTTAGTATTGAAAATTATGGTTGAAGCCAAGTCAAGCCAGGGCTTGCCCTCGGGTGCGTCGCCGGGCCGCGGTCGCAAGCGCAGCGTGGCCGTCGAGATCGCCGTGCTGGATGCCACCTACGCCTTGCTCTCGCAGGATGGGCTGCATGCCACCACGGTGGAATCCATCGCGACGCGCGCCAAAGTCAGCAAGGCCACCATCTACAAGTGGTGGCCCAATCGCGCCGCCGTCATCATGTCGGCCTTTCTGCGCTACGGCGGACAAGCCCTGCCCTATCCGGAAGAGGTCACGCTGCAAAGCGTGATCGACCGCCTGATGGTCATGGCCGAGGAATTCACCGGCATCGTCGGCACCATGGTCAAAGCTCTGATCGCTGAGGGGCAATCGGACCCGGAGGTGGCCCAGGCCTTTCGCGACGGCTACATCGCCGAGCGTCGCAAGCACGGGGTGGAGATCGTCAACGACGCCATCAAACGCGGGCTGATCCACAAGGCCGACCCCAACGTCGTGCTGGACCTGCTCTACGCGCCGCTCTATTACCGGCTGCTGGTCGGCCATCAGCCGCTGACCCGGGAGTTCGTGCACGACCATGTCGTGCTGGCCATGAAGGGTCTGGCGCGCGCGCCCGATGCGATCACGCTGGTGATGCCGGCAGCCCGCAAGAAAGCCGCCAAAAGCCCGGCCCGGAAAACTCCTGCCGCCCGCCCCCGCAAAGCCTGATTCCGGATTGACTTCGCTGCCCCAATATTTAAACTAAACGTTTCGTTTACTATTAATGAAACGCGAGGCAGACATGAAAGGCGGCAACCCATTGCAGAATCAGGCACAACGCAAGCAGGCCGGCGCCTGCGTCGTGGTCACCGGCGCGGCCGGCGGCATCGGCGCGGCGGTGGCCCGCCGCTTGCACGACGATGGCTGGCATGTGGTGGCCACCGACCTCTGCGCCGCCGCCCTGTCAGAGGCACTGCAGACCAGTCCCCGCATGACCCTGGCGACGCTTGATGTCGCCCGTCCCGAGTCCGTGGCGCAGCTGGCGGAGCATCTGCACAGCAGCCTGCCCGCCGGCGTGGCCGGCCTGGTCAATGTGGCCGGCGTGCTGCAGGATGTGCGCGCGTTGCTGGACATGGACGACGACGCCGCACGCCGCATCTGGGAGGTCAATTACTTCGGCGCCGAGCGTTGTATGAAAGCCCTGGCTCCCGCCATGATGGCCGGCGGCGGCGGCTCGGTGGTCAACATCACTTCGATCAACGAGCTGCAACCGCTGCCCCTGCACGCCTATGCGCCCAGCAAGGTGGCGCTGGGCGCGCTGACCCGCCTGGCCGCCGGGGAGTTCGGGCCGGCGGGCGTGCGCGTCAACGCCGTGGCGCCGGGGTTCACGCTTACGCCGATCTTCCGCGACAAGCTGGACAGCGGCAAACGCGACGCCGGCATGATCGAGCAGCACACCGCCATGGGCCGCCTGGTGGAAACGAGCGAGATTGCCTCGGCCGTCAGTTTTCTGATCGGTGACGACGCCAGCGCGATTACCGGCATTTCGTTGCCGGTGGATTGTGGCTGGCTGGCCAGCGCCCACTGGATGAACTTCCGCCAGCTCGGCGCGGCCTGACGCGCGCCGGCGCGCCGTTTGCCGCGCGGCCCGCGCGACGCTAGACTGGATGCGAGCCGGCCTGTCCGAGTGCCGGCGCCACCTTCACGCCCCCTGCCTGCCGCCATGTCCCTGCAAAGCTGGCTGATCTACCTGATCGCCGTCACCGGCCTTTCGCTCACCCCTGGCCCCAACACCCTGCTGGCCCTCACCCACGGAGCGCTGCACGGCCATCGCAAAGCAGTCTGGACCATCACCGGCGGCGCGGCAGGTTTCATCGCGCTGATCGCGCTGTCCATGCTGGGCATCGGTGCCCTGCTCAAGGCCTGGGCGCCGGCATTGACTGCCCTGAAGTGGATCGGCGGCGCATATCTGCTGTGGTTAGGCATCCAGCTATGGCGCGCGCCCGCCGTCCAGTTGCAGCCTGCCCCGGGGCAGCCCACCCGGCGCGGCACGCGGCTGTTCAGCCAGGGCTTCGCCGCCGCGATCTTCAATCCCAAGGCGCTGCTGTTCTACGGCGCCTTCCTGCCGCAGTTCATCGACCCGGCCCGCAGCCTGCTTACCCAGTTCGCCGTGATGGCGGCCACCTTCGCCGCAATCGAATTCGCGGTGGAGTACCTGCTCGCCCGCACGGCGCATCGCGTACGGCCCTGGCTGGAGCGCACCGGACGGCGCTTCAACAAAGCCTGCGGCGGCCTGTTCGCCCTGATGGGGGCGGCCTTGCCGACCACGTGAACCCCGGCTGCGCCTGTCGCTTGAACATTTCCTCGAAATGTGTGTATAATTATTTTCTTCGTTGAACACGCAGTGTTTTACGAAAATGCTGAAAAGCAACGCGGGAGTAGCTCAGTTGGTAGAGCGCAACCTTGCCAAGGTTGAGGTCGCGAGTTCGAGACTCGTCTCCCGCTCCAGTATTCAAAAAAGGGAAGCCCCGGCATCTTGGCCTGCTTCCTTTTTTCTTGCAGTCTGCCGGCGCAATGGCAGAGTGGTTATGCAGCGGATTGCAAATCCGTGTACGTCGGTTCGATTCCGGCTTGCGCCTCCAAGTACCGAAAGGCCCACAGCAATGTGGGCCTTTTTCTTTTGCGGCGCTGTGTGGGGATTTCTTGCCATACCAAATAGCCCCGTACGGAATGATGAGCGCCTTGCGGATCCAGCCATCTACTGATCTATACTGTGTTTTTATCCAGTAATCATGTGATGGTACATCCCTCCCAGTTCTCCCCCAGAATGAGCAAGGGCAGTTGCTGGGCCTGCGCGCATTGGCATGGCCGCTGGAGCGGATCGCACCCCGTCTGCGATAAAGATGATCGACCGATCGTGATGGGGCAGCCCCAATACGGCTGCGCGTACTGGATGCGCGAGCCAGGCGCGGATGATGGCCCAATCGAGCCGATGCCGCCTGAGGGCTAAATCTGGGTGCAAAGACGCGCCCACGTCTCATTGCCTTCGAAAATCTGACGCCGCACAGGCCCCGGCGTCAGATCGACTTGCTCAGCAGAGTCAAACCACACCGGCCGCGCATGGTCGCAGTACTCAACCCCCACCCTTGCCGCCGGGGCCGCGCACCCAGCGAGACTTAAGCCCAGCAGCAACAGCATCATCGTCCTTGCGGGCCACTTCCATCTGCACATCACGCACCTCCTGACGGGCCTTCGCCGCCTGCTCGTTGATCTGGTCCTGCCGCTCCTGCCGCTCTGCCCGACGCCCTGTGGCGCGTCCCCGGTAGAAGACGCTGGCTAGCGCCGCCAGCGCCAGGCCGGCCAGCAAGAGCCAACCCTTGATTCGCTCAAACCACACTGGCATTTCCCCCCTCCACCCCGGCAACTGCCTGGGCATATAGCCCGCCCCAGGTCTGCGGGTGCGGCTTGCCGGGCCGCCAGGTCCGGATGTACAGCTCCCAACCGCCTTTCACATCACCAACTGCGGGCAGGCGCCAGGCGTCTGTCCACATAAGCAGGCGCGCAAAGGCAGCCGCCAGCACGTCGTCGAACTCCAGTGCCGGATGCACCACCGCGGCCACTGGCTCCACGCCGCGCAGGCCGCAGATCCTGTATGCATGCTCGCGACTGGCCGGATGGGTCAGCACCCCACGCACCCCGCCCCCTCGCTCAAACTGCCACAGCCCGCGCGCCGGCCCATTGCCAAGCTGCCGCCGATGCAGAAAGCGGCTTTCCTGCAGGCCGATGGACAGCAGCATGACGCGGGCAGCTGGCGTATCCAT
>NZ_FKBR01000023.1:0-134972 GCF_900078335.1 Bordetella trematum
AGAACTCCTTAATGAGAAAATTCTACTTCTGATTCCCCCGTTTTTTAGGGGGCATTACCGGGCGATGGCTGCCTGCGGCCTGTTTTCTTACCTTGCTACAGGAGTGTGAGTCATGTCTTCTCTTTCAGGAAAAACGGCGCTCGTGACCGGCGCCAGCCGGGGAATCGGCGCAGCCATTGCGCGTGCGCTGGCAGGTCAGGGCGCCGATGTGGCGCTGACCTACGGGACATCGAAAGACAAAGCCGAAGCCGTTGCAGCCGAGATCCGCGCGCTGGGTCGCCGGGCCGAGATTCTTCCGCTCGAGGCGGCAGATGCGGGGCAGGTCGCAGCCGTGGTGGATCAGGCTGCCGCCGCATTGGGCCGCCTGGATATCCTGGTCAACAATGCGGGCAACTTTCATACCGGCACCATCGATCAGCTGACCCTGGAAGATTATGAGCGGACGTTCTCCGTCAATATGCGCGCCGTCTTCGCCGCTACGATGCAGGCGGTCAAGTATTTGCCGGATGGCGGGCGCATCGTGTCGATCGGCAGTTGCCTTGCGCCGCGCGCCGGGCGGGCTGGCATCAGCCTGTATGCGGCCAGCAAGGCCGCCCTGGTGGGTTTCACCAAGGGAGTCGCGCGCGATCTGGGCGCGCGCCGCATTACGGTCAATGTGGTTCAGCCGGGCCCGACGGACACGGATATGAATCCGGCCGACGGGCCTCACGCCCAGGCGATGCGCGCCATTCTCGCGCTTCCCGGCTATGGCCAGCCAGAAGACGTAGCTGCAATGGTGGCGCATCTGGCCGGCGAGGGTGGCAACTACATTACCGGCGCGCTGATCGATGTCGACGGCGGGTTCAATGCCTGAGCGCCGGGGCGGCAATGCTGCCTTGAACCAGCTACCTACCCACCGGTATTTTGCTACATCGCCTTTATACCGCCGCAGGCCTTGGTGGCGGCGGTAAATGAAGGCGGCGAGGGCTATCAGCACAAGGCCGGGGCCGCGAGCTGATAGCCCTCGGCCCCGGCGGTCTCAGCCGGCTTGCCGGAAGGCCGGCTGGGCGGTGAAGCGGCTGATGTGGTGGTCGCGATCGCCGAACAGGGTGTTGATCACCGTCAGTCGTTTGAACATATGGGCTGCCGGCAGTTCGTTGGTGACGCCGATACCGCCGTGCAGTTGCACGGCCTCCTGGCCGACGGCCCGGCCCGCCTGCGCGATGCGGGCCTTGGCGGCCGATACATAGCGGCGCCGCTCTTCGGGGGATGCCGAGTCGTAGCGGCCTGCGGCGAGCATGGTGATGGAGCGCGCCTGTTCTGCGTGGATCAGCATGTCGGCCATGCGGTGCTGCAGCGCCTGGAAGCTGGCGATGGGCACGCCGAACTGTTTGCGCAGCTTGGTGTAGCTGACCGTGGTTTCAATCAGGCTGTCGATCAGGCCTACGGCTTCGGCGCACAGCAGTACGCAGGCGTAGTCGGCAGTGGCATCCAGCAGGTCCCAGCCTTTGCCCTCAGCGCCCACGAGCGTACCCGGTGTGTTGTCCAGACGGATGTCGGCGGCGCGCAGGTTGTCGATGCTGCGGTAGTCCTTGATCTGCAGGCCGGGCGCGTTGCGGTCCACGAGGTAGAGCGAGATGCCGTCTGTGTCGGCCGTCTCTGCGTGCGAGCGCGCCGACACGAGCAGCCAGTCAGCCTGCGCGCCGTGGGTGATGACGCACTTCTCGCCGCTCAGCCGGCCCTGGCTGGCGCGGGTCCGGACCTCATTGAGCTGATAGCGCGAACGGGCTTCGTTGAAGGCCGCAGCCAGCTTCAGGCTGCCGGCGGCGACCTGGCTCAGGACAGCGCCATGGCCGCCGGCCCGCTGCAGGGCGTGGGCGGCAATGACGGTTGCCTGGTAGGGCTCTACGATCATCGCCGGCGCCAGCGCTTGCTGCACGGCCATCATATCGACGGCTGAGCCGCTGAACCCGCCGTGCTCGCTGTCGATGGGCAGGGCCATCAGCCCCAGTTCGGCCAGGGCGCGCCAGGCGCCATCGTCATGTCCCTGCGGCTGGCGCAGGTAGCGGCTGCGGCTGTCGAAATCGTAGTCTTTCTCGATGAACCTGCCGATCGCGGCGGTCAGCTGCTTTTGTTCGTCGTTCAGATCGAAGTTCATGCTGCGGCTTCCTCACAATCCCAGGATCATTTTGCTGATGATGTTGCGCTGGACCTCGTCCGAGCCCCCGTAGATGGAGGTCTTGCGGTAGTTGAGGTAGTAGGCCGCCAGCGCTGCGGCCTCGTCGTAGCCGGTGACGGCATGCTCGTTCTCGCCGTCCAGATAGGCCGTGTCGAACGGCTGGGCGTAGGGGCCGACGGCATCCATCATGAGTTCGGTCAGGCGCTGCTGGACTTCGACCGCCTTGATCTTCAGCATGGAGGTCTCGGGGCCTGGGCCCTTGCCGGCGGTCTCGCCGGAGACGATGCGCAGGACGGTCATCTCCAGGGCCATGAGTTCGATTTCCAGTTCGGCCACCTTGGCGCCGAAGACGGGGTCGTGCAGCAGAGGCTGGCCGTCTTTCTGCTCGCGCAGGGCGATGCGCTTGAGGAAGGCCAGTTCTCGCTTGCAGGCGCCCAGCCGCGCGATGCCGGTCCGTTCGTAGCCCAGCAGCACCTTGGCGTAGGTCCAGCCGCGATTCTCCTCGCCGATGCGGTTCTCGACCGGCACCCGCACGTTGTCAAAGAAGACTTCGTTGACCTCGTGGTCTTCGTCCAGCGTCAGGATGGGGCGCAGCGTGATGCCGGGCGTGGCCATATCGATCAGCAGGAAGGTGATGCCGGCCTGCGGCTTGGCCTCGGGGTCGGTGCGCACCAGGCAGAAAATCATGTTGGCGAAGTGCGCCAGCGTGGTCCATGTTTTCTGTCCGTTGACGACATAGAAGCGGCCGTCGGGCGTGAGTTCGGCGCGAGTTTTGAGTGAGGCCAGATCGGAGCCGGCGCCGGGCTCCGAGTAACCCTGGCACCACCAGTCGGTGCAGTCGCGGATGCGCGGCAGATATTGCTGCTGCTGCGCTTCGTTGCCGAACTTCATGATGACCGGCGCCACCATGGAGGCCCCGAAAGGCAGTATGCGCGGGGCGCCGGCGCGCCCGCATTCCTCGTCCCAGATATGTCGCAGGGTAGCGTTCCAGCCGGTGCCGCCGAATTCGACCGGCCATTGCGGCGTGGACCAGCCCTGGGCTGCCAGAATGCGGTGCCAGCGGGCCTGATCCTCGCGCGACAACCGCAGGTGGCCTTGCACCTTGGCGCGGATGTCGTCGGGCAGATTGGCTTGCAGCCAGGCGCGCATGCCGGCGCGAAAGGCCTCTTCCTGCGCGGTGTAGTTCAGATCCACATCAGTCTCCTTTTCCCTTGTGCCGTTCTGCGACGGCATGGATGGACAGCCGGGGTCCGGCGGGCGGCCCGGCGCATCCGGGCCGCCCGGGCCGCGTCAGCGCAGATGGGCGATTTCAGGCGCCATGTCGCCGCGTGCGCGGAAGTGGTCTTCGATATAGGCCGGGCTGACGGCCTCGATCGTGCTCGGATTCCAGGCCGGGTTGCGGTCTTTGTCGACCAGCACGGCGCGGATGCCCTCGGCCAGGTCGGCCTGCGCGCAGCAGCCCAGCGAAGCCCAGTACTCGACCCGGAACACCTCGGCCAGCGACATGCGCTTGCAGCGGCGCAGCAGTTCCCAGGTCAGTACGATGGAGCTCGGGGCGCCCTTGTTGAAGGCAGTGACCGCGCCTTGCAGCCATTTGTCTTCGCACTGGAAGGTGCGCATGCGCTGGGCGATGTCCAACAGGTCGTCGCCGGCGAACAGGGCGTTGATGGTGTCGTAGTGTTCCAGCAGGCGGGACGGGGGCTGGGTGGCCTGGCTGCCGGCGTCCAGCAGCAGGCGCGACAGGATGGCGTGGTTGTCCTGGGCGCTGGCGCTCCAGGTCTGGGCGGCAATGGCGTCCAGCACGGCGGCCTTGTCCTGATGCGGCACGTAGAAGTCCGCCAGGCCGGTGAAGATGGCGTCGGTGGCGTTGATGATGGCCGCCGTCAGGCCCAGGAACAGGCCGGTCTTGCCCGGCGCGCGGCCCAGGAACCAGGTGCCGCCCACATCGGGGTACAGGCCGATGTTGATCTCCGGCATGGCCAGGCGGGTGCCGTCGGTGACCACGCGGTGCGAGGCGCCCACCAGCAGGCCGACGCCGCCGCCCATCACGATGCCATGCCCCCAGCACAGCAGCGGCTTGCCATAGTTGTGCAGCAGATGATCGAGCTCGTACTCTTCGCCGAAGAAGCGTTCGGCGTACTCGTTGCGCGCGCCGCCGACTTCCAGCAGGGTGTCGTACAGCTGGCGCATGTCGCCGCCGGCGCAGAAGGCTTTCTCGCCCGCGGCATCGAGCAGCACGCCGGCAATCGAGGCATCGGCCTGCCAGGCGCGCAGCTGGGGCGTCATGTCGCGCACCATCTGCATGGACAGTGCATTGAGCGAGGCCGGCACGTTGAGGGTGGCCACGCCGAAGAATTTATCCTGGCCGGCAGGGATCGTTGAAAACTTGACCACGGGTTCTTGCATCTTGCGTCTCTTCCAGGTTGATTCAAAAGTGGGGGTTCCGGCTTATCGATAGCGTCGGATGAGCCATTCGACCACACATGCGGGCTTGTCGGCGCCTTCCTGCTCCAACGCAATCTTCCAGGCGAACTGATAGCCGTTCTCGCCCACGGGCGTGGCGTCCATGAGGGTGGCGCGCGCACGGATTGCCGTGTCCGAGAGTACCGGAGCCATGAAACGCACCTTGTTCAGGCCGTAGTTCACGCCGGTGCTGGGCTCCTTGATCTCGAAGATACCGGCCATCAGTTTCGGCACCAGCGACAGCGTCAGAAAGCCGTGGCTGATGGTGCGCTTGAATGGGCCTTTGGCGGCGCGCTCCACGTCGACGTGGATCCATTGCATGTCGCCGGTGACTTGCGCGAACTGGTCGATATCCGCCTGGGTGATGGTGAGCCAGTCGCTCACGCCCACTTCTTCGCCCTTGCGGGCGATCAGGTCTTCCAATGTCTTGAATTCGATCATGTCGTGTCTCCTCGTTGGCTTATTTTCCTTGGAAGCGAGGCTTGCGTTTCTCACGGAAAGAGGCCATGCCTTCGCGGCCATCTTCGCTGCCTGCAATCTGTTCGAGCTGCGCTTTCTGCGGGTAGAAGGTGTCCATGGGGCTGCGTGCCAGCGTTTGTTGGGCGATGGCCTTGATCTGCTGCACCACCAGGGGGGCATTGGCAGCGATCCTGGCGGCCAGCTGCATGGCTTCGTCACGTTGCGCGCCGACTTCGCAGACCGTGTTGACCATACCCAGTTCGCGGGCGCGGGTCGCGCCCATCACGTCGCCGGTGATGGCCCATTCCAGGCCGGGGCCATACGGGATCTTCTTCGGAAAGCCGCCCATGACGCCCTGGAACAGGCCGACCTTGGCTTCCGGGTAGATGAAACGGGTGGACTCGGAGGCGATCACGATGTCCGAGTACAGGGCGATGGTGGCGCCGGCGCCGACCACCAGGCCGCTGACCGCAGCGATGATGGGCTTGTTGCAGGGCACCGAGAGGTTGGGCACCGCTGTCCAGATGTCGCCCGGCATGTCGTGCACGTCGGAGCCTACGCTGAAGGCTTCGTCGCCGGCGGCGGTGAGCACCGCCACACGGTCATCGGAGCGCGCGAAATCGCGCCAGGCCTGGGCCATGCCTTCGACCACGGCGCGGTTCAAGGCGTTCTTCTTGTCCGGACGGTTGATCGTGATGAGCAGCACGCCGCCGCTGGATTCGCATTGGATTTCCATGGTGTTCCCCTTCCATTCGTTGTGATGACCTTGCGCGCGCTGAAAGCGCGGGATACTTGCTTTTCTGAACCTCGCTGCCGCGGCGGGCGGCGTGCCCGGCGGGCATGCCCGTGGGGGCGCGCCGGTCTTATGGCGGCGGGGCGTGTCCGGCTGCGGCCAGGGTGTTGCGCCGGGTGGCCGGATAGAGCGCTGTCATGGGCGTGTTCCTCCTTGGTGTTTGCCGGGCGGCCTTTGCAAAGGCTCTGTGCAGGCCGCGGGCGTGTCGCCTTGGCGGCCGGGGGGCGAATTCACTATGGTGCAGGCCCGGCACATGCTCAATTGAGATTAAGTTCAATGGCGTGCCGGCCGTCGACGGGTGTTTTGCGATGCTAGCTGGCGGTCGGCATGGCGAACTCGGCGCCCGGCTCGGTGTCCTCGGGCCAGCGCTGCATGATGCTCTTCTGGCGGGTGTAGAAGCGCACGCCCTCTTCGCCATAGGCATGCATGTCGCCAAAGAGCGATTGCTTCCAGCCGCCGAAGCCGTGCCAGGCCATGGGAACGGGGATGGGCACGTTGATGCCCACCATGCCCGCTTCGATGCGGCGGCCGAACTCGCGCGCAGTCTGCCCGTCGCGGGTGTAGCAGGCCACGCCGTTGCCATAGGCGTGGGCGTTGATGAGCTCGACCGCCTGATTGAAGTCGGCCACCCGCAGGCAGGACAGCACCGGCCCGAAGATTTCTTCCTGGTAAATGCGCATCCCGGGCGTGACGTGATCGAACAGCGTGCCGCCGGTGAAGAAACCGTCCTCGTGGCCTGGGACGCGGTAGCCGCGGCCGTCGACCAGCAGGGTCGCGCCTTCCTGCACGCCCAGGTCGATGTATTGTTCGATGCGTTCGAGCGCCTGGCGCGTGACCACCGGGCCCATCTCCGCATCCGGCTCCATGCCGTTCTTGATCACCAGTTCGCGGGTACGCGCAGCCAGCCGGGGCAGGATGCGCTCGGCCACGTCGCCCACCAGCACGGCGACCGAGATGGCCATGCAGCGCTCTCCTGCCGAGCCGAAGGCCGCGCCGATCAGGCCATCGATCGCCTGATCGATATTGGCGTCGGGCATGATGACCATATGGTTCTTCGCGCCGCCCAGGGCTTGCACCCGCTTGCCCTGCCGGGCGCCGGTTTCGTAGATATAGTTGGCGATGGGGGTCGAGCCGACGAAACTCACGGCCTTGACGCCGCGATGATGCAGCAAGGCATCGACCACGACTTTGTCGCCCTGAACCACGTTGAAGACCCCGTCGGGCAGGCCGGCCTGCTTGAGCAGGTCGGCCATGAACAGGGCGGCCGAGGGGTCGCGTTCGCTGGGCTTGAGAATGAAGCAGTTGCCCGTGGCGATGGCCACGGGGAACATCCAGCACGGCACCATGCACGGAAAATTGAAGGGGGTGATGCCGGCCACCACACCCAGCGGCTGGCGCAGCGTCCAGTTGTCCAGACCGGTGGAGACCTGGTCGCTGAAATCGCCTTTGAGCAACTGCGGCACGCCGCAGGCGAACTCGATGATGTCGATGCCACGGGTCACTTCGCCGGCGGCATCGCTGAGTACCTTGCCATGCTCGGCGGTAATGATGGCGGCCAGTTCATCGCGATGTCGATTCATCAGCTCCAGGAACTTCAACATGATGCGGGCGCGCCGGATCGGCGGCGTGTCGGCCCACTTGGGAAAGGCCGCCTGGGCGGCCGCCACGGCCGCCTCGACATCCTCTGGCGTACCCAGCCGCAGCTGGCGCGTCACCGCGCCGGTGGCCGGGTTGAAGACCGGCTGCGTACGTGTGCCCTGGCCGGCGTGTCGCTGTCCGCCGATGAAGTGCGTGACCTCGCTGGATTGGGTATAGGGCGCCACCATGGAACTCTCCTGTCAGGGCAGGGCGCAAGGGACCTGCCGCGTTATCGATGTCTGCAGTGTAGGGAGGGGGGGCGCCTGCCGGTAGCGGGATGACGCCGAACCCACTGTTCACGAAAACAAGCTACTGGCATGCTATAGATACGAGACAGTCCCGCAACGAGAACAACCACCAGGAGGTCAGGGCGTGCGCAAGGAGAAGGTCGAGGAACTGTGGGGCCATCTGCATCGGCTGACGGTATTGCATCAGCAGGGCAGCTTCAGCAAGGCGGCCGCCCGCCTGGGGATCAGCAAGGCCTCCATGAGCCAGCACATCACCGACCTGGAGCGCGCCGCCGGCGTGGCGCTGGTGCGGCGCAGTACCCGCAGCGCCAGCCTCACCGATGCCGGTCGTCAACTGGTGGAGTCCATGCGCGGTGCTTTCGAGCAGATCGCAGCGGGCTATGCCGACGTTCGCGATCTGGCCGGCGAGCCGCGCGGCCATCTGCGCGTGACCGCGCCGGTGGCCTTCGCACGTCAGCAACTGGTGCCGCGTCTGGCGGGCTTTCTGCGCCAGTATCCGCAGATCCGGCTGGAGCTGGATATGTCGGATCGCCTCAGGCCGCTGGCCGAGGAAGGGTTCGATATTGCCGTGCGGCATACGGCTGCGCCGCCCGAGACCCACGTGGCCTGGACCTTGTCGGCTACGCGCAGTCTGCTGGTGGCGAGTCCGGCCTATCTGAGCGCGGCGGGCATGCCGCAGACGCCGCAGGCCCTGTGCACCCACGCCTGTCTGCACTACCCCCGGCGGCAAGGCCAGGCGACCTGGACCTTCGTGGCAGCGGATGCCGCCGCCACGTCGGCTCCCCACGGCGATCCGGTGACGGTGGCCGTGTCGGGGCCGCTGGCCGTCAACAACAGCGAGGCGCTGCGCGACGCCGCGCTCGATGGCATGGGCATCGCGCTGGTCCCGGACTTTAGCGCCCAGGCCGCCCTGGACGATGGGCGCCTGATCGAGGTGTTGCCGCAATGGCGGGCCGCGGGCGTGTTCGGTGAATGGCTGTATGCGATCCGCCCGTATTCGGCGCATGCGTCGCGCGTTTCGCAGGTGTTCGTGGATTTTCTGCGCACCGCATTTGCCGATGGCTTCGCCAGCAAGACGGCCCGCCGGGAGTAGGGCGGGGTTTCAGTTGCCCAGCAACAGCTCCTTGCTGCGCTTGGCTTCCAGCCAGAAGGCGCGCGCCACCGGAGAGAGCTTGTTTTCGTTCAGACAGGCCAGGCCGATGCTGCGTCGCGTGGACGGCGTGAGCGGCACGAAGGCCACGCCCGGATAGGCCTTGGGCAAGGCGAGCCGCGCCAGTATGGAAACTCCTTCGCCGCGCGACACCAGTTCCAGGATCGACATCAGTTGCAGCAGTTCGTGATGGATGTCGGGCTGATAGTCGTAGCGGGCGAAAAGCCGCAGGATGAGTTTCTGCGATCCCGCCAGCGTCATGATGAAGGGGTAGCGCACGATCTCCGACAGGTCGACCGTATCCTGGCGGGCCAGTTCGTGCCTTTCGGGCAGGACGGCCACCAACTCGTCGATGGCCAGCGGCACGGTCTCGAAGTCGCGCTTGGGCAGGGTGACGGCGGCGATCTCGACCCGCCGCTCGATGATGTCCTGGGTGGTTTCGTCATCCGGGCGCTCTTTCACCAGCACTTTGACGCCTGGGTACTTGGCGCGGAACTGTTTGAGCACCGGCGGCAGCGCGTGCAGCGATGCGCTGGCCCCGAAGGAGCCGAGCTTGAGCAAGCCCGTCTTGAGTTCGGCTCCCGAGCGGGCCGTCGCCTCGACCAGTTGCAGGGATGTGAACACATCGCGCACATGGGGCAGCACCTGTTCGCCGGGATAGGTCAGGGCCAGCCCTTGCTGGGTTTTCTCGACCAGCGTGGTCCCCAGGATTTCTTCCAGCGCCCGCAGTGCATGGCTGGTGGCCGAGGGCGTCATGCCGAGCTTGGCGCCTGCGCTGGCGATGCCGTCGGAGGCCGCCAGGGTCAGCAGGAGTTCCAGCTGTTTAAGAGTGGGGGCAATGCGCTTTGACCTGTTTGACATGGGTGCCGCTTACCCCGTTGGCGAGGTTTTTGATTATCGGAAAATCAGCAAGGCATATCGCACCTTGTTGAGATTAGTCTCACGTGGGAGCCAGGTCAACGAAGCGCAGCCTTAATGATGCACTTCAATCTGCTTGTTTTCCCTAGATACTGGAAAACCATGAGACGGCATTTTCTTGTGGATTTTCTTATTTCGAAAAACGATTTCCGAAGCCTGCCGTCCGATCGTTAGGATGTCTTCTCGAATTGGCTGAATGCTTGCTGCATGCGGCTCTCGGGGCATTGAACAGCGTCGTTCCCGTTTCTGGAGAGCCGTGCAACTGGTACGGCGTGCGCACGATGCCTGGACGCTGCATGCCTTATCTCGCTGTCACATTGCCGAATGAAACTAGGGATAACGCTGGTATGGCCCCGGGCTTGAAGGCAAATTCAATTGGATATGTTGAAAAAGGGCTTATATCTTGTAATCAAGGACGGGCTCGCAGAGCTGTACGCCGAGCAGGTGTTCCTTAAATAACTAGAAGGAGACATGAGGTGAAAAAGAATATTGTCATCGCCCTGCTGGCCGGCGTTGCTGCGGTAAGCAGTGCTTATACGTACGCAGCCGACGCCTTTCCCAACAAGCCGATCCGCCTGGTGGTCAATTTCGGCGCCGGCGGGTCTACCGATATCGCCGCGCGCATTGTCGCCAAGAAGCTGGCGTCCATTCTGGGCCAGGGGGTGGTGGTCGAGAACCGCTCCGGTGGCGGCGGCACGATCGGGCCGTCCTATCTGGCCAAGCAGGAGCCGGACGGATACACCATCGGCCTGACCGCCCAGGGCGCGATCGCCACGGCGCCCTGGATGTACAAGGTGACCTATGACACGGATGACTTTGACTACATCGGCGCATTCAGCAAGTACCGCTATGTGTTCATCGTCAATGCTGACTCGCCTTACAAGAACATCCAGGATGTGGTCGATGCGGCCAAGAAGTCGTCCAAGCCGCTGCTGTTCGGCACGCCGGGGCCGCAGACGAACTTTGTCTTTCCCATGCTGACCAAGCAGACTGGCGCCGAGTTCGAGCAGGTGCTCTACAAATCCGGCATGGATACCACCGTGGGCGTGGCGTCCAATCAGGTGCCGATGGCGGTGGTGATCTCACCGGAAGCCTGGCCGCAGATGCAAGCCGGCAAGGTGAGGATGATCGCATCGGCGACCGGCTCGCGCTGGTCGGAGTATCCGGACGTGCCGACGGTGGCGGAGCAGGGTTTCGATGCCACTATCGAAGGTTATCTCGCACTGGGCGCGCCCAAGGGCGTGCCGGCGCCGGTGTTGGCCAAACTGCGCGATGCGGTGGAGCAGACGATGGCCGATGAGTCGGTGCGCAAGGAGATGGAGCGCGCCGGCATGGAAGCCGCCTACATGAAAGGTCCGGAATATGGCGAGTTGATGCGCAAGGAGAAGGCCAAGGCCAAAGTGTTGATCCAGGAGCTCGGCCTGGCGGTTCAGGACTGAGCTGGATGCGCGCGCCCCGCGGGCGCGCGCATTGCCCCGGTTGTGCCCGGATGACCGGGCGTGGTCAGGCCAGGCCGACGTGTTCGCGCGTGGCGCGCTGGGGCCGCTGGATGCCGTTCTGGGCCAGGGTGCGCTCCAGCAGCTGCTCGTAGATGGGCTTGCCGCCGATCCATTGTGCGGTCAGGTTGGCAGCCAGGCAGGTTGCGATCAGCGGCAGGGTCATGTTGTAGGCGCCGGTCAGTTCCAGGGCGAGCGCCACGCCGACAATGGGCGCGCGCACCGAAGCGGTGAACAGGCCGCCCATGGCCGCGACGGCGAAGGCGATGGGGATGTCCGGCACGGACGGCGCCAGCGCCTCCACGACACCGCCAAAAGCCATGCCGATGCAGGTGGCCAGCGCCAGGATGGGCGCGAAGATGCCGCCGGGCACACCGCTGGAGTAGCTGCCGACCAGCGTGACGAAGCGCAGGCAGGCCAGCGCCAGCAGCAACATCAGGCCAGGGCTGTTGCCGACCAGACGCATGATGACGTGCTCGCCGCCGGTGACAGCGAAGGGCAGCGCGACGAACAGCGCGCCGATCACCAGACCGGTGATGGCGGGGAAAAGATAGGGCACGCGGGCATGCAGGCGTGCGGCGAAGGCGCCCGTCCAGAGCAGGCTTTTATTGAGCCACACGCCCACGAAACCAAGCACGCATCCCAGCACGGCAAAGGCAGCCAGCATCGGCAGGGGCTGGTCGGCAAGCGGCGGCATGGACAGGTCGGGGGCGGTGCCGCCGATGGCCTGCGAGGCGATCACCGAAAGCAGGGCCGCGGCGATCACGCCCATGTAGGTGCGCAGCGTGTAGGGAAACTGGCGATGGGTTTCTTCGACGACGAACAGCACGGCTGCCAACGGTGCATTGAAGGCGCAGGCCAGGCCGGCCGCCGCGCCGGCGGCAAGCAGGCCGCGGCGTTCCGGCACGCTGGTCTTGAAGAAATCGGTGAAGGCCGCGCCCAGCGAGGCGCCGATATGGATGGTGGGCCCTTCGCGGCCCAACACCAGCCCGGAAGACAGCGCCGTGATGCCCATGACGAACTTGACCGGCAGCACCCGCCGCCAGTGCACCACCCGCAGACCCTCCATCGCGCCTTCGACCTCCTGTACGCCGCTGCCGCCAGCCTCCGGCGCCACGCGGCGGACCACGTAGGCTGCCAGCAAGGTGCACAGCATGGTGATGAGGGCCACGCTGATGACCAGCGCCGTGCCGTCGAGATGGGCGGAGAGCCAGACGGGCCAGCTCAGCAGCGCGTCGATGATGAGGTGAAAGTAGGAGCCCACGACGCCGGTCAACAGGCCGGTCAGGGCGGCGATCGCAATAAAGCGGGCCTGCGCCGACTTGCTGCCGGCATTGCCCAACTGTTGGCTCGGGTCTTGCATCGTGGCGGGGGCGGCGTTGTCCGCGCTGGCCCGCCCCGGGCTTTTTTCTTGTGTCATTGACAACCCTTATTCCTGCCTGACTTGTCTGTGGCACGCGATGGTTCGTCTGGTGTCGGCGAACCGGGCAGGCTTGCATGCCTTGCGGTGCGAGCCGGGAGATGGCCGCCAGGGGCGGCGGCGCCGTTGCCGGCCGGCTCGACATGGCCGCAGATTGTAGCAAGGCAGAGGAGGCGGCTGTACGGATCAGTCCAGAATGCGCCGGCGGCGGAGGCCGGCTTACTGGCGCCGGAATGGGGCAATAGGGGCATCGATCCGGGCGCACCCGGCGATGGCACAGGGCAGATAAGCGAATGAAACGGGTGGTGGTGCAACGGGTCGGCCTGCTGGCGGGATGGGCGGTGATGGCGGCGTGCCCGGCACAGACGGCGGGCGCCTGGCGCAAGGTCTCGGATGCGCAGTTCGACAGACAGCATGTGTTTTCGATGCTGCCGCAGGAAGCCGAGCCCGGCAGTCGTTGGCTTGCCTATGATGCGCATGCGCATCGCCTGGTGTGCTGTCTGGTCGTGGGCGGCAAGGCCCTGAGCAAAGCCCAACTGGAAAGTGATTACGCGATTCCAGGGCCGTGGGTCACGGATCTGATCAACGGCTGGAACCTCGACGCGGCGCCCTACCGGCCGCAGGTCCAGCCGCTACGGGGGCAGGGGGAATATGCCGGGTATGAATTCAAGGAGCCGGATCAGGCGCTGGGCGGCCTTTTGCTGCCGATGGGCGCGACCGCCGCAAGCGGACCCGCCAGCCTGACGCTGGAGGGCCGCGTCTTTGCCGTCGGGCAGTCGGGCCGTTCGCTGGCCGATGATGACGGCGGCGTGGTGCTGTACCGTCTGCGCCCATCCGATGGCGGACCGGCGCTGCAGGTCGAAATCCGCTTTGGCATCTATTGACGTCCAAGCCGGCGCCAGCGGCCGGGCCGGTATCATCTCGCCCTGACCGAATCACCGAGACGCCGGGATCCAGATGAGCGGGATGCCACAAAGCCAGCACGCACCGCCGAGCCAGGAGGACAGGCTGTTGTCGCACCGCTGCGGCCGCGGCAGGGGGCTGGCTGCCCGCTTCGGCGTCGCGGTCGCGCTGCTGCGGGTGGTCCGCGCCATCTCCGGCAGCGAGTCATATGCCTATCTTTACCGTATTGGCGGCGGGTTGCTCTTTCGCGAGACACAGCCCGTGATGACGTTATGAGGGCGCCGCGGGGCGGCGCTGCAAGTATTTTTCAACTGATTGAAGAAGAGGAGTTTGTAATGTGGAGTAGCAAGGTAAGCCTGGAGAGCCTGACCGAGATGCAGCCGGGTACGCTGCCGGGCACGTTCGGCCTGCGGCCGGTAGCCGTTTCCGAAGGTCGCATGACCATGGAAATGGAGCTGCAACCCTGGATGATGGCGCCTAACGGCTATCTGCACGCGGCGGCCCACATCACGCTGGCCGACACCTGTGCCGGTTACGCTACGCGTGCCCATATGCCCGACGGGGCCAAGGGGTTCACCACGCTGGAGTTGAAGTCCAACTTCCTGGGCACCGCCCGCGAAGGCGTGTTGCGCGTGGAGGCGGTGGCCGAGCACCTGGGCCGCACCTCGCAGGTCTGGTCGGCCACGGTGTTCGACAGCAACGGCCGCAAGCTGTCGCTGTTTCGCTGCTCGCAGATCATTCTCTGGTGAGGCTTGCGGTCCGTCCGCCGCACGGCGCGGGCGGACCGTTCACGCCATCGGGGCCACCGCTGCCCCGACGACGTCGCTGCAAGCCGGCATCGCGCGTACCGGGAACGCCCCGGGGGTTGCCGTCAGGGCAGCCCCGGGGCGTTGTGTCATTGGAGCGTAGCCTTGAATTGTTCCATCCGGTCTTTCTCGCGCGCATAGGCCTGGGTGGCATAGGCGGTCAGTTCGGCGGGACTGCGGTAGCTTTCCGGTTGGTTGAGCTGTTCGAGCACGCGCTTGCCCGCAGGCGAGGCGAGTGCTTGTCGGAAGGCATCGTGGATGATCTGCACCTGTTGCGCGGGCAGATCCTTGGGGCCGGCGATGCCATAGGGAGAATCGATGACGCTGTCCACGCCCAGTTCGCGCAGCGTGGGGACGTCGGGGAACTGGCGGGAGCGCTCGGGGGTGAACATGACCAGATAGCGCAGATGGCCTGAGCGGATGTAGGTCGAGGCGACCCCCGACAGCACGCCCGCATCGATATGCCCGCCCATCAGGTCCTGGGCCTGTTCGGAGTCGCCTTTGTAGGGGGCGCGTATGACATCGAGGCCGGTTTGCTGTGCCAGTTCACCGAGCACGATGTTGGGCGTCTGCACCGGCCCGGCCGCGCCGATGGAAATCTTGCCGGGACGTTTCCTGGCGTCCTCGACGAAGTCCTGCCAGGTCTGCCATGGCGCATCTTGCTTGACGGCCAGGCCAAAGGTGTAATCCGACAGGCCGATGACATAGGTGAGTTTCAGCGGATCGAAATGAACGCGGTTCAGATGGGGTTCGCGGTAGACCGAGGCGGGTATCACCGCCAGGGTGTAGCCATCCGGCCTGGCGTGGGCCAGTTCGGCTGCGCCGAAAGTGCCATTGGCGCCGGGTTTGTTTTCCACGATGATGGGCTGACCCAGTGTGGCGGAGGCTTCCTTGGAAACCATGCGCAGGTGGATGTCCGTGGGACCGCCCGCGCCGTAGGGCACGATCAGGCGGATGGGCTTGGCGGGATAGCCTGCGGCCTGGGCGGTGGTCGCGCCCAGAGGCAGGGCGGCGGTCAGCAGCGTCAGCAGAAGCCGGGATACGGAGCGGGCGGAATAGCGCATGGTTGTCTCCCTGGTAGGGTTGTGTTGCTGCGAGAGCACTCTTTTTGTGGGGGTGGGGTGTGAGGCGGGCCTTCTGATAAGAAATATCCGGGCGGCGGGCGGGGGCCGGGGCCAAAGCCCGGGGGGGGGGCGTGGGGATACCGGACCATTCTCGAAAGCGTTGCGCTCTCTGTCCAATATCGAATACCTTGCGGTGAAGTTGGCACAGGATATCGAAGGCCGGTTCGGTCAAAAGGCACTGACCGCCGATCTGGCTGGCGGGCGCCAGGTCGTGGCGCCATGCGACATATGCGGCGCACAGGCTGTTTTGCAGTCCGGGCGGGCGGAAGGCTAGAATAAGGGCAGTTTTTCACCAAGGATTTTCGTCATGCGCCATTGATGCCGCCGTCTCCCCGACGGCCAGTCTCCACCTACCCCCGACCGAGCAGGGGGAGCTCTTGGCATCCCTGGAATGACACATGACGAATCCCTTTCTCACGCTGGAAGGCGTGTCCTGCGTTCTGCCGGACGGCAGAACTCTGTTTTCCGATCTCAACGAACACTTCGACCTGCGCCCGACCGGGCTGGTCGGGCGCAATGGCGCGGGCAAGTCGGTGCTGGCGCGCATGCTGGCGGGCCTGCTGCAGCCCAGCGCCGGGCGCTGCCTGCGTTCGGGCAAGGTGTTCTATCTTGCGCAGCAGGTCGCGCCTGGGCCGCAGGCGACGGTGGCGGCATTGGCTGGCCTGCAGGCACCGCTGGCCGCGCTGGCGCGCATCGAGGCTGGCAGCAGCGATCCTGCCGATTTCGACTGCCTCGATGAGCGCTGGGATCTGGCCCAGCAATTGACCCAGGCGCTGCAACGCTCTGGCCTGGGCCATCTGGATGCTACGACGCCGGCCGCGCGCCTGAGCGGCGGTGAAGCCATGCGCGTCAGCCTGCTGGCGGCTGAGATGTCCGGTGCGGATTTTCTGGTGCTCGATGAGCCCAGCAATCATCTGGACGCTTCCGCGCGCGGCGCACTGATCGAGCACTTGCAGGCCTGGCGCGGCGGCCTGCTGGTGGTCAGCCATGACCGGCAGCTGTTGCAGGCGATGACGCGCATCGTAGCCCTGTCGTCGTTGGGGCTGCGCAGCTATGGAGGCGACTTCTCGTTCTATGAGGCATGCCGGCAACAGGAGCGTGAGGACGCGCTGGCCGGGCTGGCGCAGCGCAAGCAGGAACGCCGGCGTCAAGAGCAGGCCTTGCGCGAGCAGCAGGAGCGCCAGGCGCGGCGTCAGGCACGCGGCCACCGCCATGGGCAGCAGGCCAATCAGGCCAGCATCCTGCTGGACCGCCAGAAAGAACGCAGCCAGGCGTCGGCCGGGAAACTGCAGCAACGGCAGGCTGCGGCGCGCGAGCAGTTGACGCAGCGCGTGCACGCCGCTGCGCAACGCATCGCCGACGAGGCCGAGATCGTGCTGCACGCCTTGCCGGTGGCGGCCTTCGTGCCACGCCAGGTGGCGGCGCTGGAGCAGGCGGTGCTGCCAGGGGTGCGCGGCGCGACACGCTGCATCGACCTTGCCCTGCACGGGCCGCAGCGCATCGGCGTGAGCGGGCCCAATGGCTGCGGCAAATCAACCCTGCTGCGGGTGCTGGCGGGGCGCCAGGCGCTCTTGCAGGGGCGCAGTCAGCGCTGGGTGCCGGGGCTGTACCTCGACCAGCGTCTGGAGAGCCTGGCGCCGCAGCTGTCGGTGCTGGCGCAGTTGCAATCGGCCAACCCGAAAGCGTCACAGAGCGATGTACGCCAGTGGCTGGCTCATCTGGGGCTGGATGCGCAGCAGATTCAGGCGCCCAGCGGCATGCTCAGTGGCGGCGAGCGTCTCAAGGCGGCGTTGGCTTGTGTGCTGTACGCGGATCCTCCGCCACAATGGCTGCTGCTGGACGAGCCCAGCAATCACCTGGATCTGGCGTCGCTGGAGGCCTTGGAGGCCCTGTTGCGTCACTACCCGGGGGCCTTGATGGTGGTGTCGCATGACGAGACTTTCCTGGATCGCCTGGCGCTGACGCATCGTCTGCGCGCTGACGAGGCCGGCTGGCGCTTGTTGCCCTGTTAGGGCGGGGCGTCTCGGATGCCAGAGGCGTCCAGGACGGCGGCAGCCTGCTGCGCAATGGCCAGGGCGTGGCCGGCGCTTTCGCCGTCTTCGAGATGCCATAGGGCGGACAGCCCGGTCCAGGCGAGCACCCAGCTGAGCAGGCGCTGCGGCTCCAGCGCAGCGGCCTCGCAGACCTGCCGCAGGCGCGCGTCGAAGGCGTGGCGGGCCAGCCCAGGCGCGCCTTCCGGGTTGCAGAACAGATTGGCATAGTCGAAACCGCGTTCGCCATACAGGCCCTTGGGGTCGATCGCCAGCCAGCCGGCTGCGCCGAAATCCAGCAGGTTGCCGTGATGCAGGTCGCCGTGCAGGGCGACCGGTTCGTGCGCGTTGTCCAGCAGGTTCTGCGCAGTATGCGCGCAGCGCGCCAGCAACTCAGAGTGGGCGCCGCCGCCCTGGATCAGCGGGGCAAACCATTGCGCCAGGGGTGTGAGGGCGGGCCGGGGCGCGGCGCGCGCTTGATGCAGTTGTGCGGCTGCAGCACACAAGCGGGCGGTGGCGTGGTGGTCGCCACCCTCGATCGCCATACGGGCGAGGCTTGCGCCGTGGGGGGCGCGCGCCATCAGCAAGGCGTGCGCGTCGTGGGCGAATACCGGCGCCGCGCCGGCGCCCGCCCACCAGGCCATCAGTGCGCCGGCCTGTTGTTCCTGCGGGTCTTCAGACAGCTTGAGCATGGCGGGCTGGCCGCGCCAGCGCACCGGTTGCAGGCAGCTGGTACGCGAACGCAACATCGCGCTATCGGGGGTAAGGCGCCAGCGGCGCAGATAGTCGTCGAGCATCATGCGGTCCGGGCGGCGACGGCGGCGAGCAGATCATCCGGATGGACCATCAGGGCCCGGGCGCGCTGACGGTGGCGGTCCATGTTGAGCACGCCCTGCCAGCGCGGCGCGGCGCGCAACTCGTGCCACAGCGGGGCGAGCTGCCGGCAGTCGGGGGCGAGGCCATCGGTCCATTGGCTGGCATAGGCCAGGCTGGCCGGCGCGCTCAGCAATTGCATGCGGCTGGCGGGGTTCAGGCCCGGCAGGGAGTCCGGGTCGGGCGGCGCGTCGCTGCAATAAAGCACCCGCGAAGCGATGGTCTGTGGTTGCGTGGGCAAGTGGTGCAGACTGAGCCCCCGCAGGCTGACCAGGCCTTGCTGGCTGGCGAAGGCATAGTCGCGATCCGGTTCGGCTCCGGCCAACAAGCGCAAGCCTCGCAACAGGCGCGGCAGGTCGGTGGTGGCTGCATCCAGTGAAGCTTTGGCCTCGACAATCAAGGCAATGTCCCAGGACGATGTCGTCTCCAGGCCTGCCGGGTCGCGACGCAGGAGTACAGCGTCCCATTCGGTCTTGGCATGATCTGCCGCTCTCGACAAGGCAGCCGGCACCCGCAGCGAGGTAACCACGCGGTGCCTGCCCGGATTGCCCTGGTCGAGGTAGTCGGCCAATGCCTGCAGCGCCTGGGCCGCGCGGATTTCGACAGCCAGGCCGCGCTCATGGGCCAGCTGCGCCTGGGCGGCTGCCGCAGGGCTGCCCGGACGCGGTCCCTGGAGGTCGCGCAGCGCTTCGTAGCGCAGCACGTCGTCTTGCAGGGCCAGACGCTGCAAGCGTTGCAGTCGTTCGAGCGCTTCGTCATGGGTCAGCCGCAACAGGCTATGGGCCAGTGTGGGATCCGATGCCGCGGTCTGCAGGCCGGCGAGTCGGGCGAGCCCGGCGGCCACGGCCTGCCAGTCTTCCCGGCTGGCTTGCGCGTGCAATTGCGCCAGCGCCTGGCGCAGGGCGGGCGGGCCGTGGCGTGGCGGCTTGGCCGGATGTGCGATGGCGTCGATGCGGGTGCGCAGGCGGCGGCGGTCGCCGCCCTGCTGGCGCAGCAGGGCGAGATAGTCGCGCAGGATCTGCGAGCGCTGTTCCAGCAGCAGCGCCTGGAAGGCCGGCTCGCCGCCTTGCGGCGCAAGCGCCTCGTGGATGAGCTCGGCCAGCGCCTGGCAGAAGACCGGCTCCAGGGAGTCGGCCGCCTGGGCTGCGGCATCGCCATCCTGCAGCGCGGCGATGCAGCGCGCCAGCCTCGTGGCCGCTTGCGTCGAGGCGGCCGGGGCAGCGGCAGCGGCGGCTGCCCCGGCATAGCGCCTGGGCAGCGCTTGGAGAAAATCAGCGAGAAGGTCGGCGTCGTCGGGCATGGCGGAGCGGCGGTTCGCGCCGGGCAGTCGAGGCTGCCGGCGGGCGTCAGGCTGTGATGGTAGCCTGCGCCCGCAAGCCGGGCCAGCCGCCTCCCGGCTTCAGCCCACGCGGCGCGCCAGTTCCGGCGAACGCAGCGAGTCCTCATAGGCGCGGCGCAGCGTGTCGGGGTCGGCCTGGCCGGCGGCGATCTGGTTGAGCGCCGCCTTCATGGAAGCCATTGCGCCGCTGGCGTTGTCCAGCAGGCTCTGGACATAGCTGTCTACCGCGCTGTCCAGCTCGGTGGGTTCGACCAGATCGGTCAGAAAGCCGATGCGCAGCATTTCCTCGGCATGGATGGTGCGCGCGGTCAGGAAGAGTTTCTTGGCCGCGGGCAGGCCGAGGTTGGCGACGTAGCGGCGCAAGCCGCCAGGGTAATAGTGCAGGCCGAAGCGGGCCGCCGGCATGAACAGGCGGCTGCCGCGCACGCCGATGCGAAAGTCGCAGCACAGCGCCAGGTCCGTGGCGCCGCCATAGACACTGCCGTTGAGCGCGCCGATGACGGGGATGGGCAGCGCCTCCAGCGTATCGAGCACGCGCTCGAAGCGGTCATCCAGCTCATGGCGGATGGCCGCCAGGGTATAGCCGGAACTGAATGTCTGCCGGCCGCTGCCGGTGAGCACCAGCACCCGCACCTGCGGATCGGCGGCCACCTGGGCCAGGTGCGCCTGCAGGATGGGCAGGTCGGCGGGGTCCAGCCGGTTGTGCTGGCGGGGCCGGCACAGGCGCAGCCGGGCCAGCGGGCCTTCGATGTCCAGTTCCGGCGCGCGGTCGTTGTCTTGTTGCATAGGGGTTTGCGTTGAGGAGGTCATCAGGCCGGCCCCATCAGGAGATCGGGCAGCCAGGTGGCGATGGCAGGGAAGATGGCCAGCAGCACAATGAACAGCAGCATGATCATCACGAAAGGCAGCGATCCCCACATGACTTCGCGCAGCGGCACCTGGGGAGCCACGCCGCGAATCACGAAGAGGTTCAGGCCCAGCGGCGGATGGATCAGGCCGATCTCCAGGTTGATGGTGAGCATCACGGCGAACCACACCAGGTCGATCTCGCTTTGCTGCAGCACCGGCAGCATGATGGGCATGCTCATCAGGATGACGGACACCGCAGGCATGAAAAAACCGGCCAGCAACAGGAACAGGTTGAGCACCAGAATCAGTTGCCAGTGGCTCAGCTGCCAGCCGAACATCCAGTCGGCCACGCTCTGTGTCACGTAGAGATACGACATCATGTAGGCATACAACGCCGCTGCGGCGATGATGAGCAGAATCATGCTCGACTCGCGCGTGGCGTCACGCATGATGGCCCACAGGTCTTTCAGGCGCAGCGAGCGGTACACCACTGCCACCAGCACCAGCGCCAGGAAGGCCGCGATGGCAGCCACCTCCGAGGGCGTGGCGAAGCCGCCGTACATGAAGACCGTGACCGCCACGATGATGCCCAGAAAGGGCAGGGTGCGCAGCAGGCCTGACAGCTTTTCGGCCAGCGTGTACGTCTCCGGCGGCGGAGCCTGGCGCGCGGCGATAGCGCGCTTGAGGCCGCTGCGGCTGGCGAACCAGGCATAGACCGCGAACAGCAGGATCAGGGCCAGCCCGGGGATCACGCCGGCCAGGAACAGGCGCGCGATGGAGGTGTGGGTGACGATGCCGTAAATGATGAAGGTGATGGACGGCGGGATCAGGATGCCCAGCGTGCCGCCGGCGGCGATGGCGCCGGTGGCCAGGCGCGCCGGCACGCCGCGCTTGAGCATTTCCGGGATGCCGACCTTGCCGATGGCGGCCGCGGTGGCGGGGCTGGATCCGCACATGGCCGAGAACAGTCCACAACCGAAAATGTTGGCGATCACCAGGCCGCCGGGCAGGCGACACAGCCAGCGATGCAGCGATTCGTACAGGTCGCGCCCGGCGCGCGACATGCCGATGGCCGCGCCCAGCACCACGAACATGGGCAACGTCAGCAGGGCGAAGTTGGACAGCTCGCCGATGAAGGTCTTGGCGACTGCCTGCAGCGCGCCCGGATCGCCGAAGATCGCCAGAAACCCGATCGCCACGGCGGTCAGGCCGAAGGCGATGGGGATGCCCGAAAACAGCACCACGAAGGTGATCACGAACAGCCAGGCGCCGATTTCCAGTTCAGTCATAGCGTTTCTCCAGGGGCAGGGCCGCGGCCTCGCGGCGCAGGCAGGGCCAGCGCATTTCCACCAGGTATTGCAGCGCCGTCAGGCCCATGCCCAGCGGCACGGCGGCATACTTGGGCCAGACCAGGGGTTGCCACACGCCCAGGGCGCGTTCGCCGCTGCGATAGGCGTCGATGGCCATGAGCAGCCCTGACCAGGCCAGGTAGAGGCAGACCGCGACCCCGACGGCCTGGGCGCTGAAGCGCAGCACCTCGCGGGCCCGGCCGGGCAGGATGTTTTCCAGCAATTCCATCTTGACGTGGCCGCCCGTGTAGAGCGTGTACGGCGAGCCCAGAAAGATGGCGATCACCATCATTTCGATGCTCATCTCCAGTTCCCAGGAGTTCTGGTAGCCCATGCCGCGCACCAGAACCATCCATGTCAGCACGCCGATGGCCGCCAGCAGCAAGGCGGCCGCCACCATGGCGCAAGCCATGCTGCAGCGTGTTATCCATTTTCCAAGCGTTGTCACCCCGGTCTCCTTGCGTTGTGAATGACGATGCAGAATCGCGCCGGCGCTCAGGGTTTGCGGGATTGTTCCAGCGCTTGCAGCAGGTCCTTGGCCGCGGGGCTGATGCTGGCGTACTCGGGCCAGGCGGTGCGTTTGGCCAGGGTCAGCCATTGGTCGAACTCAGGCTGGGTCATGGTGTGGATGCGGGCGCCGGCCTTGCCGAAAGCGGCCAGGGTTTCCTGCTTGACCTTGATCTGTTCGGCGTTGAAGGCCTGCTGGGTGCTGGCGGCGGCCTGTTCCAGGGTTTTCTGTTGCTGCGGCGTGAGTTTGTTCCAGACACGCATCGAGATGGCCAGCGGCTGGAAGACCACGAAGATTGTGTAGTCGCCGCCGATGGTGGCGTACTTGGTCTGTTCGTACAGGCGCATGCTGACGAAGGTTTCATACGACGTCATCAGGCCGTCGAGCACGCCGGTCTGCAAGGCGTTGTACAGCTCGGTCGACGGCATGGAGAACACCGAGGCGCCGGCGCTCTTGAGCATGGTGTCGATGCTGCGGTCGGCGCCGCGCATCTTCAGCCCCTTGACGGTGTCCGGCGCGCCGATTTCGCGTTCGCGGTTCGCAATGCCGCCTTCGGTCCACCACCAGGTCAGCAGGTGAAAGCCGTTGGCTTCGCACAGTTCCTGCAGCTTCTGCTCGAAGGCGGAGCCTTTCAGCTGCATGGCATCGTCGACGCTGCTGACGGCGCCGGGCAGGATGGTGATCGACAGCTCCGGCACCTTGCCCACGCCGTAGATGAGCGGGAAGATCGCCAGGTCGACCGTGCCGTCCTGCAGGGCGTCGATCTGCTTGACCGGATTGCTGATCAGCGAGGCCCCCGGGTAGATGCGGAACTTGAGCGCGGGGTCCAGGCGGCTGGCTTCGGCGGCGAAGGCGCGTGCGCCTTCGTCGCGCCCATCGCCGCGCGGCCATTGGTGCGAGAGTTTCATGGTCTGGGCCTGGACAGCGGCGCAGGCCAGCATCAGCAAGGGGGCGGCCAGCAGGCGGGAAAGATTGCGTTTCATGATATGTCTCCTCGGGGTCGTTGTTATCGCGGCGTGTCGGCGCACGCCTGGTGTTGGAAAACGACGCGATCGGCGCACAGCGCGTCGATGCGCGCGGCGGGCAGACCGTAGGCCTTGAGCACCTGGCGGGTGTGCTGACCGAAGAGGGGCGGCGCGCTGCGCACGCTGCCCTCGGCCAGCGCCTGCATGGTGATCGGCAAGGCCAGCTGGCGGATCTCGCCCAGCTCCGGGTGCTGGGCGGTTTCCACCATACGGCAGTGTTGCACCTGTGGATCCGCAAAGACATCGGCCAGGTTGTTGATGGGGCCGGCCGGGATGCCGCGCGCGATCATTTCGCGGGTCCAGTGCATGCGGGTGTTGCCGCGCAAGCGGCTTTCGATCAGGGCTTTCAGTTCGTCGCGATGCTGCATGCGCTCGGCGTTGCTGAGATAGCGCGGGTCATGGGGCGCGTCGGGCAACTCCAGCAGTTCGCACAGCCGCAGCCACATGTCCTGGGTGGCCGGGGCGAGATTCAGCGGGCCGTCGGCAGTCTCGAAGACGCCGTAGGGGGCAATCACGGGGTGGACGTTGCCGGTGGGTTGCGGCACTTCCTGCAGGCTTAGATAGCGCTGGCCCTGCACGCTCAACAAGCCCACCAGACTGGCCAGCAAGGAGGTCTGCACCTGTTGCCCGCGGCCGTCGCGCTGGCGTTCTATCCAGGCGGCCAGCACGCCCATGGCGGCCCACATGCCCGAAGTGAGGTCCCCGATGGCCACGCCCACCCGGGTCGGGCCGCTCTCGGGCATGCCGGTCACGCTCATCAGGCCCGAGTAGCCCTGCGCGATCTGGTCAAAGCCTGGCCAGTTGCCGGCCGGGCCGCTGCTGCCGAAACCGGTGATGGCGGCATAGACCAGGTCGGGCCGTTCGGCGGCCAGGCTCTCGTAGCCCAGGCCCATCTTCTCCATCGTGCCGGGCTTGAAGTTCTCGACCACGATATCGGATTCCAGGGCCAGTTCGCGCAGCAGGGTCAGGCCCTCGGGATGACGGAAGTCCAGGCCCAGGCCGAGTTTGTTGCGATTGCTGCTCAGGTAGTAGGCGCTGACGCCGCGGTCGAAGGGGCCCCATTGGCGGATCATGTCGCCGGTGGGGCCGGGCTCGACCTTCACGACTTCCGCGCCGAGGTCGGCGAGGATCATGGTACAAAAAGGGCCGGACAGGGCCCGGGTCAGATCCAGTACTCGCACACCTTCCAACGGCAATGCCATGCGTCGCTCCTGTGTCGGTTTCGGGGGCCGGGCCTGGCGGGGCGGGTCCGGCATGAGGGGCATCTTAGGAAGCGCAGGCGCAGTCGAAAAATACGGTTTCCTGATTGCTCCATAAGAAAAAATGATGTCGGCGATGCTGCAATGCAAAAAAACAATGGCATGGCAGGGAGGGGGAGATGAACCTCAGGCAGCTCAAGTACTTCGTGAAAATCGTCGAGGTGGGGGGCATGACGCGCGCCGCGCAGACGCTGTTCGTGGCCCAGCCTGCCCTCAGCCAGCAGATCGCCTTGCTGGAGGCGGAGCTGGGCGTGCGCTTGCTGGACCGGCATGTGCACGGCGTGATGCCGACCGCCGAGGGCGAGCTGCTGTACCGACATGCGCGCACCATCCTGCGCCAGGTGGACAACACGCGCGCCTTGCTGATGCAAAAGGACGAGGACGTCACCGGCAAGGTGTCCATCGGCATGCCGTCGAGCACCGGCCGGGTGCTGGCGTTGCCTTTGTTGCAGCGCGTGCGCGATGCCTATCCGGGCATCGTGCTCGAGATCGTGGATGTGCCCAGCGCCGACCTGACCGGCCTGGCGTCCCAGGGCCGGGTGGATATGTCGATTACCCCGGATCAGACGCCCAAGCGCGGGCTGCAGGTACTGCCCGTATTGCTCGAAGAGATCTACGTGATCCTGCATCCTGACGTGCAGGTCAGCGCCGATCCCATGCCGTTGGCCGAACTGGCGCAGATTCCGCTCATTCTGCCCAGCCTGCCCAACACCTTGCGCACCCGTGTCGAGCATGTCTTCCAGCAGGCCCGGCTGGAGTACAAGCTGGCGGGCGAGGCCAGTACCTCGGCGATCCTGATTCCGGCGGTCAAGGCAGGCATGGCCGCCACTTTGCTGCCCTGGTCGGCGGTGCATGAGGATGTGCGGGCCGGCGCGCTGCGGCTGGTGCGCCTGCCGCCGCCGGCGTTTCTGCGCGAGCTGTCCCTCTGCACGTCCAGCAGCCTGCCGTTCACGCAGGCCGCCAGCAAGGTGCGGGCGATCTGCCTGGCGCTGTGCCAGGAGCTGGTGCGCAGCGGGCAATGGGCGGGGAGTCGCATGGTGGACTGAACGTGCCGCGCCGCACGATGGCGGGCTTGCGTCACTTTCGAATTGACCGACGGTCGGTCGGAAAATAGAATAAAGACTCATTCAAGGGGGACGTGCCCCCGCATCGAGGAATTGCCATGTCGTCAATGCGTCGCCGGTCTGCGCTATGCGCCGTTTATCTGGGGAGTTTTCTGGCTACGCTGGACATCAGCATCGTCAATGTCGCCCTGCCCACGATGCAGGCGGCCTTGCGGACGGATATCGCCGGCATGCAGTGGGTGGTCAATGCCTATGCGATCTGCCTGGCCGCGTTCATGCTGTCGGCCGGCCCGATGGCCGACCGTCATGGGCACAAACGCAGCTGGCTGGCCGGCGTGTTGTTGTTCACGGCCGGCTCCGCCCTGTGCGGGTGGGCGCCGTCATTGGCGGCCTTGCTGGCCGGGCGTGCCGTGCAGGGCGTGGCGGCGGCTTTTCTGATCTGCGGGGCCATGCCGATCCTGACGCACGCCTTTCCCGACCCCAAGGCACGCATGCATGTCATCGGCGGCTGGTCGGCCTTCAATGCCCTGGCACTGATGCTGGGGCCGCTGGCGGGCGGCTTGCTGCTGCGCGACTGGGGCTGGCAGAGCATCTTTCTGATCAATCTGCCCATCGGGGCGCTGGCGATCGCGCTGGGCAGCCTGGGCATCGTCGAATGCCGCTATCCGGACCATGCCGCGCGAGACCCTTGGGGGCAGGGGCTGAGCATCCTGGCGCTGGGTGCGTTGACGCTGGGTGTGATCGAGGCCGGCGTTCAGGGCTGGACGGCGCGCCTGCCGGTGGTTTGCATGCTGGTGGCGGTGCTGGCCTTTCTTGCCTTCGTGCGGGTGGAGCGGCGCGTGCCGCGCCCCTTGTTGCCATTGCGGCTGCTGCGCGAGCGCGCGTTCGCGGTTGCGAATATGGCGTCTTTCGTGCTGGGTTTTTCCTACTACACCAGCCTGTTCTTCTTCTCGATCTTCCTGCAGGAAATCCAGGGTTTCTCGCCGGCCGAGGCGGGTTGGCGCCTGATGCCGCAGTTTGCAGCCACCCTCATCATGTCCTTTCTGTTCGGGCGCTTGAGCCGGGGCATTTCCCTGCAATGGCTTACGGCGGCAGGCTACGGTCTGTCCGGACTGGCTTTTCTGGTGATGGCCGGGCTGGGCGCCCACACTCCCTATTTGCCTGTGGCGATGGCTTTTTGCCTGCTGGGCGTGGGGGCGGGCCTGGCGGTGCCGGCCACCAGCATCGCCATCATGCGGCTGGCTCCCGGCGAGCAGGCGGGCGCGGCCTCGGCCACCATGAATGCCCTGCGTCAGTCGGGCATGACGCTGGGCATTGCACTGCTGGGAGTGCTGATGAGCGAGCGGGCGGTGGGGTTGTTCAGCCGCGCCGCAAGAGAGCTGGGCGTGGCGCAGGCCGACACCGTGGCGCGCGCCGCCATCACCGAGCATGTTTTCCCGCAACAGGGGGCGGCCTTGCAGGCACTGTTCGTCCCGGCCCTGGAAGGGGGCTTTCAATTGGCGATGTTGCTGGCCGGGCTGGCCTGCCTGTTGGCGCTGGGGTTGTTGCTGCGTCTGCCGGCGCTGCAGCCGGCGCAAGCTGCGCCGCCGTCGGCGTGAATCCTGCCCCGCGGCTCAGCTGCGGGAGGCAGCGCCCGTTGCGTCGTGGGGCGCGGCGTCAAGTCCGGCGTAGAGCGCATGGATCTCCTGCGCGGTCGGGATGACATTGGCGAACAGGATGCGATAGAGCAGGGGCGCCAGCACGCGCTCGATGATGAGGCCGGTGGCCGGCGGCGTTTCGCCACGTTCGGCCGCGCGCTGGGCAAGCGCGTCGATCTGTTGCCGCGTGATGCCATCGCATTTGCCGGCATTCTCGTGCCCGGCGTGGCACAGGACGTCGCGCAGCAGGGAACGCCCGGGCGTGGAGGAGGTTTCCTCGACGTATTGTTCCAGCCAAGCCAGGATGTCGCCACGGAAGCTGCCGGTATCCGCAGGCGGCTGCTCCGGCTGCATTTGTTCCAGCGCCACGTCGGCCAGCAAACGTGCCAGATCGCCCCAGCGCCGATAGATGGTCGACGGGGTGACGCCGGCGCGCATGGCAATGGCCGGCACGGTGAGCGCGTCGCGGCCGATTTCCTGTTGCAGCTCGCGGGTGGCCTGGTGCACGGCTGCCTGGACGCGGGCGCTGCGGCCGCCGGGGCGGATTGCGGGTCTATCGTTCATGGCAAAAAGAAGAAAGGCCGTTAATGCAAAATATTTGCTTTAGTGGGAGGGCTAGGTTTACCATGCTAACGCAAACATTTTGCCTTTAAGGGATAAGCATGTCCACGAGTGCAGAGCGGCCGGGGAGCCCCGGCGGCCGGTTACGACCGCCGGTGGCGCTGGCGGTCTACGCCAGCGCATCGGTGGCGTTCATGGTCGCGGCCAGTGCGCCCACGCCGTTGTACCGGCTGTATCAGCAGGCCTGGGGATTCAGCTCCACCGTGTTGACGGTGGTCTTTTCTGCCTACGCCCTGGTGTTGTTGCTGACCCTGTTGGTACTGGGGCGGCTGTCCGACTATATCGGCCGCAGGCCCCTGATTCTGCTGGCCCTGGGTCTGCAGTCAGTCGCAATGGGCTTGTTTCTGCTGGCCGGTGACGCCGAGGGGCTGCTGGCGGCACGTATGGTGCAGGGCGCTGCCACCGGAGCGGCGACGGCGGCGCTGAGCGCGGCCTTGCTGGATCTGGGCCAGGAGCGCGGCGGCCTGATCAACGGGCTGGCACCCATGGTCGGCATGGGGCTGGGCGCCATCGGCAGTACCGCACTGGTTGCCTTGGCGCCTGCACCGTTGCGTACCGTTTTTGCGCTGCTGCTGGCGATCTTTCTGGTGCTGTTTGCGCTGGTCTGGCGGGCGCCGGAAACGGTGGCACGGCGCGCGGGCGCAATCGCCAGCCTGCGCCCTCGCGTATCCGTGCCACGCCAGGTGCGCGCCACGCTGCTGTCGGTCACGCCGGCCAATACGGCGGTCTGGATGCTGGGCGGTCTGTACCTGTCGCTGATGCCTTCGCTGGTGGCCAGCGTGATGCGGACCGACTCGCCCTGGCTGGCGGGTTTCGTGGTGGCCGGGTTGACCCTGAGCGGCGCAGCAGGCGGGCTGGTGGTGCGCGGCTGGGCCACTTTCTCGATCTTGCTCGCGGGCGAGCTGGCCTTGGGCGTGGGCCTGTTGGCGGTGCTGTTCGGGATCAACACCGGGGTTGGCACAGCACTGTTGTTGGGCTCGGTCTGTGCCGGATTCGGGTTTGGCACAACTTTCCTGGGGGCGGTGCGCAGCATCATGCCGCTGGCCTTGCCCAACGAGCGCGGCGCGCTGATGGGCGCCTTCTATCTGCAGAGCTATCTGTCCAACAGCGTACCCACCATGGCGGCGGGCTATCTCGCGCAGCGGGTCGGGGTGCTGCCGGCCGCCAATATCTATGGCGCGGTGATCCTTGTCCTGGTCCTGTTGTCGCTGGCCTTGCTGTGGCGTCAGCGCTCTCGACGCCAGCGAAGTCCTGAGGCATGCTGAGCAAGCAATCCCGCTCTTGCGATACGCTGGTTTGACTGCTGATGAACATCTATCGTGCCCGCACCTTCACCGCCGGGCGCCCCTGGGGCGCGCTGGACATCGCCAGCCTGGACGGCGTCACCGTGCGTCTGCACTGGAGCGACCAGCCGTATCACTGGCATGTCAATGATGGTCAGGAGGTGTTCGTCGTGCTGGCCGGCCAGGTGGAGATGCGCTGGATGCGCGATGGTCTCGAAGAGCGTTTCCTGCTGGAAACCGGAGATATCTTCCACGCCTCTGCCGGCGATGCGCATGTGGCTCATCCGCGTGGCGAGGTGCGCATCCTGGTCATCGAGCGCGAAGGCAGCGAGTAGGCGCGGCCCGGCGCAAACGGCTACTTGAAATCGATATCGTCGACGCTGTCGAGCAGGCGCTGCTTGCCGGCCAGCACGTGTTGTTCGGCCAGTTCGGCCGCGCGCGCGCCATCACCGGCGACGATGGCATCCAGGATGGCGCGGTGCTCTTCGTTGGAGCGTTGCATCTTGTTGGCGTAATTGAAAAAACGCCGGCGGAACAGATGCAACTCATTGGTCTGCGCCTCGTAGACCTGGGCGGCGTGACGGTTGTTGCTGTACTCGAGGATCAGCGCGTGAAAGCGCAGGTTCAGCTCATAGTAGCGGCCGCTTTCGTTGTCGCGGCAGGCCTGCTCCATGTCGGCGTGCAGCTGCTCCAGCACGGGCAGGCGCTCGGGCGTCAGAAACTCAGTCGCGCGCCGGGCCGCAAAGCTGAATAGCAAGGCGCGCAGGTCGTAGCTCTCGAGCATGTCGCGCATGGAGATCTGGCGCACGAACATGCCGCGATGGGCGACCGGCGTGACCAGTCCCTTGCCTGCCAGCATGCGGATGGCTTCGCGGATGGGGCCACGGCTGGTGCCCATGCGCGTGGCCAGCGCCGCTTCGTTCAGGCGCGTGCCCGGCGCCAGTTCGCCGGAATAGATCATGTTGCGCAGTTCATCGACGATGGTGGTGGTGAACAGGGGCGCGCGCGGACTACGGTCATCGGTCATGAGAGGCGGGGCGGAGCACCAGGGAGGGACACGGCCGGAGTATACCTGTCCCCATTCGGAATCGCAGGCATGTCGGCCCATATTGTCATCAATAATCGCATGATTGATTTCACTTAACCATATAGTGTTGACACTTTTTCGTCATTAGTTCACAGTTCGTCCCGGCGTGTCTGCGGAAGAGGGGGTCCCGGTGATCCGAGGCGCGTAAACACAACGGCAAATCAAAGGAGACAAAGATGAGGAGAACAGCGGCGGCGCTGGCCATGAGTGCCAGCCTGGCGGCGGGTGGCGCAATGGCGGCGGATTTCCCGGGCCGTCCGGTGACGGCAGTGGTTCAGATGGCTCCGGGCGGGCCGACCGATCTGCTGGTGCGGGTGGTGCAGCAACGCATGGGCGATGCGCTTGGCCAGAGCGTGATCGTGGAAAACAAGGCCGGCGCCAGCGGCCTGATCGGCCTGCGGCATGTGCTCAATGCGCCGGCCGATGGCTATACGGTCGGCATCGCATCGGCCACCTCGCACGGCGTGGCGGTAAACATCTACGAAAAACTGGCGTATGACCCACTGAAGGACTTCAAGCCGGTGGGCGGCATCGTGATCGCGCCCGGGGTGCTGATTGCCAGCAAGCAGATCACGCCGGACTGCAAGTTCGAGACCCTGCTCGAGAAGCTCAAGGCCGAGCCGGGCAAGTACAAGTTCGGTTCGGCCGGCATCGGCACGCTGGCCCATATCAGCGGCGAGGCATTTCTTGCCGAAGTGGGCGCCAGCATGCTGCATGTGCCGTATCGCGGGCTGGGGCCGGCGATGGTAGACCTTTATGGCGGGTCGGTCGATGTGATATTTGACAATATCAGTTCAGCCAAGACGCATATCGAAAGCGGCAAGGTCTGCGCGCTGGCCGTGCAGTCGCCCGAACGGGTGGCGGGCTACGAGAGCATCCCCACCTACAAAGAACTGGGCTATCCGCAACTCAACCGCCCGACCTGGTACGGCATGATCGTGCGCGAGGACACGCCGGACACGGTGGTGGCCGAGTTGAACAAGGCCCTGAACCAGGCTCTGGCCAGCGAGGATGTCGTGCGCACCTATGCCGGGATGGGCGTGGCGCCGATTCCGGATACGCCGCAGGCCTTCGGCCAGCGGATGCAGGACGAGATTCTCTACTGGCAGGGCGTGGTGGAGAAGATCGGGTTTGAAAAACTGAAGATGTAGAGGCAGCCGTGAGCATGATCGCTTCGCATGGCGCCGAACTGTATGTCGAGGAAGTGGGCAGCGGCCAGCCCATTCTCTTTCTGCACGAGATGGGGGCGGATCTTCACAGCTGGGAGCCGCAACTGCGCCATTTTTCGCGCAGCCATCGCTGCATCGCCTACAACGCGCGCGGTTATCCGCCGTCGTCGGTGCCGCCCGAAGCGGCAGCCTATTCGCAGGAGACGGCCGCGCGCGATGCGCTGGCCGTGCTGGATGCGCTGGATATCGAGCGCGCCCATGTGGTGGGGCTGTCGATGGGCAGCTTCGCCACCCTGCAGTTCGGCCTGGATTTCCCCGAGCGGGTGCGCTCGCTGACCGTGGCCGGCTGTGGTTCGGGGTCGATGCTGGCGGACTATGACGCCAGCCAGCGCGGCTACGAGACCATGGCCGCCGGCATCGAGCGCGATGGGCTGGACGCTTTTGCGGCCCGCTATGCCGCCAAAGCGGTACGCCAGGCCCAGCGGCGCAAGGATCCGCGTGGCTGGGCGGCGTTTGCGCAGGGCCTGCGGCGGCTGGACGCCGTCGGGCTGGCAGGCACGCTGCGCGGGGTGCAGGGGCGGCGGCCTTCCCTGTGGCATCTGCAGACGCGCCTGGCACAGTTGCAATGTCCCGTACTGCTGCTGTGCGGGGACCAGGACACGCCTTGCCTGCAACCCAATCTGTTTCTCAATGAGGTGTTGCCCGACAGCCGCCTGTTCGTCTTCGGCGACAGCGGCCATGCGCTCAACCAGGAAGAGCCTGGACTGTTCAACCAATTATTGCGGGACTTCATCGAACGCCATGACTAAAGACAGTGCGGCCTTGCCGCTTTCCAATGTAAGGGTGCTGGACCTGACGCGTGTGCGCGCCGGCCCGACGGCCATCCGCCAACTGGCGGACTGGGGCGCGGACGTCATCAAGATCGAAGAGCCGGTGGATCCGGCAACCGAGACCGAGATGGGGGGCATGCGGCTGGGGCCCGATTACCAGAACCTGCAGCGCAACAAGCGCAGCCTGACGCTGAACCTGAAGGACCCGGCAGGTCTGGAGGTGTTCAAGCGCCTGGTGCGCGATGCCGATGTGGTGGCCGAAAACTACCGGCCCGACGTCAAGGAGCGCCTGGGCATCGGTTACGAGACACTGCGCGAGATCAACCCGCGCCTGATCTACGCCAGCATTTCCGGCTTTGGCCAGGACGGCCCCTATGCCCGGCGGCCGGGCTATGACCAGATCGTGCAGGGCATGGGCGGGCTGATGTCGGTGACCGGCCTGCCCGGACAGGGCCCGGTGCGCGCCGGCATTGCCATTTGCGATACCTCGGCCGGCCTGTATGGCGCCTTCGGCATCATGATGGCTCTGTACGAGCGCGAGCGCAGCGGCCTGGGGCAGTGGGTGCAGACTTCCCTGCTGGAGTCGCAATTGGCCATTCTCGACCTGCAGGCCGCGCGTTGGCTGGTGTCCGGCGAAGTGCCGGCGCAGGCGGGGAATAACCATCCCACCATGATCCCGACGGGCTTGTTCAACACCCAGGATGGGCTGATGACGCTGCAGGTGCCGGGCCAGGTGATGTGGGAGCGCTTCTGCAAGGCCTTGGGACGCGAGGACTGGATGGAAGATCCGCGCTTTCGCATGAATCGGGATCGCTCGCAGCATCGCGAAGCGCTCAATGACCTGATCGAGGAGATCTTCGCCACGGCACCGCGCCAGTACTGGATCGAGCGCCTGAACGCCGCGGGTATCGCCTGCGGCGCGGTCAACACCATCGACCAGGCGTTCGCCGATGAGCAGGTCCGCCACCTGGGGGTGGCCTGGCCGGTCGAGCATCCGCAGCTGGGCGAGATCGGGCTGGTGGGCCAGCCTTTGCGCAGCGACCGGCATCGCGCGAGTCTGCGTTCGATTGCCCCCATGCCGGGGCAGCACAATGAAGAGGTGCTGGGCAGCATCGGCCTGAGCACCGAAGAGATCACGGATTTGCGGAGCCGCCATGTCATCTGAACTCGATCAAGCTGCGCCGCAACTGCGGCTGGAAAAACAGGGCGGGGTGGCGACGCTGTGGATCGATCATCCCACCCGCCTGAACGCCATGACTTTCGATATGTGGGCGGGCCTGCCGGCCTTGCTGGCCGAGGCGCAGGAGGATGCGACGGTGCGTGTGCTGGTGTTGCGCGGTGCGGGCGACAAGGCGTTCTCGGCCGGTGCGGACATCTCGCAATTCGGCGAGCGCCGCAGCACCGAGGCCGGGGTCAAGTTGTGGAACGAGACCGTACAGGCCAGCGTGGCCTGCCTGGCGCGCTTTCCCAAGCCCGTGGTGGCGTTGATCCAGGGCATCTGCTTTGGCGGCGGAGTCGGCCTGGCGCTGCATTGCGACCTGCGCTATGCCTTGCCGCAGGCGCGCTTCAGCATTCCGGCCGCCCGTCTGGGCGTGGCCTATTACCCAGGTTGGCTGCAGCGCCTGACCGCGCTGGTGGGGCCAGCCGTGGCCAAGGAAATCATGTTCACGGCAGGTCGCTACGATGCTGCGCAGGCACAGGCGATGGGCCTGATCAATGGCGTGCTGGAAGAGGCGCGGATTCTGGAGATGGTGCAGTCCGTGGCGCAGCTGGCGCCCTTGTCGCATGCGGCAAGCAAGCTGGCCATCGAGGCGGCGGCGCAGCCCGCGGGGTGGTATGGTCAGGCGCAATGCGAGGCGGCCGTGCTGGCCTGCTTTCGCAGCCAGGACTACAAGGAAGGCCAGGCGGCGTTCCGCGACAAGCGGCCGCCCGTCTTTGCGGGGCGCTGACGCCCGTCTTCCGCCACCAAGGAGCAAGCATGCGCAGTACCGCCACCGTCACCGCCCGTCTGACGCCGGATCCTTTGCAGGGCCAGGACCTGGCCGCCTATGGCCGGGCCTTGCGGGCCGGTCGCATCACGGCCGTGGCGGCGACACAAGCCTATCTGGATCGGATTGCCCTGCTCGATCCGGTATTGACGGCCTATGAGGTGCTTGCGCCGCAGGCGGCGCTGGCCAGTGCGCAGGCCATCGATGCGCTGCTGGCCGCGGGGACCGACCTGGGCCCCCTGATGGGGGTGCCGCTGGCGGTCAAGGATGTCCTGCACGTCGATGGTTTGCCGACACGTGCGGGTTCGCAGGCCGACGTCGCCGACCTGATCGGCGGCGAAGGGCCTTTCGTGGCCGCCTTGCGGCGCGCCGGCGCCATCATTCTGGGCAAGACGCATACGGTGGAGTTCGCCATCGGCAGTACCGGTGTCAACTACCACCGGGGCACGCCGCGCAATCCCTGCGATGCCGGTCAGTTCCGGCTGGCGTCGGGCTCGTCCAGCGGGTCGGCGGTCGCCGTCGCGGCAGGCCTGTGCGCGCTGGCCGTGGGCACCGATACCGGTGGCTCGGTGCGCGGGCCCGCCGCTTTCTGTGGCGTGGCCGGCATCAAGTTCAGCCGCGACGCGGTCAGCCGCAGCGGTGTGTTCCCCATGAGCCGCAGTTTCGATTCGCTGGGCTTGCTGGCGGATTCCGCCGCCAGCCTGGCCCTGGCCTGGCAGGCATTGCATGGATCGGTGGTTGCGCCGCCGCCGCCGCAGCGGCTGCGCCTGGGCGTGCCGCGCGCCTATTTTTTCGAGGCTCTGGCCCCTGAGGTGCAAGCCTGCACCGAGCGGGCCCTGCAGGCCCTGGCCGAAGCCGGGGTGCAACTGGTGGAGATCGACTTTCCCGAACTGACCGAGATCGATGCGCTCTATACCGCTGTCGCGCGTCCGGAGTTGATGGCCAGCCTGGGGCAGGGCCGATTCGAGGCCATCCGGGGGCAGCTCAATCCGGATGTGGCCGAGCGGGTGGCCGAAGGGCTGGACGCCGGCGCCGAGGGGTATCTGCGCGCGCGCTGGCGCTTGCAGGCCTTGCGCGAACGCGCCCTGAGCCTGTTTCAGGGCGTCGATGCCTGGGTCGCGCCGGTCAAGCACAACCTGCCGCCGGTCTTTGCGGGGAGGTTCGAGTCGCAGGCGGCCGAGCGGGCCCTCAACCGCTATTGTGGTGGGCCGACGCGGGCGGCCAATGCCCTGAACCTCTGCGGCACCTCGCAACCCATTGCTCAATGGGGCGCGCCCTTGCCGGTGGGGCTGCAATTGCTTTGCCCGGCCGGGCAGGACAGTGGGCTGCTGGCCGTGGCGCAGGTCTGCGAAGCCATATTGGGCCGGCGTCAGGCGCCGGATCTGGCGGCTTTTGTGCCGGCCTGAGCCAGGCCGGGCGGCGTTCAGGCACGGTTGACGGTGCGCGGGGCGCGGCCGTAGTGCTTTTCGAACGCGGCGCTGAAGCTCGAGGGATGGCGATAGCCGACCTGGTAGGCCACGCTTGAGACGCGCTGGCCGCTGTGCAGCAGTTCCCAGGCGCGCTCCATGCGGATGCGCGTGAGCAGGCGGTGCGGGGTGGTGCCGAACAGATCGCGAAAACCCTGTTTGAGCTTGCATTCATTGGTGCCGACCGCCGCGCACAGGTAGCCCAGCGTCAGGGCTTGCGCATAATGCGCCGCCATCAGATCACGAGCGCGCAGGATCTTGTCCTGATCCGAGGCGCGCAGGGGTGTGATGGCGGGCGCGGGCAGCAAGCAGCGGGTCTGTTCGGCCAGCAGGCCCAGGGCGGCGATCTGCAGATCAAGCAGCCCGCCGCCCTGGGCATGCAAGCGCGTCACGGTGTCGGCCAGATGCCGGATCACGGCGCTGTGGGGGCCGACATGCAGGCGCTGGGCGATATCTTCGTGCCGGATGCCGTCGAGCAGATGCGCCAGGCCGTAGCGTTGCAACAATGCGGCTTCGGCCACCAGCCGCAGTTGCCGGACCGGGCGGTGGGCCGGAAAGCGGCGCTGGCCGCGCACATTGGCGAAGGCGGCGATGGTGCTGCTGCCCTGGACGAAATCGAAACGCCCGCCGTCCACGCCCAGCGTGCTGGACTCTCCTTCCAGCGCCACGGTGATCGTCAGTGAGCGGGGACGCTCCACCCGGCTGGCGTGCAGCAGGTCGCGGTTGGCTTGGTATTGCGCGTAGACCAGCGACAGCCCCGGGTCGAGCACGATGTGGTCGGTCAGGCAGCGACCCAGTTCGGTGGGCAGTTGGCTGCGCCACCAGCCCGATTGGCCCAGGCGGCTTGGGGCGCTGAAATCAGAACAACTCAAGCGATAAGACATGACATTCCTTGCGTGCCGGCAGACAGACGCTCCGGATGGCCTATGTAAAACTCCGGTTTGCCTATGTATTGAATGATAGCCATTTGCATTGCCGTTTTATAGTCCTCTCCAGGCGTAACGACGCTGTCATGGCTGGGGAAAGACACAATGAATGCAATGCGGGGGGCGCACCGGAGCGCCTGGAGGCTGGCCGTGCCGCTGGCGCTGCCGGCGGCGCTGGCGATCGGGCAGGAAGCGCCGCCCGTGGCGCAGTTGCCGTCCATCACGGTGAGCGCCGACAAGGTCGAGCGCGCGCTCGATCAGGTGCCGGCCAGCGTGGCGGTGCTGGATGGCCAGGAAATCGAACAATCGCACCTTACGCGCCTGGATCAACTGGAGGGGCGTGTCCCCGGCCTGAGCTTCCAGCCTTTCGGGCAGCCGGGCATGAAGTCGCCCGTGATGCGCGGCTTGACCGCCTCGATCTTCTCCTATTCCACCTCGGTGCTGATGGTGGTCGATGGCGTGCCGACCCTGACCGCCCAGGGCTTCGAGAATGACCTGATGGATATCGACCGCATCGAGGTGCTGCGCGGGCCGCAGTCCACCCTCTACGGCCGCAATGCCGAGTCGGGCGTGATCGCCATTTACAGCAAGCCCATGGATGACACGCCGCGCGCCAGCGTGGCAGCCGAGACCGGGACCCAGGGCCGGCGCGGTCTGCGGATGTCGTTGAGCCGGCCGCTGGTCGAAGACAAACTCTATGCGAGCCTGTCGGCATCCTGGCGGCGCGAAGAGGGCTTTATCCGCAACCGTTACACCGGCGGCAAGGCAGATGGTCGCGAGCATCAGGACCTGAAGGCCGGGCTGCGCTGGCGCCTGGGCCCTGACAGCGAGGTGGTGCTGCGCTACGCGCGTCAGCATTATCACGATGGCGCCAATCTGTGGGGCAGCGTGGATGCGCCCCGGACGCAGGTGTGGTCCGGTACGCCAAGCTGGAATCGTTCGCTGGGCCAGACGCTGTCCCTGGACGCTTCGCACACTTTCGGCAACGGTTGGCGGCTGCGCGCCATCACGGCCTACAACGATTTTCGCGACAAGGTGCAGCAGGATACCGACTTCCAGCCGGCAGACTTGCTGCATATCGGGCGGGACAGCCATCTGCGCACCACGTCGCAGGAGTTGCGTCTGGAGGGCAACTGGGGGCGCGCCGAGTGGCTGGCCGGGGTGTATGCGGACCGGGGCCGCCATGACCTGCGCAACATCAGCAAACGCGGGGTGGCTCGGCAGGATTATGGCGCCGATCTCAAGACCGGGGCCTGGGCGGTGTTCACGAACTGGACCTGGCCGCTGGGGCAGGACTGGACGCTGTCGGGCGGCGCGCGGCTGGAGCGCAGCGCGGTGGCCCTGCATCCGGATGACGCGGCACGTCAGCGCAAGGCCTGGACGCATCTCTTGCCCCGGCTGGCCTTGCAATACCAGTTCGACCCCGATCATCAGTGGTATGCCAGCGTCAGCCGGGGCGTGCGCGCCGGGGGCTACAACGTGTTCGTCTCGGCTTTGAACTACCCGGCCTACGCGCCGCAGCGCAGCTGGTCATATGAAACCGGCATGAAAGGCTGGCTGCTGCAGCGGCGCCTGCGCTACTCGGTGGCGGCCTACTTCATGGACGTCGACAACATGCAGGTCATGATGCAGCCGGTGCCGGGCGTGAACTACATCTCCAGCGCAGCCACCGCGCGTTCGCAGGGCCTGGAGCTGGAGATGGACTATCTGCTGGGGCAGGGCTGGCAGTTGCGCGCCGGGCTGGCCTGGAACCGCACCACGTTCGACCGCTTCCGCGATGGCGCGGCCGATTATGCCGGACACCGCAATCCTTTTGCGCCGGCACTCAGCGGGCGCGTCGGCGTGCGCTACGAAGCCGCCAACGGCAGCTATGTGCAGGCCGATGTGGTCGGTACCAGCAAGATCTATCTGGACCCGGCCAACGACTACAGCCGGCGCGGCTATGCGCTGCTTAATCTGACGGCCGGTTACCAGCAGGGCGATTGGGAGATCTCGGCCTACATCAACAACCTGACCGACAAACGCTATGACGCCGTGGGCTACCAGGGTGGCTTCGTGACGGTCTACAGCCCGCCGCGAGAGGCGGGGTTGCGCCTGACCTGGCGCATGTAATGGAGCGCATCAATATGAATTTTGAAACCCGGCACCCTCTGCAGCCCTATTGGAATGCAGCGGCGGCCCCCTTGCAGGCTCAGGCGCTTGACCAGGCCCTCGAGCACGGTTTGTTCGACGCTCTGGCCCGCGAGCCGGCCAGGGCGGTCGAGGTCGCGCAGCGTCTGGCGCTGGAGCCCCGCGCCACGGCGTTGTGGCTGGACCTGTTGTGGAGCATGGCGCTGTTGCAGCGCCACGTCGGCCAGGATAGCGCGGCCCCGCGCTATCTGGCCTCGCCGCTTGCGCGCCAGTTCTTTGCGGGGCAGGCTGCCCAGGCTTGCGCGCAAGCCTGGCGTTACCGCGCCGATCTGCTGGCCGCCATGGCGGCCAGCTGGCCTGAACTGCTGCGCGACGGCGTCAAGCCGCAAGGGCCGGCAGCACCGCGTGGCAGCTGGGCGCAGGCGGCGCGGGTGCAGATCGGCCAGGAGCAGACCGCCGTGACGGCGCCGGCCGTGTTGCGCCTGCTGCAGAGCCTGCCGCCTTTGCCGTCCCAAGGGCGCTTCCTCGATCTGGGGGGCGGCCCGGGGCATGTGGCCATCGCCCTGGCGCAGGCCTTGCCGCAATGGCACGGGGAGGTCTGGGATGAGCCCGAGACCGCAGGCGTGGCCCAGGAAAACATCGTGCGCGCCGGGCTGCAAGCGCGCCTGGGCGCGCGTGGCTGCGATCTGAACCGCGATTTCCCGGGAGGCGGCTATGGCCTGATCTGGTGCTCGGCCGTGCTGCATTTCCTGAGCGATCCGCAGGCGGCCCTGGCTGCAATGGCCCGGGGCCTGGCGCCTGGCGGGCGCCTGCTGCTGGCGCATGCCGAACAGACCGACGATCCGGCGCTGGCCGCGCAGGTGCTGCCTTTCTATGGCGCGTTGCGTCTGCGCGGCAACTACCTGCCGCAGGCCGGCGAGATCGCCGCGGGCATGCGGCAGGCGGGTCTGCAGAGCGTCGAATGCCTGGGCCGTTGTGATTTCCCCATGGCGCCGGTGTGGGTCTATGCAGGACAGCGGGCGTGAGCGCCGCACGCAACTGGTGGCCGCAGCAATGTTTGCTGGCCTGGCTGAACCTCGTGTTCACGGCTCCCGTCATCTATCTCTACGTCGGTTTGCCGCTGGTGCTGCGCCAGCATGGATGGAGCGGGCTGGATATCGGCCTGCTGCAGTTGGCCGGCCTGCCTGCCATTCTGAAGTTTCTGCTGGCCGCGCCGGTGGATCGCTGGCGTCTGGGGCGCGCCAGTTATCGCAACTGGGGCATGCTGCTGGGGCTGGCCTATGCGGGGGCCTTGTGGCTGATGGGGGTGCACGATCTCGGGCGCAGCAGCTATGCGCAACTGTTCACCTTGGCCATGCTGGTCAGTCTGCTGGGCACCTGGGTCGATGTGCCCGTCAATGCACTGGCGATTCAGATGTTGCCCCCGGCCCAGCGCATGCGCGCTGGCGCCTTGCGTTCAGCGGCCACCTCGCTGGGAGCCATCGTCGGCGGCGGCCTGGCCCTGATGCTCTACGACCAGGGCGGATGGGCCTGGCCATTTCAGGCCCTGGCGCTGGCCGTGTTGTCCGGCGTGCTGCTGGCGCCCTGGCTGGGGGCCGGGCAGGCGCCGCAGCCCGAAGCGCCGGCTGCGCCGGCGGGGGGGCTGGCGGGCATACCTCAGGGGCTGGCCTGGTTTGGCGCGCCGGCCCATCGGGTATGGGCGGTCTTTCTGGTGTTGTACTACCCGTCGATCGGTGCTGTGTGGGTCTATCTCAAACCGCTCATGCTGGATCAGGGTTTTGCGCCGGGGCGCATCGCCTGGATCGTCGGCATTCTGGGCGGCCTGGTGGCCGCGCTGGCCAGCCTGGCGGCGGCCCGTCTGTCACGCGGACCGGCGGCAGCTGCGGCATTGCCCTGGTTCGGCGGCTTTAATCTGCTGGCCATCGCGGCCCTGGCTGTGGCTACGCTCGGGCAATTGGGGCCGCAGGCGCTCACGGCTGCGGCCATGCTGATTGCCGCGGCCATGGGAGCGTCGGCCGGGTTGGTCTTCGGCCTGATGATGTATCACGCGCGCCCGGGACTGGCGGCGCTTGACTATGGCCTGCAGTCCAGCCTGTTCGTGGTGGGCCGCACGGCCGCACCGGTGGCCGCGGGCGCCCTGCTGGACCTGGGCGGCTATGGCCTGATGCTGGGCAGTCTGGTGGGGGCGACCACGCTGGTGTGGCTGATGGCACTGCGAGGCCGGCGCCGGATCCTGGCGCCGGGCGCGGCAGGGCGTTGAGACGCCGCCTGGCGGGTCAGGGTGCAGGCGCCGGTCCGGGCAGGGCGGGCAACCGCCACAGCAACAGCGTCGACAGCAGGTGCAGGGCGCTGGCCACCACGGCCAATGCCGCCAGCCCCAGGCCGATGAACGGCGCAGCCAGTGCGGTGCCCAGCGTGGTGATGCCCAGGATGAAGAATACGATCAGGGCCGAGCCGCGCGCGTGGTTCTCGCCGGAGGCGACCACGCCAAGATAGAAACCTGCCGGCCCGCGCAGGCCGAGCCCCACGCCCATGGGCAGGAACAGCAGGGGTAGCCAGCGAGGGTCGCTGCCGCCGCCCAGACCGTAGAGCAGAAGCGTCAGCGCGCTGAACAGGCCCATCAGGCTGCCCGCCATGATCACGCGCTCGGTGCCGAAGCGCTCGCCCAGCCGCGCGGCCAGGTTGGCTGCGACGATGAAGCTGGCGACGTTGATGATCTGCAGGATGATGAAATCATCGAGGCTGCCGCCCATGGCGCCGACGATGACCGCGGGCGCGCCGAACACGAAGGTCAGCAGCCCGCCCAGGGTCAAAGCCTGGCTGAGCGCATAGCGGAGATAGCAGACATTGCCCAGCAGTTGCCGATAGGTGCCGCGTGGTGTCGAGGCGGCCGTCTGCGGGGGCAAGCCCAGCCTGAGAATCAGCAGGGCCGCGAGGGCGGCCGCCACGCTCAAGACGCCGAAAGAGGAGCGCCAGCCGAAGTGCGCCAGCAGGGCCGCCCCGGCCAGCGGCGCGAGCGCCGGACTCAGCGACTCGGCGCTGCCCAGCAGGCCGATGGCGCGCACGCTGGCCTGCGGGTCGAACAGCTGACGGATGATGCCCGGCGCGAAAACCGGCGCGGCCGCCGAGGCCGCGCCTTGCAAGGCACGCAGGGCGATCAGCGTGTCGATGCCGGAGGCGAACATGCAGGCCAGCGAAGCCAGCGCGAACACGCCCAGGGAACTGAGCAACAGGGTCCGGCGCGCGATGCGTTCGGCCAGGTGCCCGAACAGCAGCAGGCCGAGGGCCGACCCCCCCGCATAGGCGGCGAGCACCAGTTGCGAGGTCGAGGCGGTGGTGGAGAACAATTCAGGCAGGCGCGGGATCGCGGGCAGGATCAGATCGGTACCGGCCAGCGACAGCATCGAGCACAGCATGAGGAGCGCGAAGGTCGTGTGGTTGCGCGAAGCAGGCATTCAGACAGCAGTAGGAAAACGCGGCATAACGAGCCAAAGGCGAAGCATACGCGTTTTTCCCGATGCGCCCGGGCGGCCCCGGTGGCAGCGTCAGGGCACGCGGCCCGGCCTGCGGGCCTGCCCATGAGAGCCAGCCGTGCTGCTCTTGCAGGCAAGTCGGCCGCATCGATTTCTGATCTAATGTGTAAGCTTTTATTGTCCTATGTCAAATAAGTCCAGGCCTGGAACGGGTCACGGGGAAAGAGCATCATGATGTTTTTCTGGTGGGCGCTGCCGGCCCTGCTGGTACTGCTGGCCATCGCCAGCGGGCGAGCCAACACCACGCAGGCTGCCTTGCTGGGGCTGCTTGCGGCGTTGCCGGTGGCCTGGCTGACAGGCCCGTCAGCGGTTGGCGCGCCGGTGCTGGGCGAGGCGCTCTGGCGCGGGGTCTGGATCGGGGCGGTGATCGCGCCCTACATCCTGGGCGGCCTGCTGTTCTGGCAAGTGGCCGCGCGCGCGCCGCAGGTGGCGGCAACGCCGGCCGGCCCCGGCACGGAGGATCCGCTGGCACGGCGCCGCCTGGCGTTTTTCGCCTGTTTTCTGGTGGGGCCTTTCGCCGAATCGGCCACCGGGTTCGGGGTCGGCATGCTGGGTACGGTGGTGCTGCTGCGTCCGCTGGGCCTGGCCCCGAGACACCTGATGGTGTTTGCCTTGCTGAGCCAATCCCTGATTCCGTGGGGGGCCATGAGCAGCGGAACCATCCTGGCGGCGGCCTACGCGCGCCTGCCGCCGGCCGTGCTGGGTTTGTACACGCTGCTGCCGGCCGTCTTGCTGATGGGAGTCTGGTTGTGGCTGTTCTGGGCCACGGCGCGCGCAGCCGGTCTGCCGGGCACGGTCGGGCAGCGTCTTGAGGAGGCTGGCTGGGTGGCAGCCGGTCTGGGGCTGCTCGGTTTGAGCACCCATTTCCTGGGGCCCGAGACCGCTTTGCTGGCAGCCTACGGTCCCTTGATCGTATTGCGCTATCTGCGCGACCAGCGCCCGGACTGGCGTCAGGCCCGGGCCGCGGCCGCCCGCGCGGCGCCCTATGCCGCGCTGATCGGCGGCCTGGCGGTTTCGCGGCTCGCGCCCGGTGCGCGCGAGGCTTTGGGCAGTCTGGGCCGGGTGGCGCCCTTTGCGGATCTGCCTGCGTGGTCGCCGCTATATCATGCGGGTAGCTGGCTGGTGGTGGGCGCTTTGCTGACGGCTCTGTTGCGCAGGCAGACCGCATGGCTGGGACAGGAGTGCCGCCATGCCTGGCGCACCGGGCAGCATGCGGTGCTGGCAGTATTCCTGTTTGCCATGATGGCCGAAGTGTTGACCGTCTCGGGGATTTCAGGCGCGTTCGCGCAGTCGACGCTGCAGGCCTTTGGAGAGAAGGCCATCTTGCTGGCGCCGCCGGTATCCGGGCTGTTCGGAGTGCTGACCAATAGTGGCAACCCGGCCAACAGTCTGTTTCTGCCGTCTCATGTCACGCTGGCCCTGGAAGCCGGGCTGAGCGTACCCTTGGTGGCGGCGTTGCAGCACGCCAGCGGCACCTCGCTGGGTTTGTTTTCTCCGGTACGCATGTCGATTGCCGCCGGCCTGGCTGGCGGTCGCGGACAGGAGCGTCAGGTATACCGGGGCCTGCTGCCTTATGCGGCGATGGCCTTGCTGGTGCTGCTGGTGTTCGCCCTGTTCGTGATCAGCCCGGGCGCGGCGTCGGCGGTCTCTGCCGTGACCTCAAGGGGAATCTGATGGCGCTCGAAACCCTGGATCGCCCACTGCGGTATTTCCTGTGCATTGCCGAACTGGGCTCGCTGTCCAAGGCGGCCGACCTGCTCGACCAGACCCAGTCCAGCGTCAGCAAGCAGCTTGCCGGCCTGGAGGCGACCCTGGGGGCCCCGCTTTTCGTGCGCACCGGCCGCGGCGTGGTGCTTACCGAAATGGGAGCCCGGCTGCATGAAACCCTGCGGCCGCTGTATCGCGATATCGATGCCGCGATTGACGAGGCGCGCCGGCATAGCCATACCCACGGTACGGTCCGGCTGGCGAGCGTGCATACCCTCAGCTATTACTTCACGGCAGAGGTGGTGGCGCGTTTCGCCAGCGCGCACCCGCAAGTCAACCTCGCCCTGCTGGGACGCAGTTCACCCGACGTGGTGGCCCTGGTCGACAGCGGCAAAGCGGACCTGGGATTCGTCTATGACGTCGCCGTCGATGTGGGAACGGTGATTTCGGAGCCGTTATTCCAGAACGAGATGGCACTGGTGACCCGGCGCGACAAGCCGACCATGCCCGGCGCACCGCTGCGCCTGGTGGGGTTCCCGCCCAACTATGCCTTGCGGCGCATGCTGCATAGTTCCGGGATCGAGGCGACGTATGTGGCCGAGGCCGAAACGGTCGACACCATGCTGCAGCTGGTGGCCTCCGGCGTGGGAGACTGCATCCTGCCTTCGCGCATCCCGCCGCAGCGGCTGGCGGAGTACGCCTTGTGCCAGCAGCCGCTGGAGAGCCCGCCGCTGCGACGCTGGGTGGTGGCGATCCGCCGTGCCGATCGTCCCTTGCCGGCCCTGGCGCAACGCTTCCTGGCCTGCGCCATGCAGGTCGCCAGCGGCCTCAGACGTGACGAAAAGGAATAGCTGCTATGAGCGCCGGGTCATGGCTGGTTTTGACATAGGTCAACACAATACGGGGTGAAGGCTGGCAGCGCGCCGGCCCGGGATGCACAGAGGAGATTCCCGCATGAACACCCAGGCCTGTCCGCAGCGGCGCTTGCGCGCCGCGCCATCCTGTAGCCCCTGTCGGCCGCATCGGCCGCACAGCCTTTGAACGCGGGCATCAGACCCGCATGACGGCCCGGCCGTCCGTCCTCGCCGAGGCCGGATAGGGCGTCGGGCCCGACCCGAAGATACTCACTGGAGACAAACCATGACGCCCTTCAAACGCGTATGGATGGGGATGCTGTTTGCCGTAAGCAGCCTGGCTTGCGTGGCGCCGCAGGGTGCGCAGGCCGCCTATCCCGAAAAACCGATTCGTCTGCTGATTCCTTTTGGCGCGGGCGGCATCACCGACGTGGCCGGTCGCTTGATCGGCCAGCATCTGGGCGAGGCCCTGGGCCAGACCATCGTGATCGAGAACCGTCCCGGCGCAGGCGGTGCGATCGCTTCGCAGTTCCTGATGGGGGCGGCTCCGGATGGCTATACCCTGATGCTCGGCACGGTCGGCACCCAGGTGGTCAACAAGATGCTCTATCAGCGCCTGAACTACGAGCCGTCGGCCATGACGCCGATTTCCCTGTTGAGCAATTCGCCCTATGTCATGGCGATCAACGGGATCGATGGCGTGAAGGATCTGCCTGGGCTGGTGACCTATGCGCGCGCCAATCCCGGCAAACTGAACTTCGGCTCAGCGGGCAACGGCAGTTCGCCGCATCTGGGGCTGGAGCTGTTCAAGCTGGCCACCCAGACGGATATCGTCCATATCCCGTTCAAGAGCGGCGCCGAAGCCGTCAATGCAGCCATTGGCGGCCAGGTGCAGGGTGTGATCGACGCCTTGCCGGTTATTGCGCCGCAGGCCGCCAACGGCAGGCTGACGATGCTGGCCATTGCCGCTGCACAACGCAATGCCGCGCAACCGGAGCTGCGCACCAGCGTGGAGCAGGGGGTCGAGGGCTTCCAGATCGGTTCCTGGAATGCGCTGGTCGCGCCGCCGGGCATGCCTGCCGATCGTGTGCAGGTGGTCAGCGACGCCGTGGCCAAGGCAATGGCCCGGCCAGAACTGCTGGCGCGTCTGGCCGAGATGGGGATCGAACCGATGAAGACCGGCGTGCCCGCCTATCGCGATCATATCGCCGCCGAAACGGACAAATGGACCCGGGTCATTCAGGCCGCCGGGACACGACTGGATTGAGGAAGCTTGCCATGTTGATGCTCTATGACACCCGGCGTTCGGGCAATGCCTGGAAAGTGCGCCTGATGGCCGGTCTGCTGGGCGTGCCCCTGCAGCGGCAAAGCCTGTCCATCGACCGGGGCGACCTGGCGCAGGAGTCGTTCACCCGCATCGCGCCGCTGGGGCAGGTGCCCGTGTTGCGCCTGCCCGACGGCCAGCACCTGGCGGAGTCGGCCGCCATCCTGCAATACCTTGCCTGGGGCACCCCCTGGTGGCCCGAAGGCCGCGAAGCGCAGGCCCAGGTGTTGAGCTGGCTGTCCTTCGAGCAGGACCGGCACATGAAGCCGCTGGCGCAACTGCGCCTGCATCTGGCCCTGCACCAGCGTGGCAACCCGCAGGAGGAGCCCTTTGCGGGCTACGCCGTGGCTGCCCATGCCGCCTTGCGGATTCTGGAGGCACGCCTGCAGGCCCAGGGGCCGCAAGGCTGGGTCGCCAGCCAGCAGACGCCCACCATTGCCGATGTCGCGCTTTATCCGTATACGCGCATGGCGCCCATGGGCGGCATTGCCTTGCAAGACTATCCCGCCATTCTGGCGTGGCTGGGCCGTATCGAGCAGTTGCCTGGTTATGAACCGCTCTTTCCCGGCCAGCCGGACCGCAACCTTTCCACTGCAGAACATCCTTGAGGCTGACGATGACGCAACCCGATACCTTCCAATTGGACAAGGCCACCCTGGTGGCGCAATCCACCGCCCGCATGGACAAGCAGTTCAGCGAAAGCGCCTATACGCTGCGCCAGAAGCTGGCGCTGACCTGCCGCATCCTGTTCGACAACGGCCACGATTCCGGACTGGCCGGGCAGATCACCTGCCGCACCGACGCGCCGGGCCAGTTCTTCACCCAGCAACTTGGACTGGGCTTCGATGAGATCACCGCCGCCAACCTGCTGCGGGTCGACGAAGACCTGAACGTCCTGGACGGGCAAGGCATCCCCAACCCGGCCAACCGCTTTCACTCCTGGGTCTACCGCGCGCGACCGGACGTGAACTGCATCATCCACACTCATGCCTTGCATACGGCTGCCCTGGGTATGCTGGAGCAGCCGCTGGTGGTGTCGCACATGGACAATTGCGTGCTGTACGACGACGTGGCATTCGTCGCAAAATGGCCGGGCATTCCGGTGGGCAACGAAGAGGGCGAGCTGATCTCGGCGGCCCTGGGCGACAAGCGCGCGCTGATGCTGTCGCATCACGGCTTGCTGATCGCCGCCACCTCGGTGGAGGAGGCCTGCGTGCTGGCGCTGGCTTTCGAGCGCGCAGCGCGCATGCAGTTGCTGGCCAGCGGGGCCGGCACCATTCAGCCTATCGACCCGGCGCTCGGCAAAGAGGCGCATGACTGGATCCTGCGTCCGCGCCGCAACACCATCGCCTTCGAGTACTACGCGCGTCGCGCCTTGAAGCAGCCTCGCAATCACGATTGCCTGGACACGGGCAACTGAGCGCCCCGGCGCATTCGTCTTTTCTTTCTTCCCCGAGCCGGCGGCAACGCCGGTTTTTTTTCGTCTTGCCTGCCCATCGGGCAGGCGCGGCAATGCCGCCGTGAAGGCGCGTTTTCCCTGGGAAAACAGGGCGCGGTTATGGTATATTTTTGACCTAGGACAAAATGCATTTGTAGCACGCCCAGGCGCCGTGCCTGGGCGTGAGCAATGCGCCGTATCGCAACGAGGCCCAGCCGTGAGCACCGAAGATTTCCCGTCGTCGTCGACGCAGCCCTTGCATGATCTGCACAACCGTTGGCCGCAGGCCGAGAGCGTGGATGACTTTCGCCACAACCTGGCGGCGGTGCATGCACGGATCGCGGCGGCCTGCGCGCGCGTCGGCCGCGACCCGGCGGGCGTACGCCTGCTGCCGGTCAGCAAGACCAAGCCGGAAGCCAGTATCCGCCTGGCTCATGCGGCGGGATGTCTGCTGCTGGGCGAGAACAAGCCGCAGGAAGCCTATCGGAAATGGGAGAACCTGCAAGACCTGCCAGACCTGAAATGGTCGGTGATCGGTCACCTGCAGACCAATAAGGCCAAACTGGTGGCGCGCTGCGCCAGCGAGTTCCAGGCGCTGGACAGCCTGCGCGTTGCCGAGGCGCTGGAGCGCCGGCTGCAGGCCGAAGGCCGTGCGCTGGATGTGTTCGTGCAGGTCAACACGTCGGGAGAGGCCAGCAAGTACGGCTTGCATCCCGATGAGGTGGCGGACTTCCTGCGCCAGCTGCCGGCGTTCAGCGCCTTGCGCGTGCGTGGGCTGATGACGCTGGCCCTGTTCTCGGCCGAGGGCGAGCGGGTGCGTCAGTGTTTCGTATTGCTGCGCGAGCTGCGTGAGCGCCTGCGGCAAGAGGCGCCCGAGGGCGTGAGCCTGGACGAACTGTCCATGGGCATGTCGGGAGACTTCGAAATCGCCATCGAGGAAGGGGCGACCGTGGTGCGCGTGGGGCAGGCCATTTTCGGCGCGCGCGCCACGCCGGATAGTTTCTACTGGCCGACCGCCGACGGGGACGCCGCCGACAAATGAGCCGTCCAGCCGTATCGATGGCCAGCGGCGTGGGGTGTTCGCTGCTGGCCTCGTCGTTGTTCGCCCTGATGTATTACTACGCCAGCTGGCTGGCCCCGCTGGACAGTCTGCAGATCTATGGCTGGCGCATCGTCCTGAGCCTGCCTCTGCTGACTGCCGTGCTGATGGCCGCGGGGCAGGGCCGGCAGCTGCGCGCGCTGGCGCGCCGCCTGCGCAACGAGCCGCTCCTGTGGCTGGGCGCGCTGGCGTCGGCCTTTCTGCTGGGCGTGCAGTTGTGGCTGTTCATGTGGGCGCCCTTGCATGGGCACGCCCTCGATGTGTCGCTGGGCTACTTCCTGCTGCCCCTGATGCTGGTGCTGGCCGGTCGATGGTGCTTCGGGGAAAGGCTTTCGCCGTGGCGCAAGCTGGCCAGTGTTCTGGCCGGGCTGGGCGTTGCGTATGAAATCCTGCAGGCCGGCTATCTCTCCTGGCCCATGGCGCTGGTGGCGCTGGGGTTTCCGCCCTATTACCTGCTGCGCCGTCGCCTGGGCACCGATAACCTGGCCGGATTGTGGCTCGATCTGGCCCTGAGCCTGCCGGCGGCTTTGGCCGTCGTTGCGGGCGGCGGGTCCTGGGCGCTGCCGGAGCCGGTGCAGCTTGGCTTGCTGGCGGGCCTGGGCGTGATCAGCGCCACGGCGCTGCTGGCCATGATCGCGGCCAGCCAGCGCTTGCCGCTGGCCCTGTTCGGCTTGCTCGGTTATGTCGAGCCGTTGTTGCTCGTGGTAGTGGCATTATTGTTGGGTGAGCAGATCGAGGCGGCGCGTTGGCCGACCTATCTGGCCATCTGGGCGGCAGTCGGGGTCTTGTGCGCGGAGGCTGTCGCGCGTCTGTGGCAGGCCCGCTGGCCGCGATTGCCACGGGTCGGGACGGGCCCTGTTCTGGAACAATCCCAGCCTTGAGCCTGCTGTCCGTTTTTTGCCGTGGCGACGCGGCAATGGTTTTGTCGTCTTCATAAAGGTAGACCTTCATGGCTTCCGAGCAAGGATATCTCGCCACCGGGCGGCCTTTGCTGTTCGATGTGGTTTCGGTGCAGTCGCAAGTGGTGTACGGCCACGTCGGCAACAACGTGGCCGCGCCCGCCTTGCGCGCGCATGGCCTGAATGCCGCCGTCGTACCGACGGTGCTGTTCAGCAATACGCCGCACTATCCGAGCATGCATGGCGGTCCGATACCGGAAGAGTGGTTCGACGGCTACCTGGAAGATCTGGAGGCGCGCGGCGCGCTGGCGAGCCTGCGTGCGATCCTGGTGGGGTATCTGGGAAGCCCGGGCCAGGCCGTGGTCCTGGGCCGCTGGATCGAGCGCATGCGACAGGCGCATCCGCAGGTGCAGGTGGTGGTCGATCCGGTCATGGGCGACGATGACCACGGCCTGTATGTCGCCGATGGTCTGGCCCAGGCCAGCCGCGAATATGTCCTGCCGCAGGCCCATGGCCTGACGCCGAACAGTTTCGAGCTGGGCCTGCTCAGCGGCCGTGAGGTCGGGCGCATCGAGCAGGCGGTGGTCGCCGCACGCAGCCTGCTGAATGAGCGGCTGCAGTGGCTGGTCGTGACCAGCGCGGCGCAGGAAGATTGCCCGCCGGGCCATCTGCAATTGCTGGTGGTCACGCGCGACGATGCCCAGCTGTTGCGTCATCGGCGGGTGGAAACCACGCCCAAGGGCACGGGCGACCTGTTCAGCGCCGAGCTGAGCGCGCATCTGCTGGCTGGCGCCAGCCTGCCGCAGGCCGTCGAGCGCGCGACCCACTATCTGGTTCAGGCCCTGGCGGCCACCCGGGCTGCCGATAGCGCCGAGTTGCTGATGCCGGCGAGGCAGGATATCGCCGCGCCTGGCCCGGCTGACTGGTTGCTGGATCTGGGCTGAGACGGAACGGATATTGCCAGAACGGGGCGCCACGCGGATGGCGCCCCGTTTGCATTGGGGGGCGCGATCAGGCGCCCGCTTCAGGCATCGAGGGGGGCAGTTCGAGCGCGAACATGGCATCGCTGAGGGCCTGGCCGCAACGCACGGCGGCCCCCGGGCGCCACGCGGCGGCCAGCGGGCCGGCGGTGGCCGGCAGCAGCAGCACCACGCTGGAACCCATTTCGAAATGACCGATGTCGGCGCCGGCTGGCAGCCAGTGCGGCGCTTGCCCGGCTTGCGGGGCGCGCCACTGCCAGCGGCCATGCCGCAAGGCCCTTGGCAGGGCGTCGTCCCAGCGGGTAACGATGCTGCCCACCATCGCCGCGCCCACCAGCACCATCGCGAATTCGCCCCAGACAGGATGGCGGAAATGACAGACCCGCCGCTCGTTGCGGGCCAGCAGCCCGTCCACGCGTTGCACGATCTCCGGCCGCACCGAGAAGCGCCGTCCGGGCACGTGGCGCATGGCGACCAATTGGGCCGGGCAGGGCAGGTGCACGCGGTGGTAATCCCCCGGGCTCAGGTAGAGCGTGAGGAAATGCCCGCCTGACAGGCGTCGAGCGAGGCGGGCGTCGCCCAGCAGTTCCGCTGCGCTGTAGGTCTGCTGCTTGGCCTGGATGAGCTGCTCGCCATCGATATGTCCGCGCTGGCTGATGCGGCCATCCACCGGGCTGATGCAGTCGGCCTTGGCCGGCGGACGGGCCTGCGGGTGCAGCGCGCGGCTGAAGAAAGCGTTGAAGCTTGCATAGTCGCCGGGCTGGGTGAGGGCGGCTTCGCGCATGTCGATGCCATAACGCTTGATGAAAAGACGTATCAGCGGCTGCGCGATCCAGCGGCGCCGACTCGCACCCAGGCGGCCCGCGCAGCGGCTCACGAAGGTCAGGGGCGTCAGGCGTTGCAGGAGAACGGATAGCGACATCGGACAGTAGCTCTCAGGAATTATGGAAATGACATGGATCGTACTATAGAATGTCCTAGGACAAATAAACACACGGCCAGGATGGCTATGTCGGGCCATTGCGCCGAAGGACGCTGGATAACCATGGAATCTGCTCGCATCAATGACGCTTGGCGTACCGCATCGGCCAGCACGCCGCAGGGGGGCAGCCGGCCTTTCAACTTCGGCGCTGGCCCCGGGGCCTTGCCGCAGGCCGTGCTGGCCCAGGCGGCCGAGGAGATGCAGGATTGGCGCGGCTGTGGCATGGGCGTGATGGAGATGAGCCACCGCGGGCGCGACTTCATGACGATCTATGAGGAAGCCGTGGCAGGGCTGCGTCGTCTGCTGGCGGTGCCGCCGGAATTCCACATCCTGTTTCAGCAGGGCGGAGGTATCGGGCAGAACGCCATGGTGCCCCTGAACCTGGGGGCGGGCGGCGCTGCCGATTTCGTGCTCACCGGCAGCTGGAGCGAGAAATCCCATATCGAGGCCGGCAAGTATCTGGAGAGGGCTGGCGTGGCGGCATCGGCGCGCGCGAGCGGGTACTGCGGGATTCCCGCAGCGGCGCACTGGCAGCTTGACCCGCAGGCGGCCTATGTGCAGATATGCAGCAATGAAACCATACAAGGGGTGCAGTTCGACGAGCTGCCCGATCTGGCGGCGCTCGGATCGAGTGCGCCGCTGGTGGTGGATTGTTCTTCCGATATCGCGTCGCGCCCCATGGACTGGAGCCGTGTGGGCATGGCCTTCGCCGGTGCGCAGAAAAACCTCGGGCCGGCCGGCCTGACCGTGGTGTTCGTGCGCGATGACTTGCTTGGGCGGGCGCAGACCCTGTGTCCCGACGCGTTCAACTACAGCCTGGCGGCGCGCCATCAGTCGATGATCAACACCCCGCCGACCTGGGGCATCTACATCCTGGGCCTGATGGTGAGCTGGATCGCCAGCCAGCAGGAGGGGCAATGGCGTGGTCTGGCGGCCATGGAGCGACGCCATGCACGCCAGGCGCAGACCCTGTATGCCGCCATCGACGCCGGCAGCTGCTATCAGAACCGGGTCGATCGCGCGGCGCGCTCGCGCATGAATGTGCCCTTTTTCCTGACCGATGCCCGACGCGAAGGCGAGTTTCTGGCCGGGGCCGCCGAGCGCGGCCTGCTGCAGCTGAAAGGGCACGCCAGCGTGGGCGGGATGCGCGCCAGCCTGTACAACGCCATGAGCGATGCCGGCGTGCAGGCCCTGGTGGAATACCTGCGGGATTTCGAGCGGCGCACGGGCTAGCCCCCCTGCGCCGGCTGTGTGGCTATCCGGCCCCTGCATGCGATATGAAACGGGGCCGCTTTTTGCTTGGAACCATCGCCATCATGGATGACTCTTTTCTCAGCCCCCGCCTGCGGGGCCTGCAGCCTTACGTGCCGGGCGAACAGCCCCAGATCGAGGGGCTGGTCAAGCTCAACACCAACGAGAATGCCTATCCGCCATCGGCGCGGGTGCGCGCGGCCATCATCGAGGCCGCCAGCCACGGACTGGAACGCTACCCCGATCCCGAGTCCTGGGCCTTGCGGCGCGCCATCGCGCATCATCACGAGGTCGACCCGAGCCAGGTTTTCGTCGGCAATGGTTCTGACGAAGTGCTGGGGCACGCGTTCGCCGCGTTCTTCCAGCATGCTCCGGCGCGTCTGCTGCTGCCGGATGTGACCTATGGTTTTTATGCCGTGTACTGCCAGCTGTACGATATCCCCGCGCTGCCGGTGCCGGTGGATGCCGGGCTGCAGCTCGACGTGGAGGCCTTCGCGCAGGCGGCCGGGCAGCCGGAGGGTTGCGCCGGCATCGTGCTGGCTAATCCGAATGCGCCAACCGGGCAGGGGCTGGGGGCTGAGCAGTTGCGCACCCTGCTGGCGATAGCGCCCGCGCGTGTAGTGATGGTGGATGAGGCCTATGTGGACTTCGGCGGCGAAAGCGCCGTGGATCTGGTGGCCCAGCATCCCAATCTGCTGGTGGTGCAGACGCTCTCCAAGTCGCGCGCGCTGGCCGGACTGCGGGTCGGCTGGGCTGTGGGGCAGCCAGAGCTGATCGAGCTGCTGACCCGTGTGAAGAACAGTTTCAATGCCTATCCGTTGGGCTGGCTGGCCCAGCAGGGTGCGATCGCAGCACTGCAGGACCAGGCTCATTTCGAGCAGACTCGCCGCGCCGTCATGCGCACCCGCGAGCGCCTGGCCGAGGGCCTGCGCGAACGGGGCTTCGAGGTGTTGCCTTCATTGGCCAACTTCCTGTTTGCGCGCCACCCGGCCCGGGATGCCGGCGAGCTGGCGGCGCAACTGCGTCAGGCGAGGATTCTGGTGAGGCATTTCCGCCAGCCGCGCATCGCGCAGTACCTGCGCATCAGCATCGGCACGGATGCCCAGGCGGATTATCTGCTGCACGCGCTGGACGGCCTGCTGGCGCAGGCCGGCGGCACGGCGGACACCGCTTCCGGCTAGGCAGGCCTTTGCCGGCGGCCCGAAGGCGGCCGGCAGGGACACACAGCCGTCAGGCGACGCAATCGACGTAGTGTGTTGCCTGGCCCTGGGCGTCGCGCAGGGTGACGAAGCCGTGGATGTCGGTGCCGAAGCCCGGCGCATCGCGGTTCAACTCACGCGAGAACCGCAGATAGTCCACGATGCTGCGGGTGAATACCTCGCCCGGGATCAGCAGGGGAATGCCCGGCGGGTAGGGCGTGATGAGGCTGGTTGTGATGCGGCCTTCCAGCTGGTCGATGGGTACGCGCTGGGTGCGTCCGTTGGCGATGCAGGCGTAAGCCTGCCCCGGCGCCATGGCGACTTCGGCCTGGGTGAGATACATGTCGGTCGTCAGCCGGGCGATATCGTGGCGGGCATAAAGCGTGTGCACGTGCTGGCACAGATCGCGCAGGCCCATTTCCTCGTAGCAAGGGTGTTTGCGGCAGAAGTCGGGCAGCACGCGCCACATCGGCGTGTTGCGGCGATAGTCGTCCTTGAATTGCTGCAGCGCCGTCACCAATGAGTTCCAGCGGCCCTTGGTGATGCCGATGGTGAACATGATGAAGAAGCTGTAGAGGCCGGTCTTCTCGATGATGACGCCGTGCTCGGCCAGGAACTTGGTCACGATCGAGGCCGGGATGCCTTGCTCCCCGAAGCGGCCGTCCATGTCCAGCCCAGGAGTGACGATGGTGGCCTTGATCGGATCCAGCATGTTGAATCCAGCTTCCAGCGGCCCGAAACCGTGCCAGGGGGCCGTCTCGCCATGATCGAGCACCCAGCCGGAGGGATCGCCGATGCCTTCGTCGGGCAGGGTCGGCGGCCCCCATACCTGGAACCACCAATCGCCCTCGGCCAGCGGCTCGGCCACTTCGCGCATGGCGCGGCGGAAATCGAGCGCTTCAGCAATGCTCTCCTCGACCAGGGTTCTTCCGCCGGGCGGCTCCATCATCGCCGCCGCGACATCGCAACTGGCGATGATGGCGTATTGCGGTGAGGTGGACGTGTGCATCAGATAGGCTTCGTTGAACAGATGACGGTCGAGCTGGCGGGTGGCGGAGTCCTGCACCAGAATGTGGCTGGCCTGGCTCAGGCCGGCCAGCAGCTTGTGGGTCGACTGGGTCGAGTAGACCAGCGATTCACGCGGGCGCCGCCGCCGTCCGCCGATGGCATGATAAGCGCCATAGAAGGGGTGGAAGGCAGCGTGCGGAATCCAGGCTTCGTCGAAGTGCAGCGCTTGCACATAGCCGTCCAGTGCTGACTTGATGGCTTCCGTGTCATAGAGAATGCCGTCATAGGTCGACTGGGTCAGCACCAGCAGCCTGGGGCGCAGCGTCTCGGCGTCGACATCGGACAGCAGCGGGTGGGCCCGGATCAACTCCTTGATGGCTTGCGGCGAGAAGGCTTCACGCGGGATCGGCCCGATCAGGCCGAGATGGTTGCGTGTGGGACGCAGGAACACCGGAATGGCGCCGGTCAGCACGATGCTGTGCAGGATAGATTTGTGGCAGTTGCGGTCGACCACCACGACATCGCCGGGCGCGACGGCGTGCTGCCACACGATCTTGTTGCTGGTGCTGGTGCCGTTGGTCACGAAAAAGCAGTGGTCGGCATTGAAGATGCGCGCGGCATTGCGTTCGCTGGCGCCGATGGCGCCGCTGTGGTCCAGCAATTGCCCGAGCTCCTCCACCGCGTTGCAGACGTCGGCGCGCAGCATGTTCTCGCCGAAGAACTGATGGAAGACCTGGCCCACCGGGCTTTTCAGGAAGGCCACCCCGCCCGAATGGCCGGGGCAATGCCAGGAATAGGAGCCGTCCTCGGCATAATCGAGCAGGGCTTTGAGAAACGGCGGGCGGATGCCGGCCAGATAGCTGCGCGCTTCGCGGATCAGGTGGCGCGCCACGAACTCCGGGGTGTCCTCGAACATATGCAGCACGCCGTGCAGCTGGCGCAGGATGTCGTTGGGCAGATGCCGCGCGGTCTTGGTTTCGCCATAGACGTAGATCGGCACCTCGGCATTGCGGCGGCGCACTTCCTGGATGAAGCTGCGTATGTTCTGCAGGGCAGGGGCGCTGTCGCCGTCGGCGGTGAATTCCTCGTCGTCGATCGACAGGATGAAGGTGCTGGCCCGGCTTTGCTGTTGGGCGAACTGGCTCAGGTCGTGGTAGCTGGTGGCGCCCAGGACGTCAAAGCCTTCAGCCCGGATCGCTTCAGCGAGAGCTCGGATGCCCAGGCCGGAAGTGTTCTCGGAGCGGAAATCCTCATCGATGATGACGATAGGAAAATGAAATTTCATGCCAGTAGAAAAATCCAGGGAAAGTCAGGCGGGCAGCGGCGCTGCGGCGGCGGGACAGGGCGCTGGCTGGAAAGACGTGCCGATATGCGCTGAAATTTGTCCTCGATCATTATTGTATATGTCATAGGACAAAATTCCATGACAAAAAAACGCCGCCGGCGCAGAGGGTGCGGGGGCGGCGCGAGGAGATGATGCCTGCGTCAGGCCAGGCTGCGCCTCAGATCCAGCGCCAGCCGCTCGCACTGGGCCGGTTCGATGGTCGAGAGAGTCAGGCGCAGCCCGCGCACGGGCTCCTGGACCGAAAAGGCTTCGCCATGGCGCACCAGCCAACCGTGGCGCGCCAACGACAGGGCAACGGCCTGGTCATCGCCGGCTAACGGTACCCACAGGTTCAGGCCGTCGCCGTCGGCGACGCAGGCAATGCCTTGCGCCAGCAATGCGGCTTCGAGCGTCTGGCGGCGCCGGGCGTAGTCCGCCCGGCCCTGGGCGAGCAAGGCCTGGCTTTGCGGCTGGGTGAGCGATATTTCGACGACATCCTGCAGCAGATGGCTCACCCAGCTGGTGCCGCTGGCCAGGCGCAACCTGAGCTGCCGCGAGGTGGCCGGGTCGCTCGCGATGGCGGCGACGCGGATGTCCGGCCCCAGGGCCTTGGTGAGCGAGCGCACCAGCGCCCAGCGTTGCGCGGCGCGCGGCAGCACCGAGTAATAGGGCTTGCTGGAAAGCAGGGAAAAGTGGTCGTCGACGATGACCAGCACATTGGGGTGACGGGCCAGCAGGCGCATCAGTGCGCGGGCGCGCTTCTCGCTCAGGCAGGTGCCGGTCGGGTTGTGCGCGCGCGGCGTGATGATGACAGCCTGGACACCCTTGGCCAGTACGGCCTCCAGCCCTTCGGCGGACATGCCGTGCTCGTCGACCGGCACGCCCACCGGTTGCAGGCCCAGCGTGCGCAAGGTGTTGATGCTGCTCAGGAAGCAGGGGTTCTCGACGGCGATCCGGTCGCCGGCCACCAGGTAGGCGCTGAGCAGGCGTTCGATGGCGTCGACCGCGCCGTGGGCCAGGTCGATCTCGAAACCGGCCGGGCAGTCGGGGGCGAACCAGCCCTGCAGGTAGGTGTGCAGCCCGGGATTGAGCGTGGGCTCGCCGTAAAGGCGCGGGACATAGGGTCGCACCCGCAGCGCCGCATTGGGGTCGGGCAGCCAGGCGGGATTGGGATTGCCGCTGGCCAGGTCGGTCAGCGGGGAGTCGGGCAGGGCGCCTTCCTGTTCGCCGGGTTGGCATTGATCGCGGATCAACGTGCCCAGGCGGCCCTGGGTGACGGCGATGCCTGCCGTCACCAGGCGACGGTAGGCCGCCGCGACGGTATTGCGGTTGACCCCGAGCTCGACGGCCAGATCACGTACCGGAGGCAGCGAGGCGCCGGCAGGCAATTGTTGAGACTGCGCCAGGCCGCGCACGCAGTCGAAGATCTCCGCTGCGGTCTTGCCATGAATTTTCATATTGTCCTAGGCCAGTGGGTGAAATCGGATGAGCCAGTTGGGCCGCGAGCGCCCCAGACCCTTACAGCCCGGATTCTGCCACAGGCGGTTTTCGGGTGGGCAGTGTGGTTGACGCTGTTCCAGCACGGTTATTGCAGCACAAAGACCACATAGGGGTTGTTTTTTATTTAATATGCCAATAGAATTATTGTCATAGGTCAAACACAGATGTGACCTACATGGCGCGGTGGCAGAGTGGCTATGCGTCGGATTGCAAATCCGTTCAGGTTGGTTCGATTCCAGCCCGCGCCTCCATGAAGATTGTGCTGTTTGCCCTGGGCGAGTGTTGGCAGCCGAACCGGATTCGGCCCGCGCCGGGGGGCAATGGCTGTGGCAAGGCCATGGCATGCCTGCCTGTGCGGGGCTGCCGGCCCTGAGGTCGGTCTTCGCCGCGGCGGAGTTGTCGGCGTTGGGCCAACCCCGGCGGGCCTGGGGCCGCGCCGGGTATCGATGTTGCGGTTGCATGCCGCCCCGCTTTCTCTCACTGCAGGAAATCTCTCCCATGTATGACGCCACTGTTTCCCTCGCGGATGCCGATCCGCAATTGGCTGCGGCGTTGCGCGCAGAAGCGCAACGTCAGGAAGATCACGTCGAGCTGATCGCCTCCGAAAACTACGCCAGCCCCCAGGTCATGGCGGTGCAGGACTCGGTCTTTACCAATAAGTATGCCGAGGGCTATCCAGGCCGGCGTTATTACAGTGGTTGCGAGCACGTGGACGTTGCCGAGCAACTGGCCATCGAACGCGCACGCGAGCTTTTTGATTGCGACTACGCCAATGTCCAGCCGCATGCCGGCGCCCAGGCCAATATGGCCGTCTTTCTGGCGCTTACGGAACCGGGCGATACGGTCATGGGGATGAACCTGGCGCAGGGCGGGCACCTGACCCATGGCAACCCGGCCAACTTTTCGGGACGCCTGTATCGCATCATTCCGTATGGCCTGGACCCGGCCAGCGGCCATATCGACTATGACGAGATGGAGCGCATCGCGTTGCAGGCACGTCCGAAACTGCTGATCGGCGGTTTCTCGGCCTACTCGCGTTACAAGGACTGGGCCCGCATGCGTCAGATCGCCGACAAGGCAGGCGCGCTGTTCTGGGTCGACATGGCACACGTGGCCGGCCTGGTGGCCGCCGGCGAGTATCCCGACCCCCTGCCGCACGCGCACGTGGTGACCACGACCACGCACAAGACCTTGCGCGGGCCGCGCGGCGGGCTGATCCTGGCCAAGGGTCAGGACGAGGCGTTCTACAAGAAACTCGATTCTGCCGTGTTCCCGGGCGTGCAGGGCGGGCCTTTGATGCACCAGATCGCAGCCAAGGCGATTGCCTTTCGCGAAGCGCTGCAGCCGGAGTTCAAGACCTACCAGAGGCAGGTCGTGACCAATGCGCGCGCAATGGCCGCCGTGATCCAGCAACGCGGCTATCGCATTGTTTCCGGCGGCACCGACAACCACCTGATGTTGATTGACCTGTCTGCGCAACCGTATACGGGCAAGGAGGCGGACGCGGCCCTGGCGGATGCCTACATCACGGCCAACAAGAACAGCGTGCCGAACGATCCGCGTTCGCCTTTCGTGACTTCGGGGCTGCGCATCGGCACGCCGGCCGTCACCACGCGGGGTTTTGGCGTGTCCGAATGCGAGCAGCTGGCGGGCTGGTTGTGCGATGTGCTGGACGCCCTGGGCAGCGCCGATGCGCAGCGCCAGGGCGCCGTGCGCGATCAGGTGCGCGAGCAGGTGGTGGCCCTTTGCCGCCGGCATCCGGTATACGGCTAAAACGGCCTGGCGCCGGTCCGGCGCCAGGGCAGGCGCCGGACCGGCGTTTCGTGACCGGGCGTCCGCCCTGTGCCTGTTGCGCCGCTGAAGCGTCGAGTGTGGATTTGTCCTGTGGCAGAATCAGCATTGGCCTCTGACGTCAGTAGGTGTCGGTCGGGGCCTTTTGCTCGGGAGTGCTGCACATGCGTGAAGATCTGCACCAGGCCAATCGCCGGTCATGGAACGCCGCTACGGTGGCGCACAACAGTCACAAAGGCGATCAGGCTGCTTTTTTCCTCGCGGGCGGCAGCACCCTGTTTCCGGAGGAGCGTCAGTTGTTGGGTGATGTCGCGGGCCGGGACCTGTTGCATCTGCAGTGCAACGCCGGCCAGGACAGTTTGAGCCTGGCGCAGTTGGGCGCACGGGTCACCGGCGTGGACATTTCCGACGAAGCCATCGCGTTTGCGCAGCAGCTCTCGCGCGACAGCGGCGTGGCCGCGAGGTTTGAACGTGCCGACCTGTACGCCTGGTTCGAGCGCGCTCAGGCGCAGGGCCGGCAGTTCGATCTGGTGTTCGCTTCGTATGGCACGATTTGTTGGCTGTCCGACCTGGACGGATGGGCGCGCGGCATTGCGCAGGTGCTGCGGCCGGGCGGGCGCTTCGTATTCGTCGAGTATCACCCGGCGGGCCTGATTTTCGACCAGCAATGGCAGCCCCGCTACGATTATTTCAACCGCGAGCCGCTGGCTGAAGGCGGCGTCGGGGACTACGTGGCCGAGACCCACGGCGATCTCGCGCTCGATGGTTATGAAACGGGCGTGAGGGATTTCGTGAACCCGCATCCTTCCTATGAGTTCACCTGGGGCCTGGGGCAGGTGGTCGGCGCGTTGCTTGCCGCCGGCCTGACGCTGGAACATCTGGAGGAATATCCCTATGCCAATGGCTGGCGTGCCTTCGACCGCATGCAGGTACTGGAGGGCCGGCGTTTCGCGCCGCCCGAAGACATGCCTGGCGTGCCGCTCATGTATGCCCTGGCAGCACGCAGCTAGCGCGCCCCGTCCGGGCGCGCCGCTCTGAGCATGGCCTCCACGGACCTGCGGCTCCATGCCTGTGCCTTGCCCGGGGTGGAGGCGGCCAGCGCGGATACCGCCTTTGCCTTCGCCCGCCATACCCATGACCAGTTCGGCGTGGGGGTGATCGATCGTGGCGCCCAGCGTTCAGCCAGCGGCCGGGGGCGGGTCGAGGCCGGTCCCGGTTGCGTGATCACGGTCAACCCGGGCGAAGTGCATGACGGCGCCCCCCTGGATGGGGCGCCTCGTGCCTGGCGCATGCTGTATATCGATCCGGCGGTGGTGGCAGGGCTGGCCGCTGAACTGGCCCCGCAACAGCCGGGCAATGCCCTGGAGTTTCCCGAACCGGTGCTGCACGATGCGCGTGCGGCAAGCGGTTTCGATAGCGCCTTCAGGGCCTTGACCTCCGCGGGCGCGTCGGAAGGATTGGCGCAGGAGCAAGGGCTTTGGCTGCTGCTGGGCAGCCTTCTGGGCGGGTCTGAGCCCCTGTCCGGGGCGATTCCTGCGGCCTTGCGCCATGCCCGCCAGTGCCTGGACGATTGCCCGCAGGCTCCGCTTACCCTGACCGAGTTGGCCGAGCTGGCCGGTCTGAGCCGGTATCACTTTCTGCGCGTCTTCAGTCGCGCCACGGGCCTGACGCCCCATGCCTATCTATTGCAGCGCCGGATCCAGCGGGCGCGCCGTCTGATCCGCGAGGGCCGCAGTTTGAGCCAGGCGGCGCAGGACAGCGGCTTCTCCGATCAAAGTCATATGACCCGTGTCTTCGTGCGCAGCTTCGGTGTGACACCGGGCGCCTATGCCCGTGCCATGGGGCGTCGCGAACGCTAGGGCCATTTCTGCCGGGGAATGGTGCAGGTTGCCCGTTGCGCGTTGCCCGTTGCACTGCGCCGGTTGCACTGTGCCCGTTGCACTGCGCCCGTTGCACGCCGCCAGTTGCACTGCGCCAGCAATTTCTTTCAAGACTGGGTGGGGGGGGGAGCCGACACTGGTGCTTTTCCGATGGAAAACGGGGGAGCGATGCGCGGGCTGGGGAAGGTGGCGGTGGGCGGGGTGGCGCGATGACCGGGGCGTTCTGGGTGGCCAGTCTGGTGGTGGTGGTTTCGCCGGGTGCGGGGTCTTTGCTGACGTTGGCCGCCGGCCTGGGGCAGGGGCGGCGTGCAGCGGTGGTGTGCGCTTTCGGCTGCACCTTGGGAACCCTGCCGCATGCCCTGGCGGCGACCACGGGGGCGGCGGCTGTGCTGGCGGCGAGTCCGCGCGCATACGAAGGACTGTTGCTGGCCGGCGCGGCCTATTTCTTCTATCTGGCCTGGGCCATCCTGCGTCAGCGCGGGATGCTCGACCTCACGGGCCGGGTGCAGCCCGGATGGCAGGTCTTGTTGCAGGCGATCGGCCTGAATCTGTTGAATCCCAAGTTGTCTTTGTTCTTCCTGGCTTTTCTGCCCCAGTTCGTGCGCCCCGACGGGCCGGGATGGCTGGCACAGATGCTGCAGCTGTCGCTGGCCTTCATGGGGCTGACCTTCGTGGTCTTCGTGGGCTACGGCCTGACCGCGGCGCATTTGCGCGACCGGGTGCTGGGCCGCCCGGCCGTGCAGCAGGGCCTGCGCTATGGTTTTTCCCTGGCGTTCGCGGGGCTGGGCTTGATGATGCTGCGCCAGCTGGGATAAGGGCTAGGCCAGATTGCGCAGGGCGCGCTGACAGATGCGTCGGGTGGCTTCGTTGCCGGGGGCCTGTTGCTGCCAGCGTGCGCACAGGGCGCGCACCCAGTCGCCCTGATCCTTGCCGGCATCGTTGAGCCAGTTGGCGACCGAATCCTGTACATAAACAGCCGGGTCGGCGCGCAAGGCCTGCAGGATCGGCAGGGCGAGCGCCGGGTCCCGCTTGAGGGCGGCAAGGTGGGCGCACCAGACCCCGCGCGGGCGCAGCGCTTCACAGGCGAAGCGCCGTTGCCGCTCGGATGGCGAAGCGGTCCAGGGCGTGAGCTGGGCGATGGCCTCGTCGAGCTGGCCGGCCAACGCCGGGCGCAGCGCCATCCAGGCCCATTCCCGCACGCCGAAGTGTTCGTCATCGGCCAGCGGGGCGATGGCATGCAGGCGCGCTTGCAGGGAAAGGTCAGGCGCCGCGCCGATCATGAAGCAGGCCCAGCCGCGTACGGTGTCGGCCGCATGGTCGCGGCAGCGCGCCAGGCCGGCCGGGCCGCAGGCGTTCCACAGTAACTGGCCGATAGTGGCCATGCGCTTGAGAATGCCCTGCCGGCAGGCCGCATCGGCCAGCGCCAGCGTCCCGGCTGGCAGCTCGGGGAACACCCGACGCAGCAGTCGGGCCTGGTCCACGGCCAGGCATTCGGTCAGGGTGAGGCCGGAAATCTCTCCCAGCGACAGGCGTTCAAGCACGTCGGGAGGAATGTCGGCGGCGCGTGAAGCGCCCTTGCGGCTGGAGGGTGTCATGGCGATGGCAGGCCCTGGCGGGCTTTGGTCAGAAGTCGGGTGAGTTGCCGGCGTTCGGCGGCGTCCAGGTGCTTGAACAGGCCGGCCATCCAGGCGTTGTGCTCCGCGAACACCTGACGCGCCAGCTGGCGTCCGGCGCGCGTGAGCACGACACGCCGGGCGCGCCGGTCGCGAGGGTCGGCCTGGCGTTCGATCAGGGCGTCGGCCTGCAGGCCGTCGAGCAGGCCGGTAACGGTGGCGCGACTGACGCCGGCCTGGCTGGCCAGCGCATGGGGCGCGAGGCCATCGGGCGCGGCCTCCAGCAGGAACAGCAGGATGTAGCGCCCTTCCGACAGGCCATGGACGGCCAGCCGCGCGGCGCAATCGCGGTCGATGGCGGCCGCCAATGAGAGGGTCTGCAGGCACAGGCGCATGTCGTCCAGGCCGTCTTGTTCCTGCCGCTCGGCCTGTTGCAGCAAGGCGCGATATTTCTGTTCCACTATTTAATATGCCGGCAGATGATATGGTGGCTAATTATATGTCGGAAAAGCGGCCGCCCCGATGGGCGGCCCGTCGCACCGTGGGCCGACGCTGGCGTCAGGATTCCAGGTAGTGACCGCGCAGCGCGTCCAGATCGACGCCCATGACGTCGCGCAGATAGGGTTCCATGCCGCCGCAGGCTGCCTCGATGGCCAGACCGGCTGTCTCCAGATAGGCGGGGGAGACTTCCAGCAGCGGCATCATCACTTCGGTGGGGATGCCGTTGGCGAAAGACTTGGGCAGCACATCCTGGAACAGCCGGCTGTTCAGGCGATTGGACGTGAGGTAGTCGCTCAGGATGTCGGGCCAGGATACGCCCAGCGCGCTCAGCAGCAGCATGGCGGCGAAACCGGTCCGGTCCTTGCCGGCCGTGCAATGGAACAGCAGGGTCTGGCCGGTCGCGGCCTGCTTGAGAAAGGCCGCGAAGGGTTCCTGATAGCGGGTCGGAAAGCTGCGATAGACATCGGTCATCATGGCGGTGCTGAAGTCCGGCGTGGCGTGCCGCAACTTCGGCAGCAGGGTATCGACCTGAATGTTGCCGTCGAGCACCGGCATCGGTATCCAGTTGAAATGGCGCGCGAAGGTGCCGTCGTCCTGGCTTTTTTCCGGGGCGCTGCGGAAGTCGATCACCGCATCCAGGCCGAGTTCCTCCAGGCGCTGGATGTCGGCGCTGCTGGCGCGCGCGGGGTTGCCGCTGCGAAAGAGTTTGCCGCTGCGCACACGCTTGCCTTGTGCGCCGATCAGGCCACCGAGATCCCGGGCGTTGTAGACGCCGTCCAGCTGCAGCACCGATTGAACGGCGGGGGCGGGGCTTGCCTTGCGCATGAGGTCTTGCTCCTGTCTGTGCCACGAGGGCGTGGTGAACGCGCCCCGGCATCAGGCGCCAGGGCGGCGATGGGCGGCCTGGCATGGACAAGGCCGTCTTCCTGTGAACAAGCGCCTTGAATATAGAGCATTTCCGCGCAAGCGCCGGATCAGGCGGGCCCGGCCGCGATCCGCTGCTGCAATCCTGCGATGAAAAGGTCCAGCCCGATGTCGAAACGGCTGTCGAAATCCTGGGAGAACAGCGTCTCGCGCGCTTGCCAGTTGTGCGGGTAAGCGCCCTGCGCGGTGGTCAGGAAGTGGCGTTGCCGGGCAGCGAGGTCCTGGTTGCTGCCGGGCCCCAACGCCTGCTCTTCCATGACCAGCCCCAGCACGTAGTAGGTCAGGCTGAAGCTGGCGGTGGCGGCCAGCGAAGGGCTGGCGCCAGCCTGGATGCAGGCACCGATCAGGGCCTCGCTGGTGCGCATGACGTTGTCGGTGACCACATAGGTGCCGGCGAACACGCGTGCGCCATCGCGGTGACGCTTGAGCGCCTGGCGCAACTCGGCGGCGATACTGCGCAGGCGCTGCGCCCAGCTTTGTCCGCCCGGCGGCTGGCGGGCGACCTGGTCCAGCAGGGCGTCGGCCATACCGTCGATCAGCGCCTGTTTGTTCTCGAAGTGCCAATAGAGCGACGGCGCCTGGATTTGCAACGCCAGGGCGAGCTTGCGCATGGTCAGGCCTTCGAGACCTTCCTGGTCCAGCAAGGTCAGTGCGGTCTGAATGACTCGTTCGCGCTGGATTTTCGGAGCGTTCACAAAGAGACATCCTGTTCAGGTTGAAATCTAACGTCGTTAGGTTATCATTCTGTCAGACTAACAGTGTTAGGTTGATGGAATGAAAAAACCATGGATCCTTGCCACGACACTGGGATGCTGCCTGGTGCTGGCGGGATGCGCCGATATGCAAGGCCTGGATCAGATGCCGCGCGCACGGACTCACTCGCCGCAAGACTATGGCGCCACCCCGGTGCAGTGGCCGGGCCTGTTTCACCCGGGCGCGCGATACGAGGATCCGGCGCTCGACGCCTTGCTCTCCGAGGCTTTGGAAGGCAACCCGGACTTGTCGCAGGCGCGTGACAGATTGATGCAGGCGCAGGCCTATGCCGAAGAGGCGGGCGCGGCGAGACTGCCGACGTTGAATCTGGAAGGCAGCGCCCAGGCGCGTCGTTATGCGGCCGAGTACGATGCGGGCCCGCCGCTGGCCGGCGCCCACGGCATGGCCGCAGTCCTGGGCGTGCAGGCCGGCTACACCTTCGATTTCTGGGGTGGGCAGCGCGCGGCCATGCGCGCGGCGTTGGGCGAGGCGGCGGCGGCCGAAGGTGAGTGGCGTGCAGCGCGGTTGCTGCTGGTCTGCCGGCTGCAGCGTGGCTGGTTCGAGCTGGCCGGCCTGCTGGTTGCGCAGACGCAGACCCGCGAAGGTCTGGAATTGCGGCGTCAAACCCTGGAGCTGGTACGCATGCGTCGCGCCGCCGGCCTGGACACGGATGTCCAGGTAGCGCAGGCGCGCGCCGATGTCAGCGCTTCGCTGCGCGAAGGAGCGGCGCTGGCGCAGCAGATCGGTTTGCAGCGTCATGCCCTGGCCGCCCTGGCAGGCTTGCCGCTACATCGCCTGGCGCATGCCGCGCCGGCCCTGCCGCAGCCGTTGGCGCTTGCGCTGCCGCCTGCCTTGCCTGCCGAACTGATCGCGCAGCGCCCGGAAGTCGTGGCGGCGCGTTGGCGGGTCGAGGCGGCCGGCCAGCGCATGCAGGCGGCCAAGGCCGCTTTCTATCCGAATATCGACCTGCGCTTGTTTGCCGGCCTGGCGAGGCAGAGCGCCACGTTCGGGCTGCGGGACTGGCTGCATGCCGGCAGCCGGCAATATGGAATCGAGCCCGCCATCAGCCTGCCATTGTTTGATGGCGGCCGTCTGCGCGCCCGCTGGAAGGGGCGGGCCGCGCAATTCGATGAGGCCGTGCATGGCTACAACCAGGCTCTGCTGGTCGCTGTGCGCGACGTCGCCGACCAGGTGCTTTCTCTGCAGGCGCTGGCGACGCAGCGTGCCGAGCAAGGGCGCAGTCTGCAAGCCCGTCAGCGCGCCTTTGCGTTGGCTCGCGCGCAATACCAGGCCGGATTGGCCGATTACCTGACCGTGCTGACAGCCCAGGACGCCTTGTTACGCGACCGCCGCCTGGCTCTGGATCTGCAAATCCAGACGGTGACGCGACGGGTCGAGCTGGAGCGCGCCCTAGGCGGCAGCCTGATCGCAGCGGCCCCTGAAAACAGGAAGGAGAACAAGCATGACGACTGACGCCATCCTCGCCTCGCGCCGTGGGCTGATGTTGCGACTGGCCCCGTGGCTGGCCTGCCTGGCGGTGCTCGGGCTGGTTGTGCTGGCCACCACGCAATGGCGCCATTGGGTGAGCGCCCGCGCCATCCAGACGACGGAGAACGCCTTCGTCGAGGCGGATACCGCCGTGCTCAGCGCACGCATCGGCGGCCACATTCAGGCCTTGCCGGTCGATGACTATCAAGCGGTGCGGGCCGGCGAAGTGATCGCGCGCATCGACCCGGCCGACGCGCGCTGGCGCGAGAAGGCGGCGCGGGCAGCCTTGTCCAAAGCCCAGGCGCATCTGGACAATCTGGACAATGAGATCGCCGAGCAGCGCGCCAACGTGGCCCTGGCCGAGGCGAACCTGCGTGCAGCCGAGGTTCGGATAGGCCAGCATCGGCGCAACCCGGCCCGGCAGGCGGCCCTGGTCGAACAAGGGGCCCTGTCGCGTCAGCACTACGAGAGTGCGCAGGCCGACCTGGATCATGCCGTCAGCATGCGCGATGCGGCTCGTGCCCAGGCTGCGCTGGCAGCCCGCCGCATCGATGTGCTGGAGGGCGGACGCGCCGGGCGTGCCGCCGAGCGCGAGGCCGCGGCTGCCGAGCTCGATGGCGCACGTCGTGACCTGGCGTACACCCGCATCACAGCGCCGTTTGACGGGGTGCTGGGAAAGCGCCATGTGCAGCGGGGCAGCCTGGTGGCGAGCGGCAGCCAGATCGTTTCCATCGTGCCGCAACACGCCGCCTATGTGATCGCCAACTACAAGGAGACGCAACTCGCGCGGGTGCAGGCGGGCTTGCCCGCGAGGGTGCGTGTCGACGGCCTGCCTGGCGTACGGCTGCGCGGACGGGTCGAGGAGATCGCACCCATGAGCGGAGCGAAATCGGCGCTGCTGCCTGCCGAGAATGCCTCCGGCAATTTCACCAAGGTGGTGCAGCGGATTCCGGTCCGTATCGCCTTCGAGCCGGGGCAGCCGGCCTTGCAGCGGCTGCGGCCGGGCATGTCGGTGCAAGTCGAGATCGACACTCGTGCCGTTCCCGTTGACGATGAGGCGGTTCGACCTGAGGCGCGGCCATGAGCGTTCGCCTGCCTGCCTGGTTGCGCAACGCGGAGCAGCCGCGTCCCCTGTTGACCGTGGGCGCGATCTTCCTGGGCGCGCTGTTGACGACCTTGCAAGGACGGCTGTTCTCGGCCGCGCTGCCGGATCTGCGCGGCCATTTCGGCCTGGACGTATTGCAGGCGGCTGGATTGGGGACGGCCTTGAACGCCGCCCAGCTTCTGACCATGCCGGTCGTGCCATGGCTTGCCACGGTGGCAGGGCCGGCGCGCGTTCTACTCTGGCCCAGCCTGGCGCTGGGCGGCCTGGGCTGGCTGATACCGCTGGCCCAGCATCATTATCCGGCCTTGCTGGTTATGCATGCGATGGCCGGCCTGTGCCTGGGCGTGTATCTGCCGCTGACGATTTCGCTGGCATTGCGCAGCCTGAGGCCGCAGTGGTGGCTGCTGATCATGGCCGCCTATAGTCTGCGCGTGTCTGCGGGCATGGATGCCGGGCTGGGAGCATCGGCGCTGCTGGTCGAGGAGTTCGATTGGCGGGCGATCTATTGGACGGCGGGCGTGGCCGGGCCGTTGCTCGCCTGGCTGACCTGGAAGGCCCTGCCATGGGGAGAGGTGGACCGACAGCGCCTGGATCAGGCGGATTGGGCAGGCATGGCAATGTTCTGCCTCGGGTTGGTGCTCCTCTTTGTGGGGGTGGAGGGGGCGGAGCGGCTTGGATGGCAGGACTCGGGGCTGGTGGTCGCTTGCCTGGCGGGGGGCGGGGCGTTGTTCGTGCTGGCCATCTGGCGCGCGGCCGGCCAGCAGGCGCGCTTCGGGACTCTCGTGCCTTTGGGCAGCCGCAATATTGGTTTGTGTCTGGCGATTGCCTGCCTGTTTGGCATCCTGATGACGCCCACGGCTTTTCTGGTGCCCAACTTTTTGGCGCAGATGGGCGCGCTCAAGCCCATGCAGACCAGCACCGCGACACTGACGGCATTTGCCGCCTATGTCGCCGCCACGCCGTTGGCGATCTACCTGGGACGCAGGCTGGAGCCGCGCCTGATGATGGTGGCGGGCCTGAGCCTGATCGCCCTGTCGGCATGGTGGGGCACGCAATTGAGCCATGATTGGCGCGCTGACCAGTTTACCGGCCTGCTGATGCTGCAATCATTGGGCGAGAGCATCATGCTGCTGGGCCTGATCGCGGCATTCGTGACGAATCTGAATCCGGCCCACGGCGTGGCACTGGGCGCTTACGTCCCGATTGCGAGAGTACTCACGCCAGTGCTGGCCGGCACGGTAATGGCCACCTGGCTGCGCATGAGCGGCGACGCGGGCTACGCCGCGCTGGCGGCCCATGTGATGGCCGGCGAGCCAGTCGCCGGCGCCCGGGGCGCCGCCGATCCGGGCGCGTTGGCGCGCATGCTTTTGCGCGAGTCCCAGGTGTTGGCGCATATCGACGGGTTTCATCTGGTGTTCTGGACCAGCGTCCTGGCTCTGGTGCTGGCTGCCTGCCTGAAGTCTTCGCCACCCAATCCGATCGCCCCGCCGCGGCTGCCCTGACGCGACGGGGCGGCACTCAGGTCTGGGCGCGCCCGGCCAGCCGCGCGCGCTGTTGCAGATAGCGCAGGTCCGCGTAGTCGCTGTAGGGAGCGCAGTGGGCCAGGAAGGCCTGCAGGCTCTGGCGCACTTCGCGCGCCAGCGGGTCGCTGTCATAGGCCCCTTCGAGTATCTGGCCGGTTACCGCGTAGAAGCGGTCCAGCACTGCATCGGGCAGTACGCCCGGCTGCACGCCATGGTCTTTGCGCAGGGTCTCGAAGGCCTGTCCGTTGCGGGCCACCAGTTCGTTGAGCATGACCGTGTTGGCATAGTAGCTGCCCACGCGCACCAGCTCCTGATAGCGGGGCGGCAGCTCGTTCCAGGTGTCCAGGTTGATGAACAGGTCGAACTGGCCCTCGGGTTCGTGCCAGCCGGGGAAGTAGTAGTTTTTCGCGGCGCGCTGGATGCCCATGGTAGTGTCGATGTACGGGCCGGTGAGTTCGCAGGCGTCGACCGCGCCGGATTGCATGGCCTGCAGCAGTTCGCCCACGGGCATGGTCACTACCGCCACGCCGCATTCGCGCAGCACCTGGCCGGCCAGCCCGGTGACGCGGAACTTCAGGCCCTTGAGGTCGTCGAGCGAATGGATCGGGTTGCGGAACCATCCCATGGGCTGCACGCCGCAGTTGCCCAACGGGAAGAACTTGGCGCCGAAGCGTTCGTAGACCTTGTCCAGGACTTCCTGGCCGCCGCCGTATTGCAGCCAGGCGTTCTTTTCCTGGGCGGTCGTGCCGAACGGCATGCTCATCGCCAGGTTCATGGCGATGGATTTTCCGGCCCAGTAGCTGGGATAGCCATGGCCGCAATCCAGCGTGCCGTCGAGCACGGCGTCGAAGGTCTGCAGGGGCGGCACGACTTCGCCCGCGCCGAACAGCTCCAGCTCGAAGTCGCCGCCGCTGGCCTTGGACAGGAACTCTGCCAGCGCCACGACGGGGGTGGTGTAGCCGGGGGCGTTGCGCGCCCACGCCATGCCCAGGCGCCAGCGGACCTTGCCGCGCGCGACGGCCGGGGCGCTGCCGGTGGCGAGAATGGCGCCCAGGCCGGTGGCTGCGCCAGCCTGCAGCAGGCGGCGGCGTGTGGAAAGCAGTGAGGTTGTCATGAGAGTCTCCAGAGGTGGCAGGTAAGGTGCGCGACTCAATACAGCACGGCCGGCAGCCAGGTGGCGAGAGCGGGGGCAAGCATGATGGCGGCGATGGCCAGGGCTTGCAGGAAGATGTAGGGCAGCACGCCGCGGTAGGCGGTGGCCGAGTCGATGTCCTTGAAGACGCCCTGCAGATAGAACACGGCGAAACCGAAGGGCGGGGTGAGGTAGCTGGTCTGCAGGGTGACGGCCAGCAGCACGCCGAACAGCAGCGGATCCACGCCCAGCGCGATCAGCGGCGGGCCGAAGATCGGGATGACGATGAAGATGATCTCGAACGAGTCGAGGAAAAAACCCAGCACGAAAGCGATCGCCAGCACCAGGATGAGCGCGCCGTATTGGCTGCCGGGCACGCTGGCGAGGATTTCGTGGGCGAGGTGTTCGCCACCCATCCCCTTGAAGACCAGCGAGAAAATGGCCGCGCCGATCATGATGGTGTAGACCATTGCCACCAGATGGCCGGTGGCCAGGCAGGATTCCTTCAGCGTGCGCCACGACAGGCTGCGGGAAATCAGCGCCAGCAGGGTGGCGCCGGCCGCGCCGACGGCGGCGGACTCGGTGGGCGTGGCGATGCCGCCCAGGATGGAGCCAAGTACGGCCACGATCAGCGACAGAGGCGCGAGCGCATCGCGCAGCACGTCCTTGAAGCTGACGCCCTGTTGCTCGCCGCTGGCGGCTGGCAGGGGCGGGCAGGTGGCGGGCTGGAAGATGGCCTTGTAAAGCACATAGAGAAAGAACAGCCCCACCACCAGCAGGCTGGGCAGCACCGCCCCGGCGAACAGGTCGCTGACCGTGACGGGGCCCCCCGGGCGCGACGCCGGGGTGACGCCGCGCATCATGTCGCCGATCAGGATGAGCACGGTGGACGGCGGGATGAGCTGCGAAAGCGCGCCCGAGGCGCACACCGTGCCGGCCATGTAGGCGGGCTGATAGCCGGCCTACATGGCCGGTATGCTGATCAGCGCCAGCGTGGCGACCGTTGCGGCCACCATGCCGGTGGCCGCCGACAGCAGCGTCCCGACGGCCACCACGGTGAAGGCCAGTCCGCCGCTCAGCGTGCCGAACAGGCGCGAGGTGGTCTCCAGCAGGCGCTCGGCCGTCTTGGATTTCTCCAGCATGAAGCCCATGAAGACGAACAGCGGGATCGCCACCAGCATTTCATTGCTCATGATCCCGTACAGACGGCCCATCACGCCGCCCATGGTGCGCCATTCGAAGACCTCGAGCGCGCTGCCCAGGAGGGCAAAGCCGATGCCCACGCCGGAGAGAGTGAAGGCCACCGGAAAGCCCGCCATCATCGTCGCCATGACGGCGGCGAACATGAGCAGGCATAGCAATTCATTCAGATTCATCGACAGACTCCCGGGGGCGGGGCGGCGCGCAGCGTACGCCACGAGGCCAGCAGCAAGGACAGGCCCTGCAGGAACAGCAGGGCGCAGAACACATAGATCAGGCTTTTGTGCAGATAGGCGAAAGGCAGGCCGCCGGCGTTGGGCGAGACTTCGAGAAAGCGCCAGGAGCGCGCGATCGGCCGCCAGCTGGCCAGGACGATGACCGCCAGGGTTGGCCACAGCAGCAGCAACACGCCCAGCAGGTTGACCCAGGCCTGGCTGCGCGCCTGCATGCGGCCGTAGAAGAGTTCGACGCGGACGTGACGCTCATGCAGCAGCGCGCTGCCCGACAGGCCGATGAAATAGACGCTGGTCAGCCAGACATAGCTGTCCTGCAGCCAGATCAGCCCGATGCCGAAGGCGTAGCGCAGGATGACGGTAGCCAGGGTGATGGCCAGCAAGGGCAACATGGCCAGGCTGATGCCACGGCCAACGTTGCGATTGAGCGCATCGAGCAACGCGATGATGCGGTTCATGGTTCTCTCCGCAAGGAAAGGGGGCGCCCGGCGCGGGCGCCGCGGCTGCCGCGCAGGATCAGACGGCGGTGGTTTCTTCGTCCAGCGGACGGCGTGTCTGCATGTTGAACCGGCCGTCGTAGATGGGCGGCTGGCGGGTCTCGGGGCCCATGTACTGCACGTAGAGGATTTCGCCTTCTTCCAGCGTCACCATCTCGTCTTCGTAGTGAGGGGCAGGGTGAAAGACCATGGTCCCGGCGCCGTAGACCTGATCGCGGATCTGGAATCGGCCGCTCAGGATGTACCAGATCTGGGCGAAGTAATGGTTGTGCAGCGGGTGGCCCGATCCCTTGTCGTAATGGACGATGCCCGCGTTGGGGACGGTGGGATGCTCGGCCGAGGGGTGGAACATCATTTTCGATAGCTGGCCGTCGTAGCGCAGGTTCTCCCAGGCCAGGTCGTCGCGGTGGCAGACCGCCATCGGGCGGTGCGCATCGGTCAGGGGGCCGCCGCGCCCGCCGGGATGCAGGATGGGACGGCCGGTAATGGTGTCGATGTCAGTCATGAAGTGCTCCTAAGGATACCGTTAAGCATAAATGGGATCCCATTTATGTCAGACGGGATGCTATAGTCGCCGCATGAGGGTGGGCACTCGGAATTACCCTATGATCGAACGTTTTCCGCGCGCCGCCCTTGCCATGCCGACCCCCGCAGAGACAGCCACTTCGATGAGATCGTCGACCGAAATTGCCGAGGAGATCCTGCGGCGTATCCAGACCGGCCGCTATCGGCCGGGCGATCCCCTGAGCCAGTACGAGCTGGCGGCCGAGTTCGGCACCAGCCGCACCCCCATCCGCGAGGCCCTGCGCTTTCTGGAGGCCCGGCGCGCGATTGCGCTCACACCCAGCGGGCGCGCCATCGTGGCTGTGCCGTCGGCCAAGGCGGTGCGCGAGGCCTTCCAGATCCGCGCCGAGCTAGAAGGGCTGGCTGCGGCCCTGGCGGTGGACTGGCTGCGGGATGAAGAACTGCAACGCCTGTCGGCCTGCCAGGAGGAGTACGCCCGCACGCTGCGTTCGCGCGTGCAGGGCGAGCGGGGTTCGCAATGGCTGGATCACAACCGCAGCTTTCATCAGATCATCGCGCAGGCCAGCGGCAATGAGCGCCTGCAGGAACTGATCACCGAAATGCAGGGCGGCAGCGTGGCCAGCGCCCTGAGCTTCGCCTCGCGCATGCCCCCGCGTTTGATGGAAGAGAACATTCGCGAACATGAAGCCATCCTGGCCGCGCTGCGCGAGCGCGATGGCCCGGCCGCGCGCCAGGCCATGGTCGAGCACGTGCATCGCACCATGGATCTGGTGCTCGACTGGATGGCCAGCAGCTGAGCCGGGGCCGCGCATGGATTTCCGCCAATTACGCCAGTTCGTGGTGCTGGCCGCCGAACTCAACTACCGCAAGGCGGCCGAACGCCTGCACATGACGCAGCCTCCCCTGAGCCTGGCGATCAAGCGCCTTGAGGAGGAGCTGGGCGCGCGTCTGTTCGAGCGGGACCGGCAGGGCGTGCGCCTGACCGTGGCCGGCGGGGTGTTTCTCCGCGAGGCGCAGCGCCTGCTCGATGGCGCGCAGGCGGCCGCGCAGGCCACGCGCGATGCCGATCAGGGCCGGGTGGGCAGCTTGCGGGTCTGTGCCGTGCCCAGCGCGGCGCTGGACCTGCTGCCGCGCCTGTTGCCGTATTTCGCGAAGCGCTTTCCGTCGGTGCGTCTGCGTTTGAGCAGCGGCAGTTCGGTGAGCATCCTGGCTGAATTGCAACGCGGCGAGCTGGACGTGGCCCTGCTGGTGCCGCCGGCAGCGGGCGTGCCGGGAATCGAATGGATGCCATTGCCGCGCCAGCGTCTGTTGCTGGCGGTGCCCTGCGGCCATGCGCTGGCCCGGCGTCAGGCGCTGCGGCTGGCCGACATCGGCGCCGAAACCCTGGTGGCCCTGGCGCATTCGGACAGCCCGGGCTTTGCCGGCGAGATCATGGCGCTGTGCCAGCGCGAGGGTTTCACGCCGCGCGCGCTGCAGGAGTCGTCCCACGCGCTGATTACCTTGCCGCTGATCGCCGCCGGCCTGGGGGTGGCCATCGTGCCCCAGGCCCTGGCGCGCATCGCAGTGGAGAATGTCGTGTTCGTTGCACTGCAGGATGCGGCAGGCCAGCCCCTGACCTACGCGCTGGCCCTGGCCATGCCCGCCGCCGGCCTGAATCCGGCGGCGCGCTGGTTCACGCAGTGCGCCTACGAGTGCCTGCCTGCGCAGCCTTAGCGCGCATCGGCCGGCTTGAGCAGCGCACGCCACTTGGCCTGTTCTTCGCGCACCCGCTGCTCGAACACCCGGCGCCCCGGGTCGACCGGCTCACTGCCCTGGGCGTAGACCTTCTGCTGCGCCAGCGGCCCGGCCGCCACGGCCGCGATGGCGGCATTCAGGCGTTCCAGAACCGGTTCGGGCGTGCCGGCCGGCGCGGCGATGCCCGACAGCGACCCTCCCTCGATAGGCCGGCCCAGGGCTTCCTGCGCCGTGGGAACCTGCGGTTGCTGCGCCAGGCGCCGCGACGAGGTCACGGCCAGCGGGCGGATCTGGTTGGCGGCGATGAAGCCGCCGGCCGTCACGGCCGAAACGGCGGTCGCGTCGGTCTGCCGGCTCATCATGGCCGTGAGCGATTCCGGCCCGCTCTTGTAGGGCACGTGCAGCAGTCTGGCGCCGCTGGCCTGCTCCAGCAGGCGCATGACCTGATAGTTGTCCGAACCCTCTCCGGCAGTCGAGAAACTCAGGCTTTCCGGCCTGGCCTTGGCCGCTTCGACCAGTTCGGTCAGGGTCTGGTGGGGGCTGTCCGGACCCACGGCGAGGATGGTCGGGGTATTGGCCAGCATGGCCACATAATCGAAGTCCTTGTCCGGGTCGTAGGGCAGCTGGGCGTAGATCAGCGGATTGACGGCGTACATGCCATTGGTGATCACCAGCAGGGTATAGCCGTCCGGGCGGGACTTGGCCACGCTGCTGGCCGCGATGGCGCCGCCCGCGCCGGCGCGGTTTTCCACCACGACGGGCTGGCCGAGTTCCTTGCTCAGGCCTTCGGCGAAGACCCGCGCGGTCGTATCGGTGACGCCGCCGGCGCCGAACGGCACGACCAGACGGATGGGTTGAGCGGGGTAGCCGGAGGCAGCGGCCGGGCCGCCGGCCAGCGAGATGGCCAGCGCGGCAACGAGGGCGAGAGGTTTCATGGGGTCATCTCCAGGGTTTTTAGCAGGGTGTGCAGAATCTGGCGGCGGCCGGCCTCCAGGGGCGCGAGCGGGGCGCGCAGATGGCCGGGGTCGCGGCCCAGCAGGGCCATGGCCGCGCTGATGGTGCGTGGCAGGCCGTGGGCCAGCAGATAGTCCAGCAGCGGGGTCTGGCGCTCGAACTGCGCTGCGGCGCCCTCGAGATCGCCGGTGCGCAGGCGCCGGTAGAAGTCCAGAATGGCGGGAGCGCAGACATTGGGCGCGGCGGTGGCCCAGCCGGCCGCGCCATCGCGCAGGCCTTGCAAGGCCATGCTGCTCACCCCGGCGAACACCTTCACCTCCGGGCCGCAGGCCTGGCACAGGCGGGCGATCTTGCCCGGTTCGGGGCTGGCCTCCTTGATGAGGCGGATATTCGGCAGGCCGGTGAGCCGCTGCAGCAGGGCGACCGACATGTCCAGGCCGGTGACGAAGGGGTTGTTGTAGACCATGATGGGCAGGCTGACGGCCTCGCTCACCTGCTGGTAGTAGGCGAAGGTTTCTGCCTCGGTCAGCTTCCAGTAGGTGCTGGGCAGCACCTGGATGGCGTTGACGCCGGCGGCCTCGGCCAGGCGCGCATGGCGCAGGGTCTGGGCCGTGCTCATGCTGGAGACGCCGGCCAGCACCGGCACGCGCCCGGCGCTGGCGGCCACGGTGGTCTTGAGCACGGCGACGCGTTCGTCGTCGTTCAGATAGGGCAGGCAGCCCACGCTGCCCAGCGGCGCCAGGCCGTGCACGCCGGCCTGCACCAGGTATTCGATGTGCTGCGCCAGCAGCGGGTGGTCGATCTCTCCCCGCGCATCGCAGGGGCTCAGCAGGTAGCCGATGATGCCGTTCAATTGCATGGCCGAAAGCCTCCGGATGGAATGAACGGCAGTCTACGGAGCCCGCCGCGCGGGCGTCCAATTTCAAATAGCTGGGTGCCTGATATGTTTGACGCGCGTCTCAGGCCTCGCGCCATACGCCAGACAGGAGCTTGACCGCGGCCTGCAGTTCGCGCGGCGCATAGGCGGCAAAGCCCATCAGCACGCCCGGCGCAGCCGGGGTCAGCTGATGCAGTGGCGTCAGGCCGGTGAGTTCGATCTGCCGGCGCGCCGCAAGGGCGATGAGCGCGGGTTCGGACAGCCCGTCGGCCAGCAGACAGGGCAGCTGCATGCCGCCGGCCGGCACCTGCGGCGTGAGCATATCGCCCAGATGGCGACGCAGCAGCCGCGCCAGCACGTCGCGCCTGTCGGCATACACGGCCCGCATGGCGCGCACATGGGCGCCGAAATGGCCGGCCTCCATGAAGCGCGCCAGCGTCAGCTGGGGCAGTGGGGCGCTATGGCCATCGAGCAGGGTGCGTGCCACCGTCATGGGCGCCACCAGCGCCGGGGGCAGCACCATGTAGCCGATGCGCAGTCCCGGAAAGAGCGATTTGGTGAAGGTCCCGATATAGATCGTGCGACCGTGCCGGTCCAGACCCTGGACGCAGGCCATGGGCTTGCCGGCGTAATGGAACTCGCTGTCGTAGTCGTCCTCGATGATCCAGGCCTGTTGGCGCTGGGCCCATTCGATCACGGCCAGGCGCCGGTCCAGCGCCAGGGTCACTCCGGTGGGGAACTGGTGCGATGGCGTAAGGAAAACGGCCTTGGGCGCCGGCGCCAGCGCCTGCAGCAGCGCGACCTGCATGCCCTGTGCATCGAGCGCGATGGGTGCGGTGCGCAGGCCGGCCGCCTCGAAGGCCTTGCGCGCGCCGGGATAAACGGGGTCTTCGATCGCGATGGTGTCTCCCGGATCCAGCAGCAGCTGGGCGCACAAGGCCATGGCCTGCTGCGAACTGGTCAGCACCAGCACCTGTTCGGGGCTGGCCTGGGCGCCGCGCTCCAGGTTGACGTAGTCCGCGATGGCACGGCGCAGCGGCAGCATGCCTTGCGGCGGGCTGTGCGCCAGGGCCTGATGGCCGTGATCGCGCAGCACCTGGCGTTGCAGACGCTCCCAGGTGGCCAACGGAAAACTGCGGGTCTCCGGTACGCCGGGCGCAAAAGGGCGCGGAGCGGGGAAGTCCCGCACGCCGCCGCTGTCGTAAAGCGCCTGGCCGCGCCGGCTCAGGGGCGCCGATACACCGGCCCAGGCGCGGGCGGCGCGCCGTCCCGGCGCGCGCCGGGCGCGCTCTGAGACGAAGCTGCCGCTACCGACGCGTCGTTCGATGAAGCCCTCGGCATGCAGCTGGCCGTAGGCCGCCTCCACCGTATCGCGCGAGACGCCCAGCGAGGCGGCCAGAGCGCGGGAGGCCGGCAGGGGCTTGCCCACGCCCAGGGTGCCGTCCAGGATCAGCTGGCGCACGGCGCGCTGGATGCGCGCGTGCAGCGCCAGCGCGCCATGCGCGGGATCGGCGAGCCAGGCTTTAACGGTTTCCAGCTGGGCGTGCTTGAACAATTGGTCGGTATTGAGTCAGGAAAATGGTAGGGAGATACCGGCCATTTTAGCGCTATAAAAATAGCCATCAACGGCTTTCGCAACCCTGCTCTTCCCGGAGTTTCAATCCATCATGGCTTCTTCCTCGCCGTCCTCCCCATCTCCCGCGCGCGGTCTGTCGCTGCGCGATCTCGTGCACCCTGTGGTGGCCGGCCTGATTTCGGTCATCGTCAACTATGGCGGCACCTTCATCCTGGTGTTCCAGGCGGCCAAGGTGGCCGGCCTGAGCCCGGAACTCACTGCATCCTGGGTGTGGTCGATTTCGATCGGCGTGGGCGTGACCGGGCTGATCCTGAGCTGGGCCACGCGCGAACCCATCATCACCGCCTGGTCCACGCCAGCGGCCGCCTTCCTGGTGACGGCCCTGGCCACCACGTCCTATCCCGAGGCCATCGGCGCCTACCTCATCTCGGCCGCCGCCTTCGTGGCGCTGGGCTTGTCGGGCTGGTTCGAGCGCGTCATCCGCCTGATTCCACCGGGCGTGGCGGCGGGTCTGCTGGCCGGGATCCTGCTGCAGTTCGGCGTGAAAGCCTTCGGCGGCATGAGCATCGACCCCGGCCTGGCCGGCTTGCTGATCGTGGCCTATGTGCTGCTCAAGCGCCTGACCGCTCGTTATGCGGTGGTCGGTATCCTGGCGCTGGGCCTGGCCTATTTGCTGATCCAGGACCGGGTGGACCTCTCGGGGCTGTCGCTGACGCTGGCCGCGCCAGTCTTCACCATGCCGGCCTTCTCGCTCAATGCGCTGCTGAGCGTGGCGTTGCCGCTGTTTCTGATTACCCTGACCGGCCAGTACATGCCGGGCATGCTGGTGCTGCGCAATGACGGCTTCAAGACGAGCGCCAACCCCATCGTGACCCTGACCGGCCTGGGCTCGCTGGTGATGGCCCCGTTCGGCTCGCATGCCTTCAATGTGGCGGCGATCACTGCGGCGATCTGCACCGGCCGCGAGGCGCACGAGGATCCGTCGCGGCGCTGGATCGCCGGCGTGGCGGCTGGCCTGTTCTACATCCTGATCGGGGTGTTCGGCGTGACGCTGGCAGCCGTGTTCATGGCCCTGCCGGCCACGTTCATCACCACCCTGGCCGGTCTGGCCCTGCTGGGCACCATCGGCGGCAGCCTGGCCAGCGCCATGGCCGACCCCAAAAGCCGCGAGGCTTCGCTGATCACCTTTCTGGCGGCGGCCGCCAACATTACGCTGTTCGGTATCGGTGGCGCGTTCTGGGGACTGGTGATCGGCCTGCTCGCCTATGGCGCGCTCAATGGGCGCTGGCCGGGCGCTGGCGCTCGCCAGCCGGCTGGCGCGCCGGCGTCGGCGCCTGCGGGCGCGCCGCGCGCCTGAGGGAGGGCGGCCGGCGCCGGCTCAGGCCGGGTTCAAAGAGGCCGCCGGCAGGCGGTACAGCACGGCGGCGTACTTGCGCCGCCTGAGCGGCCCCTGCAACTGGCCGCCCAGCGCTTCCACCAGACGCCGGCTGGGCCGGTTGTCGACCGCCACCGGATAAAGGAAGGCGGGCGCGCCGAAAGTGTCGGCGGCCCAGGCGGCGACGGCGGCGACTGCTTCCCGCCCATAGCCATGTCCGTGGTGGTCTTCGCGTATCCAGATGCCCAGTTCGGGCGTGGGGTCGGCGCAGCGGTGCAAGCCCGCCAGACCCAGGAAATGGCCGTCGCTGCGTTGCCGCAATACGAAGGTGAAATCGGCCCCGCTGGCGATCAGCGGGAGCCATTCGCGCCAGACCTCGGCGAACGCCGCTTCGGAGGCGGCCGGCTCAAAATCCATGTAGCGGGTCAGCCCGGGCGTAATGCAGGCAAAGGCTTCGCCGGCATCGCTCGCGGCAAACGGGCGCAGCATCAGGCGTTCGCTTTCGATCAGAGTATTGGTCCAGCTCATGGCTATCCAAGGAGATAGGTCATTGTTGATTCTGACATGGCCCGCCCCGGTCTGGCGGCCTGGCTCGGATCGCTTATGTCACAGATCGTATTTGCATATCAAATATTCTTGATTCAGGCGCGGCGCGCCAGGACTTAAGCTGGCGGCCTGCCGGGTGCAAAGGCGCTGGCCGAGAATGTCCGGACGGCGTCATGCTGCAGAGCAGCAATGGCGAGTGTTGAAATTAAATTCAATTGATGTTTATGGGCATGAATTTTAAATTCCACTCATCAACACCAATTAGCGCCTTGCGCTCGAGGAAGATGAAAGCTGATCTGCACCAATCCCTGCGCCTGCCGACCGGGCCGTTTTGCGCGGAGGGCGTATGAACGCGCTCTCGCCCATGGCCCTGGCCGGCGTCAAGGTGCTGGACCTGTCGCGCATCCTGGCCGGCCCCAGCGCGGCGCAGTTGCTCGGCGATCTGGGCGCTGACGTGGTCAAGGTGGAGAAGCCCGGCGAGGGCGACGACACCCGCAAATGGGGCCCGCCGTACATCCGTGACCAGGAAGGCCAGCGCACCGACGAGAGCGCCTACTACCTGAGCGCCAACCGCAACAAGCGTTCGATCGCCATCGACATCGCCAGCGAGCAAGGGCAGGCCCTGGTGCATCGCCTGATCGCCCAGGCGGACGTGCTGATCGAGAACTACAAGAAAGGCGGCCTGGCCAAGTATGGCCTGAGCTATGAACAGATCCGCGAACGTTATCCGCGCCTGGTGTATTGCTCGGTGACCGGCTTCGGCCAGACCGGCCCTTACGCCAGCCGCCCGGGTTACGACTTCCTGATCCAGGGCATGGGCGGCATCATGAGCCTGACCGGCGAGCCGCAGGGCCAGCCGATGAAGGTCGGCGTGGGCATTGCCGACGTGATGACCGGCATGTATGCCGCCGTGGGCATCCTGGCGGCGCTGCGTCACCGCGACGCCACCGGTCAGGGTCAGCAGATCGACATTTCGTTGCTCGATACCCAGATTGCCTGGCTGGTCAATGCCGGCACCAATTATCTGGCCGAGCGCAAGGTGCCGACGCGCCTGGGCAATGGCCACCCCAACATCGTGCCTTATCAGGTCTTTTCGACGGCGGATTCGCCCATGATCCTGGCGGTGGGCAACGACGGTCAGTTCCAGCGCTTCTGCGAAGTGGCCGGCCTGACCGAGCTGGCCGCCGATTCGCGCTACGCCACCAACGTCAAGCGCATCGAGAATCGCGTCGCGCTGTGCGCGCTGATCGACGAGCGCCTGCAGACCCGCCCGCGGCGCGACTGGCTGGCGGCGCTTGAGGCAGCCGGCGTGCCTTGCGGCCCGGTCAACGACCTGCAGGACGTGTTCGAAGACCCGCACGTGCAGGCCCGCGGCGCCGAGCTGCGCATGCCCTGCGCCTGGGCCGAAGGCGGCGAAGTGGGGCTGCTGGCCAATCCGCTCAAGATGTCGGTGACGCCGCCGACCTACCGCCATGCGCCGCCGCGCATCAATGAACATGAGCAAGACGTGCTCGCCGACTGGCTGGGCCAGTCCTGATCCCTATTCTCCCGGAGACAACCATGACGCATTTGACGAAAGAACAGCTGGCCCTGCAGGCCCGCGCCCGTGAACTGGCCCAGAGCGAGTTCGCCCCGACCGCCGCCGAAACCGACCGCACCGAAGCCTACCCGTGGGACAACATCGCCAAGCTGCGCGATGCGGGTTTCATGGGCATGACGCTGCCCAAGAGCTCCGGCGGCCAGGGCCTGAGCTATCTGGACACGGTCATCGTGATCGAAGAAATGGCCAAGGCCTGCGCGACCATGGGTCGCATCACGGTTGAGGCCAACATGGGCGCCATCGGCGCCATCGCCCGCTACGGCTCGGCCGAACAGCTGGCCCTGGCCGCCGATCTGGTGCTCAATGGCGACAAGCCGGCCATCTGCATTTCCGAACCCAACGCCGGCAGCGCCGCCAGCGAGATGACCACCCGTGCCGTCAAGCAGGGCGATCACTACATCCTGAACGGCGAGAAGTACTGGATCACCGGCGGTGGCGTCTCGCGTCTGCACCTGATCTTCGCGCGTGTCATCGAGGACGGCGTTGACCAGGGCATCGGCGCCTTCATCGCCGTGCGTGAAGATGCCGGCACCGAAGGCCTGGTGGTGGGTCGCCGTCTGTACGCCATGGGCGTGCGCGGTATCCCGGAAACTCATCTGGAATTCCACGACCTGAAGGTTCACAAGTCGATGATGGTGGTGCCCCCGGGCGGCCTCAAGCGTGGCTTTGCCGGCCTGATGAACGCCTATAACGCCCAGCGCGTGGGCGCCGGCACCGTGGCGCTGGGCATTGCTCAGGGCGCCTTCGAGGAAGGCCTGGCCTACCTGAAGGACCGCAAGCAGTTCGGCCGTCCCATCGCCGAATTCCAGGGCCTGCAGTGGATGCTGGCCGACATGTCCACGCAGCTTGAGGCGGCTCGCCTCCTGCTGCACTACGCGGCCTCCAGCGGCACGGAGTTCCCGGACATCGACAAGGCGGCGCGCGCCAAGATCTTCGCGGCGGAGACCGCCAACAAGGTCACCAACGATGCGCTGCAGTTCTACGGATCGTCGGGCTATGGCCGCCACAACCCCATGGAGCGTCACGTGCGCGATGCGCGCATGTTCACCATTGCCGGCGGCACCGCGCAGATCCTGCGCACGCAGGTGGCGGGCTCGCTGCTGGGCATGAAGCTGCCGCAGACGCGTGATGGTTTCACCAAGCTGGCCGAGAAGGCCTGAGCGGGCCGCAGGTCAGGCCTACAATCGGTGGATATTCGCATGATTGAATTTAACTTCAATTGATTGTGAATATCCGCGAAACCAACAATGCAGACGTGACAGGATCCGCGCCGCCTCGCGGCGCGGGATCGCCAGAGATAGGAGACAAGCATGAAGAACAGCCCGGCCTGTTTTGATAAGTTCGTGAAGGCGTTCACCGATGTCGTGGACCGCAGCGGCGGCGATGAGGCGCAGGTGCTGGCCGAAGGCCGCAAGCTGCTTGCCGAACTGGTCAGCAAGGATGACTGGCTGCCCGAGCAATATGCGCAGCCGCATCCGCAGTACTACCAGCAATACCTGCTGCATGCCGATCCGCAGGATCGCTTCTCGGTGGTGAGCTTCGTGTGGGGCCCGGGCCAGAAGACCCCGATCCACAACCACACGGTCTGGGCGCTGATCGGCATGCTGCGCGGCAGCGAACGCGCCGAGAACTTCGCCCTGGGCGAGGACGGCGCCGAAATGCGCGCGCTGGGCGTGGATGTGCTGGAGCCGGGCGTGGTCGAAAGCCTGTCGCCGAGCACCGGCGACATCCACCGCGTCTCCAACCTGTACGACGACAAGGTCTCGATCAGCATCCACGTGTATGGGGGCAACATCGGGCGCATCTCGCGGCACGTCTTTGACGCCTCGACCAGCACGCTCAAGCCCTTCATCTCGGGTTACTCCAACGAAGGCGAGCTGTCGGCGGCATGATGGCGCTGCGCGCCGGGGCGGCCTGGGCCGGCCCTGGCGCGGCAAGCGCTGCCGGCCGGCCCCAGGCCTGGCCGGGACGATAGCAAAAAAGGAATCGATATGTTGCAACACATGGCGCCCCTGAGCGTGGACGACATCGCTGCCCAGATTCAGGACGGCTGCCGCCTGGCGATGCCGGTGGATTATGCGGGCGTGCCCATGGCCATCGTGGCGCCGCTGCTGCGCCGCGCGCCCAAGCGTCTGGCCCTGGTGGGCGTGCCGACGGCAGGCCTGTCGTTTGACATCCTGATCGGCGCCGGCCTGGTCGAGAGCGTGGAAACCAGCGCGGTCAGCCTGGGCGAAGCCGGCGGCGCGCCGTGCTTCATGCGCGCGATCACGGGTGGCCGCATCAAAATGATGGACGCCACCTGCCCGGCCATCCATGCCGGCCTGATGGCCGCCCAGAAGGGCTCGCCCTTCACCACCCTGCGCGGGCTGATCGGCACCGACGTGCTGCGCAACCGCCCGGATTGGCGCGTGCTGCAGAACCCGTTCAGCGACACCCCGGATCCGGTGGTGGCGATTCCGGCCCTGCATCCGGACGTGGCGGTGTTCCACGCCCCGGTTGCCGATCGCGAGGGCAACGTCTGGATCGGCCGGCGCCGGGAACTGGCTGCCATGGCCTACGCCAGCCGCAAGACCTTCGTGACGGTCGAGCGCATCGTCGAGCACCGCCTGCTGGATGACGAAGAGACGGCCGCCGGCGTGCTGCCGGCGCTGTACGTCGAGGGCGTGGCGGTGGCGGAGAAGGGCGCCTGGCCCTACGGCTTGTGGGGCGAATACGCGCCCGACACGGCCGAGCTGCTGCGCTACGCCCAGATGGCGCGTACCGAAGAGGGCTTCCAGCAGTGGATTTCGGAGGTGTACAAATGAGCGCGGTGACACTGCGTGAACGCTTGATCGTCACGATCGCCTCGCTGCTCGATGGCGTGCGCCACGTGGCGGTGGGGGCCTCCTCGCCCATTCCGGCGGCGGCGGCCATGCTGCTGCGTGCCCAGAAAGAAGCCGCCGGCGAGCCCGCCGTGCGCCTGTCGATCCTGGGCTCGGTCAAGCACAACTTTTTTACCAACGGTTCGGCCGAGTTGTTCGACTGTGCCGGCCAGGGGCGTATCGACGCCTTCTTCCTGGGCGGCGGCCAGATCGACGGCCAGGGCAACATCAACCTGGTGGGCGTGGGCGACTATCCGGCTTCCAAGGTACGTTGGCCTGGCTCCTTCGGTTCGGCCTATCTGTATTTCGCCGTGCCGCGCGTGATCCTGTTCCGCGAGGAGCACTCGCCGCGCGTGTTCGTCGAGAAAGTGGATTTCATCAGCGCGCCGGGCACCAGCGAGCCGGGCGTCTACCGCAAGGGCGGGCCCTACGCGCTGCTCACGGGCATGGCCTTGTTCATGTTCAATCCCGAGCGCGCGCGCTTTCGCCTGGTCAAGGTGCATCCAGGGCATACTCTGGAAGAGGTCAAGGCGGCCACGGGCTTCGAATTCGATATCGACGAAGGCCTGATCGAGACGCCCGACCCGGACGCGGCCACGCTGGCCTTGCTGCGCGGACGCGTACTCGATGAGCTGCGGGAAACCTATCCCGACTTCGCTTCCCAACTTATGAAGGAGATTGCAGTCCATGCCGACTGAAAAAGCATCCACCGGATCACTGGCCGGTATCCGCGTCATTGACGCCAGCCGTGTCCTGGGCGGGCCTTTCTGCGGCCAGATCCTGGCTGACCACGGCGCGGACGTGATCAAGATCGAACCGCCGATGGGCGACGAGACGCGCGGCTGGGGCCCCCCGTTCGCGGGCGACGCCGCCAGCTACTTCATCGGCGTCAACCGCAATAAGCGCGACGTGTCGATCGACATGACGCAGCAGGCGGGCCAGGAGCTGTTGCTGCGCATGCTCGAAGGCGCCGACGTGTTCCTCGAAAACTTCAAGATCGGCACGCTGGAGAAGTGGGGGCTGAGCAGCGAGATGCTGCGCGAAAAATTCCCGCGCCTGATCCACTGCCGCGTGTCGGGCTTTGGCGCCGACGGTCCCTATGGCAGCCAGCCGGGCTATGACGCCGCCGTGCAGGCCATGACCGGCCTGATGAGCGTCAACGGCGAAGAGGGCGGCAAGCCGTTGCGCATGGGCGTGCCCATCATCGACCTGGTGACCGGCATGAACGCCGTGATCGGCATCCTGCTGGCGCTGCAGGAACGCGCCAAGAGCGGCAAGGGCCAGTTCGTCGAAGCGACCCTGTATGACTCGGGCGTGTCGATGCTGCATCCGCAACTGCCCAACTTCTATCTCAACGGCAAGGTGCCGCAGCGCTCGGGCAACCGTCACCCCAATATCTGCCCCTACGATGCGTTCGAAACCCGCACCGTGCCGCTGTTCCTGGCGGTGGGCAACAACCGTCAGTTCGTGACGATGTGCAAGGTGCTGGGCCGTCCGGAAATGGGCGAGGATCCGCGTTTCGCGACCAACGCCCTGCGCAATCAGCATCGCGATGAGTTGCGCGACGAGCTGGTGGCGCTGCTGGGCGAGCGCGACGGTGTGCAGGTCTCCAAGGAACTGGTGGCCGCGGGTGTGCCTTGCGGTCCGGTGCGGACCATCGACCAGGTGGTCGAGGACCCGCATACCCATCACCGCGGCATGGTGGTCGACATCGACGACTATCGCGGCACCGGTGCGCCGGTGAAGCTGTCGCGCACGCCGGCCTCGTATCGCAGCCGTCCGCCGTCGTTCGCCCAGCATACCGACGAGGTGTTGGCCGAGCTGGGCATCAATCCCGAGGATTACGCGGCCGTTCTGCCGCGCAAGCCGGTGGTGTAAGAAGGCTGCCCGCCGCTGCGCGCCCGGCTGCGCGCCGCCCCTGACCGCAAGGACGAATGAGCAGGGGAGGCGAACGGCCCGGGTGGCGGGCGGACAGCCCAGGGCAGCACAACCCTGCCGGGAAGGCGCGGTGCACCCCGCGGCATTTCCGGCAGGCGCAGCCCGCGCTTTGTCCGGGGCGTTTCCCGCCCCTTGCTTGACCGCCGGCGCCGCTTCCGCCGGCCCGCTTGACCAGGAGAGTACAAGCCCCGCAATTGTTTACGTTTCACGCCTTCGCTGCAGTACCCGCTTCTTGCATTTGAATAATTAAAAGACCGCTAACGGCACACATCAATAATTATTGGAGACATCCATGAAGCGCAGTATCTTGTCGACCCTGTTGGCCACCTCTTTCCTGCTGCCGCTGAGCGGCACCGCCCTGGCCGATACCTACCCGGAAAAGGGCAAGCCGGTCACGCTGATCGTGCCTTTCGCGCCTGGCGGCGCTTCCGATATCCTGGTGCGCCTGATCGGCCAGCGCCTGGGCGAAGTCTGGGGCGTGCCGGCTGTCGTGCAGAACAAGCCCGGCGGCGATCAGGTGATCGCCATGCAGTCTCTGGCCCGTTCCGAAAAAGACGGCTACACCATCGGCCTGACCACCAGCAGCTTTGGCCTGAACAAGGTCGTGCGTGACGATTTCCCGCTCGATCCGGTCAAGGACTTCACGCCCATCGGCATCATCGGGCAATCCAGCTACGTGCTGGCGGTGGGCGAAGACTCGCCCATCAAGTCATTCAAGGAACTCGAAAAGGCGACCCAGACCGGCGGCAAGCCGTATAGCTATGCCTCGTGCTGTTTCGGGACCTACTTCGCGGCCGAAATGGTCAAGTCGGCCACCGACCTCAAGGGCCTGCACATCCCGTACAAGGGCAGCTCGCCGGCGCTCAACGCCATGATGACCAAGGAGGTCGATTACATCGTCGATACCACCACGGCCACCAAGCCGCTGATCGCCGCCGGCAAGCTGCGGCCGCTGCTGGTCACCGGACGCACGCGTTCGGCCACCCTGCCGGATGTGCCCAACCTGACCGAGGCCGGCGTGCCGGGCGATTTCGAAGTGGGCGTATGGTATGGCCTGACCTTCCCGGCCGGTACTCCCGAGCATATCGTCAAGAAGGCCAATGCCACGCTCAACGAGATTCTGGCCATGCCGGACGTGAAGGCGCGCATCGAGGGGCTGGACATCGAGGTCACGCCGACCACGCCGGCTGAAATGCATACCAAGATCTCCAGCGACGTGGACAAGTACGTGGCCGCAGCCAAGGCGGCCAAGCTGGAGTTCGGCAAGTAAGCAATAAGAAGCCTGGCGCGAGCCAGGGGGGGAATGGGCGGCGTGGCACGCCGCCTGCAGCACTGCATGCCCGGCCCATGGCCGGGCATGCGCCTTTTCAGGCCTGTGTCCCGCGCACGGCCTTGAGGCTGGCCTGATAGCGCCGCGTTTCCTGCCAGAAGGCGCGCGCCACCGGGGACAGACGGCTTTCATTCAGGCACACCAGACCGATGTGGCGCGAGGTGCCCGGGCTGAGCGGGCGAAACACCACGCCTTCGTAGCGGTCAGGCAGCGCGAGCTTGGCCAGGATGGACACGCCCTTGCCCGCTGCGACCAGCTCCAGGATGGACATGAGTTGCAGCACTTCGAAGGTTACGCGCGGGCGCAGATCGTGGCGTGCGAACAGCTGCGTCACCAGGGTTTGCGAGCCTGCGCGCGTCAGGACGAAGGGGTCATGGGTCATGTCGGCCAGCGGCACGGCAGGCAGCGCGGCCAGCGGGTGGCCGACAGGCAGCACGGCCACCAGTTCATCCACGGCCAGGGTCTGGGTATCGAAATCGGCCTTGGGCAGGGTCACCGCGGCCAGTTCCAGCCGGCGCTCGATCAGGTCGCGCGTGGTCTGCTCATCGGGCTTTTCCGTGACCAGGACCTCCACGCCAGGATAGCGGGCCTTGAAGCGCTCCAGCAGTGGCGGCAGCACGCGGATGGTGGCGCTGGCGCCGAAGGAGCCCAGCCGCAGCAGGCCGGTTTTCAGTTCGGCGCCTGCCAGGGCGGTGGCCTGCACCAGTTGCAGCGAGGCGAACACGTCGCGCACATGAGGCAATACCTGTTCGCCGGTATACGTGAGCACCACGCCCGAAGCGTTGCGATCGATCAGTTCGGTGCCCAGGGCGGTTTCCAGCGCGCGTAGCGCATGGCTGGTGGCCGAGGGCGACATGCCGAGCTTGGCCCCGGCACCGGCGATGCCTTCGGAAGACACCAGCGTCAGCAGCAGTTCGAGTTGTCTTAAAGTGGGGGCGCTCATGCGGTGACCTGCGGACTTGAACTGAATTTCAAGTGGCATTGTAGACCTTGCCGGCCTGCTTGGCGCGGCGTAAAGCTAAGCGGTTATGCTGGGGGCATCCGAGGCGAGATTCCATGATCACCGGCATCAATCACACGACCCTGGCGGTTCGCGACCTGCAGCGGGCCTTTGCTTTTTATTCGGAAACCCTGGGCCTGCGGCCGTTGGCCAGATGGGAGGGCGGCGCCTACCTGCTGGCCGGCGAGGCCTGGCTGTGTCTCTCGGTGGATGCGCAGGCGCGCAAGGCGCCGCATCCCGATTACACCCATCTGGCGTTCTCGGTATCGCAGCAGGCCTTCGCCACCCTGAGCGCGGCCCTGCACGCGGCCGGGGCGCGGATCTGGAAAGACAACCGCAGCGAAGGTGATTCGCTCTATTTCCTGGATCCGGACGGCCACAAACTGGAGCTGCACGTGGGCGATCTGGCGAGCCGCTTGCGCGCCTTGCGCGAGCGCCCCTATGCGGGCCTGCAATGGTTCGACTGAAGCGTCCGGGCGGCGCGAAGCCGGGCGGACATGAGGCTCGCCTGTCGCGGTCGACAGGCGTCAGGCCGGTGCGGCGAACTCAGCGCCAGAGCGCATGGAAGTGATGTACCGGGCCGTGGCCCTGGCCGACTTGCAGCTGGCCGGCAGCTGCCAGGGCGGCGGTCAGGTAGTCCTTGGCCTGGGCCACGGCCTCGGGCAGGGGCAGGCGGGTCAGCAGCGCGGTGACCGCCGCCGACAAGGTGCAGCCCGTGCCGTGGTTGCTGCGCGTGGCGATGCGCGGCGCCTGGAGAATGGTGGCGCTGCCGGCGCGATAGAGCAGGTCGGGGCTGTCCTCGCTTTCCAGGTGGCCGCCCTTGAGCAGCACCCATTGCGAGCCCAGTTCGCCCAGCGCGCGCAGCAATGCCTGCATGGCGTCCAGCGTGCGCGGCTCGGCAGTCTGCAGCAGGTCGCCGGCTTCCGGCAGGTTGGGCGTGATCAGGGTGGCCAGCGGCACCAGGCGGTCGCGCAGCACGGCCACGGCGTCAGGCAGCAGGAGGCGGTCGCCGCTCTTGGCCACCATCACGGGGTCCAGCACGATCGGGCAGCGCGCACGCTGTTCCAGGCGTTCGGCGATGGCGTTGCCGATGGCGGCATTGGCGACCATGCCGATCTTTACGGCGTCGACCCGCACGTCATCGAAGACGGCGTCGATCTGGTCGGCCACGAAGGCCGGATCCAGCGGCACGAAGCTGCGCACGCCCTGGGTGTTCTGCGCCACCACGGCCGTGATGGCGCTCATTCCGTAGACGCCCAGCGCCGAAAAAGTCTTCAGGTCGGCCTGAATGCCTGCCCCGCCGCTGGGGTCGGTGCCGGCAATCGTCAGTACGTTGGCAATCATCGAGGATCTCGCTAGGAAAGAAGGCCGCTCCAATGGGGCGATGCATGGCTGGCGGGCATCTTAGCAAGGAATGGCGGGGCTGGCGTGCGCCTCGTCAGGTCGGGTTCCGGCCCGCGTCTGCGCCGGATTCCGCGGCATTGTTCCGCGCCCCGCCAGGCATCGCGGTTGCCGCGGCGCCTGGTGCGACCGCCATGTCCGGATCGCACGGCTGCAGGCCCGGCGTTGGGGCAGCTGTTTGCTTCAGAGCGTCCTTCACCCGCGGCAGCGTAGAATTCGCGAGGATTCTGGCCCGAGGGCAGTGCGGTACTTCAGGGGCGTACGGTTGCCGGAACACCCGCCTTCAGGCGGCCATGCCTGCCAGAGCCCAAGGAGATCAAACTATGTCAGATTCCTATTCCCCGCTGCCGCAAGCCGACTGGCTAGCCATCCAGACATTCGAGCCCGGCGATCCCGGGGAGGATCCGTGGGTCAACGGCCCGGCGCCGCGGGAGGCGATCGAGGTCAGTGACTACGATCCGGTGTGGCCGCAACGCTACCAGGCCTTGCGCGAGCGCATCGCGCAGGCGCTCGGGGCGCGCGCCCTGGCGGTGGAGCACGTCGGGTCGACCGCCGTGCCGCAGTTGCCGGCCAAACCGGTGATCGATATCGATCTCATCGTGGCCGATCCCGAGGATGAGGCGGCTTACGTGCCGGCCTTGCAAGCGTTGGGTTACGAACTGACCATCCGTGAGCGCAGCTGGTATGGGCATCGCATGCTCCGCTTGACGACTCCGCGGGTCAATCTGCATGTCTTTGGACCGGCCTGCCCGGAGCACGCGCGCCATTGCTTGTTCCGTGACTGGTTGCGCGAGCACGACGAGGATCGCCGGCGTTATTCGCAGGCCAAGTTCGCCGCGCGGCAGAACGAAGATCAGATCACCGCCTATAACGAGAAAAAGCAGGCCGTCGTGAGAGAAATCTATGCGCGGCTGTTTGCCGCCGGCCCTCCGACCCAATCGTCGGGGCGTGCCCCGGCAGGACGATGACGGTGGTGGCGGTGAGGTGCATCCGGCCGAGCAACGCGTTTTTTAGGGTCTGGGGCTAAGGCCCGGTGCAGGGACTGCCCGGTTCTTGTGGCGTGATCGGGCGCCAGCCTTGGCCGTGGCGTGTCTGAGGCGTACTCAGATGCTGGTTGCCGGGCTGAGCATGTTCAGACAGGCATCGGCCACTGCGTCGGCAAAGCGGCGGGCATCGATCTGTGGATCGCAGATGAGTTCGTCGGTGGCGCCGTGCACGCCGGAATAGATCAGCAAGGCCGCCACGCGCGCATCGGCGGGCTGCCAGACGCCGGCGGCCATACCGCCGGCGATAATGGCCTGCAGCTGAGCAAGAATGGCGTTGCGATCGGCGTTGAGCCGGTTGTGATGGTGATGATTGGCGTAGACGATATCGTGCGTCGCGTGGGTCTCCAGGTAGGTAGCGACGTTGGCATGTACCCAGGCCCGCAGGCGGGCCGACCAGTCCTGCGGCGCACAGGCGTTCACGGCGTCTTCGAGGCGCTGCAAGAATTGCCCGGTATAGCGGCGCGCTAGAGCATCCAGGATGTCGGTCTTGGAAGCGAAGTAATGATAGAAGGTACCTTTGGCGACCTGGCAGCGGGCCACGATGTCGTTGATGGTCGTGGCTTCGACGCCATGGGCCAGGAACAGCGCCTCGGCGGCGTTCATGAGTTCGTCCAGGCGCACTTCGGCGGGCTTGGTGCGCGGGCCTTTGGCGGTGGGAGACGTTGCGGGTGGCGGAGACTTCATGGCTGGCAGGCGTCGGGGGCGAGATAAGCCTTTAGTGTAGAGCGATGCGGCCTGCCGGGCGACAGCCGGGCGACTTTCAGGCATGCGCCAGGGGAGGATGCAGCCGTTCGGGGCGCAGGTGGGCCACGGCGGCGCTCAGATGGGACAACAGTTCGCGGACATTGCGCGGCAGATAGCGGCGCTGCGGGTAGGCGGCGTAGAGTTGCAGCGGCGCGGGCTGACGGTCCAGCGTGAGGGCCAGCAGCTGCCCGTCGCGCAGGTAGGGTTCGCAGGCCGCGCGCGCCAGGATGGCGTATCCCACGCCCTTGAGGGCCGCCGCCATCGCCAGAGCGCCACTGTCCAGGCGGATGCGTGCCTGGACGGGATAAGCGCGGCTGCGTCCGGCCGCATCCAGAAAGCGCCAGGGCGCGCCTTCCAGGATGTTGGCGGTGGTGATGCAGGGCAGGCCGGCCAGCGCCTGGACGGTGGCGGGTCGGCCGCAGCGCGCGATCAGCTCGGGGGTGCCGACCACCACACTTGGCAGCTCGGCCAGCGGGCGGGCCACCCAATCGCTGTCGGGCAGGTCCCCGCGCCCGACAATGACGGCGAGGTCCGGCGTGTAATGCCGTTCCTGCAGGCCGGCGAAGGTGCTGATGCAGCGGATCTCCAGGTCCGGGTGTCGCAGGGCGAATTCCGCGAGCGCCGCGCCCAGCAGATAAGGGCCGACCTCGCTGGCCAGGGTGATCATGAGACGGCCTTGCAGGAAAGGCTGCTCGGCGCGCAGCGCATCGACGAAATCGTCCAGCCCTTCCAGGGAAGCGCCGAAGCGTTGCAGCAGGGCCTGGCCGGCTTCGGTCGGACGCAGCCCATCGGGCTGGCGCGTCAGCAGGCGCAGCCCCAGGGCGCGCTCCAACGCGCCGACCTGGCGGCTGACATTGGATGTCGGCATGCCGAGTTGCCGGCCGGCTGCGGCGAAACTGCCGCAGCGCGCCACCGATACCAGCACCCGGACGTCGTTGAGATTTAGGCGTGGATTCATGATGAATACTCAAATTGAGTGGTTTATCTTATCAATTTGAGCCCTTGCGTGAGACGTTAGCCCGACTAGACTGGCTGGCTTTCATGTCAAGGGGATCCCTTATGTCGCCATCTTCCTGCGCTGCGCAGCGCCGGGTCAGCCGCATTGCCTGGGTCGTGGCCGCCGTCCAGTTCACCAACGCGCTGGAGTACATGGCCGTCAGCCCCTTGTTTGCCTGGGTGGCGCCCGATCTGGGGGTGCCGCTGGCCTGGGCAGGCTATGCCGCAGGCGTCTATACCCTTTGCGCGATCGTATCGGGCTTGCTGGCTTATCTCTGGGCCGACCGTCACGATCCGAAGCGTGTGCTGTTGCTGGCGCTGGCGGCCTTGACGCTGTCCACCTTCGCCTTGAGCCAGGTCGGGCAGTTCGCGACATTGCTGGCGTGGCGTGCGGTGGCGGGCCTGATGGGCGGGCTGGCGATGGGCAGCGCGAGCGGGGTGTTGCTGATGCATGCCGACCCCGGGCAGCGGCCGGCCTTGCTGGCGCGGGTGATCGCGGCATTTTCGCTGGTCAGCATTGCCGGCACTCCCGTGGTGCTGTGGATTGCGCAGCAGGCAGGGTGGCGCTGGGCATTCGGCGCCATTGCTCTGGCCTGCGCGCTATGTCTGGCGGCGGTGTGGGGTTTGCTGCCTGCGAGTCCGGCGCGGCCGGCCGTAGAACCACTGGGGCGGCGTTTACAGGGTTTGCGGGCGGGCGGCCTGGCCAGCGCAGCGCTCAATGGCCTGTCGCAGTTGCCGGCGCTGCTGCTGATCCCCCTGCTGGCCCCCTTACTGCTTGGCTTGCTGCCAGCCGGTGCTTCGTTGTCCTGGCCGTTTCTGGTGGGCGGGGTGGCAGGCCTGGCGTCGGCACGCCTGGCAGGGCGTTGGCTGTTGCGCGGCCAGCCGGTACGCCTATGGCGGGCCGGGCTGACCCTGTTCACGCTCAACCTGGCGCTGACAGCGGCCGGTGTGATGCCGGGGGCGGGCTTCATGGCCTGCTTCATGGCGTCGACCTATGCCACGCTGGTGGCGGCATCCAGCGTCAGTGCGGCCTGGCCGCAGGCTTCACAGCGGGCCAGCTTCAGCGCCTTGCAAAGCGCCCTGATGCATCTGGTGTCGAGCCTGGCCTTTCTGGCGAGCCCGCAAGCACTGTATCTGCCCGTGCCCGCGGCAGCAGGCTACGGCGGGGCGCTATTGGCCAGCGGGCTGGCGGCGCTGGCTTTGGTGTGGCTGGCGCCGCGGTTGTTGCGGGCGGCGAGGCCAGGGGATCAGTCCAGGCAGTAGGCCAGGATATCGTCGCCGAACTCATCGCGCTGGCCGGTTTCTTCCCAGCCCAGGTGGCGGAAGAAACCATGCGAGCGCACCTTGGGGTCGCTGTTGCAGGCCAGGAACAAGCGCTTGAATCCGCGCCAGCGCATGTCTTCGATCATGCGTTCCAGCAAGGCGCGGCCCAGGCCCTGGCCTTCATAAGCAGGCAGCAAGGCCAGCACCAGGATTTCCCCGCTGTCGCGGTCGGCAAAGCAGTAGCCGGCCATCCGCCCGTCGACGTGGGCGACGTAACCGGGGCAGCTGCCGTTTTCGATTCCGGCGCGCCAGCTTTGCACGGTGATGCCCAGTGCCTCCAGGTCTTGAGGCGAATAGGCGTTCTCGCGGGTCAGCCCACGAATACGCAGGCATTCGCGGGCATCTTCCGGCACGGCCGGACGCAACAGGGTTTGCTTCATGGGCGACTCCGCCGGCAGGCCGGCGTGCAAAATAAAAGGGCAGCCCGGCGGGCGGCTTCGGAAAAATCAGCGGGCGGCATCCAGTTGCGGGTCCAGCCATTGCGCAATGTCGCTCGCCACGCGGGCCATTGCCGGCGTTCCGTCTGCCTCGCGCAAGGCGTGGTCCAGTTCCGGATAGCTGCGCCAGGTAAGACGAGGATTGGCCGCAGCGGCGATCATGGCCTGGGCCGCCTCGGCGGATACCGACGTATCGCGTCCGGACTGGATCACCAGCGTCGGTATGGCGATGGCGCGCATCACGGCGGCCTGGTCCAGGCTCAGCATCTGCTGCCACCAGTCGGGGCCGTGATCGGTCATGGCGGTGTCCTGGCCAGCCCGGGCGTGGGCAATGAAGCCCCGCATGCCGGCGAGCAAGGCCGCGCGATCGGCGGGCGGCAGGCTTGCGGCCTCGATTGTCGCGCTGTGCATCATGTCGTCCTCGAACCAGCGTCCTCCCCCGTTGAAGGTGGCGGCGGCATCCAGGCGCTGGCCGCGAGCGGCCAGCAGGTGCACGATGACGGCGCCTTCACTGCCACCCACGGCGATGATGTTGTCATAGGCGGCTTCGCTGCTCAGCCTGTCCAGCACGGCGCTCAGGTCGGCCACGCGTTGCGCAGGGTTGTCATGCTTGAGGTAATCGGCGGGGCAGTCGGTCCGGGGGGATTCGCTGCGGTAGGGCAGCCTGGCATCCAGGCCGTACTTCTCGACCGCCAGCACTTCGGCCTGGGGACGTGCCCGGGGCAGGGCCTGCCACAGGGCGGGGTGGCGGGCCACGCTATTGCAGTCCGATCCTTGCGCGATCACAAGCAGTTCGCGTACGCCCGGTTGCGCCTGAAGGGGGGCTTGCAGATAGTAGATGATGGGGCTGCCGTCGGCGCGGGCCAGTTGGTGGGCGGCAGGTTGCGCCTGCGCGGCGTGGCTGGCGAGCAGCAGACAGAGCAGGAGCGCGGCGCGGCGGGCGGAATGCAAGGACATGAACAAATGCGGGGGAAGGAACAGGCAGGCGGGTCTGCCGCCATGCCGTCACTGTAGCGCGAATCCGCTGCTTCGACGGGGCAGGCGACGGAGCTCAGAAAAACTCGTCCAGCAGGCAATAAAAGGCCAGGCGGGCCGGATCCGGTTCGATCCCGTAACAGGTGAAGAAGGGCGTCAGCCATTCGGGCCCGAGGTTGCGTTCGATGCTGCGCGCCGTGAGTGCGAGGTCCTGGTGACGATCGGCCACGCCGAGCCGGGCGCAGTCGATGAAGCCGCTGAAGCGGCCTTCGGCCACCATGAAATTGGGCAGGCAGGCATCGCCGTGCGTGACCACGAGGTCCTCCCGGGGCGGCTGGCTGGCAACGAGCGCGCGCAACAACGCCTCGACGGCCTGGCCCTGGCGCGCTGGGTCGAAGTTATCGACATCGACCAGACCGGCCCGGGCGCGTCGGCTCGCCTCGGCCACGCGCAGTGCCAGCCGGTGGTCGAACGGGCAGGCGGCAGGTGGCGTCTGGTGCAGCCTCTGCAGTGCGTGCGCCAGCAGCGCCACGGTGCGCTGCGGTGAAAGGTCAGGGGTGCTGGCCAGGTCCCGGCCGGGGACGGCGCTCATCAGCAGCCAGTGCCGACCGTCAGCCTGCAGGGTTTGCAGCACCTCGGGACAGGGCAGGCCCTGGGCACGCATCCAGCGCAGCCGCGCGACTTCTGCCGGCAGCTCCGCCAGCGGGTGCGCCGCTTCGGCCTTGAGAAAACGGCAGGCGCCGTCCGCGTCGGTCAGACGCCAGACGGTCGCATCCGACTCCCCGATCGTCTGGCGGTCGATCCGGGCATGGGCGAGCGTGTCGCGCAGGGCGCAGGGAAAGGGCATGATCCAAAGAGGCAGGGCGGAAAGGCGGATTATGACAGCGTTGGCGCGCCAGTCTGCGCCTCAGGCTGCGGCGGCCTGTTCGCGCGTACTGCCGTCGCACAGCACGATGGTCAGCTTGTCGTTCCACCATTGCACCAGGAAAACCTGGGCGACGTCGTCCACGCCGGCCTGGCGCAGTTGCGCCATCAGCCAGTCGTCGGAGCGCTGCAGGCTTTCGAGCAGGTCGGAGAAGATCATGCCATTCATCAGCAGGATGGCGGCCGGCCGGGGCGCGGCGTCTTTCTTCTCGACCACGGTCAACTGCCCGCCCGGTTCGATCTGCAGAAAGTCCAGGTTCGAGAACGAAAAATGGCCCATGCTGCGCAACAGGCTGGCCACCACGCCCAGATCCACTTTGTTGCGCTTGTTGTTGATGGTGTCGATGCAGAATTTGCCGTCCGCGATCAAGGTGATGGGGCATCCCACGGCAAAGGCGCGAAAGAAATTGGTGCGCGCCACCAGGTAGTTGAAAAGGTCGATCAGGGCGATGCCGATCAGCAGGCAGACGATGTAGGTCGCAAAGGAAATGTCGCCGTTGTAGATGATGCCGCCCACCACCCCGCCCAGAATGAAGTTGCCGACCAGATCGATGGCGTTCATTTGCGAGAGTTTGGTGCGCCCGGTCCAGTTCATGTTGCTCACGATGATGAACAGGCCAACCGTCAGCTTGAGTGCCAGAAACAGATAGTGGGTCAGCGAGTCGAATGCGTCGAACCAGTTCATGGGATTCCTTTGCCAGACGCGCCGTCAAGGCGCAGGGGAGGTCCTGCCCGGACCTTGCGGGGATGCTACCCAGAAAATCGGTGTCTCGCCCAGCCGGCAGCCGGACTGGGGTGCGCGCAGGCCCGGCAGGCCGGGCCATTGCGACAGCCGCGCGGGGCCTTCAGGTGCGTCGTTCAGGCCGCTGCCGCAAACGCGCAGGATCTGCCGGCCGGCAAAAAAATCCGGGGCGATCATGGCGATGCTGTTTCGTGAGGGCCCATCTCGCGGATCAGCTCGAGAAAGTGTTGTAGAGGCGGGCGGCCAGGTTCGCTGCGCGCCACCAGGTTCAGGGGGATGGTAAAGCCGCCGCCGGCATCCAGGCGGCGATACACCACGCTTTCGCGGTGCAGGCTGTGCAATGTGCGAGGCACCAGCGCCACGCCCCGGCCGGCGGCCACCAGCGTCAGGGCCGAGAGCAGGCGCGGCACTTGCACGGCGGTGCGGGGGGTGAAGCCGGCCCGCAGGGCGGCGGCCTGCAGGGCATCGTCCACGCCGGGGCCATCGGCGCGGCGGTAGCGCACGAACCCTTCATCGCGCAGCGCCGCCAGCGGCAGGGGCGGGCGGCGCCGCGCCAGCGGGTGGCCGGCGGGCAGGGCGGCCACCATGGGTTCACGGCATAGTTCCAGGGACTGCAGCGTGGGAAAACGGGCTGCCGGCGCACGGACGAACACCGCATCCAGCTCGCCATCGGCGACGGCCTGCAGGAGGTCGCGGGTGGCGTTTTCGCGGGTCTCCAGCGCGACCTGAGGGTAGCGCTCGTGGAAAGCGCGCAGGACGCGCGGCACGGCAGGATGCAAGGCGGCCGAACTGGTGTAGCCGATGGACAGTTGGCCGGTTTCGCCACGCGCGGCTCGTTGCGCGCGCAGGGCGGCCTGCTCGGCCTGCGCCAGGATGCGCCGGGCATCTTCCAGAAAAGCCTGGCCCGCCGCGTTCAAGCGGATGCGGCGAGGGGCGCGGTCAAACAGCGCCACGCCCAGCTCGCGCTCCAGGTCGCGGATCTGGGCGCTCAGGGGCGGCTGCTGCATCCCCAGCCGCTGAGCGGCCCGCGTGATGTGTTCCTCTTCGGCGACGACCACGAAATAGCGGAGATGGCGCAGTTCCATATAGGTACTTTTTATATTTCTAGGAGGTGTTTTCAATATATTTTACATATGCTGATTGCAGCCCTACCATGCCCGGACCGGGTTTGAGAAACCCATTGAGAGACGCATCATGGGCATGGATTTTCATTCGGACGCCAATAAGTACTCCTACGCCAGCCGCCAGGCGGACGGCGACTGGGGGCAGGCGATACGGCGCATCGTCGACCCGGCCGGCAAGCGGGTGGTCGACGTCGGTTGCGGTGGCGGCATCTATGCCCGGGCCTGGGCCGGGCTGGGCGCCGCGCAGGTCACCGGCGTGGATTTTTCAGCCGAGATGGTGGCAGCCGCGCGTGAGCGCACCGGGCAGGCCGCCGGCGTGCGCTTTGCGCAGGGCACGGCCCAGCGCACCGGGCTGCCGGACGGTTGTGCCGACGTGGTGTTCCAGCGGGCCCTGGTGCACCACCTGCCCGAGTTGTCGCCGGCATTCACCGAGGCCCGCCGGTTGCTCAGGCCTGGCGGTGTGCTGATCGTGCAGGATCGCACTCTCGAAGATGCCTGCCTGCCAGGCAGCCCCGGACATGTGCGCGGCTATTTCTTTGAGGTCTTTCCGGCCTTGCGGGCCTTCGAGGCGGGCCGGCGACCGGATGACGCCGCGGTGCGCGCGGCCATGCAGGCGTGCGGATTCGAGGCGGCGGACAGCTTTCAGCTATGGGAGCTGCGTCGCCGTTACGCGGATTTCGCTGCCTTGGCCGAGGATTTGCGCGGACGTACCGGCCGCTCCATCCTGCACGAACTGGACGACGTCCAGCTTCAGACGCTGATCGATGGCATCGGCCGTGCCCTGGGCAACGCAAGCCCGATTCAGGAGCGCGATCGCTGGACGCTTTGGCATGCACGCCGCCCTGGATGAGGGCGAGGGCTGCGCTCAGGACGCAAGGGCCAGGCGCAGCCTGACTGCACGCCAGCCGGGCAGGCCTTTCCGCGACCCCCCGCGCCTCGCACGGCTGTGGCGTGCCAGCCCCCCGGTCGTGAGTGGCGCGCTCGCGGGGCTGACGATGACATTGCCGTTGGCCGTCTGGAGCGGGGGTGGGCGCCGGACGTGGCGCTTTCTGGTGCGGCGCAGGCCTTGCTGGAGTTCGGCATCGGCCTGGCTTGGCCGCATCTGCTGAGGCGGGTATTCAGCGCTGCAGCGCCAGCCGGGCAGGCGCTGGCTGGCCCCCGCATCACCACGATTCAGCGCTACGCCACCGCGCCGCCGGTATAGGCATAATGGCCGGGCGACGCGTGCGCTCGCCGTCCGGCCATCGTTTCTGCCTTCTCCTGTTGTCATCATGTCTCTGACCTCCGGCACTGCCGACTCTCGATTCCCTTCCGATTCCCCCGGGGCCGACTCACGGCTTTTTTCCGGCCCCACCGGCCGCGCGCTGCTCGCCCTGGGCATGGGCGGTTTTGCCATCGGCACCGGTGAGTTCGTCATCATGGGCCTGCTGCCCGATGCGGCCGCCGATCTCGGCACGTCGATTCCGCAGGCCGGCTACCTGATCAGCATCTATGCGCTGGGTGTCGTGATCGGCGCGCCGGTGCTGGCGGTTTTGGGCGCGCGCCTGGCGCGGCGCAACTTCCTGATCGGCCTGATGCTGGTGTTCGCGCTGGGCAATTTCGTCAGCGCGGCCGCGCCCGGCTTTGCTTCGATGGCCTGGGCGCGCTTTCTCACCGGTTTTCCTCACGGCACCTACTTCGGCGTGGCCGCCCTGGTGGCAGCCGGGATGGTGCCCCTGTACCGGCGCACCCTGGCGGTGGCCATGGTGTTGCTGGGCCTGACCATCGCCACCCTGATCGGCGTGCCGCTGGCTGCGGCGTTGGGGCAATGGCTGGGCTGGCGCTCGGCGTTCGCCCTGGTCGGGGTGATCGGCCTGCTGACTGCGTTGCTGTGCTGGCGCTGGGTGCCGCATACGCCGGGCGACCGGGGCGCAAGTCCCCTGCGGGAGCTGGGCGCGCTGCGCCGCAAGCAGGTCATTCTCACCCTGGCCATCGGGGCGATCGGTTCGGGCGGGATTTTCTCTGTGTTCAGCTATATCAAGCCCACCATGATGGAACTTGCCCACCTGCCCGAGGCCTGGGTGCCGGCGGTGCTGGCGATGTTCGGCGTGGGCATGGTCAGCGGCAACCTGCTGGGCTCGCGCCTGGCCGACCGCAATATGGAGATGACCATCCGCTACGTGCTGGTGTGGGCTGCGGTCATGCTGGGGGCGTTCTACTTCACCTCGCACAGCGCCTGGCTGGGCTCCGTCAATGTGCTGCTCATCGGGACGGTGGTGGCCTTGGGTGCAACGCTGCAGACCCGCTTGATGGACGTGGCCGGGGACGCTCAGACGCTGGCGGCTGCCTTGAACCACTCGGCATTCAATATTGCCAACGCGCTGGGTGCGTGGCTGGGCGGCGTGGCGATCGACGCGGGCTTGGGCTGGTCATCGACCGGCTGGGTGGGCGCGCTGCTGGCGCTGGCCGGGCTGGCGGTGCACTACTGGGCCCTGGCCGACATGCGACGCCACCCGACGGCACGCTGAGTCTCGTACTTGTTCGAATGATCCGGCCCGGCAGGCGGCCTTGCAGGCAAGCCCGGGCTTGCCCGCCGGGAATATTGCTCTTATAAGAACGTCATAAACATCCGGTATGTTTCAAAAAAAGAATGTCGCTTCCGGATCTCTCCAGAAAAAACTGGTGCCTTGGGAGGGGCAAGATACGCGCAGAGCCAGGCGGGGCAAGGCCTGCGCAGGGCTGGTGCTATGCTTGCGCCCCATTCCAGAGTGGCTGGTTAATACCGATTCGATTAATTTTGCGCATTTTTCCCTCACATCTCGATGCATCGGGATAATCGCAATGTTGGTCTGCCGTGGTGCTGCTGCATGCTTGCTGAAAATAATGTTTTACCCGTGGGCGCTCCGTTGTTGCTGGTCGAGGATGAACCGCTGCTGAGAGAGCGCCTGCAGCGTATTTTGTTGCAACTGGAGTATCCGCCCTCGGCCATCAGCCATGCGGGGACGCTGGCCGAGGCGCGCGCGGCGATTGCCCGTCAGCGCCCGGCCGTGGCTCTGGTGGACCTGGGCCTGCCCGATGGCAGCGGTCTGGAGTTGATCCGCGAGCTGTTCCAGGCCGATCCGGCCATGCTGATCCTGGTGGTGTCGGCCTGGCGTTCGGAAGAGGCGATCCTGGAAGCGTTGCGAGCGGGTGCAAGCGGCTACGTCCTCAAGGAGCGTGACGATATGGAAGTCGGCATTGCGATCCGCAACCTGCTCAACGGAGGGGCCCCCATCGATCCGTTCATGGCGCGCCGCCTGATGCAGGAGTTTCTGGGCCGCGTCGACCCGCCGGCAGTGCTGCCATCCACCGGGCCGCTCAGTCCGCGCGAGATGCAGGTGTTGCGCATGGTGGCCAGCGGCCTGGGCAATCGCGAGATCGCCGAGCAGCTGCATCTGTCGCGCCACACGGTCGAACAGCACATCAAGAATATCTATCGCAAGCTGACGGTGACCTCGCGCACCAAGGCAGTGCATGCCGCGCGCGCGGCCGGTTGGCTCGATTGAGAACCCTGTTCGCCCTCTGGCTGCTGCTGTGCTGCCTGCCGGCGGCGGTCGCGCAAACGGATTGCCAGGTACGTATCCTGGATATCCAGGCTGCGCGCGCCCAGCCCGATGGCACACGCGAAACCCCGCTGGACTGGCAGACCGTGACGCTGCCGCACGCCTGGCGCAGCCTGTGGCCGGCGCACCGGGGCAGCGTCTGGTACCGGATGGACTGGTCGTCGTCCTGTGGCGGCGCCATGGCCGTGGGGCTGACGCTGGAGTCGGTCGTCATGGCTGGCGAGGTCTACAGCAATGACGATCTGATCTGGCGCGACGCCAGTCTGGTCGAACCGCTGTCGCGCAGCTGGAACATGCCCCGACATTGGGTGTTGCCGGCTTCATCGCTGCGTGAGGGCGTCAATACGCTCTGGTTCCGGGTCAGCGGCTCGGCCGAGCTGAGCGCCGGCCTGGGAAGCGTGCATCTGGGGCCGGTGCCGGCCATGCAGGCGCTGAGTGAAGACCTGTGGTGGCGCAACCGCAGCCTTTACGCCCTGAATCTGGTGGTGTCGCTGGCGATGGGGGGGCTGTTCTTCTGTATCTGGGTAGTGCGTCGCAGCCAGCATGATTATGGCTGGTACGCGGCCATGGCGCTCTTCTGGTCGCTGTTCATCGCCAATGTCTTGCTGACTTCGCCCTGGCCGCTGGGCAGCAGCGAGGCCATGGCGCGCGCCAATCTGATGGCGCTGGTGCTGTATGTGGCCTGCTTCTGCATGTTCGTCTGGCGGTTTGGCGAGCAGCGCCTGCCGCGGCTGCAGCGCGCACTATGGTGGGTGAGCGCTGCGCTGCTGGCCATGCTGGCATTTACGCCCGATACCTATCTGCGCCATGCGCTGCTGATCGGGGTGATCGTGCCGGCGCTGATCTTTTTTGCCAATTGTCTGCAGTTTCCCTTTCATGCCTGGCGCACCCGCCAGACCGATCATCTGGTGATGGCAGGCGGGCTGTTGCTGTTCCTGCTTGCGGGGCTGCACGATTTCCTGCTGATGTTCAAGCTTATCCCGGGAAGCGTCTCCTACACGGCGTTCACCAGCGTGGTGGCCATGCTGTCGATGTCGGCGGTGCTGGGCATGCGGATTGCGCGCAACATGTCGCGGGTCGAGCGCTTCAACCAGGAGCTGGCCGAGCGGGTGCAGCAGGCGCGCGCCGAGCTGCGCACCTCGCTCGCCCTGGAGCACTCGCTCGAGCTGGCCAACACCCGGCTGCAGGATCGCCTGCAGATGGCGCATGACCTGCATGACGGTCCGGGTGGCTCGCTGATGCGCATGATGGCGTTGGTGGAGCAGGCCGGCGAGCCCTTGCAGAACCGCCAGGTGCTGTCCATTCTCAAGCAGGTGCGCGATGACCTGCGCCAGACCATAGACAGCGGCTGCAGCGAAGGCGTGCAGGTGCCTGCGACCCCGGGCGAATGGATTGCGCCGCTGCGCCATCGCTTCACGTCCTTGTTCGACGAGCTGGACATCGGCGTGCGCTGGGAGGTGCCCGAAGCGTGGTCGGCGCTGCCGGATGCCGCCCAATGCCAGGCCCTTACGCGCCTGCTGGAAGAGTCGCTCACCAATGTCATCAAGCACAGCCGCGCCCGTCACGTCGTGGTGGCCCTGCAGCAGTTGGCCGGGGGCCGCCTGGCGCTGCGTATCGAGGATGATGGCGTAGGGTTCGATGTGGAGGCCGTGCGTCGTTGCGGCATCAGCGTAGGCATGCGCAGCATGCAGGCGCGCATCGCCCGGGTGGGGGGCTCGCTAGAGGTCGCCTCGCGCAGCGGTCTGACGGTTCTGACCGCCACCTTGCCTCAGTAACCATAAATACCGGATTTGCGGCATAGACGGACCTTGTGACGATTCGTTCTAATTATTGCGAATTCTCCCAGTGATCTGGCATCGATTATTGCAGTGCAACGATGCCAGCCCGGGCAGCCGGAACGGTTGCGCCAGATTGGCGGGAAATATTGCGTAACAATTAGAGGGGTTAGCTATGTCCGCAACTGTTTTCTACGAGCGCGCTGTCGCCCTGGACCGTGCCGCGCATCAGGACACGCGCATCCAGATCCAGCCCGATCACTATGCTTTCGCGCGTGATACCAACGCGCTGCCGATCGCGGCCAGCGAGTTTGCCGATGCAGGGCGCCATTATCCGATCGTGTTCGTGGGCGACGAGCAGGGCGAATTCCACGTGGCCGTGCTGCTCGGCCTGGAAGATCGCGTCAACCTCTTCGTGACGCCGGAAGGAATGTGGAAAGAGGACACCTATGTGCCGGCGTTCGCTCGCCGTTACCCTTTTGTGCTGGGCACCACGTCGGATGCCGAGCGCCTGGCCGTCTGCATCGATGAGTCGTACCCGGGCGTCAATGCCGACGAGGGCGTGGCGCTTTTCGAGGACGGCAAGGAAAGCGAGTACCTGGGGCAGATGATGGAGTTCCTGCGCGTCTTCCAGGGCGAGATGGAAGTCACCAAGAAAATGGCGCAGCGCCTGAAGGAACTGGGCCTGCTGACCCCCAAGACCATCACCATCTCGCAGACCGAAGGCGACCGCTATCTGAGCGGCTTCTGGGTCATCGACGACCAGAAGTTCGCCGGCCTGGATGACCAGCGTGTGCTGGAGCTGCAACGCGCCGGCATCCTGCGCCTGGCCGAACTGCATCGCGCCTCGCTGGGCAACGTGCAGCGGCTGGCCGGCCTGATGGACCAGCAGCGCCGCGCCCAGGGCGGTGAGCAACCGCAGGAAGCGGTGGCCTGAGCCTGAAGGCCATGGTCACGGCGACATTGCAGCCGCACACCGAGGCGGCTGTTCCCCACATTCCTCTGCATACCCTGCAGGGGGATGCGCGTTTCTGGGCCGACCGTCTGCTGTCGGTGTTCCAGGGCAAGACGCTCGACGGGGTGGAGTGGTCGATGAAGTTCTCGGCCGCCGGTCTGGTGGGCAACCGCTACATGCTGGGGCTGTCGCGCGACAACTGGCGCCAGCTGGACTGGTCCACCCTGGCGCGCGCCCTGCAGGTGCCGTCCGGCTTGTGGGGGCGCATCCTGGCTGACATGGAGTATGCCCGCGCGGCCTATTTCGCTTACGAGCCGGATGAGCGCGGCCTCGGCAACTACCGGATCTATCTGGAGCTCATGTCCACCCCCGAAGCGCTGCAGCGCGAGGGGGTGTTGCCCTTGGGCTGCGGCTACAAATGGTGTCCTGCCCTTGACCTGGCGCCGATCATCACCGCCTATCGGATGCGTCATCTGCCCGATCGCGAGGCCTTCGACAGCTATCTGGCGCCCTACCTGGCGCGCCTGGCCCAGCCGGTCTTGCGCCAGACCGCGCACAAGCTCATCGACCTGGCCGTCGCGCAGGGACGCGCACAGGATTTCATGTTTCTTGAAGTGGACGAGGCCGCCAGCCGGCGTGACTCGTTCACCGTCACCTTCCGGGGCACCGACTTGCCGTTGCGTGCCGTCATTCCCGATCTCCTGCGGCTTGCGGGCAGCCTGGCGCTGGCCGAAAGCGAAGTGCTCGGCTATCTGGTGCCCGACGAGCCTCGCAGCCTCTATAGCCTGGCTGGCGGCACGGCGCGGGACGGCCACGAATTCCTGACTGTCTACTATGACTGAAACTGCTGAATTTCTCCGTCTGGCGCGTGGGCGCGGTGTGCTCAAAGGCAGTCTGGTCCTGCTGCTGGCTGGCCTGTGGGGCTGCGCGAGCAGCTCGGATCCCTTGGCCAGGATCACCGGTCCGCAAACCGAGGAGCAGGCCAGCGCGCTGCAGACGGCTGATGGCTCGCTGAAGTGGGATGAGGCGGGCAAGCCCGCGCCCAGCACGGCCATGGACGCCGTGCCGCCGCAGCCCGCGCCGCGCTTCGAGGAGGCCGACAGCCTGCCGGCGCCGTTGAGCTATCTGGCGCGCGACATGCCGGCGTACAACGGCGCGCCGTTGCCAGCCCAGACCGAAGCGTTGACGCTGGAGCAGGCTTATCTGATGGCTCTGCAGAACGACCCCCAGCTGCGTGGCGCCTACCAGGAGCTGCAGGCGGTGGGCTTTGGCGTGACGGCCGCGCGGGCGGGCTTGTTGCCGGCGGTCAATGCCGAGGCCAATCAGGCCCGGGTGCGCCAGAACGTGGTCGACAGCCGCAACGCCGTCTATCAGTCTGGACGCGCCAACTGGACAGAGAAGGGCTGGTCGGTCAGCCTGACCCAGCCGATCTTTGACCTGGGTGCGTATCACAAGTGGCGTCAGGCGCAGGATGCCGAGCGCAAGGAAGTCGCTGCCTACGCCTATTCGCAGCAGGATCTGATGCTGCGTACCGCCACGGCCTATCTGAGCATCCTGGCGGCATTGGACCAGATCGAACTCACCGAAGCCGAGCACCGCACCACCGCCAAGCAGATGGAGCTGGTGCAGGCGCGCTATCACAGCGGCCAGGAGACCCAGGTCGGGGTGAGCGAAGTGCAGGCCCGCCTGGACATCCAGCAGGCCAATACGCTGCTGGCGCGCAACGATTATCAGGACAAGCAGCAGGCGCTGCAGGAAATCATCGGCTATGGCAGCCCGGCCTTGCGTCCGGTGCGCAAGGATCTCCCCCTGGCCCTGCCCGAGCCCAACGATGTCGATCAGTGGCTGCGCACGGCGCTGGCCCAGAACTGGTCGATCCGCGCGGCCTCGGCAGGCGTGGCGGTGGCCGAGAAAGAGGTGTCGGTCCAGCGCGCCGGGCATTATCCCAGCGTGGCCCTGCGCGCCTCCACCGGCCGCAATGAGACCGGCGGCAGTCTGTTTGGCGGCGGCAGCACGGTGGGCGATACCCGCGTGACGCTCAGCCTGAACGTGCCTATTTTCCAGGGCGGCTACACCTATGGCATGAGCCAGGCGGCCGCCAGCCGGCTTGGCGCGGCGAGCGCCGATCTCAGCCTGGCGCGGCGCAAGGTGCAGCGCCAGGTGTTTTCCTCGTTCCAGAACATGGTCATCGGCATCGACCGCATCAAGGCGCTCGATGCCTCGGTGCAGTCGTTCGAAATGGCCCTGACCCTCAAGGAAGAAGGCTTTCGCGCCGGCATCAATGACATCGTGGGGGTGCTCGATGCCACGCGCAATCTGTACAACGCGAAACGCCAGCAGGCCGAGGCGGGCTACAACTTCATGCTCGATGGCCTGAAGCTGAAGCAGGCAGCCGGCACGCTGAACGCGGCGGACATCGCGGCGATCAGCCGTCAGATGTGGTAGCCGAAACGAAACTGAATGGACGCGGCTCCCGCCGGTGCGGGAGTCATTTCACATTTTGCGCCAGGCCTGGCCTGGCGACACTGGATATCGGGTAACGATATGAGCTTGAAGAAACTGGCACGCAAACTCTGGACTGGTCGCTCCTCGCGTGAGGTGCAGCAATCCCTGTTCCGCCGCCGCCCGCTCTTCGAGGCGCTGGAGCGCCGTTACCTGATGTCGGCCGAGCTGGTGGTGCCGCCGCCGCCGGCCGCCGAAGACCAGCCGCCGCAGATCGCCTCGGTGCAACCGGGGGCGCAGGGCAAGAAAGCGAGTGCGCCGGGGGCGCACCCCTATCTGGTCGAGCGCGCCGCGTTCCAGAAGGCCGGCGCGCTGGGCGAGGCGCTGACCCTGGACGAGTATGCCAAGGCCCAGCAGGCGCGCCAGGGCGATGCCAAGGCCTGGCTGCCGGGCGCACAGGGCGCGAACGCGGCCCTCAACGGCATTGAAGGCTACACCAGCCACGATGCGTCGACCCAGGTGCGTCAGATCATCTTCGTCGATCCCACGGTGGATAACGCCGAGGAGCTGGTGCAGGGGCTCTACAGTCTGGTCAGCGGCAAGACCGAGGGCCTGGGCGGACTGTTGTCGCCCCAGGGCGAAGGCCCGCAATTGCAGGTACTGCGCAACCACGATACCGAAATCATCGTGCTCGATGGGCGCTACGACGGTGTGCAGCAGATCACCGAGATCCTGGCGCAGCATCGCGATCTGGCGGCCGTGCAGATCATGAGCCACGGCCAGTCCGGTGAGCTCACGCTGGGTACGGCCACGCTGGGGCAACGCCAGCTCGAAAGCTACAAAGACCAGCTGCGCGCCTGGGGCGATGCGCTGTCCGATGACGGCGATCTCATGCTTTATGGCTGCAATGTGGCAGCCGGCAAGGGGGGCGTGGCCTTCGTGGACAGCCTGTCGGCCATCACGCGTGCCGACGTGGCCGCTGCAACCCACTCGGTGGGCAGCGCTGCGTTGGGCGGCGACTGGGTGCTGGACTATCGCAGTGGCGCCATCGAGGCCTCCACGGTGACCGTGGCGCGCTGGGACGGCCTGATGGCGTCGGTCTCCGGGCAGCGCGATGGCGGCAGTACGCTGACCGGCGTGGCAACCGGGGATACGTTGATCGGCTACGGCAGCGACAACACCTTCGTGTTCAACAACAACTCCACCGCCGCGGTCAGCACGATCGAGCTGCGCCAGGGCATGAAGCAGGAAAACGGCGTCTGGGTGCGCAACGCCGATGACGAGAACAGCAACAACACGCTGGATTTCTCGGCCGTCAAGGGCGATATCACGGCCATCATCCACGATGACAGCCATTATCAGATCTCCTACAAGACGCAGGACGGCCAGGGCAACTGGAGCGACCATATCGTCAATGTGGTGTTCAAGTCGGCCGACGGCAGTGAAATCCTGCAGATCGGCGGCAAGACCTTCAACCTGGTCGGCACCGCGCTCGACGGCAAGACCATCCTGGACTACAGCGGCTACGCGACGGGTGTCACGGTAGACCTGTCCGGCCCCTCCGAGGGCAGCAATGGCGAGGAAATCCCGCCGCCGCCGCCGACCGGATTCGGCTATGTGCGCAACATTGGCGGTGTGATCGGTTCGACGCGGGGCGGCAACAAGATTACGGTGGTCGGTGACACGATGGTCACCATCAACCACAAGCAGGACATCATCAAAGGCAGCGGCGGCGACAACACCTACATCGTCGCCGACGGCATCAAGGGCTTCACCCTCTCCCAGCAAAGCGGCCAGAGCGGCAACACGCTGGATCTCTCCCGATACAACGCCGACCTTACCGCCCAGGTGCATACCCAGGGCGGCGTCACCGTCTACCTGGGCGCCGGCGTGGGCAGCGATGGCAGCATCCGCGACCTGAGCGGCGCGACCGCGCTGGTGAACCAGCTCGATATCCAGGTGTTTATCGGCGCCGACGGCAAGACCACGCTGGACTACAGCGGCTATGAAGACAACGTCACCGTCAACCTGAACTATCAGGATGGCTCCACGGCCCTGTATGACGCCAGCGGCCTGGCCGGCGTGCTGAACGTCAACAACGTCATCGGCGGCCTGCGGGACAACGATATCGTCGGCAGTCAGGGCAGCAACATCATTACCGTGGCCAACAGCCAGGGCCACAATCGCATCAGCGGCGGCGGCGGCAACGATCTGGTGATCGGCACGCTGCGCAGCGGTGGCGCGACCGAGTACATCGGCGGCGTGACCGGCAACGCCCAACTCAGCGACCAACAAAGCCGTGTGGTGTTGACGGGCGTGCTCGATGGCGTCGCCCTGGAAGTCACGCTGGTCAACGTCGGCGCCGTGACGCTGCAGGATTACCGCAGCATCGACAGCCAGGCCGCCGTCGGCTCGCAGAACCATGCGAACACGACCGTCACGCTGGATGCCTCGAATTACTCCGGCGATCTCACCCTGATCGGCAGCGCGGGCGCGAACGTGCTCAAGGGCGGTTCGGGCACCAACGTGTTCCGCGGCTATCAAGGCGACAACGTGCTGATCGCCCATGCCGGCGCGCAACGCAACGTGCTGTTCGAGGACGGCAACTGGAATCTCACCCTCACGCCCACCGAACTGCAGGCCGTGCTGGCGCCGGGCGTTGTGCTGGCGCCGGGGCAGGCTACGCCCGTGCTGCACAATCAATTGCAGGGAACGTTTCATGAGGCGCGCCTGAACGGCGGCCTGGCCAGCACCCTGATCGACGCCTCGGCCTTTGTGGGTGACACGCTGCTTGTCAGCGGCCAGATGGCCGGCGGCACCATCAAGTCCGGCAACGGGGCCAATTCCCGTCACCAGATCGTGCTCATGGGCGGGCGCTACGACATCACGGGCGCAAGCGCGGCAGGCGCCACCACCCAGCTGGTGGTCAAGGCCGGCGGCCTGACGGGGCTGGACCCCGCCAGTCTCAAGCAGCAGCTGGCCCAGAGCGGCGGCGCGGCATGGGTGGCATTCCAGGCCACCGGCAACCGCCAGGGCTGGATCCAGCAGGCGGAAAACGCTGTCGCCAACGCCAGCTCGACCTATCGGGACATCACCAGCGTCAAGGTGATCAGCGGCGAGTATGGCAACCACATCGACACCTCAGCCTTCGAGGGACAGGCCGAGCTGGATGGCCGTGCCGGCCTGAGCAATCTTTTTATCATCAGCAATGCGCATGCCACCCAGGTGACGGGTTCGGCCGGCCAGAACACGATCCAGATCGCCACCGGCAACCAGGACCTGCTGCTCAATAACGGTGAGCTGATCCTGGGCAGCGGCTCATCGGCGATCCGCTCGACCTTCACCCATGTCAACGATTTCGACATCACGGTCCAGGGGACCGACCGCAAGGTCGATACCCGGCAGTTCACGGGCGTGACGAGGCAGACGTTCCTGGCGGATCTGACCGGCGGCTACGAAGAGACGGACGGCCCGGCGCTGACGGTTGAGCTCGGCGGCGGCCTGCGTATCGATATCGGCCTGCAGGGTGTGCGCACCCTGCAGGAGCTGCTGGATGCCATCGGCGCAGCCGTCGTGGTGAACGCCGATGGCAAGCCCGTGCGCATCGCCGTGGAGGGCCCCTACCGCGGGCACGTGCTCCCCGATGACAACAGCACGACGGCCTGGGACTATCTCTATGCCCTGCGCGCCGATCTGGACGCTCAGGGAAGATTGGAAATCGCCTACAGCCAGCAGGCGCTGGATGCCGGATTCTCCGGTGTGTTCACCCTGCGCGCGGGCGCTCAACTGCAGCTGGACGGCGAGGGAAATGCTTCCGAGTCCAATGTGCAGCTGTCCACCGCGGCGTGGGCGCTGGGACTGCTGGGCCAGGGGCAGGTGTCAGCCCAGTCCAGCGCCGCAGGCGTGCTGCACGGCGCAGCCCTGGCCATCGGCCACTACACGCACTTTACGCTGGCTAGCAGCAAGGCTTCGGTCTACAGCGGCGGCGGGAACAATCTTTTCAGCGTGAATTTCGTCAGTGGCGCCGGTGCGACGGGCGGCGGAAACAATCTCTATCTGCAGGCGGGCGCGGTCAACCGCGTGGCGGTGCAGACCCACTACGACACCACCATCAGCGGCAATCAGGTAGTGGCCGTCGACGGGGCGAGCAAGATCCTGTCCTTTGTCGGCGTATTGCCCACCGAACTGAGCGTGGCGGCCACCAATACCAGCGGCACGGTCATTCTGGATGCCAGCGGTTGGGATCATGCGATTTCGCTCATCAGCGAAGGCGCGGCCAATGAGCTCAAGGGCAATACCAGCAACGTCCGTTTCGTGGTCCAGCAACCCGCCAGCGGTCAGGTGACCGTCTCGCTCAAGGCGGCGGGAGGGCAGGGCAACAGTATCGAGCTGCTGGCGCGCAGCGGCGCCAGCGCCGCCACCTCGGGTATGCTGGGCGCCAATGCGGCCCTCATCGGTGTGCAGATGGGCGCCAATACCGGGGCGCTGGGCTATGTGCTGGATCTGGGCGAGCACGGCGTGGTGGACAGCGACCTCGGCCTGACCGGACGCAACGTGACCGTGCGCGCGCGCGTGCTGGAAGTCAAGCATGGCATCGATCTGGACAGCAGCCGCACGCTGCGCCTGGAAGGCGAGAAGATCACCATTGGCGAGGATACCGGCGCCAATATCGTTGTGACCGCCGGGGTGGTGCAGATCTTCGCCCAGCGCTACCGCCCGTGGCGCAGCAGCCTGGCGCAGATCTATACGCTGAAGACGGATATCACCGTCAAGAATGCCACCTTGTGGGCCAGCCAGGCCGGCGGCGAGGGCCTGACCCTGCAGGCGCGCATCGACAGCGAGCAGTACGACGACAGGCTGCAGCCCTTCAAGAATGCCGCCGACCAGCGCGGCGTGCTGGGCATGCTGGCCACGGCCGGCAACAAGGCGATCGAGGCCGCGCTGACTTTCCTGGACGGCGCGGGCGCGATGGCCAGCTGGGCCGCGATCCAGTACAAATCGTCGATCACGGTGGGCAGCCAGGCCAGGCTGCTGTCCCAGTCCGACATCTCGGTGCGGGCGCAGGCGCTGGCCAAGGTGGATCTGAGCCCGCTGGTGGCCAAGATCGCCGGGGTCGGGGTGGGCGTATTGCGCAACGAGGCCAAGGTCGATATCGCCGGCACCGTAGCCGCCGGGCGTCATCTGGATGTGCGCTCCGAAGTGAGCAACACCATGAATATCGCGCTCAAGCCGGGCATGGTGGGTGCGGTGCCCGCGGTGGTCGGCGTGGGCGTCGGCGTGGTGCTGAGCGAGTCGTCCGTGACGGTCCGCGGCAGCGCCCACCTGAGCACCGGCCGCTGGGTGGACGGCACGGATACGGCGTCGCTGGTCGACAGCCAGCTCAAGGGCAACCTCAGCGTCCAGGCGCTGACCGCCCACAAACATACGATTTCCCTGGTGGTGCGTGGCGACATGGCCACCAGCGATGACACCACGGCCGTGGCTCAGGATCCGGCCAAGACCGGGCCGGCCCAGGAAACCGGGCGCTACAACGCCTCTTATGCCAAGGTGGGAGTCGGCGTAGGCTTTGCCTATAACGACATCCAGACCCATGTGCAGATCGACGGCACCTTGAGTGCCGGCAATGGCGGTGCGCTGGACGTGCAGGCCAGCATGGCCGATGGCGGCAGCGCCGTGACGGTGCAGACCCTGCTGGGCGCGCGTCCGGCCACCGGCAGCGATTACGTCGAGAATGTGCTGTATGAGGCGCAGACTTATGGCATCGGCCTGATTGCCACGCCGCTCGCCGCCGAGGCCAGCCGTGGCCTGGGCATGGCCACGGCCGAGACCAAGGCTTTCTTCCAGACCCTGGTGCGCGGCGCCAAGGAAGGCACGTTCGGCGAACGCTTCCGGGCCAACATGGCCGACAACGCCGAGAAGGAACGCAAGGAGTACGACGACAAGGTCCGCAAGGAGGCCGAGAGCACCTCGACCGAGTTCCAGGTGGGGGCAGCCCTGGGCATGACGATGGACGACATCACCACCCGGGTGGTGATCGGCAGCCAGAGCGGCAGCACGCCCAGCATCGAAACGCAGGGCGGCGACGTCAACATCAGCGCGGTCAATCGCTACAACACCCGCCTGACCGTGATGAGCGGGGTCGACGATCAGGCCATCGCGGCCAAGCAGGACTTTCTCAAGAAACGCAATGACCTGACGACCGATCAGGTCAAGCGCAATACAGGGGCCGATGGTTCCGATCTCGGGGCCGCAGCGGCAGTCGTGGTGCGCCTGGATTCGGTGGTCAGCGAGGTGACGGTCGGGCAGGGCGCGACGATTCTGAGCAACGGCGGCGACGTCAAGGTGGCCGCGCAGAACCTCAACCAGATCGATCCGCACGGTTTGTGGCTGGGCAATCTGTATGCGCCCTTCGACAAGATCGGGCAGCGCTGGAACGCCGCCGAAGGCACCCTGGCGAAAATGGGCGTGGGCGGCGAGGCGGCCTGGGCCTTCCTGATGAATCTGCAGAACACCCTGACGAGCGCAGGCGGGATTTCCAACAGTTTCAGCAACTGGGCCAGCGCCACGTCCAAGAGCAAGAAGCTGGCGCTGTCCGGCGCCTTCGTGGTGCAGGTCCAGAATACGCAGACGCAGGCCCGGATCGATGGCCGCATCGATACCCGTGCAGGCCAGGCGCCGGGCGGCAGCGCCGGCGACGTGGACGTCTCGGCGCTCAACAGCACCCAGCGCATGACCCTGACGGGCAACATCCTGCTGCCCGCGCTGTCGATCGGCGGCGGGGACGCCCTCAAGACGGCCAAGCCGCGTGCCGACAATCAGGGCCGGCTGTCGTATGGCAAGGACCTGCTCAAGGGCTTCCTCACGCCCAAGGTGGTCGGTTTCGACTATGGCAGCAGCTCCAAGGAGGGCTCGGCCATCGGCGTGTCGGTGGCGGTCACGGCGGCAACCCACAAGACCAGTGCCGTGCTGAGCAACAGCGCGCAGGTCTACGCGGATGCGCTCACGGTCAGCGCCGACAATGAAGTCGTGGCGACGACCCTGGGCGCCTCCGGCGGTCAGGCGCGCACGCTGGCGGCCAATGGCGTGGTTCTGGTCAATGTGATCGGTTCGCGCACCCTGGCCCAGGTGCAGGGCGGCGTGCAGGCCGATATCCGCGGCGCGGCCAAGATCCGTGCCGAGGACGCGACCTGGGTCGGTACCGTGGCCGGCGCGGCCGCACGCTCGGAAAGCGCGGGCGTGGGCATGAGCGTGGCCATCAATGACATCGGGCGCTCCACGCAGGCCTTGCTGGGCGACACCCTCATTGCCTCGCACAATGCCGCCTCGACGCCGCGGGTGGGCTCGATCAAGGTCGGCAGCCTGACGCTGGAAAGCGAAAACCGCGGTTTTGTCGGCAACCTGACGGTCGCCGGCTCCAAGGTGGCCAATGCCTCGGCCGCCAGCCCCAATGGGGGCGACGTGCAGGACACCAGCCTGCCCGTCAGTGGCGGCGCAGCGGGCCAGGGCGGTTTGCCCGGCGCGCTCGATCCCGGCGAAGAAATCTCGCTCTCGGATTTCCTGAAGGAAATCAGCGACAGCACCTCGACCCTGACCCAGGATGGCGCCGCAGGCGGCGGCGCCAAGCAGGAAAGCAAGGCCGGCATCGGCATTTCCGGCGCGGTGGCCGTCAACATCATCAATGACGATACGCAGTCGTACATCAACGCCGCTGGCCTGGAAATCCAGGCCACGGGCGAGGTGCGCCTGCAAGCCGACAACCATACGCATGTACTGGCGGCCTCGGGGGCGGTAGCCCTGGCGCAGGCCTCGGGCGACAAAACCAATGTCGGCCTGGCCGGCGCGTTCAGCATGAACATGCAGGGCGGCCAGACCCTGGCCGAGGTCGTGGCGCTGGGCAAGCTGGTGGCGGGAGGGCATCTCAAGGTGGATGCCCGCCGTCAGGGCGTGGCCGTGACCGTGGCCGCCGGCATGGCCGGCGCCCAGGGCAAGAAGGGCGTGGCAGCAGCCGGTTCGGCGGCCGTCTCGGTCGCGGGATACGACACCATCGCGCGGATCGGACAGGTCCAGCAGGTCAGCGCCAAGGATGTGGTCGTGCAGGCGCGCGACACCAGCGTGCTGGCCACGCTGGCCGGCTCCGGCGCGGTCAGTCAGGGTCGCGCAGGCGTGGGCGCGGCCGTATCGGTCAACGTCAGCCGCAGCGGCGTCGTCGCGGGCATCCAGAACGTGGATGCGCTGACGTATACCGGGCAGCTCAAGGTCCAGGCCGATGGCGTGCAGACCGTTGTCGGCCTGGCCGGCGCGCTGGGCGCGGCCAACGATGGGGCTGGTGTGGGTGGCACGGTAGCCGTGAACGCGATCGCCAACCGCATCGAGAGCTATCTGCTCAACAGCAAAGTCGAACACCAGGGCAGCGCCGCAGGCGCGCTCAGCGTGACCGCCGAAGACCGCACAACCCTCATCGCGCTGACCGGTGCGGCCGGCGCCGGCAAGAAGGCCGGCGTGGGCGTGGCCGTCAGCGTCAACCTGATCAACAATGCCGTGCTGGCTGGCATGCAGGGCAGCCGCGTCACGACGCGTGGCGACATCGTGCTGAAGGCTTCCGATCGTTCGTCGCTGGGCGGCGGCGCGGTCGGCGTGGGCGTGGGCACGGGCCAGGCGCGTTTCGCCGGCGCAGGATCGATTCAGGTCAACCGGATCGGCTCGACCGTGGCAGCCTATGTGCTGCCGCGCTATGTCAACGGCCAGGCCACGCCTAACAGCAGTGTCATCGAGGCGGCCTCCCTCAAGGTCGAGGCCATCGAGAACAATACGCTGGTTGCCGTGACCGGCGCCGCGGCCATGACGCTGGGCGGCAATGTCGCCGCCGGCGCCTCGGTCAGCGTCAACCAGTTCAGCTCGCGCGCCAGCGCGCGGGTGGAGCACAGCGAGATTACGCTCGACGGCAAGCTGGATGTCTCGGCGCACAGCTCGCCGCTGCTGGTGTCGGTGGGCGCGGCAGGCGCCTTGTCCAAGAAGCTCGCGCTGGCGGGCGCGGTCAACGTCAACCTGATGCGCGGCGCCACCGAAGCGGTGGTCAGCCACTCGACCGTCCGGGCAGGGCAGCGGGCCGGTTTCAGTGGTGAGGCGGTGCGTGTCAACGCCTCGGATGCGTCGGCGCTCTACGCCATTACGGTGGCTGGCGCGGCCGGCACCGACGGTGCGGGCGTGGGCCTGGCCGTGGCCGTCAATATCATGGGCAGCAACAACCCGTTCGACCGGGATCTGCTGCGTTTCGAGGACGGAAAACTGGGTGACTCCGACGCCGACGTCACCACCGCCACCCTCAAGGACAACGGCGCGGGCGAGCAGCCCAAGGTGAGCGCGCGTGTCGTGCAAAGCGATGTGCGCGCCAAGGCGGGTGACATCAATGTGTTTGCCGGCCTGGTCGACCCCTTGTCGGCAGGCGGCAATGCGCAGCTTAACGGCGGCGATGTACTGAGCGTGGGCGGCGGCGACATCGTCTTCCACCAGGGCGGCAATCAGTTCGTGTTCACCGGCGTGGCGGCCGATACCATCAACGGCAAGACCGATGATCAGGCCGGCAACGCCGGCATGCCGGTCCCCGAAACCGACGACGGCCAGGAGTTCAGCGGCTGGCAGACCGGGGATGGCGTCTATCTGGGCGCCTCGGCCAGCCAGCTGCGTCTGCTCGACGGCTCGCCGCTGCACCCCGATCGCATTTACTACGTCATCCGGCGCGAAGCGCCGGACGGGCAGGCCATCATTCAGCTGGCGGCCACCCAGGAAGACGCCCTGCGCGGCAAGGCGATGGAGTTCTCGGTCGCGACTGCGCCGGGCCTGCGTTTTGCCCACGTGCCCCTGCAGGAGGCCACGCGCGCCAATCTGCAGCCCTTCCAGGGTGTGAGCGGCAAGGTGACGATCGACCAGGCCGGCAACCGGGTGAGGTTGGACAAGCCCTTCCACGGCGTGCAGGAAGGCGCGGCGATCGTCTACAGCGGCTCTCTGAAGAACGGCCAGCTCGACGATACCAAGGGCAACCGCATCCTGGCCGGGGGCGAGGATGTGCTGCAGGTGGGCACGACCTACTATGTGGTCAACCTGAGCGCTGACCAGACCTCGTTCCAGCTGCGCGATGGGCAAGGCAATATTGTCGATTTCAGCCAGGCCCAGGTGGCCGATGTCGAGCAGCGCTTCAGTGTCGACAACCCGGCCGGCGCCAAACTCAATTCCGACGGCACGCTGACGCTGCCCAAGGCCCACGGTCTGGCCAGCGGCGATCATGTCGTCTTCCATGGTTCCAGCCAGGGGACGCTGACCGGCCTGGAGCAGGATCGGGTCTATGTGGTGGAGGTGGTGGACAGCACCACGCTGCGCCTGCTGGCCCTGGACGGCAGCGCCGTCACCTTGGGCGAGCGGCCTTATGAGGCCGAGTTCGACAGCGTTTCGCGTCAATATACCTATTACCTGACCGATGCCCAGGGCAATCGCCAGCAGGACAACCAGGGCAAGCCGATCACGCTCAAGCCCGACGCCCTGTTCGGCCTGACCCGCGTCACGCTCACCACGCAGCAGGCGCAGACCACGACCAGCACGCAAGACGATGGTAGCGAAAAGACCACCATCGTCAGCGGGCCGTCCAAGGATGCCACGGTGTCCCCGAACAGCGCCACAAACCATCGCGCGACCGAAAACAGCCTGAAAATCACGGGGGCCGGCACGCTGTCGACCGGCGACATGGTGGTTTACCAAAGCCAGGGTCGCCAGATCGACGGTCTGGTCGATGGCGAACGCTATTACGTGATCGACGTCTCCAGCGGCGGCGAGCAGCGCTATCAGCTCGCCACGTCGCTGGACAATGCACGCGACGGCATCGCCATCCGCCTGGGCGATGGCGACGGTTCGGGGGGCGTTAGCCTGAAAAAGGTGGTCAGCCATGTGAGCAGCGGCGGCGTGATCGATCTGGACATCGGCGCGCTGACCCAGGGCCATAGCCTGAGCAACTCGATGCTGAGCATCACGGTGGCCGGGGCCGGCGGCAAGTCCTTTGGCGGAGCCGGCGCCATTGGCGTCAATCTGTCCCGGGCCGAAGTGAGCGCGACGGTGGACGCCGGCTCGCTGGCCAGGCAGATCCGGACCGACGACGGCCGGTTGTCCGTCTCGGCGCAGGATCGCAGCCGTATCGTCAGCGCGGCCGGCGCCCTGGGCCTGGGCCTGGCGGCGGGTAAGTCGCTGGCCATTGGCGCCTCGGTCAGCGTGGCCGAGATGCGCAACAAAGTGACTGCAACGCTGGCCAAGGCCAGCGTGCAGGCCGATGCGGTGCAGGTGCATGCGGAATCGCGCGCCAGCCTCTACAACGTGTCGCTCGGCCTGGCCGGGGGCGCCGGTGCGGCAGTCAGCGGTTCGCTGACCATCAATACGCTGGAGACCGAAGTGCGGGCCAGCATCCTGGACGCCAGCGTGACGGCGCTCAAGGGCGATATCCGCGTGCTGGCTCTGGACACGGCGTCGGCTGCCGCGCTGGCGGGCAATGTGTCGGTGTCGGTCGGCGGACGAGTGGCGGGCGGGATGGCGTTCGCAGTCAACCGCGTGGCCGATATCGTCTATGCCGGCGTGTTGCGTTCGGGCCTGTCGGCGGCCGGCGACATCGTGGTGCGCGCCGCGTTCGCGCGCCCGGATGACCTGCCGCCTGGCCTGGATGCCCAGATTGCCGCCATGGCGGTCAGTGGCGCGGCCGCCTTCGGCAATGAGCAGGGCAATATCGGTTTTGGCGGCTCGGCCGTGCTGAACTGGCTGGCCAATCAGATTACCGCCGAGATCGGCGATACCATGGCCGGCCAGGATATCGTGGCCGGTGGCGATCTGCTGGTGCAGGCCGCGGATCGTTCGACCATCAACAGCCTGGCCGGCGCGGTGGCGCTCGGCCTGGGCATGCAGGGCACGGGCGTGGCGGTGGGTGCCAGCCTGTCGTACAACTATCTGGGCGGCGCGCCTTTCGGCGCGGTGCGCTCGCACGCCATCAACGCGACGCTGCGTGACACCAAGGGCCTGGTGAAGGCCGGCCATATCGGCGTGAACAGCGAGTTCGCCGGCAAGATTCATAACCTCACCCTGGCGGGGGCGGCGGCCTCCGGAACGGTGGCTGTGGCGGTGGGCGGCGCGGTGTCGGTCAACCGACTGAACAGCCGCAACGAGGCCAGCATCCGCAATGTCCGCCAGATCGAGGCGCACGCCATCAGCGGCGTTCCGGGCATTTCGGTGAGCGCCGACGACAACGGCTATGTCCTCGCGGTGGCGGGCGGCATCGGCGTGGCCGTGGCGCCCGGCGCGGGCACGGGTATTGCGGCCGGTGTCTCGGCCGCTCACAACCATGTCAGCAATCACACGCTGGCAACCATCGATGGCGCCGGCACGGCAACGCCGGGCGGGCGCAGCTCGCTCAGCAGCGCCAATGGCTTGCTGGTGAGGGCGGATAACCATTCCCGGATCGTTTCGGTGACGGTCGGCGTGGCGGCTGCGGTCGCCGCAGGCAACGGGTTTGCCGGCGCCGGCGCCGGAGCCGGTAGCGGCAACACGATAGACGGCAAGGTCGAAGCCCTGGTCCGCCAGGTCGACATGCCGTCCAGCGGCAACCAGGGCGATGTGCAGGTCCTGGCGGGCAATGACAGCCGCATCGTGACCGTGGCCGGCGCGCTGGGCGTGTCGGTCGGCGTGGGGGCCGCTGGCGTGGGGGCGTCGATCGGGGTTTCGGTATCGATGAACCACATCCAGGTCGCTACGCGTGCGCGCATCGTCGATTCGGTGCTGCAGGCGCAGCGCAAGATCCAGGTGTCGGCCGAAGATAAGGCCCGCATCACCGCCATTGCGCTGGGCGGAGCGGTCAGTGTGCAGGCCGGCGCAGTCGGCCTGGCGATGGCCGTCGGCACCAGCGTGGCGGTCAACAAGGTATTCAGCACCGTCCAGGCAGAAGTCAGCGGTTCCACCTTGCTCAGTGGCGAGGCCATAACGGTCAAGGCGCTGCAGGAAAGCGACATCCTGGCGGTAGTGCTTGGCGCCTCGGTCGCCGTGGCCGCCGGCGGCACGCTGGGCGCGGCCATCGGCGGCGGCGGCGCGTTGGCGCGCAACGTCAGCTCGGCCAGCGTCAGTGCGCACATCAGCCGCAGTGTGATCGACAGCGGCGCGCAGCCCCTGCAGGTGCTGGCCGAAGGACTGGCCCATATCAATGCAGTGGTGCTGGGCATGTCGGCGGCCGTGTCGGCCAGCCAGTATGGCGCGGCATCGGCCGCCATTGGCGTGGCCATGGCCGAAAACGTCATTGGCCATGACGTCAACAGCGCCGGTCAGGTGGTTGCGGTGGGCGCGGGCAAACCGGCCAACGTGATCCAGGCGCTGGTGGAAAATACCCAGGTCACGGCGGGAGCCGTGCGCGTCGAGGCGCGCAATGCCCGTCTGAAGACGGATGGCAGCGTCGAGCGCGAACAGCATATCCGCGCCGTGGTGGTGGCGGGCGCAGCGGCGGTCTCGGTAGCCTATGCGCCGCCGATCGTCGATGGGCTGAGCCTGTCGGTCTCGGCCGCCGGCGCCGGCGCGCGGGCAGTCAATCAGATCAAGACAGACATCACGGCGCGCATCAGCGATGCGAGCGCGCCCTGGAAGGTGGGCGGCATTGACGTGCTGGCGCTGGATCGCGCCCGCATCGACAGCCATATCTCGGCGGTGGCGTTGGCCGCTGCGGTATCGCTGGGCGGCTCGGCTGCCCTGTCCATCGCCGTGTCGCTGGCCCGGAATGAGGTCGCCAACACGGTGCGTGCCAGCATGGAGCGCATCGAAGTGCTGACCACGCCGGCCATCACCGTGCGTGCCGACAGCGCTGCGCACATCACCACGGTGGCGGTGGCGGTGTCGATCAGCGGCGCCTTCGGCGTGGGCGGCATCGCCCTGGCCGGCGGGGGCGCGCATGCGCGCAACCTCATCCGTTCGTCGGCTGCGGCGACGGTCAGCCATGCTCGCCTCAAGGGCGATGGACAGAACGCGCTGGTGGTTGACGCCGCCTTCCGTGGCGAGATCCGCGCCACGGTGGCGGTGGCCAGCCTGGCGTTCACCAACAATGGAGGGTCGCTCGCTTTTGGCGCGGCCCTGGTGGAAAACGAGTTGACCAGCGAGGCGGGCGCCAGTGCGCGCCTGCTCGACAGCACGCTGAGCAACATGGGCGCGCTCAAGGTGAGCGCGACCAGCTCACAGCTCATACGCGGGGCGGTTGGCGCCGGGGCGGCGGCCGTGGCCTATGAAGGCGTGGCGCTGGCCGGCGCCGGCGCCTCGGTGCGCAACACCTCGCGCGCCTACACGCGCGCCGAGGTCAAGAATCTGCAGCCGCAGCTGCCGAACCAGCGCGTGGCCGACAGCCTGACGGTCAAAGCCAGCAACCAGGCCACCCTGAGCGTCACGGCCGTGGGGGCGGCGCTGTCCGGCACGGCACAGGGTCTGGCCATCTCGGTCGGCGCCTCCTTGGCGCACAATGAGATGCTGGGCGAGGTCAGCGCGGTACTCGAGAACAGCAATCTGCTGGCGGGCCAGGGGGCCCAGTTGCAGCAGGTGAGCGTGCTGGCCGAAGACACCAGCACGCTCACCAGCACGGCCGTGGGCGCATCGCTGGGCTTTGCGGCCCAGGGCGGCAGCGTGGCGGTGGCCGCCACGGTGGCGCGCAACGTGGCGGCCCCGCTGGTACAGGCGCAGGTGCGCAACAGCCGCGTCGGCGTGAGCGACAAGGTGTCCGTCAAGGCCACCAGCAACAGCACCATCGACAGCAAGGCCGTGGCGGCGTCGCTGGCGGGCAATCTCGGCGGCGCAGCCGTCTCGGGCGCGGGGGTCGAAAGCACTCAGATCATTGCCAATGACGTCGAGGCGGCAATTCGTCAGAACTCGGTCGTTCAGGCCGGGCGCGGCGTGCTGGTGCAGGCCGACAACCGGGCCAGCATCACGGCCGTGGGCGGCGCAGTGTCGGCCAGCATCACCGCGGCAGGCGTGGGCCTGAGCATCGGCGTGACGCTGGCCGAGCATCGCTTTGGCAGCTACAGCGGCGCGGGCGTGAACCGCAAGCACGGCGCCCAGGCATTCATCGAGAGCAGCGAGCTGCGCGTCGCCCGGGGCGATGTCGAGGTGCTGGCTGACAGCCGGAATACCCTCGACAGCGTGAACTTCGCCGGCAGCGTGGCAGTCGCAGGGGCGGGCGGCTCGGCCGCCGGAGCCGGCGTGCAGGTGCGCAACGACTTCGCTGCGCAGACGCGGGCCGGGATCAAGGATTCGCAGGTCGAGGCCGGTCTGGCCACCGGCAAGGGCTCGCTGACGGTGCGGGCCGAAGACCACAGCATCATCAAGCGCGCTTCGGCCTATGGCGTGGCGGTGGCGGCATCGCTGCCGGTGCCGGGCGCAGGCCTGAACCTGTCGCTGGCCGTGACCCTGGTGGACACCGTAGTCAGCAATGTGGTGGATGCCGTCATCGATGTCGGCGGTCACAAACAGGTGGGCGCGGCCGATACGCTGGTCGTGCGCGCCCTGGAGAAGACCGAGCTCAAGGGCCTGGATGCCCTGACGGCCTCGGTGGCCGTGGGAGGCGGTCTTTCCGCCGCCGGCGCCGGGGTTCGCGTCACGAACACGACGCGCAACAAGGTCAGCGCCCGTCTGGAAGGCGAGGGCCAGATCGGCGCTCTGGCCGGGGTGGAACTGCTGGCGCAGAACCGCATCCTGGCCGAGATCGACCTGACCCAGGTCAGCGTGGCGGTCGGCATGATCGGTGCGGCCGTGGGAGCGGGCGTGGCCAAGAATACGGCGCGTGACGAGACCACGGCGAGCATCTCGCGCGCCACGGTGACCTCGCCCGTGATCAACGTCAAGGCCGATACGCAGGTCGATTTCAGCCGTACCCACACGGCAGGCGTGGCCGCCGCCCTGGGGGCGGCCGTCAACGTCAACGAAGCGTCGGTCCTGATCGACACCAAGACGCGCACCGAGGTGAAGGACGGCGCCGCGTTGAATGCGCCTTCCGTCATCGGCGTCGATGGCAGTACGCAGGCGGGGGTCGTCAACGTCAACGCCGTGGGCACCTACTATGGGCGCGCCTACGCCAAGGCGATTACGGGCGGCGTGGTCGGAGTGGGCGTGATGAAGGCCGAGACCCGGCTGGCAGGCTCGCTCGAGGTGGTCGTTTCCGATGCCTTGCTCAAGGGCGAGATCGTGGCGGTGGCCGCCAAGGGCAGCAGCGAGCGGGACGGTGAGGCCGGCCTGCTGGCCGAGGCCCGTTCGCTTGAAATCGGGGTGGGTACGGTGTCGGTCGACCGGGCCGCGCTCACCACCGCCTTGAATGTCGGCGTCGAGATCGCCAACGGCAGCCGGGTGCAGGGCACCCTGGTGTCGGTATCGGCCGATCAGCTGCAGAACGCCGATGTGCGCATGGACGCCGGCACCTATGCCCTGGTGGCCGGCCGCAGCGGCAGGATAGACGTCGATCTGGGCGGCCGGGCTGGCATCAATATGCATCACGGCGCCCAGCTGGTTGCCAACAAGATCGATATCCGCGCCAACCAGACCGTGCGCGGTGAATCGGTGCTGACCGGCTATTCGCTGAGGGCGGTTGGAGGCGATGCGAGCAAGCATATCGTCAAGATCCGTCCTGAGTCGGAAATCCTTGTCAGCGGCGGGCGCTATGCCGGCGCGACGCTCGATTCCGACGGCATGACCGTGATCCACGCCCAAGGCAACTATCAGACGCCCGGGATGCTGGATCTGGTAGCCACCAATGACATCGTCTACACCCAGAAAAACAAGATCACGGGGATTTCGGGCTTTGGCGTCACGCTGTCGACCAATCACCTGAGCACGGAGGGGACGCTGGCGCGCGTGAAGATCGACGGCGCCTTCCTGCGTAATGATTTCGGCGACGTCACCCTGGCGGCCAACACCCGTGGCGTGACCACCACCATCAGCGACATGCTGGTGGTGTCCGTTTCCAGCCTGAGCAAGTCCGACAGCAACAACCTGCTGACGGTGACCAATGCCATCGATATCGACAACGCCAGCATCGAAGGCGACAGCCTGGTGATCCTGGCCGGCAATGGCAAGGCCACCGACTCGCTGGCCTCGGGCTATCTGCTGGCCAACGACAACGTGTCCTTCACGATGGTCGGCGTCGCGCAGGTGCCCAAGGTGCAAAGTGGCGCGACGGCGCGCCAGGTCAACACCATTCTGATCGACGGCGGCGCCGGCGCGGGCTCGGTGCTGACGGCCAAGCGCAACGTGCACCTGGAAACCAATCCGTCCTCGCTGGATCAGGCACACGTCAACGGTTCCGTGAGTGTGATCGGGCTGAACCTGAATCCCTCCGTCTCGCTCGCCAAGGGCGTGGTCGATGCGGGCGCCAGCCGGGTGGCGACGGCAGGCAACACGCGAATCGTGGCCGGCGTGAACAATGCGGCCAATATGTTCATCGTGCCGGCGGAGCTTCTGGCGCAGTTGAGCCAGCAAGGCCTGAGCCTGCCGACGCAAGCCAATGGCGTGATTTCCTTCGATGCCAACTCGCCGCTGGTCAAGGCGATCCTGGAGCGCCTGCTGGGCGCGGGGATCACCAGCGGCGACGGCGCGGCGGGCACCATCAATATCGACGCCCGCTACGAACTGACCGCCTTCCTGCCCGAGGACATCCAGGTCAACGTGACCAAGGGGATGTTGGTCGAGAAGAACGGCAACATCTACAAGTACAGGCTGGACGAGAGCCGCAATCTCGACCTGGCGGCCGAGGACTACGGCGCAGCCCATTGGGAACAGGTCCAGGCGCCCACCACACAGCAACGTGAAGAGGCGCTGAGCTGGAAATTCGGCGCCGATACGGCTGCCAACATGGGCGGCCTGTACTTCGTGCTCAAGACGGCCGATCTGGGACGTCCGGTACTGCGTTACGCCAGCCAGCAGAACATCATCAGCGAACAGATCCGTGTGCTGCGCGACATGCAGTTCCAGCATGCGTCGGACCCGGCGGCCGTGGCGCGCTATCAGGCCAATATCGCCGCCCTCGAGCAGCAGCTGGGCACCCTCAGGATGGGCAAGGAGGTCGATGGGCAGCTGCGCTACCTGGACGCTTTCTCGACGTTCTATCTCGATGTGCCGGACATCTACGCGGCTGGCGGCTCGGTGTATATCACCGCGGCCGACACCAGCGGCGTGCATCGCGACGGCATCGATGCCCGCGCCAACACGCAGATCAACATCGTCAACGATTCGCCGATGCTGCTCAATGTGCATGACGCCGTGGTGCTGGATGGCACCGTCATCCGCCCGGGCAAGGACGGCACGCTCAAGGTGTTCCGTTCCGGCCACCTTTATATCAATGACAACTCGGTGAAAGGGGCTTCCGGCCTGGACACCGCAGAAGTGCGTATCAGCCAGTTCCAGCATGGCTGGGCGGCAGACCCGTTCGGCGGGGCGCTGGATGCCGAACTGTTCGAGCTGATGCTCAACGCGCCGCAGGATATGAGCCTGCTGGGCTCCATCGTGAACCCGCTGGGCAAGGTGTCGGTGGTCAACACCCTGGGCAGCATTACCGCGTCGGGCACAATCTCTGCCGAGAGCCTGGACATCGTGGCGCAAGGCAACTTCAGTCTGCAAAGCGAGGGTTGGGCCAATACCGGCACCGACCCCACCATGCTGGAGAAACGCTGGGCGGATGTCATCAGGCGCCTTCAGGAAGGCGCCAAGCGCACTAGCGCGGCGGAGAATGCCAAAAATTCCGTTCTGGCCTGGAACTATATCGAACTCAGCAGCTTCGATACCTACCTGAACCGCAATACCGCGGCGCGCGACTCCGGCATCTTTGCGCTGGGCGCCATCAATATTTCGGCACTCACGCTCAACATCGACGGCAAGATCCAGAGCGGCCTGACCGACGCCTACATCGTCATCGATGCGGATTTCCGCGGCGATGGCGACAAGCGGCTGCAGGATGCCAACGGCCGGGCCGTGACCGGCGTGAGCTACAGCGCCGACCGTGCGATGCGCGCCTTCGGGGCGATTACCGGGCGTTTTGATTACGCCACCCAGACCATCATCCTGGATCCGATCCGCCTGGCCGGCGGCAGCATTTCGCTCACCGGACAGATCGTGTCGGTCGGCAATGGCAACCTGGTGGTGGCCAACGGCTACGCGTCGGTGCACATCGACAACCAGACCCAGTATGCGCTGGTTACCGGCGAGATCGACGTCAGCACCTATCGGCGCGGGCGCATCGAGATCATCGACACCGCGCGCATGCAACGCGATCTCTATGAGATGGTCGGCGTCGACCAGATCCATCACACGGTCTGGAACAAGTTCAAACAGGTGACAGTGCCCCAGGCCACCCAGCCCAGCTGGATCTGGGTCTACGAGAAGGACGGCACCGAGAAGGTGGAAGGCCACCGCGTCGAGTCGGGCACGCTCACGGACGGAGGAACGACGTCGTTCCAGTACACGCCGCAAGCGGGCCAGACCATGGTGTGGGTGATGGGCTGGAGCTCGGGCGAGACCACGACCACGACGTACACGACCAAGCGCCTGAACCTGTTCGGCGACTGGGACCCCGCAGGCTGGCTGACCGACAAGAACACTACCGTCAAGGGCCCGGTGGTGGTCTATCACGACAAGCAGCCTGTGCTGGTGTCCACGGTGGTGGCCTATGCCGACGAAAGCAGCGTCCCGACTGAACTGCGCAACCAGCTGTTGAGCGCGGGCAAGCTGAACGACATGTTGCTGCCGAAGATGGTGGACGGCAGCGTCACGAGGGTGGTGGTGCTGGACCCGAACGGCCCCCACAGCCTCTTGGGCGTGCGCTATCGGATTGACGAGAGCGGACAGCGGATCAACCCCGACGTGTTCAGCGTGGCCTACCGCAAGTTCAATACGGATGTCATCGAGCGGCACGATGGTCCGCACGTCAGCGGCGGAGGCTGGCTGCGGACCAAGACCACCACGCTGACCGTAGTGGTCGAGAAAAAGCAGCAGGAACTGTTCACCTTCTATCTGCCGGCCTCGCAGCCGGTGACGGTGAGCTTCCTCGGATCGAGCAACAATCCGAATGCGGTCTACATCCGCAGCAACAGCGATATCACCCTGACCGGCAACATCATCGTCGGCGATCAAAAGACGGTGCATATCGAGGCAGGCGGGGCGAGCGGCGCGGCGTCGATCTTCACGCGTGGCGACGTCGGCATCATGGTGCGCGACCGCGATGGCCAGATTCCCGAGGGAATGCCGACCGTCAACGTCAAGGCGCTGGCGCTGGCAGGAACCATCCAGCTCAATATCCTGGGCTCGCAGGGCTATACCCAGGCGCAGGCGCGCGGCGACGTGAGGCTGAGCTATTTCTCGGCCGACGGCACGCGTTCTCAGGCGACGCTGAGCAAGGTGGAGTCGGCGCTGGGCGGGGTTTATATCAATGCCAGCAGCGGCATCTTCAGCCACGAGTCGGCCGGCGATGGCACGGTGGTTTCGGGTAATCGCATCGAGCTCAATGCGGGCCATGGCGCAATCGGTTCGGCCAGCCAGGCCCTGAACATCCATGCGCGCGAAGGGTTTGCCGCGCAGGCCGGGCTGGCCGGCGCCGCCGCCAATGCAGACAAGAACATCTACCTGTCTCAGAACGTGGCCGGCGCCGATCTGGTGCTCGTCAAGCCTAGCAGCTGGAGCGACCCGCAGGCGGCGGTGTATTCGGCCCTGGGCAGCGTGAGCATCGTGCTCAATGGCGGTTCGCTGCTTGACGGCGAACTGGCCGATACCCGCACGGCGACCGAGAAGGCCTACCCGCAGGTGACCGCCAAGATCCTGGCGGATATCCAGTCGCAGATCGGGCAGTACGAGCAGTACTGGTCGGGCGTGCGCGCCCTGAAGTCGGCGACGGTGCGCCTGGAAGGCAGCGGCGTCTTCCTCAGCACGCAGGCCGAAGCCAGCGGCTATCTGGTGCTGCGCATGACGCAGCAAGAGTATGCGGCGGCGCTCAAGGCGGCGGTCGACGGCCAATTGCTTGTGCGCCTGGTCTACAACAATACGCTTAATGGCAACGCACGCGAGGAACTGCTGGGTGTGCTGGGCCTGGTGCCCGGGTCGGGCAGCGATGGCACGTACCAGTTCACCTTCTCGGTCTACGACCAGGCGAGCGGCCAGTTGTCGGCCCCTCGCGATATGGCCGAGCTGGGTTATACCGCCGGCAGCCAGGGCGTGCTCTATGGCCCCGCTTATGGCCTCGCAGGGGTGACCGACCCGAGCGGCGGCAAACTGCCCGTGGAATTCACCACGCCGGGCGGCGCTTTGACGATCAAGTCGGGCTCGGACACGCTGCAACTGAAGTTGAGCACCGACCAGATCAAGGCCCTCATGGGCGGCAGGCTGCCTTCCAGCCTGAACGATTACCAGGAACTGCTCAATGCGCTGCGCGGCTACGATTTCGTGGAGATCGGCGGCCAGAAGCTGCTGATCGACCAGATTCAGGCCGTGGGCTCAGGCGTGTCCTGGCTCAGCGGCCAATTCGATACCGTGCTCATCAGCTTGAAAACGCCTTTCGTGGGCGATTTGACGGGCACCACGGCGGGCAGCCCGCGCGATGTGTCCTTGACGCTGGGCAAGGCCAATGGTGACGTATTCCTGGGCGGAGTCTATCAACAGGAGGTCACACCCGTGCGCCCGACGGTGCCGGGGGCAGGGTCGGCCTGGAGCGGTCCGGGCGCCAACGACACGGACGTATCGATGGACGTCATTGCGGCCATCGACCGCTACAACCAGGCCAACCCCGGGCAACCCATCCCGACGGGCCCCGGGTCGCTGTATGGACGCCTGCAGCATGGCGATCCCACCCAGCGCGCCGAGGTGATCGAACGCAGCCAGACTGGCAATACCCTGACTCTGCCAGGCAACAAGTTGGGCTGGACTCTGCCCTCGGGCGTGAGTTCGGTGGCCGACTATGAGCGCTGGATGAACGACCCTGCCAATGGGATGGTTGGCCAGACCATCATCTTCACCATTGGCGATACGGATTACGAGCGTCAGATTACGGGCCTGACCCTGGTCGGGGCGGATGGCAACCCGGTCACCTCGATCAATGCGGCCGGGGCCCATCTGGCCGTCAGCTTCGATGGCGACCCCATCACCTTGCGCAGCTACTACGTGGTGGATGGCGGCACGACGGTTGTCAGTGCCGGCTCCTTGCTGCCGGCCGCCTTGGGCTTCGGCCTGGGCGGCATCGAAAGCCGTGCCACCAAGCTTAGCTATCGCTTGCCGCATGGCATGAGCGCGACCGCGCTGCGCGAAGGCACGATGAAGGAGGATCGTGTCGGCTTGCCGGGCATGTTCTCCAACGGCAAGATCGTTTTCTATCGCTATGTCGAAAGCCTGGTCAATGGGCAGGCCGCCTATGGCAACTATGTCGACATCGGCAAGGAACTGAGCTGGGACCTGACCGCCAGCGACATGAGCGACACGGCCCGCCTGCAGTTTGCCAATGCAATCAAGCAGTTGATCAAGAATGGCGCCAGCCTGTCCCTGGCGGGCGAGGGGTTGGCGCTGTTCGACAACGGGACCATCAAGGTCGTCAGCGTGGTCGATGAAAATGGACAGGCGCTCGATGAGAACAGCCCCGATAGCGCCTGGCTCAAGGGCAGCCTGGTGTTCAGCGGCAATATCTACGCCTCGCAGTCCGAGCTCGAAGCCCTGGCGCTTGCGAACCAGGGCGCCGGCGGTGGCGCGGGCAGCGCGCCCAGCCTGAATCAGCTGCTGATCCGGGCTGGCATCCGTCTGGTCAATCACGCGGCGGACAGTGTTGCTCTCACGTCGCAGGGCACGGCCACGCTGGCCCTGCCGGGTCAGGACAGGTTGACGGTCGGCCAGCGCCTGGAGCTGACGTTCGATGACAGCCAGCGCCGCGTGGTCTACTACGTGAAGTCCATCGATGGCCGCACGGTCACGCTGGCCGCCAGCGCGGACGACGCCTTCGACGCCAGCGTTTCCGCCCTGACCCTGGAACAGATATTTGCCCAGTTGGGGACCACCACCCCGGGCGGCGTCAGCGTGCAACTGCTCGACTCCGCCGCCAGCGGCGCAAGCGTGCAGGGCCCGGGCAGCATCACGCTGGACCGTCTGGATATCGTGGCGGTGACCGATGCGCAGGGCAACATCACGCATTACCGCGACCTGCAGAGCTTTGACCGCGTCTACCTGAACGACTTGCGTTCTGCCGACGGCAAGCCGCTCAGCATCCAGGACAATGTCGCCTACATCGTTCTGGTCGAGGACAACAACACCATCCGTCTGTTCGCGTCCAAGGAAGACGCCGTGCTCTATCAGCAGATGCAGTTGCTGAACCAGACGGCAGAAGGCCAGCAACTGGTAGCCAGGCTGTTCACCGATGCCGGCATCATGCCCAGGCTGGTGGGGGGCTTCGGCCCGGGGGCCGTGCTGGGCAAGTTCACCGTCAGTACGCGTGCGGTGAGTTTCAGCGACGCCGAGGGCGTCATGAGCCCGACGATGCAGGCGCTGCACGAGCAACTGGCCGGCCAGGGTTACAACCCGGGCTACCTGCCTGCGATCCGCGACCTGGCCGAAATGAAGAACCTGGTCACATCGGTGCGCAACCAGGTGGTCTATGACTACGCCGTTGAGAAGGAACTGGCCCAGACGGCGGAGTACCACGACTACTGGCGCGCCCGCCTGACCTGGACCGCTTCCGCCGGGTCCACGTTGACATCGGTGGGTGACGGCCGATTCCAGCTGACACAGACCCACATCGTGGACGATGGCACCGGCCAGCGTCGAGCGCTGCAGACCGGCGATGAGGTCTTCCTGCGCAATGCCATGGGCGACGTGCGCGCCGATACCGCCTATTACGTCATTGTCGACAGCAATGGCGACATCCGCCTGGCCGAGACGCTGGCCGATGCCATGCTGTATCAGAGCGGGGCGCATCAGAATGCCGCGCTGCGCGCGCTGTATCCCGACATGAAGGAGCCCGTGACGCTGCACTTCTCGGCTGCCGATCTCAACGGCGCAGATGTCGTGCTTTACACGCGCGACTATCGCGAACGCAGCGATGTGCCGGCAGCCACGGCGCAGGAGCGCCTGGCTTATGGCGAGCATTACCAGACTGGCTATTTCTTCTATTTCGACAAGCCCACGCTGAGCAAGATCGAGAACAACCTGCTGTATCCGGTGTCCGCGGTCATCAATGCTCAAGTGTTTGATGTCGAGGGCAATCCGGAGCCGGTGGCCAGCGAACGGTTCCTGAATGTGAAGGCCGGGCGCGACATTACGTTGCGCACCTCGGGCGGGGGATCCATCGGCGCCTCGATGGGCGATTACATCCTGACCCTGCCGGATCTGAGCAACCTCAGCGAGGAAGAGCGCGCCAATATCTTTGACGCGCTTTCCGAGGCCGAGAAGGCCGTGCTTTCGCGCGCCAACGCATCCAACCTGGCGGGCGTGTATCACAGCCTGTATCGTTACATCGGTCAGGACGGCACGGTCCCGCTGGATCGCACGCAGGTGGACTTCAGCGACACCAGCCGTTGGCAGGCGTTCAAACCGGTCTTCTCCAATGATGCCGGCCTGGCCCTGGGCGAGAATCTCGCGGCCGGCAGCGCGGTGCAGTTCCTGTTTGCCGACCGTTTCGGCCTGTATGAGAACGCCACCGACCTGTTCATCTACAACAGCAAGCTCACCCAGGACGCAAGCGCTTCGGTACGCGAACAACTGGCGCGCAATATCGCCGACGCACTGGCCGCGGGCAAGCAGGTGGTGGACATCGGCGCAAGCCTGCTGGATCCGGTCTGGACCCAACTGGACGTGCCGTTCATGGCGCAGGACGGCGCCAGCCCGCAGAGCCTGCAGTATGGCGTGCTGGTCGGCGATATGGGCGATCCGCGCTACCTGACTCTCAGCCTGACGCGCTCGCTCGCGATTCAGGCCGAGCAGGGTGTCGTGTCGGCCTACAGCCAAACGACGGTCGGCCTGGAGGCGCCGCAGGGCGACCTGCGCATGGGCGACATTCATGGCGCCAAGGGTGTGATGGTCAAGGCTGCAGGCGGTTCGTTGCTTGGCACCGATCGCGGCAGTCTGCAAAGTAACGGCCAGGTCAGCCTGTCGGCGTCCGGCGACATCGTGGGCAGTACCCTCGATGGTCAGGGCGTCTACCAGCGCGACGCGGCCAAACACCTGCAACTGAGCCTGGCCGCGGGTCACGCACTCTATATCGAGGCGGGCGGGGTGGCGCGTGTGGCGCAATCCGGTCCGGTGGACCTGAACCTGGTGCTGGCCAGCACGCGCGGCACCGATGCGGCGGGCGTTTCCTATACTGCCGAAGCCAATCTGCGCGTGGGTCAGGTTATGGCGGCGGGCAATGTCACCTTGCAGGCAGGCCAGTCCATCATCAACGCGACCGCCAGCGGTCAGCGTCATCACGCCAATGTCACCCTGACGGCGATGGATGCCGCTGCCCTGGAAGCCCTCGGCTACGCCCGCGAAGTGCGACTGATGGCCGGCCTGAACATCGGTCTGCTGGGCGCGGATCTGTCGCAAGGCGGCTCGCCCATCCTGGTCAACCTGCCGGCCAACGACCGGCAGGCGCGCGTGAGCGCCCATGCCGGCAACCAGATCAATCTCTATGGCATGCACAGTTTGTCGCTGGGCGAGATCAGCGCGCAGAATCTCCAGGGAGAGCGGGGCGATATCCGCCTCTATGCCTTGGATGACATCCGCGACAGCGGTGCCGCCGCGTCGGCGGCGATCACCGGTCGCCAGGTCTGGCTGGAAGCATTGTCCGGCACGGTTGGCACGCAGCAACAAGCCTTGCGCATCGATCTTTCCGGCAGCCTGACGGCCTTGGCCGACGGCCTGCTCAACCTCAGCCAGGGCGGTGTGCACGATCTCGTGCTGGCACGGGTGGAGTCGCGCTCGCGGGCCGACGTGACGCTCAGCAGTCAGGCCGGCATCGTCAATGACAAGCAGGTGCATGCCGGCACGTCGGCGCAGCGCCAGGAGCCGGTCATCATCGGCGGCAGCCTGTCGTTGACCGCCAATGGCTCGATCGGCGGTTATGCCCAGGCAGACCTGGACGGCGCTGTCCAGAATGACGCGATCATAGTGGCTGCGGTCGGCGATCAGGCCAGCATCTCGGTGTCTGCCGGGGGCGATGTGGCCTTGATTCAGGCCGGCGAGGCCCGCGACAGCCAGGGGCAGATGCAACAACTGCATTTCAACGCGGGGCAGATCCAGGCGCGCAATCTCTGGTTGGCCGCGCGTGCAGGCAGCCAGGGCCAGGGGGGCGACATCCGCCTTGCCGCCGGTTCGACCGTGACCGTGGTGGGCATGGCCAGCCTGCTGGCCGCGGGCAGTTTCTCGGTCGCGGGTGCGCTCGGCAGCCAGACCGCGGCACAGATTACGGCAGGCCAACGCCTGACCGTGCGAACCGACAGGGACGACCGCGGCAGCCGCGGGCAGGCGGTATCGATGCATATCGACGGCCGGCTCACGGCGCCCGCGATGGCGCTCTATGGTAGCGCCACTGGCGCCAACACGCTGCGCATCGGGAGCCATGCCGAGCTGCTCGGCGGCGCGGTGCCCGATGGCATCTTGCGCATTCAGGGCGGCACGGGCGATGACGATTTCCTCATCGAAGCGCGGCGCATCGACCACCAGAACGTGCTGATCGATACATCGCTCGGCAACGACCTGGTCCAACTGAGTCAGACGACACTGGGTGGCAACCTGTCCGTAAACGCGGGTGAAGGCGACAACCGGATCGGCTTGGCGGAAACGACGGTGACGGGCCGGGTCAGTCTGACCACGGCAGGCGGCGACGATCTGATCCGCCTGTCACAGACGGATATCGGCGGCACCCTGGATATCGTGGCCGGCGAAGGCGACAACACGGTGAGCCTGGATACGGTGACGGTGGGCGGTGATGCGTCCATCACCACCGGTGCCGGCGTGGATGCGATCACGCTGGTGGACAGCCAGTTGCTGGGCCAACTGGCGATCGCTGCGGGCGACGGCAGCAATACCGTTGACCTGACCCGTGTCTCGGTGGCGAAGGCCACGCGCATCACGACCGGCAAGGACGACGACAGCGTCACCCTGCTGGAGACGGATATCGGCGGCTCGCTGGCAATCGAAGCGGGTGACGGCGCCAACTCGGTGAGCCTGGATACGGTGACGGTGGGCGGTGATGCGTCCATCACGGCGGGTGCCGGCGTGGATGTGATCACGCTGGTGGACACCCAGTTGCTGGGCCAACTGGTGATCGCTGCGGGCGACGGCAGCAATACCGTTGACCTGAGCGGTGTCTCGGTGGCCAAGGCCACGCGCATCACGACCGGCAAGGATGACGACCGCATCACCCTGCTGGAGACGGATATCGGCGGTTCGCTGGATATCCTGGCCGGC
>NZ_FKBR01000023.1:134982-135462 GCF_900078335.1 Bordetella trematum
CGATTACGCTGGTAGACAGCCAGTTGCTGGGCCAACTGGTGATCGCTGCGGGCGACGGCAGCAATACCGTTGACCTGAGCGGTGTCTCGGTGGCCAAGGCCACGCGCATCACGACTGGTAAGGATGACGATAGCGTCACTCTGCTGGAGACGGATATCGGCGGCTCGCTAGATATCCTGGCCGGCGAGGGCGACAACGTCGTTGACCTGAGCGTAGTAACGGTGGGCGCTGCGACCCGCATCAGCTCTGGCGCGGGCAACGACAGCATCACCCTGCTGCAGACCGACATCGGCGGCTCGCTGGACATTGACGCTGGTGACGGCGCCAATACCGTTAGCCTGGATACGGTGACGGTGGGTGGCGATGCATCCATTACCACGGGTGCCGGCGTGGATGTGATTACGCTGGTAGGCAGCCAGTTGCTGGGTCAATTGATGATTGACGCTGGTGACGGCAGCAACACCGTTGACCTGACCCGTG
>NZ_FKBR01000023.1:135472-136136 GCF_900078335.1 Bordetella trematum
CGAAGCCGGTGATGGCGCCAACACCGTGAGTCTCGATACGGTGACGGTGGGTGGCGACACGTCCATCATCACCGGTGCTGGCGTGGATGTGATCACGCTGGTGGACAGCGGTCTGCTGGGTCAATTGATGATTGACGCCGGCGACGGCAGCAACACCGTTGACCTGACCCGTGTCTCGGTGGCCAAGGCCACGCGCATCACGACCGGCAAGGATGATGACCGCATCACCCTGCTGGAGACGGATATCGGCGGTTCGCTGGATATCCTGGCCGGTGAGGGCGACAACGTCGTTGACCTGACCGTAGTAACGGTGGGCGCTGCGACCCGCATCAGCTCTGGCGCGGGCAACGACAGCGTCACCCTGGTGCAGACCGACATCGGCGGCTCGCTGGATATCGAAGCTGGTGACGGTGCCAACGCCGTGAGCCTGGATACGGTGACGGTGGGTGGCGACACGTCCATCACCACCGGTGCCGGCGTGGATGCGATTACGCTGGTGGACAGCGGCCTGCTGGGTCAATTGATGATTGACGCTGGTGACGGCAGCAACACCGTTGACCTGACCCGTGTCTCGGTGGCGAAGGCCACGCGGATCACGACCGGCAAGGACGACGACCGCATTACCCTGCTGGAGACGGATATCGGCGGTTCGCTGGATATCCTG
>NZ_FKBR01000024.1 GCF_900078335.1 Bordetella trematum
GACTGCTCCCAGCATGCCGAAAGCAAGTTGGAATGGATTGCCACCCCAGATATCAGGGATGTTCCAGACTGCGTATTGACGCCGCGTGGAGTTGCGCTCAAACAGTCGCAAATCAGCGTGGCAGAGGAGGCGCAGGACGTGAAACTCCCCGAGATCCCGAGCGCTTACAACGATACAGGTGGCTACGTTGGCTATGCAAAATCTGACCTTGCAGCATACGCCCGCGCCGCAGTCATGGCCGACCGCGCCAGTCGCCCCGCTCGCCCTGAGCCGACAGACGCAGAACTGGCTACCCTGGCAAGCGAGTTCATGATGTCGGGTTCATGCTCGACGCGCTACTACTTTGATGACAGAGGATTCGCTCGCGCCCTGCTTGCCCGCTACGGTGCGCAGCCTGCGGCGAGCGCTGAGCCGGTGGCTTTCTATAAAGATGGCGTTCTGTTCTGGCACGGGGAGCATGCAGCATGGCGCGGGAAAGATGGTCAACTCTACGCCGAGCCCACTGCCGCCCTGGCAAGCGCCCCTGTAGCCGGGGAGGCG
>NZ_FKBR01000025.1:0-18920 GCF_900078335.1 Bordetella trematum
ATGCTTTCCGGCTTGCCCGTTCACCTCTCGATGAACGGGGCCGAATTATGCACTATTTTTCGAGATCGTGCAGAACCGCCGTTTTTCAGGGGCGGGAAAACCAGCGCCAGGGTGCGCGCAGGGGCCAGCGTGCGCGGCTGTCGAGCACGCGCGGCGCCAGAAAGGCGGCGCAGCACAGGGCGATGGTGGCTGCCGTGAGCACGTCGGTGAGGTAGTGGTCGCGATTGATCAGGCGGCTCAGGCCGACCAGCGCGGCCAGCGTCAGTACCGGCCAGCGCCAGCGCGGCGCCAGGATGGCAAGAACCGCTGCCGTGGCGAAGGCGGCCTGGGTGTGGCTGGAAGGAAAGGAGTCATAAGGCCCGCCGCTGAACCAGCTGCCCAGGCCGTAGATGCCATGATCCAGCAGTTCTTCGGGGCGCGCGCGCGACACCAGGCGTTTGAGCAACCAGGTGATGACCCCGCCCATGGCCATGGTCAGCATCAGCAGGAGTGCGCCGCGCGCGCTGCGCTCGAAGCCGGCCTGCCAGGGGCAATGCCAGCCGCGCGCCAGGCCATTGAGCGACCAGATATACAGCAGCAGGGCGGGCACCAGCGAGAACTCGGCATCACCCATCAGGCCGATGTAGTCGAACACGCGATCCAGCGTGGGCGAGACATGGCCGTGAATCCAGAGGGTCAGCGGGCGGTCTATCCAGAGGGCGCAGGCCAGCAGCAAGAGCGCGATCATGGCGAGCCGCCAGGCCGGATGGCGGCGGGCGACAGGGGAAGGAGGAAGGAGCGGGATGCCAGGCGTCATGCGCAGGAGGGGGGAAGGTGGGAGGAGGACGGCACAGTGCGCACGCCGGCCGGTGGAGCCCGGCGAACCGCCCATCATAAAGAAGGTTTGCGGCATCACAAAGACACCCGGGGCGATAAGGCGTTTAAAAAGGTAAAATCGAACTTTCCCCTCATTCGAACCGCCCCCGGGATCTACACCCGTCACGGCGCACGCCCATGCAAGAAACCACACTCAAGCGCGACGGCATCGCCGCCGCTGTGCCCGCCGCCACGTCCGGCGCCCAGCCTGCAGGCAAGGTCTACATCCGCACCTTCGGCTGCCAGATGAACGAATACGACTCCGACAAAATGGTCGACGTATTGCGTGAAGACCAGGGCCTGGAAGTCACCGACAACCCCGAGGAAGCCGACGTCATTCTCTTCAACACCTGTTCGGTGCGCGAGAAGGCGCAGGAAAAGGTCTTTTCCGATCTGGGGCGCGTGCAGCATCTCAAGAAGCTCAACCCGAACCTGGTCATCGGGGTGGGCGGGTGTGTAGCCAGCCAGGAAGGCGAGGCCATCGTCAAGCGCGCGCCCTATGTCGATGTGGTCTTCGGCCCGCAGACGCTGCATCGCCTGCCCGAGCTGATCCAGCGTCGGCGCGAGCAGGGCCGCTCGCAGGTCGACATCAGTTTCCCGGAGATCGAGAAGTTCGACAACATGCCGCCGCCGCGCATCGAGGGCCCCGCGGCCTTCGTGTCCATCATGGAAGGCTGCAGCAAGTATTGCAGCTTCTGTGTGGTGCCTTATACGCGCGGCGAGGAAGTCTCGCGTCCGTTCGAGGACGTGCTGACCGAGGTTGCCGACCTGGCAGACCAGGGGGTGCGGGAAGTGACCCTGCTGGGCCAGAACGTCAACGCCTATCGCGGCCGTATCGAGGGCAGTGACGAGATCGCCGACTTCGCCATGCTGCTGGAGTACGTGCACGAGATCCCCGGCATCGAGCGCATCCGCTACACCACCTCGCACCCCAAGGAGATGACCCAGCGCATGGTCGATGCCTACGCACGCCTGCCCAAGCTGGTGTCCTTCCTGCACCTGCCGGTACAGGCCGGCAGCGATCGGGTGCTGGCCGCCATGAAGCGTGGCTATACCGCGCTGGAATTCAAGTCGGTGGTGCGCAAGCTGCGTGCGGCCCGCCCCAACCTGACGCTGTCTTCGGATTTCATCGTCGGTTTTCCGGGAGAAACCGAGGAAGACTTCCAGAAGACCATGAAACTCATCGCCGATGTGGGTTTCGACACCTCGTTTTCCTTCGTCTATTCGCGTCGCCCCGGCACGCCGGCTGCCGACCTGCATGACGACACGCCTCAGGATGTCAAGCTCAAGCGCCTGCAGGCTTTGCAGGCGCTCATCAATGAGCAGGCCGCCGCCATTGCCCAGGGCATGGTCGGCACCACGCAGCGCGTGCTGGTCGAAGGCCCTTCGCGGCGTGATCCCAGCGAGCTGATGGGCCGCAGCGAGAATAACCGCATTGTGAATTTTGCCGGCCCGGCCCGTCTGATCGGCACCATGACCGACGTGGTGATCACCGAGGCTTTTACCAATTCCCTGCGCGGCCGCGTGGCCGGCGTCCAGGACAGCGACCAAGGAGCAGCATGACCTCTTCGCGCAGCCGCCGCCGTGCCCTGCCTGTCATCATCACCCTTGAGGGCGATAACGTACACCTGGCCAATCTGTGCGGGCCGCTGGATGAGAACCTGCGGCAGTTGGCCGACGGCATGGGCGTGACGCTCTCGCGCCGGGGCAACCGCGTGACCGTCGAGGGCGAGCAGGCCGAGCTGGCCGGGCGCGCGCTGCGGCGTTTCCATGAGCAGGCCACCCATCGCGAGCTGTCGGTCGATGACATCCAGCTGGGGCTGGTCGAAATCGGCGTGGGCCGCCGCATCGAGGTGCAGGAAGATCCGCGCGAGATCGACCCGACCCTGCCCTCGCTGGATGACGAGAGCGATGTCATCGCCCTGCGCACGCGGCGCAGCGATCTGCGTCCGCGCACGCCGCGTCAGCGTGATTACCTGAACAATATCCTCAAGCACGACATCACCTTCGGCGTGGGGCCGGCCGGCACCGGCAAGACCTGGCTGGCCGTGGCCTGCGCCATCGACGCGATGGAACGCGACAGCGTCCAGCGCCTGGTGCTGACGCGCCCGGCGGTCGAGGCCGGCGAGCGCTTGGGCTTTCTGCCCGGCGACCTGGCGCAGAAAGTCGATCCCTACCTGCGCCCGCTTTACGATGCGCTGTACGACCTGATGGGTTTTGAACGGGTGCAGCGTCTGTTCGAGAAGCAGAGTATCGAGATTGCGCCGCTGGCCTATATGCGCGGGCGCACCCTGAATCACGCTTTCGTGATCCTGGACGAAGCCCAGAACACCACGCCCGAGCAGATGAAGATGTTCCTGACCCGCATCGGCTTCGGCAGCAAGGCGGTCATCACGGGCGACCCCTCGCAGGTCGACCTGCCGCGTGGCCAGCAAAGCGGCCTGGCGCATGCCGTCAAGGTCCTGGCCAATGTGCAAGGCATCGCCAGCACGCGTTTCACCAGCCGCGACGTGGTGCGCCACCCGCTGGTGGCCCGCATCGTCGATGCCTATGAGGCAGCCGAACAGCATGACGGCCTCTGATCCGCAACTGGCGCTGGCGGTCCAGTATGCCGTGGCCGAGCCGCGGCTGCCTCGCTGGCGTCTGCGCCGCTGGGCCGGCTACGCGCTGGCCGGGGCCGCCGCCGACGGCCTGGTGGCCCTGCAGGGGGCGGAACTCAGCCTGCGGCTGGTCGGGCTGGCCGAAGGCCGGCGGCTGAACTCAGGCTTTCGTGGCCGTGACTACGCCACCAATGTGCTGACCTTCGAGTACGGCGTCGACCCGCTGGGCACGGCGCGGGGCGATATCGTGATCTGCGTGCCGGTGCTGGCGCGCGAGGCGCGCGAGCAGAAAAAGCAGTTTCTCGACCATGCCGCCCACCTGACCATCCATGGCGTGCTCCACGCCCTGGGCTATGACCATATCAAGGCGCGCGATGCGCGCCGCATGGAAGCCCTCGAGACGGCCATCCTGGCCCGCATCGGCATTGCCGATCCTTATATCGCCTGAGCCGCGTTCGGGCGTCCCGTGCTGGCGCGGATTTGCGCGACCCCGGGGGGGATCGGTTATGCTGATCCTTTCTGTTACGAGTCCATCTGGACAATGTCTGACCCATACCCTGCTGAAGAAGCCCGCAAGCCCGCCAGATCTCTGCTGGATCGTGTCGTTTCCCTGATCCGGCGAGAGCCCGAAGACCGCGAGGGCATCAAGGCCTTCCTGGAAGCGGCCCATGGCCGGCAACTGCTTGATGCAGAGTCCTATTCGATGATCAAGGGGGCGCTGGCCGTCTCCGAACGCACCGTGGCCGACATCATGGTGCCGCGCTCGCGCATGGACCTGCTGGACGTGAGCCAGCCCCTGGCGCAGCTGCTGACCACCATCATCGAGACGGCGCATTCACGCTTTCCCGTCTACGAAGATGATCGCGACAACATCCTGGGCATTCTGCTGGCGAAGGATCTGTTGCGCTACATGCAGGATCCCTCCATCGAATTGCGCGCCCTGATCCGGCCGGCGATCTTCATTCCGGAGTCCAAGCGCCTGAATGTGCTGCTGAGGGAGTTCCGCTCCTCGCGCAACCACATCGCCATCGTGATCGACGAACATGGCGGCATCTCGGGCCTGGTCACCATGGAAGACGTGCTCGAACAGATCGTCGGGGACATCGAGGACGAGTTCGACGAAGAAGAGGAATCCATCTTCCCCGAGGGCGAAAATCAGTGGCGTCTGCTGGCGTCCACCGATATCGACCATTTCAACGACACTTTTGGCATCCAGCTGCCCGATGACGAGTACGACAGCGTCGGGGGCTGGCTGGGGGGGCGTCTGGGTCGCATTCCGCGCCGCGGCGATACCGCCGAGTTCGGCGATCTGGCCTTTGAGGTCATTCGGGCTGACCCGCGCCGCGCCCTGTGGCTGCGGGTGCGCCGTCGACCGGCCAGCGTGGCGCTGGACTCACTGGGATGAGGCGCTTGCGTGCCGGGGCAGGCCTGGCCGCCGCCGGGGCCCTGCATGCCCTGAGTTTCGCGCCGGGGCCCTTGCCTGCCTGGAGCCTGGCATGGGTGCAGGTGCTGACCCTGTCGGTGCTGGCCTATGCCGTGTTGGCTGCGCCGGCCGGCAAGCAGGCCTGGCGCCGCGGCTGGGGGTTTGCCTGCGTCAGCTTCACCGTCGGGCTGTACTGGCTGTACATCAGCATGCATCAGTACGGCGGGTTGGCCGCGCCGCTGGCTGCCGGCGGGGTGCTGGCCCTGGCGGCCTTCCTGGCGCTCTTTCCCGCGACGGCTGGCTGGCTGGCGCGGCGGCTCTGTCCGCCGCAACTAGGCAGCCAGCCCTGGCGCCGCGTCTGGGTCGCACTGGTCTGGGCCGCGAGCTGGACGCTTTTCGAATGGCTGCGCGCCACCGTGATGACCGGTTTCCCCTGGCTCAATATCGGCTATGGCGTGGTGGACAGCCCCATTGCCGGCTGGGCGCCGGTGCTGGGCGTGCACGGCCTGGCCTTTATCACGGCCTTTTGCGCTGCCGCCGTGGCCGACCTGGCCGCTACCCGCGCCGCGCCATCCGATGCGCGCCGCGCGCTGCCGGCCGGGCTGGCCGTGCTGCTGGTGGTTGCGGGCGCCGGCCTGGGCCTGATCGCCTGGTCCAGGCCCGCAGGCGCGCCGTTGCCGATGCGCCTGGTGCAGGGCAATGTCGAGCAGTCGCAGAAATTCAATCCGGCCCTGATGCAGGCCGGCCTGGAGCGTCACCTCGGGCTCAGCAACCTGCCCCTGCGCGAGGGTGAGCCTGCTGCGGAGCTCATCCTGCTGCCGGAAACCGTTTTGCCGGTATTCCAGAGCCAGTTGCCGCCGCAGGTCTGGCAGGCCTGGCGCGATGTGGCCGCAGGCCAGCACGCCACCATTGCCATGGGCGTGCCGCTAGATACCCGTGATGCGCAAGGCCGGCCCCGTTACACCAACAGCGTCATTGCCTTCGATGGCCAGACGCCCCTGCGCGATATCCAGCAGGGCACCACGCCCATGCGCTACGACAAGCAGCACCTCGTGCCTTGGGGCGAGTTCGTTCCGCCGGGTTTCCGCTGGTTCGTCGACATGCTCAATATTCCCCTGGGCGATTTCGACCGGGGCGCCGCCTACCAGCCGCCTTTTGCTGTCAAAGACCAGCGGGTTGCCTTCAACATCTGCTACGAGGACCTCTTCGGCCCCGAGTTGCTGCCGGCCCTGCATGCCAATCCGAAGGGGGGCGCCGGCGCCACGATGCTGGCCAATGTCAGCAATCTGGGTTGGTTCGGCGACACCTGGGCCTTGCGCCAGCATCTGCAGATCGGCCGCCTGCGCAGCATCGAGACGGCGCGTCCCATGGTCACGGCCACCAATACGGGTATCACCGCCTCGATCGACGCCCGCGGGCAGGTACTTGCGCAGTTGCCGCCACACCAGGCTGGCGTGCTGCCGGTGGTGGTGCAGGGCATGACCGGGCTGACGCCCTATGCCTATGGCGGCGATGCCAGCGTGCTGGTGCTGGTGGGGCTGATACTGGCGCTGGCGCTGTGGCGCGCCGCGCGGCGGCCTTCCAGCCCTTGATTGCCGCCGCCGGCTAGACGCATCAACGCAACCAGTCGCTTGGCGAGGGCAGGATGTCGTCCTCAGGCGGGCAGAGCGGGCCGCTGCCGGCGCCGCTCTCCGCGATGGCCGCGGCAATTTCCTGCAAGGTGTCCGGATCGAGCTCCAGCGTCGCCGCACCCAGCCAGTCATCGATCTGAGCCGGGCTGCGTGCGCCCACCATGGCACCCGTGACGCCAGGCCAGGCCAGCGTCCAGGCAATGGCGATGGTGCCGGCCGTGGTGCCGTGTCTTTCGGCGATGCTTGCCAGCGCATCTGCCAGTGCCAGATTGGCCTGCAGCCCGGGGGGCTGGAACTGGGCGTCGCGGGTGCGCCAGTCATCGGCCGGCAGGGCCGCGACGCGCGCCTGCGTGAAGGCGCCCGACAGCAGGCCGGATTGCATCGGGCTGTAGACGATCACACCGGTATGCTGTTCGGCGCACCATGGCAACAGATCGGCCGCGCTATCGCGCACGATGGCGGAGAAGGGCGGCTGGACGCTGTCGACGTGGCCGATGGCTTCGGCGGCCTGCAGTTGCGCCAGGCTGTGGTTGGACAAACCCACGGCGCGCACCTTGCCCTCGCGCTGGAAATCCAGCAGCGTCTGCCAGTACACCTCCAAAGGGGTGCCGTCCGTGGCCGGCCAATGCATCTGATAAAGATCGATGCAATCCGTGCGCAGGCGTCGCAAGGAAGCCTCCAGCTCCCGGCGCAGGGCTTCGGGCTGCCCTCTTGCGCGGGTCTGGCCCCCCTCGGTCCGCAGGCCGCCTTTGGTAAACACGTAGGGGCGGGCGCTGCGGGGCACCTGGGCCAGGGCTTGGCCCAGCAGGGTTTCGGCATGCCCCTGGCCGTAGGCCGCAGCGGTATCGATCCAGTTGATGCCGCGATCGATCGCGTGCCGTACGGTGCGCAGCGAGGCATCGTCCTCCTGCGCGCCCCAGCCATAGGCCCAATTGCTGCCGCCGATGGCCGAGGTGCCCAGGCCAATGCGTGACAGCGCCATGCCAGTGCGCCCCAGTTGGCGGGTCGGAAATGAGGTTTGCGCCATGCGGGTCTCCGTGCCGGACAGGTGGCTTTAACTGTAGCCCAGACTTTGTTTTAAGGTTTTTTTTGCGGTGGGCTTGCACAGGTTCAAAATATCATGCATAATCTCGTTTCTTCGCAGTTGATGCGAAACAACTGAAGCGATTCAGAAGTTTCAAGTCAGGTTTCATCGGTATGCGTGCGAAAGCAGGCAGCCAGGAAACAAGCCGCGAAGCAGTGTGAAAACCAGAGGGGGTATAGCTCAGCTGGGAGAGCGCTTGCATGGCATGCAAGAGGTCAGCGGTTCGATCCCGCTTACCTCCACCAAGGTCTCACACTGGTAGTTTGTTCAGGTCCCCTTCGTCTAGAGGCCTAGGACATCACCCTTTCACGGTGAGTACAGGGGTTCGAATCCCCTAGGGGACGCCAGTTCATTCTGGCAAGATGCCGAAAGGTATCGCCGCTGCGGAGCGGTAGTTCAGTTGGTTAGAATACCGGCCTGTCACGCCGGGGGTCGCGGGTTCGAGCCCCGTCCGCTCCGCCAAAAATTCCAAAAAAGCACTTGCTTCATGCAAGTGCTTTTTTTTCGTCTGTCCTGCCCTCTTGCCTGTCTTGTCCGTGATGGCGCTGCGTGCTTCCTGCGGCCAGGCTTTCGGCGGCCCGAAAGAAAAAAGCCAGCCGCCCCATTCGGGGCAGGCTGGCTTTTTGCGCGGCGCGGGATCAGGGAGCTTCGACCTCGCCTTCGCCTTCCTTTTTGACCGGCTTGACCAGGTCTTCGCGCTTGACGCCCATCCACATGGCCAGGGCGGCTGCCACAAAGACCGAGGAGTAGATGCCGAACCAGATGCCGATGGTCAGGGCCAGAGCGAAATAGTGCAGCGTGGGGCCGCCGAAGAACAGCATGGCCAGCACCATCATCTGGGTCGAGCCGTGGGTGATGATGGTGCGCGAGATGGTCTGGGTGATCGCGCTGTTGATGACTTCCTTGACGTCCGCCTTGCGGTACTTGCGGAAGTTCTCGCGGATACGGTCCATGATCACCACGGACTCGTTGACCGAATAGCCCAGCACGGCCAGCACCCCCGCCAGCACCGAGAGCGAGAACTCCCACTGGAAGAAGGCAAAAAAGCCCAGGATGATGACCACGTCGTGCAGGTTGGCCACCACGCCGGCGACAGCGAACTTCCATTCGAAGCGCAGGCCAAGGTAGACCATGATGCCGATGACCACGCACAACAGCGCCATCAGGCCGTTTTCGAGCAGTTCGCGCCCGACCTGCGGGCCGACGAACTCCACGCGGCGCAGTTCCACGCCGGGTTCGGCGGCCTGCAGCGCGGCCATGACGGTTTCGCTCTGCGTGGCCGAGGTCTGGCCCTCGTTGACCGGCAGGCGGATCATCACATCGCGCGAAGTGCCGAAGTTCTGAACCTGGAAATCGGTGTAGCCCAGGCCGCTGATCGCGCCACGGACTTTGTCCAGTTGCGCCGTCTGGGCGTAGCTGACCTCCATGACCGTGCCGCCGGTGAACTCGATCGACAGGTGAAAGCCGCGCGTGATGATGAAGAACACCGCCGCCAGGAAGGTCACCAGGCTGATGGTGTTCAGCACCAAGGCATGGCGCATGAAGGGGATGGTGCGATGAATCCGGAAAAATTCCATGTTTCGCCTTGCAGTCTTGTCAGGAGCCGCGCGGCCGGGCCAGGGTGGCCGGCCGCGCCGGATCGATCACTTGGTGCCGGGTTTCCAGACCGTGCCGATGGAGATTTTGGCCAGTTTTTTGCGGCCGCCGTACCAGAGGTTGGCCAGCGCGCGCACACCCACCACCGATGAGAACATCGAGGTCAGGATGCCCAGGCAGTGCACCACGGCAAAGCCGCGGATGGGGCCGGAACCGAAGGCCAGCAGCGCCAGGCCGACGATCAGCGTGGTCAGGTTGGAGTCCAGGATGGTGCCCCAGGCCCGGTCAAAGCCCTGGTAAATGGCCTGTTGCGGCGATGCCCCGGCCCGCAGCTCTTCGCGGATGCGTTCGTTGATGAGCACGTTGGCATCGATGGCCATGCCCAGCGTGAGCGCGATAGCGGCGATGCCCGGCAGCGTGAGCGTGGCCTGCAGCATGGAGAGCAGGGCCAGCAGCAGCAGCACGTTGAAGGTCAGGCCGATGGTCGAGAAGATGCCGAACAGGTGGTAGTACAGGACGATGAACACCGCAATGGCGATGAAGCCATACAGCGTCGAGTAGAAGCCCTTGGCGATGTTGTCGGCGCCCAGGCTCGGGCCGATGGTGCGCTCTTCGATGATGGTCATCGGTGCGGCCAGCGCGCCGGCGCGCAGCAGCAGGGCGGTGTCGGCGGCCTCTTCGGCGGTCATGCTGCCGGAGATCTGCACCTGGCCGCCGCCGATTTCGCTGCGGATGACCGGTGCGGTGACCACTTCGCCCTTGCCGTTCTCGAACAGCAGGATGGCGATGCGCTTGCCGACGTTGTCGCGCGTGACGTCGCGGAAGATGCGTGCGCCCTTGGAGTCCAGGGTCAGGTTGACCGAGGGCTGCTGGGTCTGGTGGTCGCGGCCTGGCTGGGCATCCTGCAGGTTCTCGCCGGTCAGGATGACCTGGCGGCGCACCAGCAGGGCGCGGCCGTCGCGCTCGGTATAGCGTTCCAGGCCGAAGGGCACGGTGCCGTTGGCCAGCGCCGCCTGCGAGGCAGGCGAGTCGTCCACCATGCGCAGCTCCAGCGTGGCGGTGCGGCCCAGCAGTTCCTTGGCCTTGGCTACGTCCTGCACGCCCGGCAGTTGCACGATGATGCGATCTGCGCCCTGTTGCTGGATCACCGGCTCGGCCACGCCCAGCTCGTTGATGCGGTTGTGCAGGGTGTTGATGTTCTGCTTGAGTGCGCTTTCCTGCACGCGGGTAATGGCTTGCGGGCTGAGCTGGCCGCTCAGCAGCAGGCGGCCGTCTTCTTCGGATTCGGTGAATTCGAGGTCAGGCAGGCGGCTGCGCAGCGCGTCGCGCGCGCGGTCGCGCTGCTCGGCATTGGCGAACACGGCCTGCACGGCCATGCCGTTGCGCTCGATGCCGTTGGCGTTGATCTTCTGGTCGCGCAGGATGCTGCGCACGTCAGAGGCCAGCGAGTCGTAGCGGGCGGTCAGCGCGCCCTTCATGTCGACCTGCAGCAGGAAGTGCACCCCGCCGCGCAGATCAAGGCCCAGGTACATGGGCTTGGGTTCGAACCAGCCCAGCGCGCGCATCCAGGGCGGCGAGGCGGGCAGCAGGTTCAGGGCGACCGTGTATTGGGGGTCGCCGGCAGTGGTGTTCAGGCTGCGGTCCAGCAGGTCACGGGCCTGCAGCTGGATGTCGGTCGAGGCGAAGCGCGCGCGCACCGTGCCCAGCGTACCGTTCTGCTCGTAGTACACGCTGGTGGCCGGCAGGCGGGCGTCAGCCAGCAGCTGCTCGACGCGCGGCAGCAGCGAGGGCTCCACCTTGATGGTGGCCTTGGCGCTGGAGATCTGTACTGCGGGGGATTCGCCGTAGAAGTTCGGCAGCGTGTAAAGCAGGCCGATGACGACCGCGACCAAGACCGTGATGTACTTCCAGAGGGGATAGCGGTTCATTGTCGGCTACGTTGTGGCAAGAGAGGGATCGGGCCCGCAAGGGGCCCTATGCGACTGTTACAGGGCCTTGATGGTTCCCTTGGGCAGCACGCTCGTCACGGAGCTCTTGGTCAGCGTGATCTCGACAGGCTTGTCGGCCAGGTCGGCCACTTCGATGCTGATGTAGCTGTCGGTCACCTTGGCAACCTTGCCCAGGATGCCGCCGGCGGTGACGACTTCATCGCCCTTGGCCAGGGCGGCGACCATGTTGCGGTGTTCCTTCTGGCGCTTCATCTGCGGACGGATCATCAGGAAGTAGAGGATCACGAACATCAGGACGATGGGCAGAATGCCGCCCAGCATCGAGCTGCCTTCAGGTGCTGCCTGGGCCAGGACGAGGCTGGCGGTGTCAATCACGGACATGGGAAAGTGCTCCAGGTTGGGTTTGTATATATGGCTTTGTTAAACAAGCTTTGTGTTTTATGCCCCTGCCCCCGCGCGAGCCATGGACAGGGTGGCCGGATATTGTAGCGATGTTGGGCCGCCGGCGCGCTGCGCGGCCGGGCTGGCCTAATCGACTCCCCGTTGGCGGTCGGCGGCGAACTGGGCGCGCCAGGCGTCGAAACGCCCGGCAGCGATCGCTTCGCGCATTTCTTCCATGATGGTCAGGTAGAAGTGCAGGTTGTGCAGGGTATTCAGACGCGCGCCCGTAATTTCGTTGGCGCGTTGCAGGTGATGCAGATAGGCGCGCGAGAACGTCGAGCAGGTGTGGCAGCGGCAGCTCGGATCCAGCGGACGGGTGTCGTCGCGGTACTTGGCGTTGCGGATCTTGACGTCGCCGAAGCGGGTGAACAGCCAGCCGTTGCGCGCGTTGCGGGTGGGCATGACGCAATCGAACATGTCCACCCCGCGCGCCACGCCCTCGACCAGGTCTTCCGGCGTGCCCACGCCCATCAGGTAGCGCGGGGCATTGGCCGGCAGACGCGGGGCGACGTGGCCGAGCACGCGCATCATGTCTTCCTTGGGTTCGCCCACCGACAACCCGCCGATGGCGTAGCCATGAAAACCGATGTCGGTCAGGCCGGCCAGGGATTCATCGCGCAGGTTTTCGTACATGCCGCCCTGCACGATGCCGAACAGGGCGTTGGGGTTGGCCAGGCGGTCGAACTCCTCGCGCGAGCGGCGCGCCCAGCGCAACGACATGCGCATCGAACGCGCCGCTTCTTCCTGGGTGGCCGCGCGTCCGTCGATTTCGTAGGGCGTGCATTCGTCGAACACCATCACGATGTCGGAGTTCAGCGAGCGCTGGATGCGCATGGATTCTTCCGGCGTCAGGAAGAGCCGCGCGCCGTCGATGGGCGAAGCGAACTTGACGCCTTCCTCGGTGATCTTGCGCATCCCCTGCAGGCTGAAGACCTGGAAGCCGCCGGAGTCGGTCAGGATGGGCTTGTCCCACTGCATGAAGCCGTGCAGTCCGCCATGTTGCTCCATGATGCGGGTGCCGGGGCGCAGCCAGAGGTGAAAGGTGTTGCCCAGCACGATCTGGGCGCCGATGTCCTTGAGCTCCTGGGGCAGCATCGCCTTGACGCTGCCATAGGTGCCCACGGGCATGAAGATGGGGGTCTGGACTTCGCCGTGGTTCAGCGTCAGGCGGCCGCGACGGGCGGCGCCGTCGGTGGCGAGCAGTTCGAAATTGAGTCCGGTCATGGCTGGGGCGTCTCGATGAACATGGCGTCGCCATAGCTGAAGAAGCGGTAGCGGCCGGCCACGGCATGGGCATAGGCCCGGCGGATGGGCTCTACCCCGGCCAGGGCCGAGACCAGCATCAGCAGGGTCGACTGCGGCAGGTGGAAATTGGTGATCAGGGCATCGACCGCCTGATAGCGGTAGCCCGGCGTGATGAAAAGGCGGGTGTCGCCCTGGGCGGGGGCCAGCGGCCCGCCGCCGGCCTGGGCTGCAGCCGACTCCAGGGCGCGTACGCTGGTGGTGCCCACGGCGATGACGCGTCCGCCGGCCGCGCGGGCCGCGGCGATTGCCTGCACGGTGGCTTCGGGCACGGTGTACCACTCGGCGTGCATTACATGTTCGGCGAGGTTTTCGACCCGCACCGGCTGGAAGGTGCCGGCGCCCACGTGCAGGGTGACGAAGGCGCGCGCCACGCCCTGGGCGGCCAGCCGCTCCAGCATGGGTTCATCGAAATGCAGCCCGGCCGTGGGCGCAGCCACCGCGCCCGGCTCGCGGGCATAGACGGTCTGGTAGCGCTGGTCATCCTCGGCCTGGGCGGCATGGGTGATGTAAGGGGGCAGGGGCGTGGCGCCATGGGCGTCCAGCAGCGCCAGCACCGGGCCGGGAAAGCGCAGGTCGAACAGCTCCCCCTCGCGCCCCAGCACTTCGGCCACGATGGCGCCGCCGGCCAGTTCCAGGCGCATGCCCCGGCCCGGGGACTTGCTGGCACGCACGTGGGCCAGCGCCCGGGTCGGTTCGGTGATGCGCTCGACCAGCACCTCGACCTTGCCGCCGGTGGCCTTCTGGCCGGTCAGGCGCGCCTTGATGACGCGCGTGTCGTTGAACACCAGCAGGTCATGGGGGCGCAGCAGTCCGGCCAGATCGGGGAAGCGACGGTCATGCAGGGCGCCGCCGGCATCCAGGTGCAGCAGCCGGCTGCCGCCGCGCTCGGCCGCCGGGGCCTGGGCGATCAGTTCGGGGGGCAGGACGTAATCGAAATCGGAAAGCGAGAGTGTGGACACAGGGAGCTGCGGCCCAAGGCCGTTGCACGGGTTGGAAAGCGTCGCGGTCGCCAGGCGCCGGGACAACCCGGTATTGTAGACGCCTGACGAACAGAGCGCCGCCACGCCAGATCGCTCCGTCTTAGGTATGCTCTTGTTTTTACCTATCACAGAGCATTGTGAGCAAGATGCGACTTCTGGCGAAAGCGCGTGCCGGCCTGGCATTCGGATTCCTGCTGGCCCTCGGTTCGCCGGGGCAGGCGCTGGCCCAGGGGGCTGCTGCGGCCTTGGGGTTGCCACCCAGCCTGGTGCAGGCCTGGAAGGCGACCCGCCTGCCCGACGAGGCCCTCTCTCTGGTGGTTCAGCAGGTCGACGGCCCCCGCATGGTGGCCCTCAATGCTCAGGTGCCGCGCAATCCGGCCTCGGTCATGAAACTGGTGACGACCTGGGCCGCGCTGTCCGAGCTGGGGCCGGGCTACGTCTGGCGCACGGACTTCCTGACCGATCCCGGCGTCAAGCCCGATGCTCACGGGCGCCTGAAGGGCTCGCTCTATTGGCGCGCCGGCGGCGATCCCCAGTTCATGCTCCAGGATATGTGGGCGCTGCTGCGCGAGCTGCGTCTGCGCGGGGTCAAGGAAATCTCCGACCTGGTGGTCGATCGCAGCGTGTTCGGGCAGGTTGCCACCGATCCGGGAGCGTTCGACGGGGCGCCGGACCGGGCTTATAACGCCAGCCCGGACGCGCTCATGGTCAGCTTCGGCGCCTTGCGCCTGCTGGTTACGCCGGATCCGGTGGCGCGCAAATGGGTCGCGACCATCGATCCGCCGGTGGCCGGCCTGCGTCTGGAGGGCAACATCGAATGGAGCGAGGCGCGCTGTCCCGGCCCGCCCGCGGTGGCCACCCAGCCGCTGATCACCCCGCAGGGCATGCAGCTGCGCGTGAGCGGGTCGGTGGCCGGCTCCTGCGGTGAGTTCAGTCTTTACCGGCTGGCGTTGTCGCAGGTTGACTACACCGAGGCGGTGTTCAGGCTGCTGTGGCGTGAGCTGGGCGGCACATTCAAGGGTAAGATGCGCGCCGGCGTCGTGCCGGCCGACGCTGTGGTGCTGGCCTCGCACGAGTCGCCGGCCCTGAGTGAAATCATCCGCGTGATCAACAAGCGCAGCAATAATGTCATGGCGCGCAACCTGTTGCTGACGCTGGGCGCCGAGCGCGGTCGCAAGCCGGCCACGGTGGCCAGCAGCGAAGGCGTGGCCAAGTCGCTGCTGGCGGCCCAGGGGCTGAACATGCCCGAGCTGGTGATGGACAACGGCGCCGGCCTGTCGCGTGCGGCGCGGGTGTCGGCCGATAGCCTGGCCTCCATGCTGACGCTGGCCTGGCGCTCGCCCTTGATGCCGGAGTTTCTGTCGTCGATGGCGATTGCCGGCGTGGACGGAACCGTCCGGCGGCGCATGCGCGGCGATGGCACCCAGGGCATGGCCCATCTGAAAACCGGTTCGCTGCGCGACGTGCGCGCCATCGCCGGCTTTGTGCTGGGCGCCAGCGGCAAGCGCTATGTGGTGGTCAGCATGGTCAACCACGATAACGCGGCGGCGGTGCGCAGTTTCGATGACGCCCTGATCGCCTGGCTGGCCGAGCAGTAAAACAATACCGTCCGGTCCGCCGGACGGCTGATATCGTTAATTTTGGAGAATCCGCACATGCCCGTGCATGAAATCCGTCATCCGCTGGTGCGGCACAAGCTCGGCATCATGCGCCGCGCCGACCTGAGCACCAAGAGCTTTCGCGAGCTGTCTCAGGAAGTCGCTGCCTTGCTGACCTACGAAGCGTCCAAGGACATGGCGCTGGCCCCCACCACGGTCGAGGGCTGGTGCGGCCAGGTCGAGGTCGAGAAGATCGCCGGCAAGAAAGTCACCGTGGTGCCCATTCTGCGCGCCGGCATCGGCATGCTGGACGGCGTGTTGAGCCTGATTCCGGGCGCCAAGGTGAGCGTGGTGGGATTGGCGCGCAACGAAGAAACCCTGCAGGCACACACCTACCTGGAGCGCCTGGTGGGCGAGCTGGATCAGCGTCTGGCGCTGATCGTCGACCCGATGCTGGCCACCGGCGGCTCCATGGTCGCCACCATCGACATGCTCAAGCGGGCCGGCGCGCGCGAAATCCGCGCCCTGACGCTGGTGGCGGCGCCGGAAGGCATTCAGGCCGTGCTGGAGCGTCACCCCGATGTGCATATCTACACTGCCTCGGTGGACCGCTGCCTGAACGAGCAGGGTTACATCATGCCGGGCCTGGGCGATGCCGGCGACCGTATCTTCGGCACGACCCAGAAAGTCCTGTAACGTGTCTTGCTCGGGCGGTCTCAGGCGGCCCGAGCCTCGGCCTGCGGCGCGGTGTGCTGCGTGGCAGTGCCAAACCAGGCCAGTTGCGAGGCCAGCCCGGCCACTTCGCCCACGATCAGCAGCGCAGGAGCGGCCACGCCATGCTGGCGCGCCAACGCCGCCAGTTGCGACAGGGGGCCGCCGATCACGCGCTGCCCGGGGCGGCTGCCGTTTTCCACCAGGGCGAAGGGCGTGTCGGGCGCCCGGCCATGGGCGATCAGGCGCGCGGCCAAGGCCTCCAGCTGCCCGACCCCCATATAGAAAGCCACGGTCTGGCGGCTGCGCGCCAGGCCTGCCCAGTCCAGGCCGTCTTCTTCGCCACGGCAATGGGCGGTGACCAGTTGCAGCGTCTGCGCATGGTCGCGATGGGTCAGGGGGATGCCGGCATAGGCGGCACAGGCGAGGGCCGCCGTGATGCCCGGCACGACTTCGTAGTCCACGCCGTGGGCGCGCAGATATTCCAGCTCTTCGCCGCCGCGCCCGAAGATGAAGGCGTCGCCGCCTTTGAGGCGCACCACGCGACGGCCGGCCCGGGCCTGCTCGCGCATCAGGGCGTGAATGCGCGCCTGGGTGGCGTCGTGGTCTTCGCCGGGACGCTTGCCCACGGCGATGCACTCGGCGTCGCGGCGCGCCAGGGCGAGCACCTCGGCGCTGACCAGGCGGTCGTGCAGGATGACGTCGGCCTCATTGAGCGCGCGCAGGGCCTTGAGGGTCAGCAGCCCGGGGTCGCCCGGGCCGGCGCCGACCAGCACCACGCGTCCGGGCGTCGGGGCCTCGGCCTGCGAGAGGGCCTGGCGCAGGGCCGCTTCCGCCTCCTGCGGACGTGCGCGGCGCAGCGCCGTGGCCACCGGGCCGTCCAGCAGCCAGTCATAGAATCGGCGTCGTGCGCCCAGCTCGCGATGGCGTTCGCGGATCTGGCCGCGGTAGCGGGCGGCCAGGCCAGCCAGGGCGCCCAGGCTCTGGTCCAGCAAGGATTCCAGCCGTTCGCGCAGGCGTCTCGCCAGCACTGGCGCGACGCCGCTGGAAGAGATTGCGATCACCAGCGGCGAGCGGTCGACGATGGCGGGAACCTGGAAGCTCGAGAGCGCGGGGTCGTCGACGACGTTGCAGAACAGGCGGCGCGTGCTGGCCGCCTCATAAACCTCGGCGTTGGCCGAGCGATCATCGGTGGCGGCGATCACCAGCCAGGCCTGCTCCAGCCAGGCAGGGTCGAAGCGGCCCGGGCAATGGACGATCCGGCCGGCGGCCACAGCATCGCGCAGGGCCGGCGCCAGCGTCGGGGCGCCGACCGTCACCAGGGCTTCGGCCTGCAACAAGGCCTGGACTTTGCGTGCGGCGACCTCGCCGCCGCCGACCACCAGAACCGGCCGGTTTTTCAGGTCGGAGAAAATCGGGAAAAGCGTCATGGAGGATCCGGCCAGGAGTATCGAAATGGCTTCGATCATAGGAAGCCGGCGGTCCGAACCCAACGTTTGATTACTTTCTTTGATATAGCCGGAAGTGATTTGCAGCGATCGGGGCAGGGCGGGCGGTGTAGTATCGCGAGACAGACGCCAGCCCCGGCGGGCGGCGCGCAAGACAGGAGTAATAAGGGTGGCTCGATGGATGCTCGCACTGGCGTTGGCCGGTGTTGCGCCGCTGGCGCAGGCAGGGGTGTGTGACGCCCGTTTCATGCATGATGGCGGCCAGGTCCAGCTGACCGGTTCCGGCAACGTCAGCCTGGGGGCGGACCTGCAATTCGATGAGGTGCGTCGCCAGAACGGCGACAACTGCCGCGCCCGGGTGCGCGGACAGGCCAGTTTCGCCTATGCCGGCCTGCCGCCAGCCAAGTCGCGCCTGGATTACCTCATGACGGTCAAGAACGGTCAGGCGAGTTTCGTGCGCTACGGCAGCACCAGCCCGGCCGAGGGCGAGTTCGATCTGCGCATGCTGGGCCTGTTCGCCTACGACAAGATCCAGGGTCAGGGGCAGCGCCTGCCGGGCGCGAGCTATCGCCTGAACATCGGCAAGGAGTCGCCCCTGGGCGGGCAGCCCAGCACCACCATCCGCATCGGCGAAAAAACCGTGGGGGCCCGCCAGAAAATCGCCACCGCCCTGGGCGAGCAATCATGCTGGCCCTTGCGTTATACCCGCAACAGCGATCCGACCATGGCGACCTTTAAAGGCCTGACTTTGCCCATACCTGGAATGAACACCCGCGTTACCGATTGGTATTGCCCGGCGCTCGACATGGTCATGAAACAGGAGATCGATCTGTCGGGCAGTAAATCGGTGGTTGAGATTACGCAGGTGAAGTAGCAGTTCGTATCAAGCCATGCTTGCCGATGCGATTTGCGCTGGTATTATGGTTTAACCGACGACACATCAACAGGAGCCCGCTATGCCCGCTAAAAAGTCTGAAGATATCTCGAAAGACAAGCTGATCGACAGCGTCAAGAGCAGCCTGAATGACGCCGAAGCCCTGCTGCGCGAAGCGGCGTCTTCGTCGGGCGAGGCTGCCTCCGAACTGCGAGAGCGTGCCCTGGCATCGCTCAAGCGCACCCGCGAGGCACTTTATGATGCCCAGGATGCCGTGCTGGAACACGGCCGTCGCGCGGCCCGCGCCACCGACGACTACGTGCACGACAATCCCTGGCAAGCCATCGGCATCGCAGGCGTGACCGGCCTGCTGCTCGGCTTGCTGATCAGCCGCCGCTAAAGCGGTTGACGGCTGGGGGGGGGGC
>NZ_FKBR01000025.1:18984-28826 GCF_900078335.1 Bordetella trematum
GTTGCGTACGCGCCTTGAGTTGCTGGCCCTGGAGGCGGGCGCTGAAAAGCTGCGCCTGCTGAAGGTGCTTGGCATGGCATTCGCCGCCTTGCTGTTTCTGACCCTGGCCGTACTGGTCTTCAGCGTCACGATCGCCGTGGCGTTCTGGCCGACCGAGCATCGTTATGTGGCGCTCGGCTGGCTGGCGGGCATTTATGGCGTGCTCGGAGTGGGCTTGCTGTTCATGGTGCGGCGCAATCTGCTGGGCGGTCCCACGCCGTTCGAGGCCACGCTGCACGAACTGGGCCGCGACGCCGAGCTGTTCGAGCAGGTGCGTCAGGCGCAGGCCGAGCTCGATCAACAGGAAGCCGCCGGGCAAGCTCAAGGGAGGCGTTCATGACGCGTCATTCAGCGACGGTGGATCGCCAGGTTCGTATCGAACTGTTGCGTGCACGCGCAGCCCTGGAACGCGAGGCCCTGGCTCAGAGTCTGGCCGAAACCGGTCGGGCGCTGGAGCCGCGCAATCTGGTCAGAAACCTGCTGCCCGGCAAGGGCGATACCTCCAAATGGGTGTTGCAGGCCTATAACCTGGCCCGACGCTATCCCATCATCGGCTCGGCTGCGTCGGCCCTGGTGATGGGCGGCAAGCGCAGCGGCCTGCTGCGTTGGGCCGGCCTGGCGTTTACGGCCTGGCAGACCCTGCGTTTCTTCCAGTCCTCCCGCTCGGACAAAAAGTCCTAGTCAGGCCGCAAGACCTACCCGCAAGAGGGCCTCGTTCAGAGGCCCTCTTTTCGTGCGCGCTCAGGGCGGCGAACCGCTTTGCGCCAGACGGCTGCGTATCACCTCGGCGATGCTGCGCTGGCGCGATGCCTGCATGCGGCCGATCAGGCTGGATACGCTTACCGCCAGGCGCGGGTAGCCATCGGCATCGCAGACCGGCACGCCCACGCCCAGCACGCCCGGCACAGCCGCATTGCCGACCACAGACCAGCCCCGGTCGCGGGTGGCCTGGATCAATTGCCGCATCTGTCCTGCGGTCATGCCGCCATAGGCGCGCAAGGCCTGGGCGTTCTGCATTACTACCTGTTCCGCCTCGTCCGCAGGCAGGGCCGCCAGCAAGGCCAGCCCGGCCGCGCCGACCCCCAGCGGCTGGCGATGCCCGACGGTGACTGCAAGCACCTGAACCGGATAGTTGCCCACCTCGCGGTGCAGACAGAGCGAATCATTGCCCGCACGGCAGATCAGAAAGGCGGAGTCGCCCGAAATATCGCTGATCTCGCGCAGCCAGGGGCGGAACTGGCGCACCGCCTGGGCATGCGGATCGCCGGAGAGCATGACGCCCAGCTCGGCGATGCGCCAGCGCGGCGCTCGTCCTTCGCGCAGGGCGTAACCCTCTTCGGTCAGCACATCCAGATAGCGATAGACGGTCGAGCGCTGCATGCCGGCTTCGCGGGCGATATCCACCACATGCAGGCCGGCCGCACCCGCCTGGCGCAACACGCCCAATACACGCAGGCCGCGGCGCAGGATGCGGGGGCCTGCCTGGCTTTCGCTCGAGTTGTTCATTTCCTGGACAAGTTTGCTTGGTCGGGCTGCTATGAAAGCCCAAGATGGGCTCGGCAGATAGCAGTCTGTCCAAATATTAGACAAAACAGGAGGAGACTCATGCAGAACATTTTCCAGCGGCTGACCCTGGCCGCGGCCTGCCTGGGGGTGGCGGGCGCCAGCTGGGCCGCCAAGCCCTATCCCGAGCGCCCGGTGACGCTGGTCGTGGGTTATGCGGCCGGCGGGGCAACCGATATCGTGGCGCGCCTGATGGCCAAGGCGCTGAGCGACGAGTTGGGCCAGACCTTCGTGGTGGAGAACAAGACGGGGGCCAACAGCAACATCGGCGCGGAAATCGTTTCGCGAGCTCAGCCCGACGGCTACACCCTGTACGTGGGGTCGATCGCCAACACCATCAATCGCAGTCTCTACAGCCAGCTGAACTACGACTTCGTCAAGGATTTCGCGCCAGTCGCGATGCTGGCGACCATTCCCAACATCCTGGTGGTCAATCCCAAGGTGCCGGTCAAGACGCTGGAGGAGTACATCGCCTACGCCAAGGCCAATCCGGGCAAGCTGACCTGCGCCTCATCGGGCAGCGGTTCGTCCATCCACCTGTCGTGCGAGCTGTTCAAGATGCGCACCGGCACCGACATCCTGCATGTGCCGTATCGCGGCAGCGGTCCGGCCGTGGCCGACCTGCTGGGGGGCCAGGTCGATTCGATGTTCGACAACCTGCCGTCGTCGCTGCCCCATGTGCAGGCGGGCAAGTTGCGCGCCATCGGCGTGACTTCGCCGCAACGCCTGCCCATGACCGAGGCGGTGCCCACCTTGGGCGAGTCGGTGTTGCCGGGCTTTGAGGTCGAGTCCTGGTTCGGGCTGGTGGCGCCGGCCGGCACGCCTGCTCCGGTGATCGAGCGTCTGAACGCGGCGGTCAATCAGGCGCTGGGCAGCGCCGCACTGCAGGCCTCCTACCGGCAGGGCGGGTTCTTTGCCCCGTCGCCGCCCAATACGCCCCTGGCGTTTCAGCAAAAGATCGCCAGCGAGATCGACAAGTGGGCCGCCGTGGTGAAGAACGCCGATCTCAAAGCCAATTGATTCCAAGGAGTGCAGGTTGTACCCGATTGATTTCTTTTTCCGCGCCGCCGAGCGCTTTCCCGAGCGTATCGCGCTGGACGGCCCGCAAGGGCAGGTGAGCTATGCGCAACTGGCGCAACAGACCCGCACGCTGGCCGCCGCCCTGCAGCACCTGGATCCGGCGCCGCAGACTCGCGTGGCGATATGCGCCGCAAACTCGGCCCAGCACATCCTGGCGTTGTTGGCGGTATTGGCCAGCGGCAAGGTCTGGGTGCCGCTGAATTACCGCAGCACCGAGCGCGAGGTCGGGCGCATCCTGCAGGCCACGGAGCCGTCCATCGTGATCGCCGATGCGCTGGGCGAGACGCTGGTCGCGCAGGCGGGCGCGCACCGCGTGGCGCTCGATGGCGCGGCCAGCGGGCTGGCGCTGGAAGACCTGCTGGCGCGACATGCCGGGCAGCCGCCGCAGCGTCCGGCGCTCGATGGAGAGGCGATCCAGGCCATCAAATTCACCGGCGGCACCACCGGGCTGCCCAAGGGAGTGATGCAGCCCTACCGCGCCTGGACGGCCGGCATCATGAACCAGATCGTCACCTGGGGCCTGACCGAGGCGGATCGCTATGTGATGGCCGCACCGGTCACCCACGGCACCGGCACCTATCTGTTGCCGGTGCTGGCCCAGGGCGGCTGCCATCTGCTGCTCGACGGGGCGGGGCCGCAGGCGGTCACGGCGGCGTTTCGCGAGCGTGGCGGCACCCTGAGCTTCATGCCGCCCACCCTGATCTACATGATCATGGCGCAGGACGGGGTGTCGCGCGCCGATTTTCCGCAGCTGCGCAATCTGATCTATGGCGGCGCGCCCATGCCGGTGGAGAAGATCGAGCAGGTGCGCGCGTTCTTCGGCCCGGTGCTGGGCACCACCTACGGCCAGACCGAAGCGCCGCAGATCGTGACGGCGCTGCCGCCGGCCGAACTGGAGGTGCCGGCCAACCGGGGATCGGTGGGCCGGCTGACCTGGCTGTCCGAGCTGGCCATCCTGGGGCCGGACGGCACGGCGCTGCCGCGCGGCGAGATCGGCGAGGTGGCCGTGCGTGGCGATCTGGTGATGCGCGGGTACTGGCGCTTGCCGGAGAAAACCGCCGAGACCCTGGTCGATGGCTGGTTGCGTACCGGCGACACCGGCCTGATGGATGCGCGCGGCTATCTGTTCCTGAAGGACCGGCTGCGCGACGTCATCATCACCGGCGGCTTCAATGTTTATCCGGTTGACGTCGAGAACGCGCTGTCTTCGCATCCCGCCGTCTATGAGTGCTCGGTGTTCGGGCTGCCGGACGAAAAATGGGGCGAGGCCGTTCATGCCGCGGTCCAGTTTCATCCTCTGGCGCAGGCGGATCACGATGCCCTCAAGGCGCATGTCCGCGCTCTGTTGGGGCCGGTCGCCACGCCCAAGCATATCCATATCCATGCCAGCCTGCCGCGCTCCAGCGTCGGCAAGGTGCTGAAATCCGCCGTGCGTGACGCGGCCCAGAAGGAGACCTCATGACTACCCCGCAGACCCGTCTTTGCGCCCACCATCTCACCGGCATGTCGTATCGGGACACCGATCTGGTCGAGGACATCATCGGCAAGATGAGCTTTACCGAAGTGATGATCATGCAGATTCTCGGGCGTCGCGCGCGTGCGGTGGATGTACGCATGGTCGATGCCGTGCTGGTGACGCTGATGGAGCACGGCCTGACCCCCAGCGCGATCGCCACGCGGCTTATCTATATGAGCGCGCCGGAAAACCTGCAGGGCGCGGTGGCGGCCGGCTTGATGGCCGTGGGCAGCCAGTTCGTGGGCACCATGGAGAATTGCTCGCGCCTGCTGGACCGCATCCGCCAGGCCCCGGATGGCGCGGCCGAAGCCCTTATCATCGCCCGCGAGCATCGCGCCGCGCGCCAGGCGCTGCCGGGCTTCGGCCACCATTTGCACAAGCCTGACGATCCCCGCTCGATCAAGCTGCTGGCCCTGGCCGAGGCCGAACCCGAGCTCAAGGGCGATGCGCTGCGCGCCCTGCGCCAGCTGGCTGCCGCCATCGACGAGGTCTATGGCAAGCACATCACCATCAACGCGACCGGTGCGGTGGCCGCCTTGCTGAGCGAAATCGGCGTGCCCACCACGCTGATGCGCGGCTTTGCCGTGATCTCGCGGGCTGCCGGGCTGGTATCGCACGTGGCCGAGGAGCAGCAATCGCCTTCCGGGCGCTTCATCTGGGAAACCATCGATCACGCGATTCCCTATGTCGGGGCGGGGCAGTCCCACCAGCAATCCGCCAAGGCGTCTTCATGAGTCCGGAGATACGGGTGGCAGGGGGCGGCGACAGGAGCGCGGGCAACGATATCCGTCTGGCGGGCAAGGTGGCGCTGGTGGCCGGCGCCGGGGCCTCGGCCCAGGGCTGGAGCATCGGCAAGGCCAGTTGCGTCACGCTGGCACGCCAGGGCGCGCGGGTGATCGCGCTGGATGCGCGCCAGGAGGCAGCCGAGGAGGCCGCCCACGAAGTCGTCCGGGCCGGTGGGCAGGCGCTGGCGCTGTGCGCCGATGTGGCTGATGCCCAGGCCATGGCAGCGGCCGTGGCAGCCGGGCAGGCACATTTCGGGCGTATCGACATCTGGCAGGCCAACGCCGGCATCGGCAAGGTGGGCGGTCCGGAGGACATCAGTGATGAGCAGTGGCGGCGCATCCAGGAGGTCAACGTCACCAGCATGCTGATCGGCATGCGCCTGCTGGCGCCGCTGATGCGGGCGCAGGGCGGCGGGGCGGTGGTGGCGGTCTCGTCAGTGGCGGGCATGCGCTACACCGGCTATCCCCATCTGGCCTACAGCGTCAGCAAGGCGGCGGTGATCCATTTCGCGCGCATGGCGGCCCAGCAGTACGCCGCCGACGGCATCCGGGTGAACACCGTCGTGCCCGGCCTGATCGACACCCCCCGCGTGAACACCAATGTGGCCCACATGTTTGACGCGTCGGATAGGCAGGCCGCGCGTGCGGCGCGCGACCGGCAGGTACCGATGGGACGCATGGGAACGCCCTGGGAGGTGGCCAATGCGGTGGCTTTTCTGGCGTCCGATGAGGCGTCTTACATTACAGGCACGGAGCTGGTGGTCGATGGCGGCCTGACCGGCAAGTACGTCTGAGCCGGCGGCCGCCCCGGGCGGGCCGCCGGCCGGGGCTTACAGCCCCAGGTCTTTCCACATGGCGTCCACCCGGGCGCTGACGTCCGGATCCATCTTGATGGGCACGCCCCACTCGCGGTCGGTTTCGCCCGGCCATTTGTTGGTGGCGTCCATGCCCATCTTGCCGCCCAGACCCGATACCGGCGAGGCAAAGTCCAGGTAGTCGATGGGCGTATTCTCGACCAGCAGGGTGTCGCGCACCGGGTCCATGCGGGTGGTCATGGCCCAGATCACTTCGGTCCAGTCGCGCGTGTTGACGTCTTCGTCCACGACCACGATGAACTTGGTGTACATGAACTGACGCAGGATGCTCCAGACGCCGAACATCACGCGCTTGGCGTGGCCGGCGTACTGCTTGCGGATCGACACCACGGCCAGGCGGTAGCTGCAGCCTTCGGGCGGCAGATAGAAGTCAACGATCTCCGGCAGCTGACGGCGCAGCAGCGGCACGAACACCTCATTGAGCGCCACGCCCAGCACGGCCGGTTCGTCGGGCGGCTTGCCGGTATAGGTGGTGTGGTAGACGGGGTTGCGCCGCATGGTGATGCGCTCGACCGTGAAGACGGGGAACCAATCCTGCTCGTTGTAGTAGCCGGTGTGGTCGCCGTAAGGGCCTTCGAGCGCCATTTCGTAGCCGGTGTCCGGTGGCGGCGGCGCGCCCTCGGGAACGTGTGCCGCCTGCGCGCGCGGGTCGCTGGCGGGCAAGAGGTGGCCCTCCAGCACGATTTCGGCGGTGGCCGGCACGGACAGTTCGCTGCCCAGGGCCTGGGTCACCTCGGTGCGCGAGCCGCGCAGCAGGCCGGCGAACTGGTATTCCGAGAGGCTGTCCGGCACCGGCGTGACCGCGCCCAGGGTGGTGGCGGGGTCGGCGCCCAGCGCCACGGCGATGGGGAAGGGCTGGCCCGGATTTGCCAGGCGGTGATCGCGGAAATCGAGCGCGCCGCCGCGATGCGACAGCCAGCGCATGATGAGCTTGTTGCGGCCGATGACCTGCTGGCGGTAGATGCCCAGGTTCTGGCGGCGGGCATGCGGGCCGCGGGTGATCACCAGCCCCCAGGTCAGCAGCGGCGCCACGTCGCCCGGCCAGCAGGTCTGGATCGGCAGGCGTGACAAATCGACGTCATCGCCCTCCCAGACCACTTCCTGGCAGGGGGCGCCGCGCACTGTCTTGGGGCTCATGTCCCAGAGCGCGGCCTTGAGCATCGAGACCTTGGCCAGCGCGTCGCGAAAGCCACGCGGCGGTTCTGGTTCGCGCAGCGAAGCCAGCAGTTCGCCCACATCGCGCAGCGCGCTGACCGCCTCGGCGCCCATGCCCCAGGCTACGCGGTCGGGGGTGCCGAACAGATTGGCCAGCACCGGCATGCCGGCCGGCTGGCCTTCATGCACGGCGTTCTCGAACAGCAGCGCCGGACCGCCGGCGCGCAGAACGCGGTCGGAGATCTCGGTCATTTCCAGCCGCGTGGAGACGGGCGCGGCAATACGCTTGAGTTCGCCCTGGCGCTCAAGCTGGTTCAGAAAATCTCGCAGGTCGCGGTACTTCACTACAGATCCCGGCTGGTTGGTTACATTTTTGATGCAATTACAGGTTAACATCCAGCCCTTACTTTCCCAACGCAAGAGGTCTCCTATGCCCGATGCGTCAATGGCTGGCGTCTTCCGACAGCTGGCCCGGGGAGTGCACCATAACCTCGCCGAAGGCCTGCGACTTTGTTCGGTCTATCTTGGCATTGCGGTCATCGTGACCGTCAGCATGGGGTTTGCCTTGCCTGGTTTGCGCGACCAGGCTTTGCAGGTGCACAAAGCCCTGTTGACTGCCCTCGCGCCGACATCCCCTACCGCCATCGCCGAAGCCGAACCCGGCCCGGAGACGGCCATCGTCATGGCTGTGCCCGATCTGCCGGCCAACAATGCTACCGGTTTTCCGGCGCCGCCACGTACCCAGGCGGTTTCCGCCACGGCCGGCTCGCGCCGTTCGCCGTCGGGCGCCACCAGCGGCCAGGTCGAAGCCCTGCGCAACTATATCTCGCGCAAGTACAAGGTCGCCTATGACGCGACCGGCGGGCTGGTGCACACGGTCTACAAAGTCAGTCGCGACAAGGAGCTCGACCCCTTGCTGGTGCTGGCGGTGATTGCCATCGAGTCGCGTTACAACCCCTTCGCCGAGAGCTCGGTCGGTGCGCAGGGCCTGATGCAGGTCATGACGCGCGTGCACCAGGATAAATTCCAGGCGCTGGGCGAGAAGGTCAATCCGCTGGATCCGGTGTCCAACATCCATGTGGGCACGACCATTCTGCGCGACTGCATCGACCGGCGCGGCTCGGTCAATGGCGGGCTGGCCTGCTACGTGGGCGCCACCGGCCCCAACGATGGCGGCTATGGCGCCAAGGTGCAGGCCGAGCGTCGCCGTCTCGCCTTGGCCGCCGGCATCGCGCTGGCGCGCGACTAGGCAAAGGCGCGCCCGGCCAACGGCCGGGAACGCCGCCCCTCCCTTTTTCAGAGCAGCTTGCCGATCCGGGCGACCGCTTCCTGCAGCCGGTCCAGCCCGGTGGCATACGAGAAGCGCATGGTGTGGCGGCCGTGGGTCGGGCCGAAGTCCACGCCCGGCACCGCCGCCACGCCCGCCTCGTGCAGCAGGCGCTGGGAGAACGCCACGCTGTCCAGCCCCAGGCTGGAGAGATCCGAATAAATATAGAAGGCGCCGTCCGGCTTGACCGGGATGGGCAGACCCAGCGTCTCGAAGGCCGGCACCAGGTAGTCGCGGCGCTGGCGGAAGGCGTCGCGGCGTTGCGAGAACAGCTTGAGCGCATCCGGCTGGAAGCAGGCCAGCGCGGCATGTTGGGCCAGGGTCGGCGCGCAGATCTGCAGGCTGGCCGACATCTTCTCGACCATGGGCACGATCTCGGCCGGCACGATCATCCAGCCCAGGCGCCAGCCAGTCATGTGGAAATACTTGGAGAAGCTGTTGATGACGATGATGTCGTCGTCCAGCGTGAGCGCCGAGCGCGGCGCCTGCTCATAGGACAGGCCCAGATAGATCTCGTCCATGATGGTGAACCCCTGGCGCTGGCGCACTTCGGCCAGCAGCTCAGCCAGCGCATCGTGCTCGATGCTGGTGCCGGTGGGATTGCTGGGCGAGGCGATCAGTACGCCCTGGGTCTGCGGTCCCCAATGCTCGCGTATGTCGCGCGCGCTGAGCTGGAAACGCTGCGAGGCGTCGGTAGGCAGCAAGCGCGGCCGGCCGCCGGCCGACAGGATGAAGTTGCTGTTGGCGGGATAGGAGGGATCCGGCATGAGCACTTCGCCGCCCGGGTTGACCAGGGCGGCGCAGGCCAGCGCCAGCGCGCCCGATGCACCGCCGGTGACGATCACGCGTTCCGGCTCGATGCGTGCGCCGAACTCCGTGGCGTAGAACTCGGCGATGGCTTCGCGCAGCGGGCTCAGGCCGCCGGGGGCGCAGTAGCCGCTCAGGCCGGCGCGCGCGGCGCGCTCCAGCGCCTCGACCACCTGGGGCGGTGCGGTGAAGTCCGGTTCGCCGATGCCCAGGCTGATGATATCGCGGCCGCTTGCGGCCAGCGCCTGGGCTTCTTTGAACAGTTCGACGACCTGGAAGGTCAGGAAATCTTGGGTACGGTGGGCTAGGCGCGGCATGGAAACTCTCACGGCGAAAGGGAGATTGTAGCCAGCCGCCGCCATCCTGCCCCGCGACGGGCGCAGCGCGCAGCCGCGCAGGCGGAGAGTAAGATAGCGGCCAAACCCCTGCGCTTCGGCGCGGGCAGCCTTTTTTCTTTCTTGACCGCAGATTATGGACGCCAATCTTCGCAAGGCCGCGCTTGAATATCATGAGCAGGGCCGCCCCGGCAAAATTTCGGTATCGCCGACCAAGCAGCTCACCAACCAGCGCGATCTGGCGCTGGCCTACTCCCCCGGCGTGGCGGCGGCCTGCGAAGAAATCCAGAGCAATCCGGCCAACGCTTTTCGCTTTACCGCGCGCGGCAATCTGGTCGGGGTGATTTCCAACGGCACGGC
>NZ_FKBR01000026.1 GCF_900078335.1 Bordetella trematum
GTTGCCCGCCGCGATCTCGCGCGCGCCGACGTTGATCTCGTCCACGCCCCGACGCACCGAGGACACCGTGCGTGTCAGGCTCTCCTGCATCCGCTTGATGGCCGCAAACAGCTGGCCCACCTCATTGCCGCTGCGCACGTCGACACGACTGCTCAGGTCGCCGGCCGCGATGCGGTCGAAATGCGCGCCGGCCTCCAGCAAGGGGCGCACCACCAGACGGCCGAACACCAGACGCGACACCACCATCAGCAGCAGCGCCAGCACCACTGCCGCCCCGACCGCCATCAAGGCGCGGTCGAAGCTCTGGCCGGCGTAGTCGATGGTTTCCTGCTGGCGCTGATCGATGTAGCGGCTGAAGTCGCCGATTGCCGCGATGAACGCGGCGCTGCGCGGCACGCCGTACTCGGTGTTGACCATGTAGAAGGTCGAGTAATCCTCGCTCTTGAGCGCTTCGACCATGGTATCCACGCCATCGTCGATATAGGAGCGGTAACGCCGCACCAGATTCATCGACAGCTGACGGCCGGTGGAGTCCTCCAGCATGTTCTTCTGGAAGTCGCTGAAACGGTCGCGCACGCCGCCCAGCAGATCGGTTGCCTGCTTGATGACCTGCGTCGCCTCCTGGCCGGCGTTCTGCCCATTGCCCCAGCCGGACTCCTGCAGATGGCGCGCGGCCACCATCAGATCGACGCGGGCGCGCAGCATGTCGCTATTGATGATCTCCACCTGCTTGGCGCGCGATGTCAGATCGTTGAGCTCCTGCACGGCGCGGTAGTTCTGCTGCAGGAAATAAGCCGACAAGGCCCCGACTGCGGCAATAAGGATCGCGAAAAAACCCAGCAGACACAGAAGAAGGCTGCCCACGCGCGCGTTGCGCAAGGACCAGGAACGGCTGCGCTTTTGCTTGGGAGAACGCGTACGCTTCTTGCTCTTGGGCGCACGGGCCTGGTGTTCGTAACTGGATTCCATGTTTTTCCCCGTTTTTTCGGATGGTGCGACAAATAGGCCGGCCTGCCCCGATACACCGGGACAGACCCTGGGCGCTTACCGCGCAGCGGTTTCGCCCGGGCCCGGGATCACGATGAATTCGACCTCGGTCGTCGTCTGCTGAGCCGTGTTGTCCGGCATCGCCTGTGGCGGCCCCAGGAGCTTTTTCCGCGCCCAGGGTTCGAGCAGTATGTTGTTGCTGTCCAGCAGCCGGACCAGCCGGCCGTCGGGGCCGAACTGCAGGCGCGCCGACTTGCTGCCGTAGAAGCCATCGGTCACAAAGCTGACCTGATAGCGCCATTGCGCCACCAGACCACCGTCCGGATGGCGATAGATCGCGTCGGGCAAGGCGCCCAAGGCCAAGGTGGCGTCTTCCAGCGTGCTTTGGCCCGGCGCAAGCTGCGCCAGCTGGCCGCCGTCGAAGTTGTGCCCGGTGGTGCTGCAAGCGCCCAACAGCAGCGGCAGGCACAGGGTCCAGCTCAGTAGGTGTTTACGCATGGCGTTGTGCTCCTCGGCGACCGGCGTATCTGGCGGGCGCTCAGAAAGACTCCCAGTCGTCATCGGCCAGTTTCTTGTTGAGTGCGGTACGCGAGGCCGCGGGCGTCTCGGCGGCCGCAGCCTCCGGCGCACGGGGCGCTGGCGCCGGGCGGCGCAATGGCGCGCGGGCGATCGCCGGGGCCGGGCGCACAACGGCCTCGGGTTTGCGCGTCTCCTGGGCCACCGCCTTGACGGGGGCCGTGGCGGCCAGCTGTCGCGCGGCGACATCGATCACTTCACCGCTGTTGAGTTTGAAGACCGCCACCGCCTCGGCCAGTTGCTGGGATTGCTCCTGCAGGGCGGCGGCGGCCGCGGCCGC
>NZ_FKBR01000027.1 GCF_900078335.1 Bordetella trematum
CTGAACACCACGGTCTGGGGATCGGGCGCCGTGACCGATTCCACGTTGGCCATCAGGGTGCGGGTACGCGGCGTGTTGGCCAGGACCTTGGTGTAGGTGAACACCACATCGTCGGCCGAGAACGGCTTGCCGTCGTGCCAGCTCACGTTGGGCTGCAGATGGAAGGTGTAGGTCAGCTGGTCGGGCGAGACTTCCCAGGATTTCGCCAGGCTGGGCTGCGGCTTGAGATCGAACGAGTA
>NZ_FKBR01000028.1 GCF_900078335.1 Bordetella trematum
GCCGTGAACTCCGTGTGCGGCTGGATCGAACCCGGCTTGGCCAGCACCTGGCCACGCTCGACGTCTTCACGCTTGGTGCCGCGCAGCAGAATGCCCACGTTGTCGCCGGCTTGACCTTGGTCCAGCAGCTTGCGGAACATTTCCACGCCCGTGCAGGTCGTCTTCACCGTCGGCTTGATACCAACAATTTCGATTTCCTCGCCAACCTTCACCAGACCGCGCTCGATACGGCCCGTCACCACCGTGCCGCGACCCGAGATCGAGAACACGTCTTCCACCGGCATCAGGAAAGCACCGTCCACGGCGCGCTCGGGCGTCGGGATGTAGCTGTCCAGCGCTGCGGCCAGCGACAGAATAGCCGGCTCGCCCAGTTCGCCCTTGTCGCCTTCCAGCGCCAGCTTGGCCGAACCCTTCACGATCGGCGTGTCGTCGCCCGGGAAGTCGTACTTCGACAGCAGCTCGCGAACTTCCATCTCCACCAGCTCCAGCAGCTCGGCGTCGTCAACCATGTCAGCCTTGTTCAGGAAGACAATGATGTACGGCACGCCAACCTGGCGGCTCAGCAGAATGTGTTCACGCGTCTGCGGCATCGGGCCGTCAGCGGCAGAAACCACCAGGATCGCGCCGTCCATCTGCGCAGCACCCGTGATCATGTTCTTCACGTAGTCAGCGTGGCCCGGGCAGTCAACGTGCGCGTAGTGACGCGTTTCCGTCTCGTACTCAACGTGCGACGTGTTGATCGTGATACCACGCGCCTTCTCTTCCGGAGCCGCGTCAATCTGGTCGTAGCCGCGGGCTTCCCCGCCGAACGCACGTGCCAGCACCGTCGTGATCGCTGCCGTCAACGTCGTTTTGCCGTGGTCAACGTGACCAATCGTACCCACGTTCACGTGCGGCTTGGTACGTTCAAACTTGCCTTTTGCCATG
>NZ_FKBR01000029.1 GCF_900078335.1 Bordetella trematum
GGTAATGCCCCCGTTTTGCACGGGTTTCAAAAGTAGAAACTATGCGGCCATGGCCAGCCGCTGTTTCGGTGTAATGCCGCCCAAGGCCATGTTCGGGCGTTCGTGATTGTAGGACCACATCCATTTGGTGGCATGGTCCTGGACGTGTTCAAGGTCTTCCCATTCATATTGGGATAGCCATTCGTGACGTGCCGTCCGGTTGAATCGTTCGATATAGGCGTTCTGCTGTGGCTTGCCAGGTTGGATATATTCCAGCTTGATGCCACGCTTCTGTGCCCAGGTCGTCAATATTGTCCCAACGTATTCAGGGCCGTTATCGCATCGAATTACTGAAGGCCGACCACGCTGCTCAATGATCTGCGCCAATGTCCTGGCCACCCGCTCGGCAGGCAACGAAAAATCCACTTCGATACCCAACGCCTCACGATTGAAGTCGTCAATCACGTTGAACGTACGGATGCTGCGACCGTCGGCCAACTGGTCATGCATAAAGTCCATAGACCAGACTTCATTGATGCGCGCCGGCTCAGCCAAGGGCTGAGGTACCTGCCGAGCTAAGCGTTTACGCGGCTTAATCCGCAAGTTCAACTCCAGCGCCCGATAAATGCGATAGACGCGCTTATGGTTCCAACCGAAGCCCCTCACGTTGCGCAGATACAGAAAGCACAGCATGAAGCCCCAGGTCCGATGGTTGTCGGTCAAACGCAGCAACCATTGCGCAATATCTTCATTTTCGGTTTTGAGTTTGGCTTCGTAGCGGTAGCAGGACTCACTGATGCGAAACATCTCGCAGGCCAGC
>NZ_FKBR01000030.1 GCF_900078335.1 Bordetella trematum
GGGTTTTCCGTGGCCCCAAAAGACAAAACCCCACAAGCGTGAGCTTGTGGGGTTTTGCGAGATAAAAGCCTGACGATGACCTACTTTCACAGACGAATGTCAACTATCATCGGCGCGAAGGCGTTTCACTGTCCTGTTCGGGATGGGAAGGAGTGGGACCACCTTGCTATGGTCGTCAGGCGTAACCGTTTAGCGGTTGACGCGAGTCAGCACGCTGAATTTGGAAGAAACACAAGGGTTGTATGATTTTGTTCAGAGGGCACTGGCGTGAAGCCAGTCGACTGATGTAAAGACTAAAGAGTTATAGGATCAAGCCTCACGGGCAATTAGTATCGGTTAGCTTAATGCATTACTGCACTTCCACACCCGACCTATCAACGTCCTGGTCTTGAACGACCCTTTAGGGGGATCTAGTCCCCGGGATACCTAATCTTCAGACGAGTTTCCCGCTTAGATGCCTTCAGCGGTTATCTCTTCCGTACTTAGCTACCCGGCAATGCCATTGGCATGACAACCGGTACACCAGAGGTACGTCCACTCCGGTCCTCTCGTACTAGGAGCAGGCTCCGTCAAGTATCCAACGCCCACGGCAGATAGGGACCAAACTGTCTCACGACGTTTTAAACCCAGCTCACGTACCTCTTTAAATGGCGAACAGCCATACCCTTGGGACCGGCTACAGCCCCAGGATGAGATGAGCCGACATCGAGGTGCCAAACACCGCCGTCGATATGAACTCTTGGGCGGTATCAGCCTGTTATCCCCAGAGTACCTTTTATCCGTTGAGCGATGGCCCTTCCATTCAGAACCACCGGATCACTATGTCCTGCTTTCGCACCTGTTCGACTTGTCAGTCTCACAGTCAAGCACGCTTATGCCATTGCACTATCAGCACGATTTCCGACCGTACCTAGCGTACCTTCGAACTCCTCCGTTACACTTTGGGAGGAGACCGCCCCAGTCAAACTGCCTACCATGCACTGTCCCCGATCCGGATAACGGACCAAGGTTAGAACCGCAAACAAACCAGGGTGGTATTTCAAGGATGGCTCCCTCGAATCTGGCGACTCGAGTTCAGCGCCTCCCACCTATCCTACACAGGCCGGTTCACAGTCCAATGCAAAGCTACAGTAAAGGTTCATGGGGTCTTTCCGTCTAGCCGCGGGTAGATTGCATCATCACAAACATTTCAACTTCGCTGAGTCTCAGGAGGAGACAGCGTGGCCATCGTTACGCCATTCGTGCAGGTCGGAACTTACCCGACAAGGAATTTCGCTACCTTAGGACCGTTATAGTTACGGCCGCCGTTTACCGGGGCTTCGATCAAGAGCTTGCACCCCATCACTTAACCTTCCGGCACCGGGCAGGCGTCACACCCTATACGTCGACTTTCGTCTTTGCAGAGTGCTGTGTTTTTAATAAACAGTCGCAGCCACCGATTCTCTGCGACCCCATCATGCTTTGCGCGCAGGCGCATCACACTACCGGGGCATACCTTATCCCGAAGTTACGGTATCAATTTGCCGAGTTCCTTCTCCTGAGTTCTCTCAAGCGCCTTGGAATACTCATCCCGTCCACCTGTGTCGGTTTGCGGTACGGTCTCGTACAGCTGAAGCTTAGAGGCTTTTCTTGGAACCACTTCCAATCACTTCGCGAGACATGCTCGCTCGTGCCACACCCTTGATTCACGCGCCCGGATTTGCCTAAGCGCCATCTTCGATGCAGCAACAGGGACTTCCAACACCCTGATGACCTTCCGCGATCCGTCCCCCCATCGCACTGTACGACGGTGCTGGAATATTAACCAGCTTCCCATCAGCTACGCATCTCTGCCTCGCCTTAGGGGCCGACTCACCCTGCGCCGATGAACGTTGCGCAGGAAACCTTGGACTTACGGCGAGGGGGCTTTTCACCCCCTTTATCGCTACTCATGTCAGCATTCGCACTTCTGATACCTCCAGCAGCCTTCACAAGCCACCTTCGCAGGCTTACAGAACGCTCTCCTACCGCGTGCACTAAAAGTGCACACCCGCAGCTTCGGTTTATCGCTTAGCCCCGTTACATCTTCCGCGCAGGACGACTCGATCAGTGAGCTATTACGCTTTCTTTAAAGGATGGCTGCTTCTAAGCCAACCTCCTGACTGTCTATGCCTTCCCACTTCGTTTCCCACTTAGCGATAATTTGGGACCTTAGCTGGCGGTCTGGGTTGTTTCCCTCTTGAGTCCGGACGTTAGCACCCGGTGCTCTGTCTCCCAAGCTGTACTTGCGGGTATTCGGAGTTTGCCATGGTTTGGTAAGTCGCCATGACCCCCTAGCCATAACAGTGCTCTACCCCCCGCAGTAATACTTGAGGCACTACCTAAATAGTTTTCGGAGAGAACCAGCTATTTCCAGATTTGTTTAGCCTTTCACCCCTATCCACAGCTCATCCCCTAGTTTTTCAACACTAGTGGGTTCGGTCCTCCAGCACGTGTTACCGTGCCTTCAACCTGGCCATGGATAGATCATCTGGTTTCGGGTCTACACCCAGCGACTGAACGCCCTATTCGGACTCGCTTTCGCTACGCCTTCCCTATCCGGTTAAGCTTGCCACTGAATGTAAGTCGCTGACCCATTATACAAAAGGTACGCCGTCACCCCATAAAGAGGCTCCGACTGTTTGTATGCATACGGTTTCAGGATCTATTTCACTCCCCTTCCGGGGTTCTTTTCGCCTTTCCCTCACGGTACTGGTTCACTATCGGTCGATCACGAGTATTTAGCCTTGGAGGATGGTCCCCCCATCTTCAGACAGGATTTCACGTGTCCCGCCCTACTTCTCTTACGCCTAGTTCCACCACCCGCATTTCGTCTACAGGGCTATCACCTGCTACGGCCAGACTTTCCAGACTGTTCGACTATACGGATGGCTAAATCGTAAAGGCTGTTCCGATTTCGCTCGCCGCTACTTTCGGAATCTCGGTTGATTTCTTTTCCTCGAGCTACTGAGATGTTTCAGTTCACCCGGTTCGC
>NZ_FKBR01000031.1:0-55364 GCF_900078335.1 Bordetella trematum
GAAGGGGGCGAACTATAGCACGCTTTTCGGACTTGTCAAAACAATACCCGGAATTGCCCTGACAGGGTTTGCCCGGCATCGGCGCAACATCGCCCCACCTCTATATAGAGGCCATTGTGCGCGGGAAGTTCCCTCCCCTTTCCCCGCACCAACCGGGGCACAAGAAAAAAAAGGGCCGCGAGGCCCTGAAAGGGGCTGCCCCATGCAGCCCGAGAGACACCGGAATGATCAGGCGACGCGACGCGTGGACGCGCCGGGAGTGCGCATGGAGCCGCTGGCTTCATAACGCTGATGCCAGGCCAGGGCCTCCTCCAGCACATGCGGGGTTTGCCCGCCACGGCGGCAAGCGCGCTCGAAGTAATCGAGCAAGGCTTCTCTATAAGAGGGGTGCACGCAATTGGCGATGATGCGGCGGGCGCGTTCGCGCGGAGCCAACCCGCGCAAGTCGGCCAGCCCGCACTCCGTCACCAGGATATCGACATCGTGTTCGGTATGGTCCACGTGGGCCACCATCGGCACCACGCTGGAAATATCGCCTCCCTTGGCCATGGACTTGCTGACAAAGATGGAGAGATGGGCGTTGCGGGCGAAATCCCCCGAGCCTCCGATACCGTTCATCATCTGCGTGCCGCCCACGTGAGTGGAATTGACGTTGCCGTAGATATCGAATTCCAGCGCTGTATTGATGGCGATGATCCCCAGGCGACGCACGAGCTCAGGCGCGTTGCTGATTTCCTGCGGACGCAGCACCAGGCGATCCCGATAATGGGCCATGTTGTCGAGCAGGCGCTCATAGACAGGCTGAGACACCGTAATCGATGAGGCAGACGCGAACGCCAGCTTGCCGCTGTCGAGCAAAGCGATGGCGCTGTCCTGCAACACTTCGGAGTACATCACCAGGTTTTCGAAGTCGGCCTCGCCGAAGCCATGAAGCACGGCATTGGCGATGGTGCCGATGCCGGCCTGCAGGGGCAGCAGCGAGCGTGTCAGGCGGCCGGCCTGAACCTCGCCCTCCAGGAATCGCACGATATGCCCGGCAATCTGATCGGTTTCGGCATCCGGAGGCAAAGCGTTGGAAGGGCTGTCCGGCTCACGGGTATAAACGATGGCAGCAATCTTGGCAGGATCCACCGCAATGGTGGTCGAGCCTATGCGTTGATCTGCCTTGAGCAAGGGAATGGGCTGGCGCAGGCCGCGCACATCCGGCAGGTAGATATCGTGCAGGCCTTCGATGCTGGCCGGCACGCTTTCATTGATTTCGACGATGACCACGCTGGCCTGCTCGACGAAGGAGGCCGAGTTGCCCACCGACATGGTCGGCACCAGCGAGCCATCCTCGGCGATGGCGGCCGCCTCGATGATGGCCACATCGACGGGCTTGAGGTGGCCGCTGCGCAGTTGCTCGACGGTTTCCGACAGGTGCTGATCGATGAAACACACCTCGCCCTGATTGATCTTGCGACGCAGCGTGGTGTCCACCTGAAACGGCAGCCGGCGCGCCAGCACATCGGCCTGCGTCAACAGCTTGTCGGTATCGTGCCCCAGCGAGGCACCTGTGATCAGGGTGATCTTCAGGGGATCCTGGCGGGCTCGCTCGGCGAGCGCGGCCGGCACGGCCTTGCAATCCCCGGCTCGGGTAAAACCGCTCATGCCGACGGTCATGCCGTTCTTGATCAACTGGGCGGCAGTGCGCGCGCTGGTCACTCGCGAGCGCAGGCCCGCATGACGGATTCGTTCGAGGTCCATGGTGTCTCCAGACTTCCGAAGCCGGCGCGGCCGGGTCCACGGCATGGTGCAGATAACGTCTGTCTCCTGATGCCTGGACACCGTCTGCGCGGCGTTTTTGCAGTCGTCGCCAGCGGCTCGTGGCTCGCGGGTAACGGTATGCAGCGGAGTATAGGAAGCCGTGACGAAAACTCGTAATGACTTAAAATCATCGAAATCAGTCGTTTTTTTCATTATTTGAAGATCATGGATATCCGCGCCCTGCGTTACTTCGTGGAAACGGTACGCTGCGCCAGCTTCACGCAGGCGGCCAAGAATCTCTTCGTGACCCAATCGACCGTCAGCAAGATGATTCGCCAGCTCGAGGAGGAGGTCGGCACGCCCCTGCTGATCCGCGACGGGCACACGGCGCGCCCCACCGACACCGGCCGCATTGTCCATGAGCGTGGCGTGCAGATCCTGGGCGCCATGCGCCAGCTGAACGCCGAGCTGCGCGAGGCCACGGCGCTGACCAAGGGCGAGCTGGAAGTGGGCATTCCCCCCATGATCAACGTCTTGTTCATCCCGGTGGTGCAGTGCTTTCGCGAACGCCACCCGCAGATCCGCTTGAGCCTGCGCGAAGGCACCGGCCAGGAAGTCGAGCGGCTGGTCGGCGCCGGTGAACTGGAGATCGGCGCGACCGTGCTGCCAGTGGCCTCGCCCGGCCCCTTGCAGGCACAGCGCTTCGGCAGCCATCCGCTCTGGGTAGTGGGGCCGGCGGACGTGGCCTGGGCCGGCAAGAAGACTCTCTCGCTATCCGCCCTGCGCGATGTCCCTTTGCTGATCCCGACCGAGGACTTCGCACTGACGCGCCGGCTGCGCCAGGCCTGCGAAGGCGCCGGCTTCGAGCCCAACATCGCCGCCCAGAGCGCCCATTGGGACTTTCTGGCGGGCATGGCGGCAGCCGGCCTGGGCACAGCCATCCTGCCCGAGCCGCTGGTGCAGCGCCTGAAAACCCGCGGCCTGGCGCTCGCGCGACTGGCGCGCAGCGGTGTGCAATGGGAGCCCGGGCATATCTGGGTGCGCGACCGCTACCTCTCCTTCGCCGCGCGCGCCTGGCTGGCCGTCTGCGGCGAAGTGCTGCAGGGAGAAGCCGCCGCAGACAAACCCGCGGCCTGAGCCTCCCTACCCGCTTTGCACCCGCCCTTGGTATGCTGGTCTTACCTTTTAAGGCACAGATCATGACACCCCTTACCCAAGGCTGGCGTGTTTTCCTCCCGCTGCTGATGCTGTGGCTGGCCCTGCTGCCCGCGCCGGCCAGCGCGCAACCACCGGCCGACGAGGCCGAAGCGATTCTGAGTGAGGCACGCCGCCAGCTCGATGGCCTGCGCAAGAGCCTGCCCGAGCTGGAAAACGACGACATCCTGGTGAAACGTCGCAGCGAGGCGCTGGAAATCCAGGCCCAGGCCAATGCCGCCGCCACTACCCTCACGCCGGAACTAGCCGGCGTCAGTGCGCGGCTGGCCGAACTAGGCCAGGCGCCGGAAGGCCAGAGCGAGGCGGGCGACGTGGCCCGCCAACGCGCCCAGCTCGAGCGCGACAGCCGCAACCTGGACAGCCAGCTGAAGCTGGCCCGCCTGCTGGCCGTGGAGGCCCAGCAGACCGCCGAGCAGATCTCAGCCATGCGCCGGGAGCAGTTCCAGGCCAGCCTGGGCGAGCGTCGTGGTTCGGTACTGTCGGCCGCGTTCTGGCGAGAGCTGAAAACCGAGGCGCCGCAGGATCAGCAACGCCTGAACGACATGCTGGACAAGGTCGCCGAGCTGATCAACGTCACGCCGGGCCGCGTCTGGGCCATGCTGGTCGCCCTGGTCGCCCTGGTGCTGGCGCTGCGTTACTGGGTCAGCCGCAAGATCCTGCAGCTGACCGCGACACGGGTGCCTCCCGGACGCCTGCGGCGCTCGTTGCTGGCAGTGACCTTGGTCGCGTTGTCGAGTCTCACCCCTCCCCTGATCGCCGCCCTGTTTGCCAGCGGCCTGACCTGGGAGGGCGAAGCAGCGGCGGATACCCGCGCCTTGCTGACCGATTTGATCGAGATCGCCGCCGTTGGCGGCTTTGTCGCCGGCCTGGGCCATGCGCTGCTGTCGCAGCGCCGACCCTCCTGGCGCCTGCTGCCGTTGCCCGATGACTTCGTGGCGGGTCTGCGCTGGCTGCCCCTGACCCTGGGCGTGCTGGTGGTCGCGACCTGGGCAGCCGAACGCCTGCCCGGCCTGATCAATGCCAGCCTGATCGGCACCATTGCCCTGAGCAATCTGGTCGCTGCCCTGATGGCCATCGTGATGATGATCGCGCTGGGCCGCGCCGAACGCCTGCGTCGCCGCGCCAACGAAGCGCCGGCCCGCCCCCTGTGGCTGGTCGCCCTGGAGACTCTGGCCTGGCTCAGCCTGGTCGCCAGCCTGCTGGCGCTGCTGTCGGGCTATTCGGCGCTTGGCAGTTTCCTGGTGCGCCAGACGCTCTGGTCTGTGGTGGTGCTGGCCAGCGCCTATCTCGTGGCGGTGCTGGTCGATGACGGCTTCAGCACCCTGTTGCGCGTGGCGCCAGGCGCCGAAAGCCAGGCGCTGCACGCGCGGCTGCGCAGCCAGACCGCGGTACTGCTGTCGGGGCTGGGGCGCATGATGATCATCCTGATTGCCGTGGTGCTGCTGGCCGAGCCCTTCGGCGAAGCGCCCGTCGACCTGATGCAGCGCCTGAGCCGTCTGTATGAGGGATTGCAGATCGGCGAGATCAATATCCGCCCCGGCGCAGTGGCCCAGGCGCTGCTGGTGCTGGCCGTCGCCCTGCTGGTTGTACGGCTGGTCAAGCACTGGCTGGCGCAGCGTTATCTGCCGACCACCGAACTGGATCCGGGCATGCAGACATCGGCCGCCACCCTGTTCGGGTATGCCGGCGCGGTGCTGGCCGTTTCGCTGGCGTTGTCGGCGCTGGGCATCGGTCTGGAGCGGGTCGCCTGGATCGCCAGTGCGCTGTCAGTGGGGATCGGTTTCGGCTTGCAGGCCGTGGTGCAGAACTTCGTGTCCGGGCTCATCCTGCTGGCCGAGCGCCCTGTGAAGGTGGGAGACTGGGTCTCGCTGGGAGGGATCGAGGGCGACATTCAGCGCATCAATGTCCGCGCCACCGAAATCCAGATGAGCGACCGGTCTACCGTGATCGTGCCGAATTCCGAGTTCATCACCAAGACGGTGCGCAATGTCACCCATGCCAATCCTATGGGCGTGGTGCAGATCAAGCTTCCCATGCCACTGTCGAGCAACGCCGAGCAGGTGCGCCAGATCATGCTGCAGGCTTTTGTCGACCAGGCCGACATCCTGGACACTCCCGAGCCGCAGGTCTATCTGGACGGCATCGAGAACAGCCAGCTGGTCTTCAATGCCCGGGGTTATGTCAGCTCGCCGCGCAACGCCTACGGCGTGCGCAGCGCGCTGCTGTTCACCATCCTGAAGGCCCTATCCGATGCGGACGTCGCCATGGCGGCATCGAACACCCTGGTGCTGCGCAACCTGCCGGAACCGGCCTCGACGCCCGCCGCATCATCTTAAAAAATGGCGCGCCAAAGGGTAAGCGAGGCCGGCAAGAACATGCCCAGGCCGGCGATGATCAACAGCACGAATACCATGCGCTTGACGGTATCGACCGAGTCCGCCGTGGCATAGCGCCGTACCAGCCAGGTCAACCCTACCACCACCGGAAACGCTTCCAGGCTCATCCACAGGGTGTTGGCATGCAGGGTCCCCTGCGCCACGACCATGCTGGTGCGCAGCACGCCATTGGCCGCAAACAGCACCAGAAGCGAATTGCGGATCATCGCCAGCGGCAGGGGTTGCCGGTAGAAGTGATAGACCACGGGCGGCCCGGCGCTGGAAAACAAGCCGCCCAGCAAACCCGACACTACCCCGAAAAAGACAAAGGACAGCCGGGAAGAGAGTTGTTTCAGCGCACGCGCCTGTAGCACCAGCATGAAAGCGCAGGCCAGAATAGTCAGGCCCAGCAGCCATTGCAGCACGACCGCCATGCTTCCCTGGATATAGTCCAGGGCGATCACGCCCAGGCCCACTCCGATCAGGCTGCTGACCAGCGTCGGCCAGAGCAGCTTCCAGTTGACCTGCGGCCGGCTGCGGCCCAGCACCACCAGGGCATTGATGAGCGTCAGGATGCTGACGGTGTTGGCCATGTCCGGCAACGGCGCCAGGGCGAAGATCCCGCTCAGCCCGAGCAGCACCAGGCCGAAGGCAAAGCCCGTCATCGTCTGGGCATAGGTCGCCAGCGCCACGGCCAGCAGGAACAGCAGATGATCCAGCGCGCTCATGCCCGGAACGACCGGACAAAGCACGGCAGACAGGCAGCGAAGCTCGGTGACAGGGGGAGAAAGTCGGCGGGCAGGCGCACAAAGGCACTACTGACCGACGGCGCAATACAAGAGGGCATGGGCGGCGCGGCGGACGAGTCAAGGCAAAGAAAGGCAGTGTACAGAAGACCCTGCCCCCTCGCAGGCGACCTGTTCAGCTCGGCGTCAGGCGCCGGATTTCAGCGCCCTTTGCCGGTCAGCCGGGCGCGTGCGGCCAGGGCGACGGCCACGGTGGTATGCACATCGGCCAGCGCCCGGTGCGTCGGCGTCGACGCCCCCAGGTGGGCGGCCAGCACACCCAGTTTGTGCGAGGCCAGCTCGGGCCAGGCTCGCCTGGCCAGTTGCAGCGTGCAGTGGATATCCGGGTCGAACACCCGCGCATGGCGTTGCGCCGTGGCGCGCAGGAAACGCGAATCGAACGAGGCGTTGTGGAAAAACATCGGGGCGCCCCGGGCAAAATCCAGGAAGGCATCGAGCGTCTCGGCGATGGGCCGGCCGTCGCGCTCGACCTCATCCTGCGAGATGCCGGTCAGGCGAGCGATGAAGGAAGGCACCCGGCCCTCGATGCGTACCACCTGGCTGTACTCGCCCTCGATGCCCCCTTCCGGATGCACCCGGACGGCAGCAAATTCGAGGATTTCGCAGGAAGCCGGCGACAACCCCGTGGTTTCCAGGTCGGCCACCACGAAAGGGACATTGAGCGCGGCCAGCGCGCGTGCGGTGGTGTCGGCGGCAGGCGTCACGCGGCGCCGGGAAGGGAAGTAAGCCAAGCCAGGCTCCGTAGAAAGACTGAACGAATCCACAAGGCGGCATTGTAGGAGGTCGCCGCAAGCATGTAGCCACACCCCTCAAGTCTTATATAAGATATAAGACATTTGCTACGCACTGGTGGTTGGTTCTACAATGCGGCCACCTCCTACCAACCGACACTACGCAGGCTACTCATGCTGGAATCCTACCGCCAACAGGTGGCTGAGCGCGCCGCACTGGGGATCCCCCCGCTGCCGCTCTCTGCCCAACAAACCGCCGACCTGATCGAACTGCTGAAGAACCCGCCCGCCGGCGAAGAGCAGTTCCTGCTGGATCTGCTGACGCACCGTGTGCCGGCCGGCGTGGACGACGCCGCCAAGGTCAAGGCCTCCTACCTGGCCGCCGTGGCCCTGGGCAAAGAGTCGTGTGCCTTGATCAGCCGCGCCAAGGCGACCGAGTTGCTGGGCACCATGCTCGGCGGCTACAACATCAGCCCGCTGATCGAACTGCTTGATGACGCCGAGATTGGCACGGTCGCCGCCGACGCCCTCAAGAAGACCCTGCTGATGTTCGACGCCTTCCATGACGTCAAGGACAAGGCCGACAAGGGCAACGCCAATGCCAAGTCCGTGCTGCAAAGCTGGGCCGACGCCGAATGGTTCACCAGCCGCCCTGAAGTGCCCGAAAGCATGACCGTGACGGTCTTCAAGGTGCCTGGCGAAACCAACACCGATGACCTGTCGCCGGCGCCGGATGCCACCACGCGTCCGGACATCCCGATGCACGCCCTGGCGATGCTCAAGAACAAGCGCGAAGGCGCGGCGTTCGAACCCGAAGAAGACGGCAAGCGCGGCCCGGTGAAATTCATCGAGTCGCTCAAGGAAAAAGGCCATCTGGTCGCCTACGTGGGCGACGTGGTCGGCACCGGCTCCTCGCGCAAGTCGGCCACCAACTCGGTGCTGTGGTTCACCGGCGAAGACATTCCCTTCGTCCCGAACAAGCGCTTTGGCGGCGTCTGCCTGGGCGGCAAGATTGCGCCGATCTTCTACAACACCATGGAAGATGCGGGCGCCCTGCCGATCGAGCTGGACGTCTCCAAGATGGAAATGGGCGACGTGGTCGAACTGCGTCCCTACGAGGGCAAGGCCCTCAAGAACGGCGAAGTGATCGCCGAGTTCGAAGTCAAGTCGGAAGTGCTGTTTGACGAAGTGCGTGCCGGCGGCCGCATTCCGCTGATCATCGGCCGCGGCCTGACCGCCAAGGCGCGTGAAGCGCTGGGCCTGCCGCCCTCGACGCTGTTCCGCCTGCCGAAGAACCCGGCCGACAGCGGCCGTGGCTTCAGCCTGGCCCAGAAGATGGTCGGCCGCGCCTGCGGCCTGCCGGAAGGCCAGGGCATCCGTCCGGGCACCTACTGCGAACCGAAGATGACCTCGGTCGGCAGCCAGGACACCACCGGCCCGATGACCCGCGACGAACTCAAGGACCTGGCCTGCCTGGGCTTCTCGGCCGACCTGGTGATGCAGTCGTTCTGCCACACCGCCGCCTATCCGAAGCCCGTGGACGTCAAGACGCACCACACGCTGCCGCAATTCATCAGCACCCGTGGCGGCATCTCGCTGCGCCCGGGTGACGGCGTGATCCACTCCTGGCTCAACCGCATGCTGCTGCCCGATACCGTCGGCACCGGCGGCGACTCGCACACCCGCTTCCCGATCGGCATTTCCTTCCCGGCGGGCTCGGGCCTGGTGGCGTTTGCCGCAGCCACCGGCGTGATGCCGCTGGACATGCCGGAATCGGTGCTGGTGCGTTTCAAGGGCAAGATGCAGCCCGGCGTGACGCTGCGCGATCTGGTCAACGCCATTCCGCTGTACGCGATCAAGCAGGGTATGCTGACCGTCGCCAAGCAGGGCAAGAAGAACATTTTCTCGGGCCGCATCCTGGAAATCGAAGGTCTGCCGGACCTGAAGGTCGAACAGGCTTTCGAACTGTCGGACGCCTCGGCTGAACGTTCGGCGGCCGGTTGCACGGTGCACCTGAACAAAGAGCCGATCATCGAGTACATCAACAGCAACATCGTGATGCTCAAGTGGATGATCGCCAACGGCTACGAAGACGAGCGTTCGATCGCCCGCCGCATCAAGGCCATGGAAGCCTGGCTGGCCGACCCCCAGCTGCTGGAGCCGGATGCCGACGCCGAGTACGCCGCCGTCATCGAAATCGACCTGGCCGACATCCATGAACCCATCGTGGCCTGCCCGAACGACCCGGATGACGTCAAGACGCTGTCGGATGTCGCTGGCGCGAAGATCGACGAAGTGTTCATCGGCAGCTGCATGACCAACATCGGCCACTTCCGCGCAGCCTCCAAGCTGCTCGAAGGCAAGCGTGATATCCCGGTCAAGCTGTGGGTCGCGCCGCCGACCAAGATGGATGCCCAGCAACTGACCGAAGAAGGCCACTACGGCGTCTTCGGCACTGCCGGCGCCCGCACCGAAATGCCGGGCTGCTCGCTGTGCATGGGCAACCAGGCCCAGGTCCGCGAAGGCGCGACCGTCATGTCGACCAGCACCCGCAACTTCCCGAACCGTCTGGGCAAAAACACCAACGTGTATCTGGGTTCGGCCGAGCTGGCCGCCATCTGCTCGCGCCTGGGTCGCATCCCGACCAAGGATGAGTACATGGCCGACATGGGTGTCATCAACAAGAGCGGCGATCAGATCTACAAGTACCTGAACTTCGATCAGATCGCAGACTACAAGGACGTCGCCGACTCCGTGCCGGTGTAAACCCTTTGTCGAACCGGCGTGTTTACGCCGGTCCGCCCTTCCCCGCCCGCCGGTGCTCCCCGGCCGGCGGGGTTTTTCGTTTCAGGCACTGAGCAAGGCCTGCCGCCCGCCTGACCCGCCCGGCAGCGGCGGCGCGGCCCGCCTCAGAATGCCATGCTGGCCGTCAGGGTGAAGGTGCGCGGGGCGCCCTGCACCAGATAACCGCTGCCGGGGTAACCGCCCACCGACGCCCAATAGCGGCGATTGGCCAGATTCTCGACCCGTGCACGCCACACCACCTCGTGACCGGCGATCTCGCTGTCGTAGCGCACGCCTGCGTCCAGACGGGTCCAGCCCGGCACTTTCAGGGTATTGGCGGCATCGGCATACGAGGCGGCGGTGTAGACCAGACGGCCATCGACGGTCAGGCCATCGACGCCCGGCACATCCCACTCCACGCCCAGGTTGGCCTGGTAGCGCGGCACGCCGATCACGCGCTTGCCATCCGTGGCGGCCTGCCCGGTCGCGCGCTGGCGGGCGTCCAGCCAGGTCATGCCGCCCAACACTCGCAGCCCTGGCTTGACCTGCCCGTACCAGCTCAACTCCACGCCCCGATGACGATCCTTTCCCGCCTCGGAGAAGACCTGCTGCGCGTTGACGAAGGCGCGCGGCTTGTCGGTCGTGAAGAAGGCCAGCCCCGCCCCCAGACCGTCGCGCTCAAGCTTGACGCCTACCTCCTTCTGCTTGGACACGTAAGGTCGCAACATCGCCCCGGCATTGACCACCGGCAGGCCGTTGGCATTGGCAGGAGCGGTGCCGCCGGCAGTCAGGGCCTCTATGTAGTTGCCATACAGCGAAAGCGTCGGTGTGACACGCCACACCAGACCTGCGGCGGGGGAGTTGCGGCTTTCATCGTAGGCCTTGCCCGCGATGCCGGTGTTGTAGGCAAAGTCGCGGCTGTAAAGCCGCTGGTGCCGCAGGCCCAGCGTCAGCAACACCTGATCATCGAGCAGGGACAGCGTGTCGCCCAGCGCCACGCTGCTCATGCGTATCCGGCCGTTGAGGGCGGGATCGCCCAGATCATTGCCAAACAGGGTATCGGCGTTGAACGCCGGCTGGGGGACGCGCACCGGATCATAGATACTGGTGGCGACAGGGTGCTTCCAGTCCATGGCGTAGGCGTTCTTCTTTTCCAGCTGGAAGTAAGTCGCGGCCACAACCATCTGGTGCCGCACCGGGCCGGTGTCAAAGTCGGCCCGCAACCCCATTTCGGCCGTGTCGACCTTGTCCTTACGCACATTGTCGAAACGGTAGAACTGGCCGTTGCCCGCCGCATCGACATTATTGATGTTGGCCAGCGAGTTCTTTTCTGTGCTGTTCCGGTGGCCATAGGCCATATAGCCGGTCAGGGCATCGTTGAAGTCATATTCGCCGCGCAGCGTTCCGAACACGTCGCGCTCGTTGGAATAGCTCCAGTCCTGGGCGTAGTTGAGGCTGGCCTTGGGGGCCTTGGGAATCGAGCCAGCGTTGCCGGCTAGCGTCACATTGGGCCGGCCGCGCTTGATGCGGTTGTTCTGGTAGCCGATGTCGGCCGACAGACGGGCGCGATCATTGCGCCAATCCAGGCCGATCAGCATGGCCGTGGTACGGCCGAACTCGCCATCGACGCCGCTCTCGCCGCCACGCTGTCCCAGATTGATGCGAATACCCGTGTTCTCGTCCGGACCGAAACGGCGCGCGATATCTGCCGAGAACTGTGCTGCGCCCCCTGAGGATATACCTGTGGTGAATTGCGTAAGCGGCTCGTTGGGCGCGCGCTTGGGCACCAGGTTGATGGCGCCGCCAACGCCGCCGCCGGTGGGCGGCGTGCCGGTCAGAAAATTGGAGGCGCCGCGCAGCACTTCGACACGCTCGAAAAATTCCGAGGCGATGTACTGCCGCGGCATCAGGCCATACAGACCGTTGTAGGCCACATCTTCGGAGCCCAGGATAAAGCCGCGAATGAAATATGACTCCTGAAAATTCCCGAAACCCCGCGCCACCCGTACAGCCGGGTCGTTCTGAAGGACATCGGCAACGCTGCGTGCCTGCCTATCCTGAATCAGCCCGCTGGTATAGCTGGTGGTATAGAACGGCGTGGCCAGATTCTCGCGCGTACCCAGGATCCCGGCGCGCGCCCCGCTGGCGACCTGCCCGCCGTCAAAGGCTGGAGCGAGCCCTTCGGCAGAGGCGTCAGCGCTGGCCTCCACGCGTATGGCGCCGAGTGTGACGGCGTTGTTATCGGAAGCAGGCGCCGCCTGCGCCTGCACCATACCCAAGGGCAGCACGGCCATCAGGCAGGCGCTGCGGGAAAGTATCTTCATCATTCGTCCGTGTGAAAGTCTGTTTGCCGACGGATCAAGCCGTCGCTCAAGCGATGGGCGCGCGCTCCAGCGCTGACCGGTGCGATGCCGGTCAGCGGAAAGCATAACAAATATCAATAACGCTTCTTATTGGCATTCTTATTAATAGCTGAATGCACGATCCCAACCGGCACGAAGCGTGCTTGCGGCGCATTAGCACTTAGAATCCCGATGACGACCACGGAAACAAGACTTTCAGAATGCAGAGACTGCTCGGACGCCTGGCCCTGCCCTTGCTCCTGGCGGCCCTGACGGGCTGCGCCAGCACCCGCCCGCCCGCCAACCCCGAGAACATCTGCGCCATCTTCCGGGAAAAACCGGACTGGCATGACGCCGCTCTGAAGACACGCGACAAATGGGGCGTTCCGGTTCAGGTGCCGCTGGCGATGATGTATCAGGAATCAAGTTTCAAGCACGACGCCCTGCCCCCGCGCTATTACTTTCTGGGCTTCATCCCGTGGGGCCGTGTCAGTTCCGCCTACGGCTACGCACAGGCCAAGGACGAAACCTGGGCCGACTACAAGCGTGAGGCCGGCGGCTGGTTTTCGAGCCGCGACAACTTTGCCGACGCCATGGATTTCATGGGCTGGTACATGGACAAGAGCCAGCGAAGCAACGGCGTATCGAAATGGGACGCCTACGCCCAGTACCTGAATTATCACGAAGGCTGGACCGGCTATCGCCGGGGCAGCCATCAGCGCAAGGCCTGGCTGCTGCGTGTGGCTCGCCAGGTACAGGCCCGCGCCGAACGTTTCGGCGCCCAATACCGCCAGTGCGAAAGCGACCTTGGCCGCGGCGGCTGGCTGTTCTGATCGCCCGTAGCTTGCGAGGCCGCAAGGCCGGCGTCATCCAGTTTGGCGATAATGGGAAAACGACGGACCGGCAAGGTGATGGAATTTTGACCGCTGCCGCATGTCATATATAAGATTCAGGACATTGCGTTAATCTGTGGTGGTCACCATGCCGCCGGCAACAACGCAGCACCGCTACAAAATGGCAGTTTTACGCGGTCACACAACCCGGAGCCCATCATGCCGCACAACACATTCAAAACCCTCAAGACGTTCAAGATCGGGAACAAGACCTGTCAGTACTATTCTTTGCCCGCGCTGGGCAAGTCGTTGGGCATCGACGTCTCGCGACTGCCGGTGTCGATCCGGGTGGTTCTGGAGTCCGTGCTGCGCAACTGCGACGGCCAGAAAGTGACCGAGGAACACATCCGCCAACTCGCGGGCTGGCAGCCGAACGCCAAGCGCGAAGAGGAGATCCCCTTCGTCGTCGCGCGCGTGGTGCTGCAGGACTTCACCGGGGTGCCGCTGCTGGCCGATATTGCGGCCATGCGTTCGGTGGCCGCCAAGATGGGCAAGGCGCCGACCCGCATCGAGCCGCTGGTGCCCGTGGATCTGGTCGTCGACCACTCGGTCATGATCGACTACTTCGGCACCAAGCGCGCGCTCGACCTGAACATGAAACTGGAGTTCCAGCGCAACCGCGAGCGTTACCAGTTCATGAAGTGGGGCATGCAGGCGTTCGACACCTTTGGCGTGGTGCCGCCGGGATTCGGTATCGTGCACCAGGTCAACCTGGAGTACCTGGCTCGCGGCGTGCACTTTGACCGCAAGAACAAGGTCTATTACCCCGATTCGCTGGTTGGCACCGACAGCCACACCACCATGATCAACGGCATCGGCGTGGTCGGCTGGGGCGTGGGCGGCATCGAAGCCGAAGCCGGCATGCTGGGCCAGCCGGTGTACTTCCTGACCCCCGACGTGGTCGGCGTGGAGCTCAAGGGCCAGCTGCGTGGCGGCGTGACCGCCACCGACCTGGTGCTGACCATCACCGAAATGCTGCGCCGTGAAAAAGTGGTCGGCAAGTTCGTGGAGTTCTGCGGCGAAGGCACCGCCAGCCTGTCGGTCACCGACCGGGCCACCATCGGCAACATGGCGCCGGAATACGGCGCGACCATGGGCTTTTTCCCGGTCGATGAGCGCACCATCGACTATTTCAAGGGCACCGGCCGCACGCCGAGCGAAATCGCCGCGTTCGAAGCCTATTTCAAGGCCCAGAAAATGTTCGGCGTGCCCAAGGCAAGCCAGATCAACTACAGCAAGCTGCTGACGCTGGATCTGTCGACCGTGGCGCCTTCGCTTGCCGGCCCCAAGCGACCGCAAGACCGCATCGAGATCGGCAACGTGAAGAACACCTTCATCGACCTGTTCTCCAAGCCGGTGGCCGAAAACGGTTTCAACCAGCCGGCCGAGAAGCTCGACCAGCAGTACACCACCAGCGCAGGCACCAAGCTGAAGAATGGCGACATCCTGATCGCCGCCATCACGTCGTGCACCAACACCTCCAACCCCAGCGTGCTGCTGGCTGCCGGCCTGCTGGCCAAGAAGGCCGTGGAGGCCGGGCTCAAGGTGCCCAAGCATATCAAGACGTCGCTGGCCCCCGGATCGCGCGTGGTCACCGAGTATCTGACCAAGACCGGCCTGATGCCCTACCTGGACAAACTCGGGTTCGACGTGGCGGCCTACGGTTGCACCACCTGCATCGGCAACGCCGGCGACCTCACCCCGGATCTGAACGAAGCCATCATCGGCAACGACCTGATCTGCGCGGCCGTGCTGTCGGGCAACCGTAACTTCGAAGCCCGCATTCACCCCAACATCAAGGCCAACTTCCTGGCCTCGCCGCCGCTGGTCGTGGCCTATGCCCTGGCTGGCACGATGACGCGCGACCTGATGACCGAGCCGGTCGGCAAGGGCAAGCACGGCGACGTGTGGCTGGGCGACATCTGGCCGTCGACCGAAGAAGTCGACGCGCTGCTCAAGTACGCCATGAATCCCAAGGCCTTCAAGGCCAACTACAGCCAGGTCAAGACCAACCCGGGCAAACTGTGGGAGAACATCAAGGGCGTGACCGGCGAAACCTACAACTGGCCGGATTCGACCTATATTGCCGAGCCCCCCTTCTTCGAAGGTTTCGAAATGCAGCCCGGCGCCATGCCGGTGATCAAGGGTGCACGCGCACTGGGCGTGTTCGGCGACTCGGTCACCACCGATCACATCTCGCCGGCCGGCGCCATCAAGGAAACCTCGCCGGCAGGCAAGTGGCTGATGGCCCACGGCGTGCAGAAGGCCGACTTCAACAGCTATGGCTCGCGCCGTGGCAACCACGAAATCATGATGCGTGGCACCTTCGCCAACGTGCGCATCAAGAACCTCATGATCCCGGCCCTGCCCGATGGCAGCCGCTTCGAGGGCGGAGACACGCTGTACCAGCCCAGCGGCGAGCAGATGTCGATCTACGACGCGGCCATGAAGTATGTGGCGGCCGGCACGCCGACGGTGGTCTTCGGCGGCGAAGAATACGGCACCGGCTCCTCGCGCGACTGGGCTGCCAAGGGTACCCAGCTGCTGGGCGTGAAGGCCGTCATCACGCGCAGCTTCGAGCGTATCCACCGCAGCAACCTGGTGGGCATGGGCGTGCTGCCGCTGCAGTTCAAGGGCGACGACAGCGTGCAGTCGCTGGGTATCCGCGGCGACGAGACCTTCGATATCTCGGGTCTGGAAAACGGCATCAAGCCGATGCAGGACGTCACCCTGACCATCCATCGCGCAGATGGCAGCAAGCAGGATGTCTCGCTGCTGCTGCGTATCGACACCCCGATCGAGGTGGATTACTACCAGCACGGCGGGATCCTGCCCTACGTGCTGCGTCAGTTGCTGGAAGACTGACCTTCGAAAGGCGCAGCCCCGGCGGGGCTGCGCCTGCGGCACCGGCCCAGACGCGACAGCCCCCACCCGGGGGCTGTCGCGTTTGCGGCGTCCTTATCGGTCGCCGAACTGGTAGGCGTCCATCGCCAGGGCGCCATAGCTGATTTCGTCGGTAAGGCGATGGGCAGGCAGGCCGCCTGCGCCCAGCGCGACGTAGAACGGCATGAGGTGGTCGTCGTGCGGATGCGCCAGGCGCGCGCCGGGTGCCTGGCGTTCCCAATCCAGCAGCGCCGCCACGTCGCCGGCCTGCAGCTGCTGCGCAAACCAGGCCTGGAAGCCCGGCACATAGGAACAGGGCGGCGCATCCTGTGGCATGCGCACGTCGCGCAGGTTATGCGTCAACGAACCCGAGCCGATGATCAGCACATCTTCGTCGCGCAAGGGCGCCAGAGACTGGCCCAAGGCGTACTGCCCTTCGGCAGCCAGTCCGGCATCCAGCGAGAGCTGGACCACCGGCACATCCGCTTGCGGATACAGGTAGCGCAAAGGCACCCAGGCGCCGTGATCCAGCGGCTGAGCCGCGTCTTCCTGCACCGTGTAGCCGGCCTGCCCCAGCAGACCGCGCACCCGCCCGGCCAGCGCCGGATCCCCCGGGGCGTCATAGCGCAACTGATACAGCTCGGCGGGGAAGCCGCCAAAGTCGTGCCAGGCCTGCTGCTGGCTGCGGGTCGTGACCGCCAGTCCGTGGCCGCGCCAATGCGGCGAAACCACCAGAATGGCTTTGGGCCGCGCCGCCAGCGCTGCACTCCATTGCGCCAGCGCCACGCCGGCGCGGCCAGGTTCAACCGCCATCATGGGCGATCCATGCGAAACGAAAAGAACGGGCCAGGTCATGGCAAGCGCCTCCAATCAGTAATGCAGGCATTGTGCCTGCCCGCTAGCCGGCAATAAACCCTACATTCGGCCATACAGTATTGCTTAATCAGCAACAGTAAACCGCCCTGATCACGCGGGAGCGGTAAACTACACTGTTAGGCATTCTCCAAGTTTCTATATAAAAAAATGGCTCGTACCCGCAGCACTACCGCCCCTCGCCTGAACCGCGATGCAACGCGCCTGGTCAGTCTGGCCCAGGCACTGAACCGCTCCGGCAGCCGGGTCGAGGATCTGTTCTGGGAGCAACAGCTGGCCGAGGCCATCGGCAAGCTGCTTCGCCCCGGCAGCGACGGTCCGCTGGAAGCGGCGCTGGACCATCTGGCGCAGCTTGACGTCGGCGCCTATGAAGTGCTGATCGAACAGGCTGAAACGCTTTCCGAGTCCATGAAAGTCGAGAAAAACGGCGTCATTCATGATGTGCTGCTGCTGGTCGCGCCGGTGGTGGCGTGGACCCGCTACGCGATCCCGACCGGGCCGATTCCCGCCGCTGCGCAACAGGCTCTGCTGGCACAGCTGCATGGCCATGTTCTGGCTGCCGATGCCCGCGTGGCGCTGCTGCCGCATCTGGTGAGCATCGACCAGATGCCGCGCACCTTCGCCGAGACCGCGCAGCTCATGCAGCGTCTGGCCGGCCAGGCGCTGGGCAGCACACCGGCGCGCGCGCTGGTCGACCCGGACATCGAAACCGCCAACATGCTGGCCGACACACGCTACCTGGTGGCCGCCGTGGCGGTGCCGGAGCATGGCCCGGTGTTCCGCTGGCAGGAGCAACCCGACGTCCCCGAAGCCAGCCGGGACGCCTGCCTCGCTCGCTGGGCCGAGCAGGTTCAGCCCACCCTGGCCACACTGCTGCCGGGCTGCGGCCTGGAATGCCTGTTGCCCGACGCCTATTACGTCAGCAACCGCGAGGCCGACCGCCGCGTACGTCCGCTGTCGCTGCTGGCAGCCGTGACCTGGCTGGAGGGCGCCACCAACCTGCCGGCCGGCCAGCTGCGCGCGGTAATCGCCGCCTGCGGCGAACAGCAGATCGAGGAATACCGTATCGGTTTCACGCCGCGCAACAGCAACGATGTCTACTATGGCTGCGTCTGGCCGGTCTATGGGCGCGAAGAAGAGGCGCCGCTCGAAGACGGCGCCAGCATCGATGTGGTCGATCAGATCGCTGCCCTGCTCAAGGAGTACGGCGTGACCGAGATCCGGCGCATCCCCGGCTGCCTGCAGCCGGAGTTCTGCGACGATTGCAGCGCCCCGTATTTCCCGGATCCGCTGGGTGTGCTGGTGCATGCCGAACTGCCGGAAGACGCGGAAACCGTGCCAGCAAAATTTCACTGAGCCCTGCATGCGCGCCGATATTTTCTGTCGCGTGGTCGACAACTACGGCGACATCGGCGTGTGCTGGCGCCTGGCCCGCCGTCTGCGGGAAGGCCACGGCTGGCAATTGCGTTTGTGGGTCGACGATCTGGAGGCGTTCGCGCGCCTGCAGCCGCAGGTCGATCCCGCCCTCGCGGCGCAGCAGCTCGGCGGCATCGAGATCCGCCGCTGGGATGACGCCGCAAGCGACGCCCCCGGCGAGATCGTGATCGAGGCCTTCGCCTGCGACCCCCCCGCCCGTTTCATGGCCGCCATGCGCGCACAGCCACAGCCGCCGGTCTGGATCAACCTGGAATACCTGAGCGCCGAAGACTGGGTCCAGGACTGCCACGGTCTGCCCTCGATGCGCCCCGATGGCCTGCGCAAGTATTTCTTCTTTCCAGGATTTACCGCCCGCACCGGCGGGCTGATCCGCGAGGCGGGGCTGACGCAGGCGCGCGATGGCTGGCAAGCGGATGCTGCCGCCCGGGCGGCCTTCCTGCGCGAGCTGGGCGTGGTGCGCGCACACCCGGACAGCCGGTTGGTGACGCTGTTCTGCTATCCCCATGCCCCCTACCTGGAGATGGCCCGGGCGCTGGCCAGCCGCCCCACCCTGCTGCTGGCGCCGCAGGGCGTGGCGCCCGGGCTCGAGGCCGCTGCGGGCGGCCTGCTGCAGATCGCCCGGATCCCCTTCGTGACCCAACCCGACTTTGATCGCCTGCTCTGGAGCGCAGATCTGAACTTCGTGCGCGGCGAAGACTCGTTCATCCGCGCCGCCTGGGCCGCCCGGCCTCTAGTCTGGCAGATCTACCCGCAAGACGACGACGTGCACCTGGACAAACTGCATGCCTGGCTGCAACACTACCCGGCGCCGCCTGCGGCACGCGAGCTGCAGCTGCGCTGGAATACCCCCCAGACACCGGCTGACTGGGCCGGCACGCTGTCTGCCGCCCTGGATGGCAGCCACTGGGCACAATGGCAGAACCAGGCCCGCCAATGGGACGCCGAACAGGCGGCACGCCCCGATTTAGGGGACAGCCTTGTGAAATTTTGCGCTGATATCATCAACTCGCGCTAGAATAGAAAGTTACCTCAGCGAGCCTGCCGAGCCGCCCGCGGCAAATCTCGCAACACCGCTTGATTCTTTTCTGCCTCCCGGGGCGCGCGGCATGGGCAGATACCGCAGCGCGCAGCAACGGCGAGCGCGCATTTACCCCCGGAGTTTTAATCGATGAAAACCGCTCAGGAACTGCGAGTCGGCAACGTAGTGATGGTCGGCAAGGATCCGCAAGTGGTCCAGAAGACCGAATACAACAAGTCCGGCCGCAACGCCGCCGTCGTCAAGCTGAAGTTCAAGAACCTGCTGACGGGTTCGGCCAGCGAATCGGTCTACAAGGCTGACGAAAAGTTCGACATCATCATGCTCGACCGCAAGGAGTGCACCTACTCCTATTTCGCCGACCCGATGTATGTCTTCATGGACGGCGAGTACAACCAGTACGAAATCGAGGCCGAGAGCATGGGCGACGCCCTGAACTACCTCGAAGAAGGCATGGAAGTCGAAGCCGTCTTCTATGAAGGCCGCGCCATTTCCGTCGAACTGCCGACCATCCTGGTCCGCGAGATCACCTACACCGAGCCCGCCGTGCGCGGCGACACCTCGGGCAAGGTGCTCAAGCCTGCCAAGATCAACACCGGCTTCGAGCTGCCCGTGCCGCTGTTCTGCGAAATCGGCGACAAGATCGAAATCGACACGCGTACCAACGAGTACCGCAGCCGCGTCAACTGAGCACCCACACGGGCCCCGTGCCCGTGACTGGCGCCTGACAAGGCCGACACGCCCGCCCCGAAAGGCGGGCGTGTCGTTTCCGGCGCTAGAAACGATGCCGCATGCCGACGGTCAGGAGCTCCCGGGCAAAGGGGCCGCCAAAGCGCCGGATGACATAGGCATAGAGGCTGGTACGTTTGGACAGGTCATACTGATAACCGGTGGCCACGCTGTAGAAATGCAGTACCGGCCCATACTGCAGCGCCATGCGCAGTTTGCCCGCGCCACCGACATCGATGCGCCCGCCCAGGGTGTAGGCGTGCCAGTAGCCCTTTTTGGCCGCCACGCCGCGGCTGATGCCATACAAGCGCCCCACCCCGATGCTCACGGCGTAGCCGTCGGGCTCGTAGGCAACCGTGGCCTGATAGTTGCGCGTCGGATGACGCGTCTCTTTGTCGCGGGGCAGCAAGCCATCGAGCGTCAAGGCTGCCGACCAGGGGCCGTTGGCGTACTGAACGCCGGCGGTAAAGAGATGATCCCGCCGCCGTTTCTTTTCGTCATCGTTGTCGCGCACGCCGAAGCTGTAGCCGCCAGCCAGGGAGAACGAGCCGAGCTTGGGCGAGAAGTAGAAAACGCTGTTGTCCACCAGGGCCGCATAGCCGGTGTCGCCATAGCCGGCCGGCATGACCAGATCGCCGGCGCCACCCCAGCCGCCGTCGAAACCGGCATCCAGGCTGCCCCACTGCCCGCCCATCACGGCCTGGCGGCCCAGACGCAGCTCGCCGTAAGGCCCCTCTAGGCCGACGGAGGCCTCGCCATTGAAGCGCTGCCCATCCAGCAGGAGCTTGCCATTGCCCATGTTGAACAGCGTTTGCAGGGTGAATGAGGTTCGCCAGCCGCCGCCAAGTTCTTCTACGCCGCTCAGGGCAATATAGGAAGAAGAGCGCCCGCCACTCACGGTTCGCAGACGCCGGGAATCATCCGAGGTCGTGACCCGCAGCCCCATGTCGAGCGAACCTGACAGTTTCAGGCTGGAGGTGGCTGACCATACCGGGGTGCTGGCGCAGGCAATGAGCGTCGCCGCCCAGGCTGCGACATGGGAATTCCGCATGCTTGTCTCCTGATCGAAAGCAGGTCTCTTGAGGACCTGAGGAGATCAGTCTGCGTAGCCAGGACGCGGCGCTGCGGCGGAGAAAGAACTATCGGAAAAACGCCCGGGGCGGCTGCAATCGTCGATTGCAGCAAGGGCGAAAGAAACTACTGCAGTTGCTCGTCGTCGAGAAAGGCGGGCAGCGCCATGACCGCAATGCCATCCTCAGCCAGTTCGGCCCGCTCTTCGGGCGTCGCGACGCCGCGGATGGGTCGTTCGGCGGCCTCGCCATCATGGATGCGGCGTGCCTCGGCGGCAAAGGAAGCCCCCACGTTTTCCGTCTTGCGGACCAGCTCGCGCACCTTGCGCAGCACTTCGGCCTGCAATGCCATCGCCGGCGCCGACGCGGCGGGCGGCCCGCCCGCCGATGCGCGCGCCACCGTCTCAGGCGCCGGCGCGGGCTGACGCAGATGCGAGACATTCAGGCGCGGCGCGGACAAACGCTTGGTGATCTGCGCCGAGGCGCAGATCGGACAGCTCAGCAGGCCACGCGCCTGCTGAGCGTCGTAGTCGTCGTGCGACGAGAACCAGCCCTCGAAGACGTGGCCGTGCTCGCACTCCAGATCGAAAACTTTCAAAGCCATGGCAATTGGAGAAAAAACCGGGCGAAAACCGAATTCCGCCTGCGTCTGCTACGCCGACGCAGGCGGGCAGCCAGAGCATACCTCTACTGGCGGACGGGCGCGACCCGCCATCCCTGGCGTCAGGCCATCAGGCGCGTATGCACGCCCGGCAACCAGGCGGCCAGCCAGTCTTCGCGTGACGGCGCAGGCGGGTCGCGCAGCAGCCCTTCGATGCATTCATTCAAGGCCGCCATATCGTCCTGTGCGGGTGGAGCGCCGGCCGCGTGGGCGGACAGCGTACAGGCCAGCACAATCCCTTGCTGGGCGGCGATCTCCTGCGCATCAGGCCCGCAAGCCGGATCATAGCGATTGACCACCAGTCTGAGGGTGTGACGTGGCATCTGACCATCGAGCGCCTGCAACAACCCGACCAAGGCGCTTTGGGCTGCCGCGCTCTGGTCGGTGACCACCCAGGTTTCCTGGGCGCCGAATGCCAGGGGAGGAATACAGGGATGCGGTCCGATACCGCCGGCATCGATCACCAGCAAGCCGTAATGACGCCGCAGGCATTCGCTTACCCAGCGCGCCTCGTGCGGCGGCAAGGCCGGCCGCTGTGCGCCGGCAGGCAACCCCAGTGCGGCGATGCCGCCCGGCGTATGGTCCATGGCATTGGCCAGCAAAGCGCCGTCCATCTGCGGCAGGTCGTGCAACAACCGGGCACAGTCGTAGCCCGGACTCAGATCGAGATAACGCAGGCTGTCGTCCCGGGGCCAGCCAAGGTCCAACAGGCAGGCCCGCTCAGCCATGGGGCGCTGTACCGCCAGCCGGGTTTGCCCGGCGGTCCCGGCATGACCGTCCGCGCCTTCGCGGGGATAGCCCAACTGCTGCTGCGCCAAGCGCGCAGCCTGTACCGCCACCGTACTGGCTCCCGCGCCGGCCGTCGCGCCCAGCACCAGCAGGCTGCGCTGCAAGGCGCCCCCGCCCGGCCCGACGCCACGCTCATTGAGCAGGCGCCGCACCACGCCGCGGATTTCGGCCGGATCCCGCCTGGGATCGATGAAATCACGGACACCGGCACGCAGCGCCGCGACCGCGCCGTCGGGTTGGGACAGATCCCCTACCGCCACCCTCGGCAAGGAGGGCGAAAGGCCATGCAGCGCTTGCGCCAATGCCACGGCCTGGCCGAGCTGTTGCGCCTGCTGCCGGCCCATCGAAAAGTCCAGGAAGACCACGGCCGGCTCAAGCGCGGCCAGAAGCGACGCCAATGTGCGCTCGTCGGGAGGCTCGCGCCTGAGCCGCTCCTGCGCGCCCAGCCCCTGCGCGAGCAGGCGCTCCAGTTCGGGATCTACCGAGAGAAAAAGAAAATCCACCGCGCTGCTCTGCCCCCCTGCCCACTCTCTTGCGTGTGTTTCCATAGCGCTCACTGTGAGATAACCGGCATCTGCTGTGCCGTCATTCGGGCCCGGCGGCAACGCCACAGACGGCACGTTCCCCATCGCCTGCGCGCTGCACGACAGGCGCGTGTGCAGCGGCAGTACACAGCCCTTTTCCACAGCAGGCCATGTCCGGCCTGCGGCACTGCCACAATGTTGAACGATCGAGATTACCTGAATCTTTGCGATTCGCGGCTTCACGCCCCCCGGGTAATCCCGACGATTGGCACATGATGGCGTGAAATACTGCCGGAGATACCGGATTCACGGGATGCCCTGCCAGCCCCCTTCGGACTCTGCGAGCCGGCGCGAACCGGCTCTTGTGAGGCGGGCTCAGGTGCCGACGCTCAACCTCGGCACGGCATCCAGCAGTCTTTGCGTCAGAGGATGCTGAGGATGATGCAGAACGTCGGCGGCCGAGCCAAGCTCGACGATACGCCCCTCACCCATGACGGCGATGCGGTCGGCCAGATACTCCACCACGCCGAAATTGTGCGTGATGAAGAGATAGGCGATACCGAGCTCGACCTGCAGCTCACGCAGCAGGTCCAGGATCTGCGCCTGAACGGATACGTCGAGCGCTGAAGTCGGCTCATCGCAGATCAGCACCTTGGGCTCGACGGCCAGCGCCCGGGCAATGGCGATACGCTGACGCTGGCCGCCGGAGAACTCGTGCGGATAGCGCCGCACGGTGTCTTGCGGCAGACCGACGCGGCGCAACAGTTCTTCGGCGCGCGCACGGCGCTGTTCGGCGGACTGCGCAGGATGGAGCGAGGCGACGCCTTCGTCGAGGATGTCGCCGATCCGCATGCGCGGGTTCAGTGAAGCATAGGGATCCTGGAACACGATCTGGATCTGACGCCGCAGAGATTGCAGGCGCTGGCGGTTGGCCGTCAGCAGGTCGTCGCCGTCCAGGATGGCCCGCCCGGTGATGCGAGCGCCGTCCAGCAGGCGCAGCAGCGCCTTGCCGGTGGTGGTCTTGCCGCAACCGGACTCTCCAAGCAACGCAAGCGTTTCACCGGTGTGCAGCGTAAAGTCGACGCCATTGACTGCCGTGACCCACTCCTTGCCACGCCGCAACAGGCCCCGGCGCAGGGGGTAGCCCACGCAAAGCCCGCTGACTTCGAGCACGGGCGCCCCAGCCGCCGGCGGCTCTCCATCGGGCAGAATGGCCTGCCTGGAACCGGCGCCGGCCTCATTGGCCTGGCCAATGGCCGACAGCGGGCGCCCCCGCTTGTCGAAGGTCGGGATGGCTGCGAACAACTCCCGTGCATAGGGATGGCGCGGCGCGGCAAAGAAGGCCTCGGCGCTGTCGGCCTCGACGATTTCTCCATGGCGCATCAGGGCCACGTGATGCGCGGTCTGGCGCACGATGGCAAGGTCATGGGTGATGAGCAGCACCGCCATGCCCATCTCGCGCTGGATGTCGGCCAGCAGCGCCAGCACCTGGGCCTGCACGGTAACGTCGAGCGCGGTGGTGGGCTCGTCGGCGATCAGCAGGCGCGGCTCGGCCGCCAGGGCGATGGCGATCATGACGCGCTGCTTCTGCCCGCCCGAAAACTGGAAGGGATAATCATCGATGCGCCGCTCTGGCTCCGGAATGCCCACGCGCCGCAGCCATTCGATGGCCCGCTGACGCGCCGCCGCTCCCCGCAAGGCAGTGTGGGTGACGAGCGTCTCGCAGATCTGGTCGCCCACCCGCATGACGGGATTCAGACTGGTCGAGGGCTCCTGGAAGATGATCCCGATGCGCCCGCCGCGAACATCCCGCATCTGGCGCTCGGTGAGGGTGTTCAGGTCCTCGCCGGCCAGATCGACCTGGCCGCCCACAATGCGCCCGGCGTCAGGCAGCAGACGCAGCAAAGCCAGGGCCGTCATGCTCTTGCCGCTGCCCGACTCGCCCACCAGGGCGAAGGTCTGTCCTTGCTCGATGGCCAGGCTCAGGCGCCTGACCACCGGCGTGAGCCTGTCGTCGGCCTGCACCACCACGTCCAGATCGTGAACCTTGAGCATGCTCATCGGGCGCCTCCGGCAAGGGGTTTGAGCGAGGGCTTCAGGCGACGGCTGCGCGGATCGAAGGCATCGCGCACGCCGTCGGCAAACAGGTTGGCGGCCAGCACCAGGGTCACCAGGAAGATGAAGGCGCTCAACAGGTTCCACCAGATCATCGGGTCGCGCGACATTTCAAAGCGCGCGCTGTCGATCATGGAGCCGAAGGAATTCATGCTGGGATCCACGCCGATGCCAAGATAGGACAGCACCGCCTCGTAGAGCACCAGCCCGGAGAACTCCAGCACTGCCGTGATCAGGACGATGTGCATGACGTTGGGCAACAGGTGGCGCATCATGATGCGCCAGTGCGATACGCCAAATGCCCGCGCAGCCTGGACGTACTCTTGCTCGCGCAGCTTGAGGGTCTCGGCACGCAACAGACGGCACAGCCCGGACCAGCCGGTCAGGCCGAGAATCATGCACAGCAGAAACAGGCGTATATCGGCACGCGCGGCCGACGTATCAAAGTAGGCCGCATGCTTGTCGATGTAGACCTGCATCATGAGGATGCAGGCCGCCACCAGCAGCACCCCGGGGATGGACGTCAGGGTGGTGTAGATGTATTGGATGGCGTCGTCCACGCGCCCTTTGAAGTAGCCGGCCGCGATGCCGAAGCCGATGGCCGGCGGCAGCATGGCCAGCGTGGTGAGCGTGCCGATCACCAGCGCCGTGCGCACGCTCTTGAGTGCCTGCCAGAGCACGTCGTTGCCGGTGCGGTCGGTGCCCAGCACGTGGTAGCCGGTAGACAGCATGCCCAGCCCGCCCACGGCCAGGCAGAGCACCAGCAGGGTCAGCCACATGGCTCGCCAGGGGACATCGCTCCGGCCCCGCCACAGCTGCGCGGGCGCCACCCTGCCCGGGCCGCGACGACGCGCCAGCCAGAGGGTCAGGAGTGCTGCCGCCAGCAGGGCCACGACCAGCCCGCCGAGCAGACCCAGGATCAGCCGCTCAAGCACATCAGGCACGGTCTGGGTAGCGGGATCGGTGAGGTGAGCCCCGCCATGGACCAGGCGCGGGAACTCCCGCGTCACCACGCCCTGGGCGTCGACCACGCTTTCTTTGGTGAATTGGTAGGAAGCCAGCGGCGCGGAATAGGTTTTTTCGGGTTTGGCCAGCAACGAGGGCGCCAGCAGGGTATCCAGCAACGAACGCACCGCCGGCGCATAGATGGGCGGCGCGCCGGCCGGCGCGTTGGCCGCCGGCGGCAGGCGCGGCTGGTAGTGCACCGAATCCAGCAGGCCGATGCTGACGAAGCCCATCAGCAGCACCGCCGAACACATGGCGGCGCGGTCGCCGGCCACCCGACTCCAGGTGGCGCGCAGGGCCGGGCTGCGACGCACCCGCCAGATGTAGGCGAACACCGCCAGCACCATCAGGAAAAGGGCGACGTCTGTCCAGAGGAAGATGAATCTCGGCATGGCGGTCACTCGAAACGTACGCGGGGATCAGCCAGCGTGTAGGAGATATCGGCCAGGATCAGGCCCACGATGTACATCACCGATCCCAGGAACACCATGGCCCGCACGATGGAGAAATCCTGGGCGTTGATGGCGTCGATGGTGTAGCTGCCCAACCCCGGAATGCCGAAGAAGGACTCGGCGATCAGGCTGCCCATGAAAAGCAGCGGGATGGTGGCCACGGTACTGGTGAGGATGGGCAGCATGGCATTGCGCAGCACATGGCGAAACAGCACCAGCGATTCGCTCAGGCCCTTGGCCCGCGCCGTGCGCACATAGTCCTTGCCGATTTCTTCGAGGAAGACACTGCGGAAGAAGCGCGCCTCGGGGCCCAGCCGCGAGATCACCGCCACCAGCACCGGCAAGGCGAGAAAGGACACCATGTCCAGCCCTCCGGTAAAGCCCGAATAGGGCACCAGCCGCAGTATCTTGGCGAACAGCCACTGCCCCGCGATGATGTAGAACAGGCTGGAGATGGACAGCAGGATGACGCACAGCACCACCCCCCAGAAGTCCAGCCGGGTGGCCCGGAAGAACACCAGGGTCAACGAAAACGTGACACTGGCAAACAAGCCCAGAACAAACGCTGGCAGCGCCAGCGCCAGGCTGGGCCACATGCGGGTCTGGATTTCGCGACCGATGTCGCGCCCGCCATCCGAAGCGCCGAAATCCAACCGCAGCAAGGGCACCGAGCGCTGGTAGAACACCGTATCGGTATAGCGCTTGAGGCCATGCGCCTCATCGTTGTAGAAGAGCGGCTTGTCGTAGCCGCGCTCGGCCTTCCATTTGTCGATCGCGTCCTGGCTGGCGCGCTGGCCGCCAATGGCCAGCCGGGCCATGTCGTCGGGCGTGTTTACCGCGAAAAACAGCACGAAGGTCAGCAGGTTGACGCCGATGAGGATCAGCACGCCGTACATCAGGCGGCGCAGCACATAACGGATCATGATTTTCGCTCCTCGGTGCCAAAGGCCGTCTGGCGCTCACGGCGGCGCAACACGCGATAGGAAGGGATGATCACCAGCAGGATCAGCAGCGCCAACACGCCCAGCGGCCACCAGCGGGGCGTGTTCCAGGCATCGGTCTTGCGCACCCGCAGGCCGGGATCGACTTTCATGTATTGAAGCGAGTCTCGCACCATCTGGCTGGGTTTGGCGTTGCCCACCCATTGCTGATAGGCGCCGCCAGACATCGGAAAATAGCCGAACATCCAGACCGCATCGCGACGCACGACATCGGTCATGCGGGCAATGAGCTCGGCCTTCTGCGGGCCATCATCCAGGAAGCGCATCTGCTCGAAGAGCGCGTTGAATTCCGGGCTGTTGTAGTTGGCGGCGTTCTCGCCACCGTTCTTGGCCTTGGCATTGGGCCCATACAGCAGGAAAAGGAAGTTCTCGGCATCGGGGTAGTCGGCGTTCCAGCCCCAGAGAAAGAGCTGCGCCGATCCATTGCGCATCTTGTCCTGGAAGCGGTTGTAGTCGGTGGAGCGGACATCCATCTGGACATTGATCTTGGCCAGCTGGCGTCGCATCCAGTCAAACATGGGGCTGGCCCCTGCGCCCGACATGGCGTCGTAGTACAGCACCAGCGGCGCCCCGGTCTTGGCGTTGCGGCCGTTGGGATAGCCGGCTTCGGCCAGCAGCTTGCGGGCTGTTTCCACGGACTTGCGCCGGGGCTTGCCGTCCACGAGGTCATAGACCACGGGGTTGTAGCCGGCCGGCAAGGCTTCGTAGCCCAACACCCCCGGCGGCACCGGGCCATGCGCGACCTGCGCCTGGCCGTCCTGGAAGATATTCACGTACTCTTCCCAGTCGAAGGCGATACTGATGGCCTGCCGCAGCTTGCGGTTGCGCTCGGCCTGCTCGGGGGTGTCGCCCTGGCCGACGACCGGATCCAGCCAGTTGAAGCCCATGTAGTAGTTGGTGGTTTCCACGGTGGTGGGCAGATAGAAGCCACGCTCGCGGAAAAGCGCCGCCTTGTCGGGCGAGTCGGATGCGGCCACCAGCATGGCCACGCCATAATCACCGCGCTCGACCTGCGGCGCATCGTAGTAACCCTGCAGGAACTTTCCGTTCAGGGGCAGCGCCTCTTTTTCGATGCTGAAGACGATGCGATCGATGAAAGGAGTGGGCTTGCCGCAATCTGCCAGCAGCCCCAGCCGGGCATCGCCGACTTCGCCGGTGCAGGGATAGGGCCGTGGAAGGTAATTGGGGTTGCGCCCCAGCACATGGCGCCAGTTGGTGCGCGACTCGACCATCATGTAGGGGCCGGTGCCGACGGGCCAGGTATTGAGGGAAAGGTCGTGCTCGGCCATGCCGGGCTGGTTGTAGAAGCGGTCGACCTCCCAGGCGACGGGCGCCACGAAGGTCATCGCCAGCCAATACTTGAACTGGGGGTACTTGCCGATCACGCGGAAACGCAGACGATTCGGCCCAAGGGCCTGCACGCCGGTGAAACCATCGGCTTCGCGCAGATCGAGCCAGGGCAGGTCGCGCTGGTTTGGCGGCAGGCCGGCGCGCAGGGCCCGATCGCGTTCGCGCAGACGGTCGCCATACTCGCGCATGCCGACGACGTGTTCGGCCATCACGGAATAGATGGGTGAGACGATGCGCGGGCTGGCCAGCCGACGGATCGCGTAGACGTAGTCATCGGCCGTCAGGGCGCGGCTGCCGGTCAGGGGAAAGTCGGGGATGTTGTACTTGCCGTCGAGCTCGCCGGGCGTGATGGGATAGTAGGCGTAGCTGCCGTCGGGTTTGCGGGCAAAGGCCGGATGGGGCTGGAAACGGATGCCGTCGCGCAGATCGATGTCGTAGATGCTTTCGGCGACCTGTTCGCCCGGCGCGTCTGCCGGCAACACCTCGCCCTTGGCATCCAGGTAGACAGGCTCAACCACTTTCGTGGCCGTGCGTGGAATGAGCTGGTAGGGCCGCTTGAGGTAGTGATAGGCGTAGAGCGGTTCGTAGATGTTATAGGTATAGGGCGTTTCGTCGGCGGAATAGGAGCTGGCCGGATCCAGGAAGCGCGGAGAGCGCTTGGTGAACGCCGTGAAGAAAGCGTTCTCTGAAAGTTCGCCATCGGGGTAGGGACTGTTGATGGGAGACTCGCGCGAGCAGGCCGACAGGCCCGCCACCAGCAGTAAGACGCAAAGACAGCACAGTGCCCAGCGCCTCGACATGAGATCTGTTTTCATCAAGGCATTTCCCCGTATGGATCGCGGCAAAGAATAGCAAAGGCACCACCAATGTAATACTGCCGTTTGCCTGCTTAATGGCACTGCTGCTGCTTCCAGCAGTCATAGCGCCATTGCCAGGGAGCCCTGGCCCCGGACTGCGCCCACAGGCCGAGACCGGCCCGTTCGGCACGCGCCTGCAGGCCCCGCATCGCGCCGTCATTGAGATAGGCGCCCCGGCGGGCGGTGTAAGCCCAGGCGTGGCCGCTGGCGACCAGCTCGCGGTTGGCGGAACTGCCGCCCGGCAGCATCAGCGCGCAGACATCGCGTCCGTACTGGTCTTTCTCGTAACACTGCGCCTGCAGGGTCTTGCCGGCCACCAGCGCACTCAGCTGGCGGCGGGCAGCCTGCGCGAAGGGCTGGCCGGGCTGCTGCGGCCCATGGCCGCTTTCCGGGGCATCGATGCTGTCCAGACGGATCCGATGCCGCGCGCCGGCCGCCTGCAAGGTGACGGTATCGCCATCGGCAACGTCAACGATCTTGCCCTGCAGCACGTAACGCCCGGCAGGCACCGGCCCATCGGCCGTGCCGGGGCTGGTGACGATGCCGCCATCGGGCGCGCGCCCCGTGCCAAGCCAGCTGACCAGCCCCACCAGCATCAGCAGCGCCAGCAAAGCGGCTACGCGGGCACGGCCGCTGCGTGCCGGACGAAAAACGGAAAGAAGATTGCGCAAGAACACCTCGACGAAAACCGTGGGGCGCGGCCCTAAAGCCAACCCACCTTACGGAAGCGCCAATACAGGATGCAGCAGGCGGTCACGATGACGCCCAGCGTAATGGGATAACCCCAGAAGGTCTTAAGTTCCGGCATGTACTCGAAGTTCATGCCATAAATGCCTGCAATGGCCGTCGGCACGGCCAGAATGGCCGCCCAGGATGCCAGCTTGCGCGTGGTGTCGTTCTGCTGGCCCTGGCCGATCATGAGGCTGGCCTCGAAGGCGAAGGCCAGCGCCTCGCGCAAGGCATTGACCAGTTCATCGACGCGCAGCACGCGGTCGGCCACCTCCCCGAAGTAGGGCCTGGCAGCGGCATCGACCGTGGACAGTTCGACACGCGAGAGCCTGCGGCAGATCTCGGCCATCGGAGCGATGGCCGTATGGATGCGCAGCAGGTCGCGCCGCTGGCGGTAAAGCTTGCGGATATCGGCATCCTTGGCGCCGCGGATCAGGAGCTTCTGCTCGGCATGCTCGACCACGTCTTCGAAAGCGCCGACCGCCACCACGTAACGGTCCACCAGCCAGTCCAGCAATTCAGCCACGACATAGTCGCTGCCGCGCTTGAGCAGATCGGGGGCGGCTTCCAGCCGCTCGCGCAGGGCGGTATGGGGCGAGCGCGCGCCCCGGCGGACCGTGACGAGAAAACCGTTGCCGATGAGGTACTGGGTTTCGCCAAATGCCGGCTTTCCCCCCTCGACCTCCACCGTAATGGCCACCACCAGGACCGCACGGCCGTAATCGATGATCTTGGGACGGCGATGGACCTCGAGCATTTCCTCGCGGTTCTTTTCGTCGATATCCAGGGCCTGCAGCACCTCGGTCAGGCACTGCGAGTCCGGATTGTGCAGGCCGATCCACAGCATGCCCTGGGCGCCGCCGACATATTCGCCGGCCTGCGCAATCGGTACTTCACGGGCGCGCCGGCCATCGACATAGGCGACCGAGGCCACGACCTGATTGACTGGCGGCTCGGCGGCCGCTGAATGTTGCGCCATGCCCCTCCCCTTGCGGATCATCGTCGCCGGACATGCTCCGGCCTGCGGGGATGATAGCTCAGGAGAACAGCCGCCGTAGCCTCCCGCCGACGTCGATCGGCGCAGGCGGCACGCCCCCCTCGGCCGGAGCGGCCCGGCCATGGGGCAGCGGCGGCGGTTTGGGCAGATGCTCGAACAGGGGCATCAACCCGTCGGGCAGAAAGCGGCTGCGCGCCGCGTAGACATGGCGGTCACCCATGCCGGCCTGGGTGCTGACGTAAAAGCGTTGCGGCACGATGATCTGCAAGCGTTCCCGGGCGCGCGTCATGGCGACGTAGAGCAGACGGCGCTCTTCTTCGATGTCGTCGCTGCGGCCCGTCGCCATGTCCGAAGGCAGGCAACCATCCACCGCATTGAGCAGGTAGACGGCGCGCCATTCCTGGCCTTTGGCCGAATGAATGGTGGACAGGATCATATAGTCTTCGTCGAGCAGGGGCTTGCCCGACTCGGCACTGGTGGCCGAGGGTGGATCCAGCGTCAACTCGGTCAGGAAACGTTCGCGGCTCGGATAGCCGCCGGCCAGCCGGGCCAGCTGCTGGAGATCGGCCTGGCGGGCGCGCGCGTCGTCGTAGCGCTCTTCCAGCCACGGCGCATACCACTGCAGCGCCAGCTCCAGGTCAGCGGGCCAGCGCGCCTGGCCGCTGCGCAAGGCGCCGAACAGCTGCGCCAGCGCCTGCCAGGGCGGGCTTTTCCTGAACCCGGCCAGACAGGCCTGGGGATCCGGCGCCTCGGCCATGGCGTCCATCAGCCGGGCGGCCGTGGCCGGGCCCACACCCGGCAGCAATTGCGCCACCCGGAAGCCCGCCAGGCGCGAGCGCGGATTGTCGGCCCAGCGCAGAACAGACAGCACGTCCTTGATGTGCGCGGCCTCGAGAAAGCGCAGGCCGCCAAACTTGACGAAGGGAATCTGGCGCCGTGCCAGCTCCAGTTCGAGCGCCGCACTGTGGCTGCCGGTACGAAACAGCGCCGCCTGCGCGGTCAGGCGCATGCCCTCCTCGCGGCGCGCCAGGACCTGATCGGCCACCCAGCGCGCCTGGCCCGCCTCGTCGCTGACATTGACCATCTCGGGCTTGTGGCGGCCGGCGCGATCGGTCCACAGGGCCTTGACGTAGCGCTCCTGGGCCAGGGCAATGACAGCGTTGGACGCCTCCAGAATCGGCTGGGTGCTGCGATAGTTGCGCTCCAGCGTGATCACATGGGCACCGAAACGGGACGGAAAATCCAGGATGTTGCGCACGGTGGCAGCGCGAAAACCGTAGATCGATTGTGCATCGTCGCCCACCACGGTCAGGCCGCGGCCATCGGGCTTGAGCCCCTGCAGGATGCGGGCCTGCAGCAGATTGGTGTCCTGGTATTCGTCGACCAGCACATGATCAAAGCGCGCCGACAACTCGCGGGCGAGCGTCGGCTCGGCCATCATCTCGGCCCAATACAGCAACAGGTCGTCGTAATCCAGGATGTGCTGGGCCTGTTTGGCCTGCATATAGGCCTGGAACAGGCGCTTGAGCTCGGCCTCCCATTGCGCGCACCATGGAAAGGCCTGCGCCAGTATGTCGGCCAGCGGCGCTTCGCTGTTGACCACGCGCGAGTAGATCGCCAGACAGGTACCCTTGAGCGGAAACCGGCTTTGCGTGGCGCTCAGGCCGAGCTCGTGGCGCAACAGCCCCATCAGGTCTTCGGCATCGCTGCGATCGTGCACCGTGAAAGACTCGGCCAGCCCGATGCGCGTGGCGCAATCGCGCAACAGGCGTGCGCCAATGCTGTGGAAGGTGCCTGCCCACGGCAGCGACGGGGCTTGCGTGCTCAGGCCCATGACCCGTTTGAGCACCGCGCCCGCCCGGCGATCCATTTCGAGGGCGGCGCGGCGCGAGAAGGTCAGCAGCAGCAGGCGCTGCGGATCCGCGCCATGGCGGATGAGCTGCGCCACGCGGTGAGCCAGCGTGCTGGTCTTGCCCGAGCCTGCACCAGCGATCACCAGCAGTGCGCCGGCGGGTTGGCCGCCGGGGGCGATGCCATGGGTGGCGGCGTCGCGCTGCTGGGGGTTCAGTTCGTCAAGCGGATCGGTCGTGTCGGGGCCTGGGGAATTCATGGCGCAATCACTGTATATTCATCCAGACTATACCGCGTTCCTGACTACCTTCATGTCGCTGCTCATCGGCACCGCCTCCTGGACCGACCCCACCCTGCTGGCCTGCGGGCGGTTTTATCCGCCAGAGCTGCGGGATGCGCGTGCACGCCTGGCGTTCTATGCCAGTCACTTCCCGCTGGTCGAGGCCGACTCGCCCTACTATGGCTTGCCGCAAGCCACCCTCACCCACGCCTGGGCCGAACGCACGCCGCCAGACTTTGTCTTCAATCTGAAGCTGTTCCGCCTTTTCTCGGGCCACCCCACGCCGCCCTCGGCACTGCCGGCCGACCTGCGCCATGACCTGGGCTGGGCCCCCGGGGACAGCCGGGCGCGCTTTGCCAATCAGCTGCCCACGGCATGGCGGCGCGAACTCTGGCGCCGCTATCTGCAGGCGCTGGAGCCGCTGCGCGCAGCCGGCAAGCTCGGGCTGGTGCATTGTCAGTTCGCCCCCTGGATCGAGCGGGATGCGCGCGGACTGCGCCTGCTCGATGAGTGCGCGGCCCAGCTCGACGAATTGGATGCCTCGATCGAATGGCGCCATCCCAGCTGGTGGCGTAATCCGGCCACCCGCGCCGCCACCCTGGACGCCCTGCGCGAACGCCGCCTGGTCCACACCGTCGTCGATGCGCCGCAAGGCATGGCTGGCAGCGTGCCTGCGGTCTGGGCGGTGACACGCGACGACATCGCGCTGCTGCGGCTGCATGGCCGCAATGCCGCCGCCTGGCACAGCCGCGCCACGGCCTCTTCCTCGCGCTTCCAGTATGAGTACAGCGACGCCGAACTGGCTGGGTTGGCCGCAAGCATCCGCGCCCTGCCCGCCACCCATACCCATGTCGTGCTCAACACCAACTACCAGGACCAGGGCATGCAAAACGCCGCCCGTCTGCGTCAGGCCCTGGGCTGAGGCACGGCCATCGCCGCGCGCGGCCCCGACGGCCGCGTCATGCGCCTTCAGGCCTTGCGCCGCGCCACCTCGGCCATGCTGTCGAGCAACACCTCGAATTTGCGCGCGATATCGTTCTCGGGCACGCAGGCGTAACCCAGCAACAGCCCGCCGCGGGCCGCTTCGGAACTGGCGTAATAGCGCGAAAGCGGGCGGGTGAGCACGCCACGCGCATGAGCCAGTTCGACCACAGCCTTGTCGTCGATGTCATCCGGCAGGTTGAGCACCAGGTGCAGGCCGGCGTCGCTGGCGTCCTGGTGAAGCCACTCCTCGCCCAGCCGACGCTGGATCAGGGTGGTCAGGATGGCGCGCCGACGGCCATAAAGCATGCGCATGCGGCGGATATGGGCGGCGTAGTGGCCCTCCCCGATGAAAGCCGCCAGCGCGGCGTGGGTCAGCAGATGACCTTCACGATAAAGCTCGGCATGGCCGGCCTGGAAGGCCTCGGCCAGCGCCGCGGGCAACACCAGATAGCCCACGCGCAGACCGGGGTAGAGCGTTTTGCTGAAGGTGCCCAGGTAGATCACCGGCGCCTGCGGCTCCAGCCCTTGCAAGGAAGAAATGGGGCGGCCCGAGAAACGGAATTCGCTGTCGTAGTCGTCCTCGATGATCCAGCTTCCCCAGCGCCGGGCCAGCGCCAGCAGCTGGCGGCGGCGCGCCAGCGACATCACCGACCCCAACGGATACTGATGCGAAGGCGTCACGAAGATCAGGCGCGGGGGCGCTTCCACCGATTCGGCCGTCGCGGGCAGTTGCATCCCTTCCGCATCGACCGGCTGGGGCGCAATGTCGATGCCATTGGCACGCAGTACCGTGCGCGCCCCCCAATACCCCGGGTTCTCGATCCAGGCGACATCGCCCGGCACGGCCAGCAGCCGCGAAGTCAGGTCGATGGCCTGGTGCAGGCCTTCGGTAATGATGATCTGGCTCGGATCGCAATCGACCGAACGGGTCAGCGCCAGATGCTCGGCCAGCGCTTCGCGCAGGGCCGGCAACCCTCCCCCATAGGCATAGGTCAGCAATTCCGGCGGAGGGTTGCGCCACAGACTGCTGAAGATGCGCCCGAACTTGCGATGCGGAAACTCGGTGACATCGGGCACCCCTGGCATGAAGGCTCCCCACTGATAAGGCGAGGCCGAGGCGCGGCCGACGATATCGGCGCCACGCGGCGACAGCAGCGGGCCGCTGGGGCCGCCGGCGGCATGCCGCCGGCTGCGACCGGTGGCCAGATAGGCGTCGGGCAGGCTGGCCGTCACGAAGGTACCGTTGCCCTGGCGGCTGTGCGTATAGCCCTCTGCCTGCAGCTGAGCGTAGACGTGCACCACGGTATTGCGGGCGATGCCCAGCTCGGCGGCCAGGTCGCGGCTGGCAGGCAGGCGGCTGTCTCCGGCCAGGGTGCCGTCCAGGATGGCCTCGCGCACCGCCCGGTAAAGGCGCTGGTTCATGGGGCCATCGGCCGCATCACCCAGGCGCAGCTGCAGCATGTCGCCGACGATGGACCTCAATTGGTTCTATCCTGTTTTCTAAAGTGGCTCTTACAGATGGGGCCATCTTAGCATTAAAGTAAGTGTCTGATTCTCCCGGGCCGGCCCCTTGTCAGGCCCGTGTTTTCGCTGCGGTGCGGCGTCTTTTTTTGCCTGTGAGGCTCTCATGAAAAACCGTGATCTGAACACCCGTCGCGCTCTGGCCACTCCGCGTGGCGTGGGCGTCATGTGCGATTTCTACGCTGTGCGCGCCGAGAACGCCACGCTGTGGGATGCCGAAGGCAAGGAATATATCGACTTCGCCGGCGGCATTGCGGTGCTGAACACCGGCCACCGCCATCCGAAGGTCAAGGCGGCCATCGCCGCGCAACTCGAAAACTTCACCCACACCGCCTACCAGATCGTGCCCTATGAGGGCTACGTGGCCCTGGCCGAACGCATCAACGCCCTGGCGCCCATCAGCGGCCTGAAGAAGACCGCCTTCTTCACCACCGGCGTCGAGGCCGTCGAGAACGCCCTCAAGATCGCCCGGGCCGCCACTGGCCGCAGCGGCGTGATCGCCTTCTCCGGCGCCTTCCACGGCCGCACCCACATGGGCATGGCCCTGACCGGCAAGGTCGCGCCCTACAAGGTGGATTTCGGCGCCATGCCGGCTGACGTCTACCACGTGCCGTTCCCCAACGCCACCCAGGACATCTCGATCGCCGATTCGCTCAAGGCGCTGGACCTGCTGTTCAAGGTCGACATCGATCCCAAGCGCGTGGCGGCCATCATTCTCGAACCCGTGCAGGGCGAGGGAGGCTTCAACATCACCCCGCCGGAGCTCATGACGGCGCTGCGCAAGGTCTGCGACGAGCATGGCATCCTGCTGATCGCCGACGAAGTCCAGACCGGCTTTGCCCGCACCGGCAAGCTGTTTGCCATGGAGCACCACTCGGTGCAGGCCGATCTCATCACCATGGCCAAAAGCCTGGGCGGCGGCATGCCGATCTCGGGTGTCGTGGGCCGCGCCGACGTGATGGACGCCCCCGGCCCGGGCGGCCTGGGCGGCACCTACGCCGGCAACCCGCTGGCCGTCGCGTCGGCGCTGGCGGTGCTCGACGTGATCGCCGAGGAAAAACTGTGCGAGCGCTCCGTGACGCTGGGCAAGCGCCTGACCGATCGCCTGAACAGCCTGCGCGCCAAGGTGCCGGGCATCGCCGATGTGCGTGCCCTGGGCTCGATGGTGGCCCTGGAGCTCAATGACCCGGCCACCGGCAAGCCGGACGCCGAGGCCGTCAAGCGCGTGCAGCAGAAAGCCATCGAGAAAGGCCTGCTGCTGCTGAGCTGCGGCGTGTATGGCAACGTGCTGCGCTTCCTGTATCCTTTGACCATTCCCGATGCGCAGTTCGATCGCGCACTGGATATCCTGGCCGAAGCCCTGAGCGCCTGATTCCAGCCATCTGATTCAAACTTGCGCGGGATGGAGATTTCCATCCCGCGCGCGTCTTCTGCGGAGCCAAACACATGTCCCTGAACCACACCTTGCAGCGCCCCGACCTGCTGCGCGACGCCTGCTACCTGGATGGCAAGTGGGTCGCCGCCTCCGGCGCCACCATCCCGGTGGACAATCCCTCGACCGGCAAGGCCATCGTGGCCGTGCCCAAGCTGGGGCGCAAGGAAGCCGAGGCCGCCATCGCCCATGCCGAGCGTGCGCTGCCCGCCTGGGCCGCAAAAACCGGCAAGGAACGTGCCGCCGTGCTGCTGAAGTGGGCCAATCTGATGCTCCAGCACCAGCAGGACCTGGCCACCATCATGACCTCCGAACAGGGCAAGCCCCTGCCCGAGGCTGCTGGCGAGATTGCCTATGCCGCCTCCTTCCTGGAGTGGTTCGCCGAGGAAGCCAAGCGCGTCGATGGCGACATTCTGCAAAGCCCCAAGGCAGGCCAGCGCATCATGGTGCTCAAGCAGCCCATCGGCGTGACCGCCGCGATCACGCCCTGGAATTTCCCCGCCGCCATGATCACCCGCAAGGTCGGCCCGGCGCTGGCCGCCGGCTGCACCATGGTGGTCAAGCCCGCCCAGCAGACCCCGCTGACGGCCCTGGCCCTGGCCGTGCTGGCCGAAGAGGCGGGCGTGCCGGCCGGCGTGTTCCAGGTCATCACCGGCAGCTCGCGCGAGATCGGCGCGGCGCTGTGCGAAAGCGACGTGGTGCGCAAGCTGAGCTTCACCGGCTCGACCGAAGTCGGCCGCACGCTGATGGAGCAATGCGCGCCCACCATCAAGAAGCTGTCGCTCGAACTGGGCGGCAACGCGCCCTTCATCGTGTTTGACGACGCCGACCTGGACCGCGCGGTCGAGGGCATCCTGGCCTCCAAGTATCGCAATGCCGGCCAGACCTGCGTGTGCGCCAACCGCATCTACGTGCAGGCCGGCGTTTACGAAGAGGTGCTCAAGCGCCTGACCGCCAAGGTTCAGGCAATGAAGGTCGGCGACGGTTTCGAGCAGGGCGTCACGCAAGGCCCCCTGATCGACGACGCCGCAGTAGCCAAGGTCCGTGAGCACATCGCCGACGCCGTGGACAAGGGTGCCAAGATCGTGACCGGCGGCAAACCCCATGCCCTGGGCGGCAACTTCTTCGAGCCCACCATCGTGCGCGACGTGACGCAATCCATGCTGTTCGCAAGCGAAGAAACCTTCGGTCCGGTGGCCCCGATCTTCAAGTTCGACAATGAAGACGAAGTCATCAAGCACGCCAACGACACCATCTTCGGTCTGGCCGCCTACTTCTTCACGCGCGACTACGCACGCGTGTGGCGCGTCTCCGAAGCCCTGGAATACGGCATCGTGGGCATCAATACCGGCCTGATTTCGAGCGAAGTCGGCCCGTTCGGCGGCGTCAAGCAATCCGGCCTGGGCCGTGAAGGCTCCAAGTACGGCATCGAAGACTACCTCGAGCTGAAGTACCTCTGCGTGGATCTGGGCGCCTGATTCCGGCCCGCGCAAAGCAAAGCCCCCTGGCCCGACGGCCAGGGGGCTTTTTTACGCACTGGCCGTCAGGCGGGCTTGCGCGCGCTCTCGGCGCGAAACGCCTGAATGCGCGCCTTCAGGCCCGGCTCGGCCGCCGAGCGCACCAAGGCCGCCATGTCGCCATCCGGATTGCCGCTGCGCGTGAGCGTCTGCAACCACTGGCGGCTGGCCGCCGGCAACGCCAGCACGTCCGCCCGCGTTTGCTCGATGCGTGCCGGCCACTCATCGACGCCCGCCTGGCCCTGCAGAAAGCCGATGCGCTGCGCCTCATCGGCATCGAAGGTGCGCGTGCTTTCCAGCAGGCCATAGGCCTGACTTTCCCCCACCAGCTCCGCCAGCCGGCGCGTGCCCAGCGCCAGCCCGAACTTCAGGCCCGGCATGCGAAAGCGCGATTGCGGCGCGGCCCAGCGCAAGCGGCAGGCGGCAATCAGATCGACGCCTGCGCCGAAGTTATTGCCGTGCGCCAGCGCCAGCGTCGCGTAAGGCCCATAAGCCAGCGCCTGCAACAGGGTTTCGATACGCACGAAACGCAACACCAGGTCGCCCTCGCTGAGCTCCTCGTAAGCGGTGAAATCGAAGCCAGCCGAGAAATTGCTGCCCTCTCCCTGCAACACCAGCAAGGGCACGCTCTGCGCCCGCGCCAGGTCGAGCGTATGCAGCAGCTGTTCGACCAGCTCGGCCGACAGGGCATTACGCTTCTCGGGACGATTGAGCGTCAGGACCCAGTGGCTGTCGTGGGCCTGGACGCGCAATACTGCTTCAGCCGCTGCCGTCATGCGTCACTCCCTTCCTGCAGCAGGGCGTTGTGCTCCCCGAGCGCGGGCGGGTTCAGGCGGATGGGCAGGCCCTGACCGTTGATCTTGATGGGCGAGGCGAAGGTACGCGTCACGTTGTTGCCCGGCAGGGTGATCTCCTGCACCCACTCCATGTGTTCGACCTGCGGGTCGGCCAGCACCTGCGAGTAGGTATTGATGGGAGCGCTGGGAACGCCGACGCCCTGGAAGCGGGCCAGCCAGTGGGCAGCATCTTCCTTCATGAATACCGCCTCCAGCAGGTCGCGCAGGGCAACCTGATTGCGGGCGCGCAGCATCGTGCTCTGGAAACGCTCATCGGCCAGCAGCTCGGGCATGGCCACCACGTCGCACACCGACCGCCAGAGCGCTTCGGTGCCGGCCGCCATGGCGAAGTAGCCATCGCGGCAGCGGAAAGCCTGATAGGGCGCGTTGCGCGGGTGGGCCGAACCGAGTTTGCCGGGATCCTTGCCGCTGCCGAAATACTCCGAGGTCTGCAAGGCGCCGATCGCCAGCGTGGTGCCCAGCATGGGGACATCGATGTGAGCGCCCTGCCCGGTCTGCTGCGCCTGGCGCAAGGCGGCGGCCACCGCGAAAGCGGCATACAGGCCGGCGGCGAAATCGGCCAGCGGCACCCCGCACTTGACCGGCGCGCCATCGGCCTCGCCGGTCACGCTCATCACACCGCTCATAGCCTGAATGGTGAGGTCGAAACCACCCTCACCGCTGCGCGGGCCGGTTTGCCCGTAGGCCGAGATCGAACAATACAGCAGGCGCGGGTTGAGGGCCTTGAGGGTCTCGTAGTCCAGCCCCAGCCGCTTCATGACGCCGGGACGGTTGTTCTCCAGCAGCACATCGGCCTGAGCGACCAGCTCGCGTGCGCGCGCCTGGCCTTCGGGAGATTTCAGATCCAGCGTCACGGAGCGCTTGTTGCGATTGAGCGAGGCGAAGTTCTCGCTGAAACCGTCGGTGATGGGGGGCCAGTTGCGCAGCGTATCGCCGCCGCCGGGGTGCTCGACCTTGATCAGGTCAGCCCCCATGTCGGCCAGCAGCATGCCGCAGAACGGGCCGGCAGCCACGTTGCAAAACTCGATGACCCGCACACCTTGCAAGGGCAGAGAAGTATCCACCGTATCTCTCCTGTGGACGCCCGCCACGACAAGCGGGCGCCGGTTGATGTCAATGAACCGCGCGTGCCTGCCGGGAACCGGCAGCGACAGACGCAGCAGACTTATTTCAAACCCGGTTGTTCCAAATATAGGAACGATGTTCTTTTATTTTACCTGGCGACGCACAAACGCATTGTATGCCTGAATCTGATCCGGTCAAGGCGGCCGCGTCAATCGAGCCAGGCATGGATTTCTCGCTACAGCCGCGCCAAAGCGGATTGAAAGCGAATATTCACAAGCTTTCCGGTAGCATTGGCATGCGCTTGAATTGCCTGGGAGCGGCGCTGGCCGGGGCCTGTCAACGAGGGGGGAAAAACAGGAATCGACCCATTAATTAGAACTCTATTCTAATATTTGGAACAATAAAATCAAACAAAGCCTTTCTAGAATATGCACATCGCCTCAGGCCGAAGGCCGTGTTAGATTGGCGGCCTCTGAAGCCACTACCCGCCACCATGAGCCGCTCCCTGACCCACGAGGACCTGCGCCGCATCACGGCGATACTGGCCGAAGCCGCCCAGGTAGAAATCCTGCCGCGCTTTCGCCACCTTCCCGCCCAGGCCGTCAGGGGCAAGAGTTCCCCGCGCGACCTGGTCACCGATGCCGACGAAGGCGCCGAGCGCCTCATTGCCACGCGCATGGCCAAGCTGTTTCCCGGCGCCGTCCTGATCGGAGAAGAAGCCTCCACACGCAACCCCGCCCTGCTGAACATGCTGGTCGACGCCGATCTGGCCGTCCTGATCGACCCCCTGGACGGCACTCGCAACTATGTCGCGGGCCTGCCCCTGTTCGGCATGATGGTGGCGGTATGCCATAAGGGCGATGTGCTGGCCGGCGTGATCTATGACCCCATCACCCGCGATGCGGCCATGGCCCTGCGAGGCGAAGGCGCCTGGTTCGAGCATGAGGACGGCACCCAGGAGGTGCTCAAAGTGGCGCAACCGGCGCCGGCCGAAGACATGGATGGCATCATCGCCACCGGCTCCCTGCCCGAACCGCTGCGCCAGACCGTCAATGGCAATCTCGACAAGCTTGCCAGCATGTCCTACCTGCGCTGCGCCGCCCACGAATACCGCCTGGCTGCCTCGGGCCATGTGCATCTGCTGTTCTACAACAAGCTCATGCCCTGGGACCACGCCGCCGGCTGGCTGCTGCATCGCGAGGCCGGCGGCTATTCGGCGCATTTCGACGGCAGCCCCTACAAGCCCACGCACCGCAGCGGCGGCCTGCTCTACGCGCCGGACGCCGGCAGCTGGCATGCGGCCCACCGGCTGCTGTTTGGCGAAGACAACGGCGTGCTGCAGCGCGCAGAGTGATCAGGGCAGCGTTGGCACCACCGCGGCCAGCGCCTGATCGCAAGGCAGATCGACCTTGAAAGCCAGCAGGGCATCCGCCCGGGTATGGCCCAGGTTGACGGCAGCCAGCGGCAACCCGGCCTGTGCGGCCGCGCGTGCATAGCGAAAGCCGGAATGCAGCATCAGTGACGAGCCCACCACCAGCATGGCGTCGCTGCGCGCCAGGGCGGCATAGGCCCGCGCGCTGCGCTCGGGCGGCACCATCTCGCCAAAAAACACCACATCGGGTTTGACCACGCCGCCACAGCGAGGGCAAGCCGGCACCACATAGGCACTGAAGTCCAATCCTTCAAGATCGGCATCGCCATCGGGCGCGTCGCCTGCCTGCAACGCGATCCAGCCAGGGTTGAGGCCTTCCAGGCGGTCCTGCCAGGCCTGGCGCGGCTCATGCCAGTCGCAGGCGGTACAGCGCACCCGGTCCAGGCGACCGTGCAGGTCTTCGACAGCGTGACTGCCGGCAGCCTGGTGAAGCCGGTCGACATTCTGGGTGACCAGCAACTCGATCCGGCCAGCCGCCTCCAGGCGCGCCAGCGCCGCATGGGCCTCATTGGGTCTGGCCTGACGAAAATGCCGCCAGCCGACCATGCCGCGCGCCCAGTAACGCGACCGCGCCAGCGGCCCGCCCATGAAGGTCTGGATATCGATGGGCGGCTTGCGTTTCCATTGCCCTTGCGCGTCGCGGTAGTCGGCGATCCCGGAAGCGGTGCTGCAACCTGCCCCGGTCAGCACGAACAAACGGCGATACCGGGCCAGATAGTCGCGCAGCGGCGCCAGGGCCTGATGCAGGGAATCCATGAGTCTCCCCTCAGGCGTGCGCCGGCTGCGCCTGACGGCGTGGCTCGCGCACCGGCAGGTGGGCGCTGGCCGACAGCAGGCCGATCGCGATGGACAACAGCCACACCACGTCATACGAGCCGGTCATCTCGAACAGCACGCCGCCCAGCCAGACACCCAGGAAGCTGCCAACCTGGTGGCCGAAGAACACCACGCCGAACAGGGTGGACAATGCCTTGATGCCGAAGAGCTGCGCCACCAGCCCGGTCGTGACCGGTGCCGTGGCCAGCCACAGAAAACCCATGAAGCTGGCGAACACCAGCGTCGACAGCACGCTCACAGGCAGCAGGAAATACACCGTGATGACGGCAGTGCGCAGGAGATACAGCCCGCACAACACGTACTTTTTGCTGTGCCGCTCGGCCAGCCAGCCGAAGAAGAAAGTGCCGGCGATGTTGAACAACCCCACCAGCCCGAGCGCCAGCGCGGCCGTGTTGCCACCAATGCCATGGTCGGCCAGGTAGGCCGGCAGATGCGTGGCGATGAAGGCCAGATGGAAGCCACAGGCCATGAAGCCCAGCCACAACAGCCAGAGGTCCCGGTTGCGCAGATTGGTCCCCAGGCTGACCGTCGCCTGCGGCGGCGTCGCCGTCAGGGGCCCCGACGCCGGACGCGCCGGCTCGCGCAGCAACAGGGCCAGGGGCGCCATCAGCGCCAGCAGCGCGGCGCAACAGAAGAGCGCCCCCTGCCAGCCGAAAGCCCCGATCAGATACATACCCAGGGGCAGCATGACGAACTGGCCCAGGGCGCCCAGCGCGGACACCGCGCCCAGCGCCATCGAGCGATGCTCGCTGGGCACCTTGCGCCCCACCACCCCGTTGACGGTCCAGGCCGTGCCGGCCAGGCCCAGGCCGATCAGCACGCCGGCCGACAGCGTCAGGCTCAGCCGGCCATCCGAAAGCGTAGTCAGGGCAACGCCGGCCACGTACAGCAGCGCGCCGCAGAAGATCACGCGCGCAGTCCCGAAACGGTCGGCCAGATAGCCGGAGAAAGGCTGGGCCATTCCCCAGACGATGTTCTGCACCGCGATGGCGAAGGAGAACGTCTCGCGGGTCAGCCCGAACGACTGGATCACCGGCAGCTGGTAAAGCCCCGAACTGTGCCGCTGCCCCAGCGACAGGCCGAGCACGATCCCGGCCGCCAGCACGACCGGCCAGATGGACGCCGCGCCGCTGCGCGAACGGGTTGCCTGCATCAGATTCTCCCGCGCGGCCGGACCTCATCCGGCCACCTAAGGACTCAGCCGCCCAGGCCGCAGTTCGGCATATCGTTGACCACGCCCGCCTGGGTCACGTTGCTGTTGGCCGGCACGCTGCGCGTGAGCCAGACGTTGCCGCCGATGACCGAGCCCTTGCCGATGGTGATGCGCCCGAGAATGGTCGCGCCGGCATAGACCACCACATCGTCTTCCAGGATGGGGTGACGCGGCAGGCCTTTCTTCAGCTCGCCGTTCTCGCCCGGCGGGAAGCGCTTGGCTCCCAGCGTCACGTTCTGGTAGACCCGCACGCGCTCGCCGATGATGGCGGTTTCGCCGATCACCACACCGGTGCCGTGATCGATGAAAAAGCTGCGCCCGATGGTCGCGCCCGGATGGATATCGATGCCGGTGTCGGCGTGCGCAATCTCGGCGATGATGCGGCCCAGCATCGGCGCGCCCAGGCGATAGAGCACATTGGCCAGGCGGTGGTGCACCATCGCCATCACACCCGGATAGCACAGCAGCACTTCGTCCACGCTGCGGGCAGCGGGGTCTCCCTGGTAGGCAGCCATCACGTCCTGATCGAGCGCCTCGCGCACCTGCGGCAAGGCCGCGCCGAACTCGCGCACGATCTCGATGGCGCGCGTTCGCACCTCTTCGCTCGGACAGGGACGGCCGAGATGCTCAAGCTCCAGGCAGACCTGATGCAGCAGCGCGTCCAGCGCCGCGCCTATCGTGTGCCCGACGTAGAAGTCCTCGACCTCTTCGCGCAGCTCCAGCGGCCCGAGGCGCATCGGGAACAGCGCGCCGCACAACTGCTTGACGATGCCGCGCAGGCTTTCCTGGGACGGGAACTCGCGACCGCCGGAGTCAGGCCGCAGACGGCCCCGTGGTTCGCGCCAGGCCAGGCGCGCCGCGCGCAGGCCGCTGACGATGCCATCCAGGTTCCAGTGCGCTTGGGGAAGATGCGAACGGCCGCTCATGTCCGCGCACCCCGGGACGAAGGAATTCGAGAAAACAACATGACTCAACCTCGTAAGCGGGCGGACCGGCGGCCGCCCAGAATGACAGGGCTTCACTGTAACCCCTCGCCGCATTGCCGTCCGGCGCGGCCGATATGGCGGCGGGGTTATGCCGGCGTCGCCCTGTTTCCCGCACGCAACAGACCGGCCGTCTCGCGGCCGCGTCACGAAAGCCGTATAGTGATTCAAACCCCTTGCGGCCCGCCGGCACGCCCGGCGCCCCCAACCAGGAGTGCAGCCGACTTGCCCCATGCCCACGAAGTCCAGGCTGAGCCGGTCTATATCGTCGACGGCGCGCGCTCGCCCTTTCTCAAGGCGCGCCAGGGCCCTGGCCCCTTCTCCGCCGCCGATCTGGCCGTGCAGGCCGCAGCAGGCCTGTTGCTGCGCCAGCCCTTTGCGGCTTCCGATCTCGACCAGGTGATTCTCGGTTGCGCCGCACCGGCGGCCGACGAGCCCAACATCGGACGCATCGTCGCCTTGCGCCTGGGCTGCGGGGACCCGGTGACAGGCTGGACGGTCCAGCGCAACTGTGCCTCGGGCATGCAGGCGCTGGACAGCGCCATCGCAGACATCCAGCGCGGTCGCAGCCAATTGGTCCTGGCTGGCGGCACCGAAGCGCTTTCGCGCACCCCTTTGCTGTTTTCCCGCGAGGCCGCCGGCTGGTTCGGCCGCTGGGCCGGTGCGCGCGGCCCCCGGGCCCGCCTGGCCTTGCTGGCGCGCCTGCGACCGCGTTTTTTTGCGCCAGTCATCGGCCTGCTCAAGGGCCTGACCGACCCCATCGTCGGGCTGTCCATGGGACAGACGGCCGAAGAACTCGCCACCCGCTTCGGCATCGACCGCCAGGCCATGGACGCCTATGCCGCCGAGAGCCATGCGCGCGCCCTGCAAGCCCGACGCAGGGGCGCATTCGACGAAATCCTGCCGCTGATCGACACCCACGGCGGCCATTACGCCGACGATGACGGCGTACGCGCCGACGCCACGCCCGAGCGCCTGGCACGCCTTCGCCCGGCCTTCGACCCGCCCTTCGGCAACATCACGGCCGGCAACAGTTCGCAGATCACCGACGGGGCCGCCCTCTTGCTGCTGGCCTCGCGCCAGGCCGTCCGGCGCTGGGGCCTGCAACCCCTGGGCCGCATCCTCGATACCCAATGGGCCGGCCTGGATCCGGCCCGCATGGGGCTGGGACCGGTGCACGCCGCCACACCCCTGCTGCAGCGCCACGGCCTGAGCCTGGCCGACATCGACCTCTGGGAAATCAACGAAGCCTTCGCCGCTCAGGTGCTGGCCTGCCTGTCGGCCTGGCAGGACGAAGACTATTGCCGTCAACATCTGGGTAGCCCAGCCTGGGGCAGCCTCGACAGGCAGCGCCTGAACGTCGACGGCGGCGCCATCGCGCTGGGTCATCCTGTCGGGGCCTCCGGCGCGCGTATCGTGCTGCACCTGCTGCGGGCGCTGCAGGCGCGCGGCCTGCGACGCGGCATGGCCGCGCTGTGCATCGGCGGCGGCCAGGGTGGCGCCATGCTGGTCGAAACCCTGAAGGACACGCCATGAACACGCCTGTGTTGCGCCACTGCCATCTGCAACGCGACGCCGACGGCCTGGCCTGGCTGGCGCTCGATCACGCCGACGCGCGCGTCAATGTATTGTCCGAAGCCTTGCTCGACGACATCGGCCTGGCCCTGGACGCCCTGCGTGCCGAACCGCCCACCGGCCTGGTCATCCGGTCGGCCAAGGCCGCCGGCTTCATGGCCGGCGCCGACCTCAAACTGCTGACCACGCTCAGCGAGATCGATGCCGCGCGCGCCTTCGCCGAGCGCGGCTGGGCGCTGCTGGCGCGTCTGGCCGCCGCGCCCTACCCCACCCTGGCCCTCATCCACGGCGACTGCCTGGGCGGAGGCCTTGAGCTGGCGCTGGCCTGCCGTTACCGTCTGGTGGCCGATGCGCCTGACACGGCGCTAGCCCTGCCTGAAGTGCTGCTGGGGATTTTCCCGGCCTGGGGCGGCCTCAAGCGCCTGCCCGCTTGCATCGGCGCGCCGGCGGCGCTGGACATGATGCTTACCGGACGCCGCATCGACGCGCACCGGGCCGTCACGCTCGGGCTGGCCGAGACGCGCGTGCCACCCCGGCTGCTGTTGCAGGCCGCGCGCCAGACAGTGCTGAGCCGCCGTCGGCCGCGACGCCACTGGCTGGCCCGGCTGGATGGCCTGGCTCCCTGGCGCGCCTGGGTGGCGCGTCAGGCCCGCCGCGGCGTCGCGGCCAAAGACCCCGAGGCGCATTACCTGGCGCCGGCCGCCATCATTGATCTCTGGCAACATCACCAAGGCCGCGCTCAGGCGGCGCCGCACTGGCTGGCGCGCATCGTGCAATCGCCCGTGACGCGCAACCTGATGCGGGTCTATCAGCTGCAGGAGCGCCTGAAAGGCCTGGGCCGGGGCGCAGCGGACGTGCAGCAGGTGCACGTCATCGGCGCCGGCGTCATGGGAGGAGACATCGCAGCCTGGTGCGCTCTCAGGGGCTTGCGGGTGACACTGCAGGACAGCGATCCGACGCGCATCGCCGCTGCCGTGCAGCGCGCCGGCGCGCTCTACCAGCGGCGCCTGAAGACGCCCCACGCCATCCAGGCCGCCCTGGACCGCCTGATTCCCGACCCGCAAGGCGCAGGGCTGCGCCATGCGGACCTGACGATAGAAGCCATCACCGAGGACCGGAACGCCAAGCAGGCGCTCTATCGCCGCATCGAGTCGCAACTCAAGCCGCAAGCGTTGCTGGCCACCAATACCTCCAGCCTGCCGCTGGCGGACCTGCGCCAGGCCCTGGCGCGCCCCGAGCGCCTGATCGGCCTGCATTTCTTCAACCCGGTGGCACGCATGCCGCTGGTGGAGGTCATCGCCGAGGGCGACCCTGCGCTGCAGGCACGCGCCTGCGCGATTGCAGCGCGCCTGGGCAAACTGCCGCTGCCGGTGCGCGATACACCGGGCTTTCTGGTCAACGCCCTGTTGGCCCCCTATCTGCTGGCGGCCATGCGCAGCGTGGATGCCGGCCTGGCCCCCGCCACCATCGACGCGGCCCTCAAGGCCTATGGCATGCCAATGGGCCCCCTGGAGCTCGCCGATACCGTCGGCCTGGACGTCGCGCTGGCAGCGGGCCGGCAGCTCAGCCAGCAAGGCGAGCCCCCCGCCTGCCTGATGCGGCATATCCAGCGCGGCGAGCTGGGCCGCAAAAGCGGACGCGGCTTCTATCGCTGGGTGGGAGGCCGCAGCGTGGCGCAGCGGGCAGCGCCAGCGCCTGCCGGCCTGGCGCAACAACTCATCGCCCCCCTGCAGGCCCAGGCCCGCGCCCTGGTGCAGTCCGGCGTGGTGGCCGATGCCGACCTGGCCGATGCCGGGGCCATTTTCGGCGCAGGCTATGCGCCCTACACCGGAGGCCCGCTGCATGCGGATCCGGCCGGCTGAACCCGCATGCGCTTGGGTTGGCCCGGCGCATCAGCGACAATGATTGCAGCGCCCCCCCGGCTTCGGCGCGGGCGGGCGGCCCCCGATGCAACGAGAGGAGGTTTTCGTGAGTACGTTCACTGTCAAGCATGCCGCCGTGCTGGGCGCCGGCGTCATGGGTGCGCAGATCGCCGCGCATCTGGCCAACGCCGGCATCCCCGTCACGCTATTCGATCTCACCGCCAAGGAGGGCGCACGCAACGCGATTACCGAGCGTGCCCTGGCCGCGCTGCGCAAGCTGGAGCCCGCCCCGCTGGCCCGTCCCGAACAACTGGCCCTGATCGAAGCGGCCAACTATGACGACGACCTCGAACGGCTGGCGCAGTGCGACCTGGTCATCGAAGCGATCGCCGAACGCCTGGACTGGAAAACCGATCTCTATCACCGTATCGCGCCACACGTCGCAGCCCACGCCATCCTGGCCTCCAATACCTCGGGCCTGTCGATCGGCACTCTGGCCGATGCCTTGCCAACCGCGCTGAGGCCGCGCTTCTGCGGGGTGCATTTTTTCAATCCGCCGCGCTACATGCGTCTGGTCGAACTGATCGGCACGCCCCATACGCAGGCCCGGGTGCTGGATCAGCTCGAAACCTGGCTCACCTCGCGCCTGGGCAAAGGCGTGGTGCGTGCGCTGGACACGCCCAATTTCGTGGCCAACCGCATCGGCGTCTTCGCCATTCTGGCTGCTCTGCACCATACCGCGCGCCTGGGCCTGTCCTTCGCCGAGGTCGATGCCCTGACCGGACCGCGCATCGGCCGCCCCAAGAGCGCCACCTACCGCACGGCCGATGTGGTCGGCCTGGACACCCTGGCGCATGTGGTGCGCACCATGCACGAACAATTGCCGCAAGATCCGTGGCATCGCTATTTTCAATTGCCCGACTGGATGCAGGCCCTGATAGAACAGGGCGCACTGGGCCAGAAAACCGGCGCAGGCGTCTACAAGAAGGTCGGCAAGGAAATCCAGGTGCTCGATCCGGCCAGCGGCCAGTATCTGCCGGCTGCCGGCACGATCGCGCCCGAGGTCGACGCCATTCTGAAAGAGCGCGATCCGGCCAGGCGCTTCGCCGCCCTGCGCGCCAGCGAACACCCTCAGGCCCAGTTTCTCTGGAGCCTGTGGCGCGACACCTTCCACTACAGCGCCATGCATCTGGCCGACGTGGCCGATAATGCGCGCGACATCGACCAGGCCATGCGTTGGGGTTTTGGCTGGGCCCAGGGGCCTTTCGAGACCTGGCAGGCCAGTGGCTGGCAGGCGCTGGCCCAGGCGATCGCCGATGACATCGCCGCCGGCCGCAGCATGAGCGATGCCCCCTTGCCCGCCTGGGTGGCGCCACGCCAGGGCGTGCACAGCGATGCGGGTTCGTACTCGGCCCGCACCGACACCCTGCGGCCTCGCTCCACCCTACCTGTGTACGCGCGCCAGCTGCTGCCGCAACGGCTGGCGGGCGAGTCCCCCAACCCGCGTGGCGACACGCTCTGGGAGGCTGCGGGCGTGCGGTTATGGCAGTTGCCCGGCCAGGACGCACGCCTGGGCTTTCTGTCGCTGACCTCCAAGATGCATACCCTGGGCAGCGAAGTGCTGGCCGGCATCCGCGACGCGGTCGCCCGCGCCGAACGCGAGCTCGACGCCCTGGTGTTCTGGCACGAGGCCCCCTTTGCCGTGGGCGCCAACCTGGAGCAGGTCTACCAGGCCTGCCAGGCGGGCGAGTACGAGCAGCTCGACGCCATGGTGGAGACCTTCCAGCAGACCTCGTTGTGCCTGCAGCAGGCCCAGATCCCCATCGTGGCGGCTGTGCAGGGCATGGCGCTGGGCGGCGGTTGCGAATTCCTCATGCGCGCCAGCCATCGTGTCCTGGCGCTCGAAAGCTACATCGGGCTGGTCGAGGCCGGCGTGGGCCTGATCCCGGCAGGCGGCGGCAGCGCCTGGCTGGCTGCCCGCGCCCATGACCTGGCGCAGCAGACCGCCACGCCGAACGAAGTCTTCCCCTATCTGCAGCCGGTTTTCCAGAATGTGGCCACCGCCCAGGTAAGCAAGAGCGCACTGCAGGCCATCGACATGGGCTATGCCCAGGCCCACGACATCGTGGCCTTCAATGCCGACGAACTGCCCTGGATCGCGCTGCGCGTGGCGCGCGCGGCCGCCGATGCCGGCCATACGCCGCGGGCGCCGCGCCGCGCCATTGCCGTGGCGGGGCGCGCGGGCATTGCCAACTTCGAGATGTCGCTGGTCAACATGCGCGAGGGAGGATTGATCAGCGCCCATGACTACCGCGTAGCGCGCGCGGCCGCCGTCGCCCTGTGCGGCGGCGAGGTTGACCCTGGCAGCCGGGTCGACGAGGCCTGGCTGTTGGCGGTAGAGCGGCGCGAATTCATGGCGCTGCTGCGCACGCCTGAAACCCAGGCCCGCATCCGCCACACCCTGGACACCGGCAAGCCGCTGCGCAACTGAGGACACATCATGAGCCATACCGACGCCTATATCGTCGCCGCCACACGCCTGCCCGTGGGCAAGCGGCTGGGCATGTACGCCACCACCCGCCCCGATGACATGCTGGCTGCCGTGTTGCAGGCCGCGCTCGCCCAGGCGCCGGCCCTGTCGCCGGAACGCATCGAGGATGTCATCACCGGCTGCGCCATGCCGGAAGCCGAACAGGGCATGAACGTCTCCCGCATGGGGCTGCTGCTGGCCGGACTGCCCGACTCGGTGGCGGGCCTGACCATCAACCGCTTCTGCGCCTCGGGGCTGCAGGCCGTCGCCGACGCGGCAGCCCGCATCCGCCTGGGCGAGGCCGACGTCATGATCGGCGCAGGCACCGAATCGATGAGCCTGATGCCGCAGATACTGGGCAATAAAATCGCCATCAACCCCGCCATCTTCAGCGACCCCGCACACCTGGGCATGGCCTATGGCATGGGCCTGACCGGCGAGCAGGTCGCGCAGCGCTGGAAAATCTCGCGCGAGGACCAGGATGCCTTTGCACTGGCCTCGCACCAGAAGGCCTGCGCCGCGATTGCCGCCGGCCATTTCCGTGCCGAGACCACGCCCTACCGCATCGTCCGCCACCTTCCGGATGGCGCCAGCGGCACGGCGCTGGTGGTCGAACACCTGGCGCAGGTCGACGAGGGCCCGCGCCCCGATACCTCGCTGCAGGCCCTGGCACGGCTGCGCCCGGTGTTCGCCGCCGGCGGCAGCGTGACCGCCGGCAACAGCTCCCAGATGTCCGATGGCGCGGGCGCCGTGATCCTGGTTTCCGAACGGGTGCTCAAGGAACTCAAGCTGCAGCCGCTGGCGCGTTTCGTCAGCTATGCCGTGGCGGGCGTGCCGCCCGAGATCATGGGCATCGGGCCGGTGGCCGCGGTCCCCAAGGCCCTGGCGCGCGCCGGCATCGCGCAGCACGATCTGGCCTGGATAGAACTCAACGAAGCCTTCGCGTCGCAGTCGCTGGCGGTCATGCGGGACCTGGAGCTGAACCCCGAGCGCGTCAATCCGCTGGGCGGCGCAATTGCTCTGGGCCATCCGCTGGGCGCAACCGGCGCCATCCGCCTGGCCACCCTGCTGCATGGCCTGCGCCGCACAGGCGGGCGCTATGGCATGGTGACCATGTGCATCGGCACAGGGATGGGGGCTGCGGGCATCTTCGAAGCCCTGTAGCGGCGCCGGCACGGCGTCCATGCCCCAGGCCGTTTGTCCATTCTTGGCTCTATCGGCCCGGGGCTGCCGTCCCTAGACTGGAGAGCATCCGGGCGGCGCCGCGCCGGCCTGTCGCCAGTAACGCTGCCGCCCCAGAACCTGGAGCCCGTCATGTCGGCACAACGCCTGCCCTATTCCACCCTGTCCCCGGCAGCCTACCAAGGCCTGCTCAGCGCCAAACAGGCGCTGGATCACAGCCCGCTGGGCAAGACCCTGATCGAACTGATCTATCTGCGCCTGTCGCAGATCAATGGCTGCGCCTTCTGCCTGGAGATGCACAGCGCGTCTTTGCGCAAAGAAGGAGTGCCGGCCGCCAAGCTCGACAGCCTGGCGGGCTGGCGCGTGAGCCACCGCTTCGACGAGCGCGAGCGCGCCGCGCTCGCCTGGGCCGAGTCCCTGGCCGATGTGGCCGCCAGCCATGCGCCGGACACCGATTACCAGCCGCTTGAGGCCTGCTTCAGCGAGGTCGAGATCAGCGACCTCACCATTGCCATCGCCCTCATGAGCGCCTTCAACCGCCTGGCCATCGGGATGCGGCTGTAACGCAAACGGCGCCGGCTGCGCGCAAAGAAAAAGGCCTGCAAGCAATGCTTGCAGGCCTTCCAATATGGCGCGCCCGGCAGGATTCGAACCCACGACCCCTTGGTTCGTAGCCAAGTACTCTATCCAACTGAGCTACGGGCGCTAAAGAGGCGAGATTATAGCTTGTTTTTCGATCTTGTCCAGCAGCCTAGTTTTCCAGCGACGGATAGTCGGTATAACCGTGCTCGCCGCCCCCATAGAAGGTGCTGCGGTCGGGCGTATTGAGCGGGGCCTGGCGCCGCAGGCGTTCGACCAGATCCGGATTGGCGATGAACAGCCGGCCAAAGGCCACCAGATCGGCCGCTCCGCTTTGCACCGCCGACTCGGCCATCGGCCCGTCATAGCCATTGTTGACCATCCAGGCGCCGTTGCCTCCGGCCTGACGATAGACCGACTTCAAGGCGGCATAATCAAACGGCTTGGGGCCCTGCACATGATCCCGTGCCCCGCCCGTGGCGCCCTCAATGATATGCACATAGGCCAGGCCATAGGAAGCCAGGCGCCGCACCACATACTCGAACAGCGCCTGCGGCGCATCGTCGCTGACGTCGTTGGCCGGCGTGACCGGCGACAGCCGGATGCCCACCCGGCCCGCACCGATCTCGGCGACGATGGCGTCCAGCACCTCGAACAGGAAACGTGCCCGGTTCTCGATGATGCCACCGTAGGCATCCTGCCGATGATTGCTGCTCGAGCGCAGGAACTGATCGATCAGATAGCCGTTGGCCGCATGCACTTCCACCCCATCGAAACCGGCCTCCTCGACCGCTGCCCGCGCCGCACGGCCGAAATCTGCCACGATGCCCGGCAACTCGGCGATCTCCAGGGCCCGCGGCATGGACGTCGGCGCAAAGCCGCCCTGCCCCTGCGCATCGATCAGATAGGTTTTGGTGTTGGCCTGCAAGGCCGAAGGCGCCACCGGCGGCTGGCCATCCGGCTGCAGGCTGTCGTGCGAAACGCGCCCGACGTGCCACAACTGGACCACGATCTTGCCACCCTTGGCGTGCACCGCTTCGGTAACGCGACGCCAGCCGGCAAGCTGTTCCGGCGCATACAGGCCCGGCACATCCGCATAACCCTGTCCCTGGTGGGAGACCGGGGTCGCTTCGGTAATGAGAAGTCCAGCGCTGGCGCGCTGCGCATAGTAGGTCGCGGTGGCCGGCTGCGGCACCGCGTTGGGCGAACGATTGCGCGTCAGCGGCGCCATCACGATGCGGTTGGCCAAGCGCAGATCGCCCGCCTTCACGGGATCGAACAAAGTAGACATGGTTGCCTCGAAATCAAAGGGATACCGGCGCGGCCGGGCCGCGCCCGGCCATCAGGCCGCTTCGGCGATCGCGCGCTGCGCGCTCGGGCGCGCCGCCACACGCGCCAGCAAGCCGCTGAGCTTGGGGAAGCGGGTCAGATCCACGCCGTCGCCCTGCATCCAGACGCCCACCGTGTAGATATAACCATCGACCACGGAAAATTGTTCGCCCATTGCCCAGGTGCCGGCAATCTGCGACTCGAGGAAAGCGGCGCAGGCCGTCATGGTCTGCGGCACCTTGGCACGCATGGCCTCTTCGGCGGCAGGATCGTCGACCCAGCGCGCGCCGCGCCGCTTATGGGCGTGCGCCACATGCACGGTGGAAGACAGATAGCTGGTCAACTCCTGCAGCCGGGCAAAGGCAAAGGCATCGTCCAGCGGCGCCAAGCGGGCCTGGGGAAAGGATTGCGCCACGAAAGCCAGCAGTGCAGGCGTTTCGGTCAGCACGCCGCGTTCGGTCTGCAACGCAGGCACCCGCCCCTTGGGATTGACGCGCAGGAACTCCGGGCTCTGCTGCTGATTGGCGCCGAAATCCAGTTTCACCAGATCGAACTCGACGCCGGCTTCATGCAATGCAATATGGGTGGCAAGGGCACAGGTACCCGGCGCAGAATAAAAAACCCAACGGGACATGATGGCTTCCTTTCTTGCTTGGATGGAAAAGCCATTATCACCACGATCCGGCCCGGCGCACGCCTATCGCCCCTCGCCCAGTAGGCCCATCGCGTCCCCGGCCGCCCCGGGGCGGGGCCAGGCCGGCGCACATACGCCGGTCGGGTTCTTTTCCCGCAGTGTCTCGCCCATGGGCTTTTCCCCATGGAGTTTGGCCGGCCGGGGCCTTTGTGCAGGGCCACCCCGCCTTTTCAGGCCGGAAAAAGAAAAAGGCCTGCAAGCAATGCTTGCAGGCCTTCCAATATGGCGCGCCCGGCAGGAT
>NZ_FKBR01000031.1:55440-98144 GCF_900078335.1 Bordetella trematum
CGTGAAACTATAGCGTGTTTTTTTTCTTTTGTCCAACCGGATGACACCGGCTGGATGCCGCCGCCCGGTTTTCACCGTTTGGCGCAGACACGTAAAACCGAAATCATGCGTGTCTTGCAAAATGGCGCGCCCGGCAGGATTCGAACCCACGACCCCTTGGTTCGTAGCCAAGTACTCTATCCAACTGAGCTACGGGCGCTAAAGAGGCGTGTTTATAACATGCCTGGAAAAACAACACAAACCGGGCCGTTCAACTCAGCGGCAGGCAACGCCCATGCGCTTCGAAACTGGGCCGCCCTTCCTCCACCAGAAACTCGACCAGCGCCGGCAGCGCCGCCCCGGCCCGGCCACCGTCGCGCGCCATGCGCATGACGTAGCCCCAGGAGCCGGCCAGGCGATATTGCGGCACCAGCGGCACCAGCCGCCCGGCGGCCAGTTCCTCGTCGATGAGCGGCGCGCGTCCCAGCGCGATGCCGACACCGGCCACCGCGGCCGCCACCACGGTGCTCAGTCCGCTCAGGACCAGCGGCTCGGGGACGGGCTCGCCCTCCAGCCCCAGATGGCGGCGCCAGGTGCGCCAGTCGGTCTCCGGGCTGTCGACATGCTTTTCCTCCAGCCAGCGATGGGCCAGCAGGGCGCGCGGCTGGTCGCGTTGCCCGGGCGCAATCAGCGCCGGGCTGCAGACCGGCAGCACCGTTTCGGCCAGCACCGGCAGATCGCCCGGCGCGGCCAGCCGCGCCCCCGTATCCCGCGTATGCAGGAAAGCCAGATCCAGCGCCTGACTGCTCCAGGCAGGGTCCTGACTGGCATGCAGAAAGACTTGTACATCGATGCCCGGATGCAGCTCGATGAAACGCCCGATCCGTGGCGCCAGCCACAGGGAAGCCAGCGAAGGATTGGCCGAAATGTTCAGGCCCAGGCGGCCACGGCCCTGGGCGGCGGCGCGCGTATTGCGACAGGCCGTGGCCAGCAAAGCCAGCGCCTGCTGCACCGAGGCCAGCAGATCAGCCCCGGCCTCGGTCACTTCGGCCCGCCTCAAGCGCCCGCCTCGGTGCAAAAGCGCTATACCCATGTCGGCCTCCAGCGCGCGCAGCTGATGACTCACGGCGCTTTTGGTCACGTGCAGCTCCACCGCTGCGCGGCTCAGGCTGCCCAGGCGTGCAACGGCTTCGAAGGCGCGCAGGGCTGCCAGCGGCGGGGTATGTCCGGGAAACGGGGAGGTGCGAGTCATGAGTTGAGTTTATCTCAACCCATGATTGAAAAAGCATCGCTTTCCCGAAGCGGGTCTGCGGGAGATGATGAGGTCCTGGAGGGAATGCTATGTATTTCGACTATCGTTTATGGCTCATGACGGCCGGCCTGCGCACCCGCATGCTGGGCGGCGTCGTGCTCGGGTTGCTGGCCATGCTGGCCGGCATCGGCCGCTATGTGTTTCTTGGCGTGCTGCTGGCGCGCGTCTATGACAACCAACCCTGGCAGCAATGGCTCGAGCCGGCCGCCATGGTGGGGGTACTGGTGTTGCTGCGCGCCGCGCTGGACCACTGGCGCACGCTGGCCGCCAACCGGGGGGCTGCCGAAGTCCAGCAGATGCTGCGCGGCCAGCTCTATGACCGGCTGGTCGAACTCGGCCCGGCCTGGATCGCCAACCAGCGCACCGGCGGGATCATGCTGACGCTGGTCGATGGCGTGGAACAGCTGCAGACGTTCTTTGGCCAGTATCTGCCCCAGGTCGCGATCGCGGCCCTGGCCCCCCTGGCGATCTTCGGCGTGATCGCCTTCTGGGACCTGCCCACGGCCAGCGTGCTGCTGGTGGCGGCGCTCTTTTCTCTCTTCGGCCCCATGGCCGTGCACATGCTGGACCGGCGCGCCAGCCTGGCGCGCTCCCAGGCGCTCAATGCCTTCGGCGAGGATTTTCTGGACGCCATGCAGGGGCTGCCCACCCTCAAGGCCTTCGGCCAGGGCAAGGCCTTCGGGCGCCGGCTGGCAGAACGTGCCCGCATGCTGTCGGATCATACGTTCTGGGTGCTCTCGGTCAGCCTGCTGACACGCGGCATCAGCGACCTGGGCGTGGCCCTGGGCGCGGCGGCCGCCATCGCGCTGGGCGCCTGGCGCGTGACCCACGGCGACATGAGCGTCGAAGCCCTGCTGATCGTGCTGATGGCCGGCACCGAGATCTTCCGGCCCTTGCGCGAACTGCGCGCGGTATTGCACCGGGGCCTGCTCGGCCAGTCCGCCGCCACCAGCATCCACGCCCTGCAGGATGCCCGCCGCGACGACAGCGGGCCGGGCGGTGCGCGCGGCGTCAGGCTCGCGCCCACCATCGAGTTCGATCAGGTCAGCTACGCCTATCCGTCCAGTCGCCAGGCACACCAGGGCCTGAGCTTTCGCGTGGCGGCCGGCGAGCGGGTCGGCGTGGTCGGCCCCAGCGGCGCAGGCAAGTCGACCATCGTGCGCCTGTTGCTGCGCGAGGGCCTGGCCCAGTCCGGTGCGGTACGCATCGGCGGACGCGACGTACGCGAACTGGCGCACGAGGACCTGCTCTCGCATCTGGCACTGGTCAGCCAGGATCCCGTGCTGTTTCACGGCACCATCGCCGAGAACCTGCGCCTGGGGCGTCCCCAGGCCAGCGATCAGGATCTGCGCGAAGCGGCGCGGGCCGCCAATATCGACGCCTTCATCCTGTCCCTGCCGCAGGGCTACGACACCCGCATCGGCGAGCGCGGCCTGCAGCTGTCGGGCGGCCAGCGGCAACGCCTGGCGATTGCGCGCGCCCTGCTGCGCGACGCCCCCATCCTGATCCTGGACGAAGCCCTGTCCTCGGTGGACTCCGAGAACGAGGCCCTGATCCAGCAGGCGCTGGACCGGCTGATGGCCGGCCGTACGACACTCATCCTGGCGCACCGCCTGGGCAGCGTGATCGGCGCCGATCGCGTACTGGTGCTGGATCAGGGCCGGGTGGTCGAAGAAGGGCCGCATGAAGCCCTGATGCAGGCGCGCGGCCTGTACTACGCTCTCATGCGCGAGCAGGCGCGGGACCGGGCCACGCCTGCGGCCAGCGGCGGCGCCACGGACCGCCCTGCCGCACACGCGTCCAAGGCAGGCGACGGCGCCCTGCCCCGCTCGCTCAATGCCGACGCCGCCCAGGTCGGCTGGCGCGCGACCCTGGGCACGCTGCTGGCCTTCGTGCGCCCCTGGCGCGGCACGGTCATCAGCACCGTATTGCTGGGCGTGGCCCGGGTGGCGGCCTTTATCGGCGTGGGCGTGCTCAGCGCCCTGGTGGTGGCGGCAGTGCGCGATGGCCAGCCCACCGGCGCGCTGATCGCCGCGCTGTTGATCGTCGCGCCGCTGGCCGCGCTGTTCCATTGGCTGGAGTCCTGGCTGGCGCACGCCATGGCCTACCGGCTGCTGGCCGATATGCGCGTCAAGCTCTTTGATCAGCTCGAACGCCTGGCGCCGGCCTATCTGCTGCGCCGTCGCTCGGGCGACCTGGTCGCACTGGCGACCCAGGACGTCGAAATGGTGGAGTACTTCTATGCCCATACCCTGGCGCCGGCCATCGTCTCGGTGCTGGTGCCGCTGACGGTGCTGGGTTTTCTGTTCGCCTATGACGCAATGGTGGCACTGGCCCTGCTGCCGTTTCTGGCCTATGCGCTGATTTCGCCGTGGCGCGGCCGCCGGCGCGCCGACCGCCTGGGCGAACAGGCCCGCCAGGCCCTGGGCGAGATGAGCGCCCATGCCACCGATACTTTGCAGGGCATGCCGGATCTGGTGGCCTTCCAGGCCACCACCCGGCGACGCGCGCAGTTCCTCGAAAGCGCCCGTCAGTACCAGCAACGCCGCCTCGCCCTGCTGCGCGACCTGTCGGCGCAATCCACGGGGTTCGAAATCGCCACCGGCCTGGGCGGGCTGGCGGTCGCCGTCGTAGGCGCCATGCAGGCCGCCGCCGGCGTCGTGCCGGCCGTCATGGTGCCCCTGCTGGTGCTGATCGCTCTGGCGACTTTTCTGCCGGTCTCGGAGATCTCGCAGGTCAGCCGCCAGCTGGCCGACACGGTGGCGGCCACCCGACGCCTGCATGTCGTCGCCAACGAACCGGTGCCGGTCCAGGATGGTCCCGACCGCCTGACCCCGGCGCCGGGCGGGGTTCAGGTGCGTTTCGAGCAGGTCGGCTTCCGCTATCCCGGCACGACGCGCGATACGCTGCACGAGCTGTCGTTCACACTGGAGCGCGGCCAGGCCACCGCCCTGGTGGGCGCCTCCGGCGCAGGCAAGAGCACCATCGCCCATCTCTTGCTGCGTTTCTGGGATCCGCAACAAGGGGCCATCCGGCTCGACGGCCGGGACTTGCGCCAACTGGAGCTGGACAACCTGCGCGAACATGTGGCGCTGGTCACGCAGGACACCTATCTGTTCAACGACACCCTCGCAGCCAACATCCGCCTGGCACGCCCGGACGCGAGCGATGCCGAGTTGCAGCAGGCAATCGAGCGTGCGGCGCTGAGCGACTTCTTGCGGGCGCTGCCCGACGGCCTGCAGACCCGGGTCGGCGAGCGCGGCATGCAACTGTCCGGCGGGCAGAGGCAGCGGATCTCGATCGCGCGCGCCTTCCTGAAGAATGCACCGGTGCTGATCCTGGATGAAGCCACGTCGCATCTGGACACCCTGAGCGAACAACAGATCCGTCAGGCGCTCGACAGCCTGATGCGCGAACGCAGCACGCTCATCATCGCGCACCGCCTGTCCACGGTGCGCGATGCGGACCAGATCCTGGTGCTGGATGCCGGGCGGCTGGTCGAACAAGGCCGCCATGACGCGCTGATCGCCCGCAACGGCGCCTATGCCCGCCTGGTGCGCCACCAGACGATGCAGGCTTGATCCCGGAGGCCGGCGCAACGCGCCGGCCGGCTCACAGCCCGCGGCAGGCCTGGATGACAGCCGTGCGGCTTTGCGCCAGCACCATGGCCATCCAGGTATCCTCATCGATGAAGAAGGCGTCCCTCAGCGCCCGCTTGGCGCTGACCTGCTCGCGCGTGCCCGCCAGGGCCGGACGCAGGTGGTACCACTGCTCGGCACGCATGGCCGACAAACTCGTCGGCAGACGGGTGCCGAACTCCAGCGCGATCCCGACGTTCTGTGAATGCGGACACTCATCGAAGATCGCGCCCAAAGCGTGGCCCTTGACCTGCCGCGACACCGAGTCGTCGGCCCAGGCCGCCACCACATCGCTGCCCCATACCCGGCGCGTCAGCGCCAGATTGTCCACCGCACCGGGCAGGCCGCCATGGATTTTCTCGCCGTGACCGTAAGGCCCCAGCCCCGTGTGCACATCGATCCAGGCGATGCGTCGGCGCTGGGCGCCATAGATGCGCAGGATCGCGCGCAGACTGCGGTTGCTCCAGCTGGGCGCATAGCCGCCATAGAACAGACCGCCCGGATGGCTGGTCTGCCCAGTCGTGACGGCCTCGCGAAAGGCGGCGTAGCCATGCTCATCCTGGTAGCGCTGCAAAGCGGCGGCATTCTCGACCGACGCAGGCCAACTGGCCGGCAGCAATAATTCATGCAGCTGGTCGTAACCCGGATTGTCCAGCACCAGATCATCGGGCCCGCGAAAGTTGCGATTCAGATCGATGTTGTCCTCGTTGACCCGCCGCAGATGCGAGAACCCATAGGGGTTGACGCCATGGATGAGAAGACAAGCCACCCGCCGGGCGGCCAGCAGCGCACGCACGCCCGCGTCTCGCATCAGGGCCACCTGACAGGCTGAACCGCAGAACCCCTCCACGCCATGCGTACCCGAGGAGACGATGAGCAAGCTTTCGGCGTCCTCGGCGCCCAGGTAGGCCACGTCCATCGACAACACCTCCCCCTGCGCCCCGCTCAGCCCAGGCAGCACGTAGGCCGCCATGGACGCCGAGGCTGCGCTTGCGGCCTCCTGGAACTTGCTGCGCGCATCAATGTAGAGATGCGCAAAACAATCACGCGGAACGGGGGAAGACATAACAGGGTCCTGATCACAATAACGGGAAAGCGGCGCCGCTCTCAGGGAGAGGCCGACCGTCGGGCGCGCAGCGCCCACCTCTGATGAATCTCACGCATATTCCGGGCCAGCACCTCACCATCTGCCGGGTTGACCTGCGACCCCTGCAGGCGCAGTTGCTGCCTGACGTCCTCATCCTGCAAGGCCTGAAACACCGCCTGCCGCAGCACGGCGACGCGCCCGGCATCCGTGCCCGGGGGCGCGAACAGGCCCACCACGCTGCCATGCTCCAGGCCCGCCAGCCCCTGCTCGCCGAAGGTCGGCACCTGCGGCAGATCGGGGTGCCGCCGTCCCCCCGTCACAGCCAGCACGCGCAAGCTGCCGGCCCGCCACGGCTCCAGCACCTCTGCCACCGACGTCATACCCATCGCCAGATGACCGCCCAACAGCTCCGTGACCATCGGCGCCCCGCCACGGTAGGGGACCACCACCAGGTCGACCTCCAGGCGCTCGCCCACCATCTCCATCACATAAGCCGGCACACTGCCCGGGGCCGGCACGCCCACCGCGGGACTGCCGGGCAGTGCCGGCAGGTCCGCCAGCTCGCGCACAGGCGAGTCGGCCCTGACTGCCAAGGCCAGCGCAGCTTTGTCGGTCAGCTGCGCAACGGCGCGGAAATCATCCGGGGACCGGTAGCCAGCCCCCGGCACCTGATGCGGCACGATCGCCAAGGCGTGATCATTGCTCAGCAGCAAGGTGTGTCCATCCGCCGCCGCAGTCAGCACGGCTTGCGCTGCCAGCAATCCCCCCGCACCCGGCCGGTTCTCGACCACCACGATCTCCCCCAAGCTGCGCTGCATCTGCTGCGCCAACACGCGCGCAATCCTGTCCACCCCCCCGCCCGGCGCAAAACCCACCAGGATGCGCGTCACCGGCGCCGCCCGGCTCAGACGGACACTGGTTGTTGCGAGGACGACACCCGCCAGAACGGAAAAAAGCCGGCGGCGGCTCGGGGACACAGCAGCTTGCATGGTTGACTCCGCAGCAATGCCCTATCCACGGCCCCCCATGGGCAGAATAGGAAAAAACACTATATAAAAGAAGACAGCCCTGTTCTATGAGAGATTCAAATGATCAATCTCCAGGAAAACCCGGATCTGACCTGGCGTTTCAGCCTTCGGCAGCTCGATCTCTTTCGCGCCGTCGCGACGCACGGCAGCCTGCGCGCAGCGGCCCGTCATCTGGGCCTCACGCAACCGACGCTGACCCACGCCATGAAACAGCTGGAACACAGCGTGGGCGCGCCGCTGTTCATCCGCTCGGCGCAGGGCAGTCGCCTGACGCCGATCGGCCAGACGCTGCTGCAGCACAGCCGGCGGGCGCTCAACGAACTGCAACGGGCCCAAGCCGAGATCGGACGCCTCAGCGGCCAGAGCGGCGGACATGTATCAATGGGCTTCAGCGCAGCCGGCTCCACGCTCCTGCCGCAGGCCTTGCCCCGCTTTCAGGCGACCCACCCCGATGTCTCGCTGACATTGAAGGAAGTCACTTCGGCCGAGCACGATCCGGACTGGCAGGCGGGCAACTACGACTTCATCATCACCAGCGAGCTGGACGCCCCGGCCAAGGGCGACCGGCAGCGCGAACTGCTCACCCGGCTACCCCTGACCCCAATGACGCGCAAGGGCAGCCGCTGGCTGCAGGCCCGCTCCTTGCATGCACTGCAGGACGCCCTGTGGATCCTGCCGGAGTACGGCCCCGAACTTCTCAGGCGGCTGCATGCCGGCCAGGGCCTGGCGGCTCCGCAGCGACAACTGATGTGCCTGTCTATCCAGCTGGTGTTCACCATGCTGCGCGCCACCGACGCGGTGTGCCTGCTGCGCACCCAGTCGATACCGATGCTCCGGGAACGCTATGACCTGCATCCGGTGCCGCTCGATGAGCCCCTGGACGCGATGCTGTATGTCTGTCTGTCGGCACCCGACCTGCAACAACTCACGCCGGTCGCGCAACACTTCGCAGACTGCCTGCGCGCCGTCCAGGCCGGCCAGGATCGCCAGGCCCGTGCAGCGCGCACGGGCGCGCCAGGCAAAGAAAAAACCCGCAAGGCCTGAGCCTTGCGGGTTTTTTGACTTCGGGCTGCGCCAGAAGCGGTATCTGGCGGAGACGGTGGGATTCGAACCCACGATGCAGTTTTTAGCCACATACTCCCTTAGCAGGGGAGCCCCTTCAGCCTCTCGGGCACGTCTCCGAAGAATCCAAGATTCTACACGAAAATTTTTAGTTTTTCGCGCTGACGGCGAGAAAACTTAAAAAAAGTGGACGGAGCAACCGTCCACTTCTTCAATCAGGCGGCCGGCGCCTGATCCAGACCAAAGGCCTTGTGCAGCGCACGCACGGCCAGTTCCATGTACTTGTCGTCGATGACCACCGAGGTCTTGATCTCGCTGGTGCTGATCATCTGGATGTTGATGCCCTCTTGCGAAAGCGTCTGGAACATCAGGCTGGCCACACCGACGTGCGAACGCATGCCGATGCCGACGATGGAGACCTTGGCGACCTTGTCGTCGGTCACCAGCTCGCGGGCGTTGACGGCCGGCACCACGTCGCGCTTGAGCAGCTCGACCGTGCGGGCCAGATCATTGCGATTGACCGTGAACGAGAAATCGGTCGTGCCTGCCACCGACTGGTTCTGCACGATCATGTCGACATCGATATTGGCGGCGGCGACCGGCCCCAGGATGGAGTAGGCCACTCCAGGGGTGTCCGGCACGGCCAGCAGGGTGATTTTGGCTTCGTCGCGGCTGAAGGCGATGCCGGAGACAACGGCGGCTTCCATTTTTTCGTCTTCCTCGAAAGTAATCAGCGTGCCCGAAGCCATTTCTTCTTCGAGCGGAATAAGCGGGTCGGTCAGCGAGGACAGCACGCGGGTGGGCACCCGGTACTTGCCGGCGAACTCGACGGAACGGATTTGCAGAACCTTGGAGCCCAGCGAGGCCATTTCGAGCATTTCCTCGAACGAGGCCACCGGCATGCGGCGCGCTTCGGGCACCACGCGCGGATCGGTCGTGTAGATGCCGTCCACGTCGGTGAAGATCAGGCACTCATCGGCTTTCAGGGCCGCCGCCACGGCCACGGCCGAGGTGTCGGAGCCGCCCCGGCCCAGGGTGGTGATGTGACCCTCGGGATCCACGCCCTGGAAGCCGGTCACGATGACCACGCTGCCGGCATCCAGATCGGCGCGGATGCGCGTGTCGTCGATGGAGCTGATGCGCGCCTTAGTGAAGGACGAATCGGTCACGATCGGCACCTGCCAGCCGGCATAGCTGCGCGCCTTGACGCCCTGCGCCTGCAACGCAATCGCCAGCAGACCGCTGGAGGCTTGCTCGCCGGTGGCGGCGATCATGTCGAGTTCGCGGCCATTGGGCTGCGGGGTAATCTCGCGGGCCAGGCCCAGCAGGCGATTGGTTTCGCCCGACATGGCCGAGGGCACCACGACGACCTGGTGGCCGGCGGCGTGCCACTTCGCGACGCGGCGCGCCACATTCTTGATGCGCTCGATGGAGCCCATCGACGTACCGCCATACTTGTGAACGATCAGGGACATCTCGTACTCTGGCTTAAGGCCCGCCCAGGGCGAGCAAAGTCGGTAATTCTAGCGCATGGTGATATTTTGCGCAGATCGTTATGCGAGCTTGTCCACCTGGCGCATCACCGACACCCGCCCGCGTTGACAGCGGATTTCATGGCCGTCGTGCAGCAGCCGCAGGTCGCGGTCGTGGCCCAGGGCGTGCAACTGCCGCAGCTGACGCATCAGTTCCTGCAGACGCGCCTCGGAGGGCATGCGCAGGCCCTGTCCGTGCAGCCAGTGGCGCAACACCTGGGCCTGGCGGGGCGCCGACAGGCCGCGCCAGGCTGCCAGAGAGAAGTCCTGCCCTTGCGGCCCGGGCGCAAGCGCGGCGAAATCGGCGCGCGCCACTTCGTCGAGGATGTCGGCAGCCTCGGCCATCTGGCGCGCATGACGCGCCACGATGGATTGCCAGCCCGGCCAGCGGGCCGCCAGCGCCGGCCCCAGCGCCGTTCGCACGGCGGCACGGGTATAGCGCGGGTCGGCATTGGTGGGATCGTCGACCGCCTGCCAGCCACTCACACGGGCAAACGCCTGCGCAGCGTCGCGCAATGTATCCCGCCCGATATCCAGCCAGGGCCGCAGATACACCAGCCCGTCGCGGCGGTGCTCGGCGCGCATGGCGGCCAAGCCGGCAACGCCGGCGCCGCGCAGCAGGCGCAGCAACACGGTTTCGGCCTGATCATCGCGATGGTGCGCCAGCAGGATATGCCCCACGCCGGCAGCCCCGGCCATTTGCGCCAGCGCGCCATAGCGCGCCTGACGCGCCGCCGCCTCGATGCCGCTGCCATCGGCCGGCACACTCACCCGGGCCACCTGAAACGGCAAGCCCAGCAAGGCGCAAAGCGCGCCGGCGCGCGCGCTCCAGGCATCGGCCTCGGCTTGCAGACCATGATGCACGTGGAAAGCCCGCAGCGGCCGGTCCCGCAGCGCGAGGGCCGCAGCCAGGGCCAGCATGGCCGAGTCCGGGCCGGCGCTCAGGGCAATGCCGACCGGCGTGCCGGCAGGCACACCCGCCACGGCGGCGCGCAGCTTCGCCAGCGGCGCCTCGCCCAGCAGAGCACGGTAGGGAGAAAGATCAGGAAGGCCCGACATGGTCAGACCCTTGCCCGCTCAGGCGCGCGTTTCCTGATATCGGCCGTAGGCCAGCACACGCTCCAGGCGTTGCTCGATCAGTTGCTCGGGCGTGAGACCCTGCAACTGGCGCAGCGAATCGCCCAGGGCGCGGCGCAGCAGCCGGGCCATGACGCGCGGATCGCGATGCGCGCCGCCGACCGGCTCGTTGACGATGCGGTCGATCAGGCCAAGATCTTTCAGGCGCGGCGCCGTGATGGCCAGCGCTTCGGCTGCCTCGGGCGCCTTGTCGGCGCTGCGCCAGAGAATGGAGGCGCAGCCTTCGGGCGAAATCACCGAATAGGTGGAGTACTGCAGCATCAGCACGGCATTGCCCACGGCGATCGCAAGCGCGCCGCCCGAGCCGCCCTCGCCGATCACGGTCACGATGACCGGCACCTTGAGCTCGGCCATGACGAACAGGTTGTGGCCGATGGCTTCCGACTGCCCGCGCTCTTCGGCACCGACGCCGGGATAGGCGCCCGGGGTGTCGATGAAGGTGAAGATGGGCATTCTGAACTTTTCGGCCAGGCGCATCAGGCGCAAGGCCTTGCGATAGCCCTCGGGGCGCGGCATGCCGAAATTGCGTGCGGCACGCTCTTTGGTGTCACGCCCCTTCTGGTGGCCGATGACCATGCAGGGCGTGCCGTTAAAGCGCGCCAGGCCGCCCACGATGGAGAGGTCGTCGGCATACATGCGGTCGCCGTGCAGCTCGTGGAAATCGGTGAAGATCTCACGCACGTAATCCAGCGTGTAGGGGCGCTGCGGGTGCCGCGCCACCAGGGCAGTCTGCCAGGGCGACAGCTTGCCGTAAATTTCCTTGGCGAGACTTTGGCTCTTCTGCTGCAGACGCCCGATCTCATCGGAAATGTCCACTGCAGAATCGGCCTGCACATAGCGCAGCTGCTCGATCTTGTTCTCAAGCTCGGCGAGCGGTTGTTCGAATTCCAGGAATGTATTGCGCATGAGGTGTGGTTCCGTCGAAGGGCGCTGGCGGGATCAGTACTGGACCGGAGTCGGTTCCAGGCTGCGCCACAAATACCAGGTCGCCACGGTACGCCAGGGCTGCCAGGCCAACGAAACCTCTCGGGCTTCGAAGCGCGATACCGGCTCGCCGCTGAAGTAGTGTAACGAGATTGCCTTGAGCAGCCCAAGATCGTCCAAGGGCAGGACGTCCGGCCGCTGCAAGTTGAAAATCAGGAACATCTCGGCCGTCCAGCGGCCGATGCCCCGAATGGCGACCAGTTCGGAGATGACCGCTTCGTCGTCCATGGAGGCCCAGCGCTCGGGGTGCACCTTGCGCTGGCCAAAATGATCTGCAAGATCCTGCACGTATTCGGCCTTGCGTTGCGACAGCCCGGCCTCGCGCAGCCCGGCCACGCCGGCGCGCAGCACAGTAGCTGGCGTGGGGCGTTTGCCGGCCACCTCCAGCAGGCGCGTCCAGAGGGCATCGGCCGCCTTGGTGGAGATCTGCTGCCCGACGATGGCGCGCGCCAGCGTCACGAACGGCGAGCCGCGCGACATCAGCCAGGTATGGCTGTGCTGCGGAATGATCTTCTTGAGAATGCGGTCGCGGCGCATCAGATGCGCCACGGCCTCTTCCCAGTAATCCGGTTTGGCAGCGTCGAGGTCAGTGCTGGACATGGCCGTCGATCTCAGGCGCGACGCCACTGCGTCAGGCCGCCCGGTTTGTCATCGAGCTCGATGCCGGCGGCGCGCAGTTCGGCCCGGATGGCGTCGGCGCGTGCGAAGTCACGCGCCTGCTTGGCCTGGCCACGCTCGGCAACCAGCGCCTCGATACGTGCGGCATCCAGCTGGCCCGCGGGCGCGCCCTGTTCCATCGCCGCGGCCGAATAGCGCGTGGGCGACTGGAAATACGCCACAGGATCGAGTTGCAGCAGGCCCAGCACGCCCCCCAGGGCGCGCAACTGGCCGGCGGCGCGCGCATCGCGATCGCGGTTGGCCTGCGTGGCCAGTTCGAACAGGGCGGCCACGGCGCCGGAGCTGTTGAAATCGTCGTCCATCGCGGCCTTGAAGGCCTGCGCCTGCGGCTCCTGCCAATCGATGCCGGCCTGATCGGGAGCCACGTTCTGCAGCGCCTGATACAGGCGATCAAGCGCGTTCTGGGCGTCCACCAGGTTGTCGGGGGTGTAGTTCTGCGGGCTGCGGTAGTGATTGCGCACGATGAAAAAGCGCAGCATTTCCGCTTCGCGCGGATTGACCGCATAGACCGCTTCGTTCTCGGCGGCTTCGCCCTGCGCGATGGTCTGGCGGATGGTGCGGAAGTTGCCCAACGACTTGGACATCTTCTCGGCATCGACCATCAACGGGCCGCAATGCATCCAGACATTGGCCAGATTGCCGCCGAACGCCCCTTCGGTCTGGGCGATCTCGTTCTCGTGATGCGGGAATTTCAGGTCCGGGCCGCCGCCATGGATATCCAGCGGCAGGTCCAGCAGGGCCTTGCTCATGGCCGAGCACTCGATGTGCCAGCCGGGGCGGCCGAAACCATAGGGAGACTGCCACTTGGTTTCAGGCGGTTCTTCTTCCTTGGCCGATTTCCAGAGCACGAAATCGAGCGGGTCGCGCTTGGCGGTATCCACGGCCACGCGCTCGCCGGCGCGCAGATCGTCGAGCGACTTGCCCGACAGCTTGCCGTAGCCGGCGAACCCGCGCACGGAGAAGTTCACGTCGCCATCATCGGCCTGATAGGCCAGCCCGTTATCGCGCAGCCGGCCGATGATGTCCAGCATCTCGCCCACATATTGCGTGGCGCGCGGCTCGTGATCGGGCCGCGCCACGCCCAGGGCGCGCTCGTCGGCGTGCATGGCGTCGATGAAGAACTCGGTGACTTCGTGCATGCGCCGCCCGGTCTGCACCGCGCGGCGGATGATCTTGTCGTCGATGTCGGTGATATTGCGAACGTAGTTCACGGCATAGCCGCTGGCCCGCAGCCAACGCTGAACCACGTCAAAGGACACCAGCATCCGGGCATGGCCCAGGTGGCAGTAGTCATAGACGGTCATGCCACACACGTACATGCGCACCTCGCCGGCATGGACCGGTTTGAAGGCTTCTTTGGTACGCGACAGTGTGTTGTAGATGTGCAGCATGGCGCTCGTCGGCAAGTATCAGAACGTCGTTGGGGGAAATGCCGCCCGGATGGCGGCTGCGGTGAATTGCGGCACCTGCGGACAGCGCGGAAACTCCCGCGACGCGCCCCGCTGCGCCCCTGATTGCACCGGTCTGCCACCTTCTGGCGGGCCATTGCCTCAACCAGAGCTAAAATGGCGATCGTAAAGTATAGCAAGCGGCCTGCCTCTGCGCTTTTCTGCCGCTTGCCCGCCAATGGACTACGCCCTGTGATTACCCCGTCGTTTCTCCGTTTCGCCGCGCGGACGCTGGCCTTGTGCACAGCCCTGGCCGCCCCTGCCGCCCTGGCGCAATCCATGGCCGGCGGCATCCCCCTGCGGGACGGCCCGCCGGCCACGACCACCCTGGACGAGCCCCCGCCCGAAGGCGGCTGGGACAGCCTGGCCCGTCTGCTCGAGGCGGCCAAGCCCGGCGTGGACACGCGCCTGGCCCCATCTCCGTCGCAGATCACCGACCACATCGAGCGCCTGATCAACAGCGGGCGCTACGAAGAGGCGCTCAAGCTCATCGATGCCCGCACCCAGGCCTCGCGCAATCTGCCGGGCACCGATGTGCAACTCATGTTCCAGCATGCCCGTGTGCTGGGCGCGCTGGGGCGCGACCAGGAAGCCGAAGCCATCTACACCGAGATGACCACCCGCTTCCCAGAACTGCCCGAACCCTGGAACAATCTGGGTGCGCTGTACGCCTCGCGTGGCGAGCTGGATCGCGCCCAGGATGCGCTTAACATGGCGCTGCGGGTCAATCCGAATTATCCGGCTGCGCGCGCCAACCTGGGCGACCTGCAGCTCATGATCGCCCTGCGCACCTATCGGCAGGAAGCCGAGCGCGGCGTGCCCGGGATGAAAGAAAAAGCCCAGGATCTCGAAAAGCTACTGAAGGATAAATCGCACTCATGACCGCTTATGATTCGCGCATCAAACCGCTGGGCCGCTGGGCCGGCGCTTTTCTGCTGGCCGCGCTGCTGCCCCTGAGCGCAGGCGCCCAGACGTCCCCCACCCCCTCTCTTTCAGAAGGCACTACTTCCATGAGCAATCCTCGCGTCAAGCTGCATACCAACCAAGGCGACATGGTCATCACGCTGGATGCCGAAAAAGCCCCCAAGACGTCCGCCAACTTCCTGCAATACGTCAAGGACGGCTTCTATGACGGCACGGTCTTTCACCGCGTGATCGACGGCTTCATGGTGCAGGGCGGCGGCTTCGAGCCCGGCCTGAAGCAAAAACCCACCCGCGAGCCGATCGACAACGAAGCCGACAACGGCCTGAAGAACAACAAGTACACCCTGGCCATGGCCCGCACCAGCGACCCGCATTCGGCCACGGCGCAGTTCTTCATCAACGTCGCCAACAACGACTTCCTGAACTTCACCGCGCCCACCCCGCAAGGCTGGGGCTATGCCGTGTTCGGCACCGTGACCGAAGGCACCGATGTGGTCGACAAGATCAAGGGCGTGAAGACCGGCAACAACGGCTTCCACCAGAACGTGCCCAAGGAAGACGTGATCATCGAGAAGGCCGAAATCCTTGAATAACATCGAGACGATCGCGCTGCCGGGCACGCTCTGGCTGGCTTCCGATGTGCATCTCGGGCCGGCCACGCCGGCCACCGCCGAAGCCTTCACGGGCTTTCTGGAGGCGGCGGCCGCCGAGGCCGACGCCCTGCTGCTGCCAGGCGACATCTTCGACGCCTGGATCGGCGACGATGTCATCCGCGCCGCGCCGCCCTGGCTTGCCCAGGCGCTGCAGGCGCTCAAGGCCACCGCAGCGCGCATCCCGGTGTATCTGGGCCGCGGCAACCGCGACTTCCTGATGGGCCGGGAGCTGGCCGACGCCCTGGGCGCACGCCTGCTGCCCGACCAGGCTCTGCTGCAGACCGATGGCGGCATGGTGCTGCTCAGCCACGGCGACGAATACTGTACGGACGATGCAGCCTACCAGCAGTTTCGCGCCATGGTGCGCGACCCGCGCTGGCAGACGCAGTTTCTCTCCATGAGCATTCCCGAACGCCTGCAGATGGCCCAGCAGGCGCGCGGCGAAAGCATGGCGGCCAATCAGGCCAAGACCATGGAAATCATGGATGTGAACGCCCAGGCCATCGAGACGGCCCTGCGCGACAGCGGCGTGGCCCTGATGATTCACGGCCATACCCATCGCCCGCAACGCCACGTGCTGAGCGTGGACGGCCGCAAGTGCGAACGCTGGGTCCTGCCCGACTGGGATTGCGACCATGGCGCCACGCGCGGCGGCTGGCTGGTCATCGACGCCGACGGCCCCCAGATGTACGACCTGGACGACGCCGAGTAAGGCACGCGCCCCGCTAGAAAAACGACCGCCCCTCAGGGCGGTCGTTTCGTTTGGGCCGGCGTCAGGCCGGCCAAGAGGTGGCGTCAGGCCCGCATCATCAGCCAGCCTCCCACCACCAGGCCCAGCGCGATGCGGTACCAGGCAAAGCCGCGATAGGTATGGTTGGCCACGAAGCGCAGCACGGCGCGCACCACCACCAGGGCGCTCAGGAAGGCCGCCACGAAACCTACCGCGATGCCGGAGAGGTCATGGCTGGAAAGCAGGCTGGCATTGCGATACATGTCGTAGACGGCCGCGCCCAGCATGGTCGGCATGGCCAGGAAGAACGAGAACTCGGTGGCCGTCTTGCGCTGGATCCCGGCGATCATGCCGCCGATGATGGTCGCGCCGGAACGGGACGTGCCCGGCACCATCGCCAGGCATTGGGCCACGCCCACGCCCAGCGCCTGCTTCCAGCTGATGTCCTCCAGCCGCCGCGCCGTGGCGCGCTCTTCGGAGGCGGTGTCGTCAGCCGCCCCGGGCAGATCGCCCGGGGTCTTGGGCGCACGACGCTCGACCCACAGCATGATGAGGCCGCCCACCACCAGCATCACTGCCACCACCGCCGGGTGATAGAACACCTGCTTGATGTGCTTGATGAAGATCGCCCCGATCACCGCCGCAGGCAAAAAGGCCAGCAGCAGGTTGCGCGTGAACAGCACCTCCTGGCGATCGCCGGTCAGCGTGCCACGGATCAGCTGCCACAAACGGGCGCGGAAGATCCACATCACGGCCAGGATGGAGCCGAGCTGGATCACGACTTCAAACACCTTGCCCGTGCCGGAATCGAATTCGATCCAGTCGCCGAACAGAATGAGGTGGCCCGTGCTCGACACGGGGATGAACTCCGTCAGGCCTTCGAGGATGCCCAGGAGAAATGCTTTGAGGAGGTAGATATGGCTGTCGGTCACGGTGCAATGCAGAGATAAAGGTCAGAGGAAGGCCGCGCCCGGATCAGGCTTGCGCGGTATCGTCAGGAACATCGAACAGGGTCAGCGCAATGCGCTGCACGCGCACCGAGGCAATGCGCCGCCCTGCCATGTGCAGCACTTCAAAGCGGAAGCGGAAATAAGGGGTTTCGTAATCACAGCTGTCGCCCGGCTGGGGCAGTTTGCCGAAGCGCATCAGGAGATAGCCGCCCAACGTGGAATAATCCTGCGCCTCATCGAGCAGCCCTTCGGTATCGAGCACCTGCTCGACATGGCGCAGATCGGCTGCGCCATCGATCTGCCAGACATCGTCGCCGATGGCGGTAATGTCGGGGACCTCGTCCTCGTCGGGAAACTCGCCGGCAATGGCCTCGAACACGTCGATGGGTGTCACCACCCCCTCGATGGCGCCAAACTCGTCGGCCACCAGCACCAACTGCCCGCGCGACCGCTTGAGCGTGTCCATGAGGCGCAGAATGCCGATGGACTCGTGCACGATGATGGGCTCGCGCAGACGCTTGGTGTTGACGCGCCCTTCGGTGATCAGGTCAGCCACCAGATCCTTGGCCCGCGCAATGCCGATCACTTCGTCCAGCGCCCCACGGCATACCGGGAAGAAGCTGTGCGGCGCCCGCATCAATTGCTCGCGGATGAGCTGCGGGTCATCGTCGAGGTTGATCCACGACAGATCGATGCGCGGCGTCATGATGGAGCGGATGGAGCGTTCGGCCAGGGTCAGCACGCCGCTGACCATATTGCGCTCCTCGATGCCGAACGCCCCCGTGGCCGGCGGCGAAGCCTCATCGTCCGTCGCCGGTTCGGCCTGCGCACGCTTGCCAAGCAGGCGCAGCACTGCCTCGGCCGTGCGGTCGCGCATGGGCCGGCGCGCATCCAGCTTGAGCAGGTTGCGCCGCGCGATCTGGTTGAGCGACTCGATCAGCACCGAGAATCCGATGGCCGCGTACAGATAGCCCTTGGGCACCTTGAAGCCGAAGGCCTCGGCCAGCAGCGAGAAACCGATCATCAGCAAAAAGCCCAGACACAGCACGACCACGGTCGGATGGGCATTGACGAAACGCGTCAGCGGCTTGGAGGCCGCCAGCATGATGCCGATGGCGATGATCACGGCGATCATCATGATCGCCAGGTGATCCACCATCCCGACGGCGGTGATGACCGAATCGAGCGAAAACACCGCGTCGAGCACCACGATCTGCGTGACCGTGACCCAGAAGCTGGGATAGGCGCGCGACCCGCCGGCCGGCGACATGCCGCCGCCTTCCAGGCGCTCGTGCAGCTCCATGGTGCCCTTGAAGAGCAGGAACAGGCCGCCCAGCATCAGGATCAGGTCGCGCCCGGCAAAGGAGAACGCCCCGATGGAGAACAGCGGCCGGGTCAGGGTGACCAGCCAGGACATCACCGACAGCAAGCCCAGGCGCATCACCAGGGCCAGGGACAGGCCCACGACGCGTGCCCGGTCGCGCTGCGCAGGCGGCAGCTTGTCGGCCAGAATGGCGATGAAGATGAGGTTGTCGATCCCGAGGACGATTTCAAGGATGACAAGGGTAAGCAAGCCGACCCACGCGGCGGGGTCAAGCAGCCACTCCATCAGATGCTCCAGAAGTTGGGGAATCGGTAATCGTACATGCAAGCCCGCGACAGTATGGTCACAAAATCCTGCACGCGACGGCTGCTGGCCCCGGGATGCAAAAACCGGCACAAGGCCGGTTTTCGGAATGGCACGGCCGGAATCAGGCCTTGGGCTGCAACGCGGTCATCATCTGCGTGAAGACCTTGGGCGTGCCGGCCAGCACGTTGCCGGAGTCCATCCAGCCCTGCTCGCCATCGAAGTCGGCCACCAGGCCGCCGGCCTCGAGCACCAGCAGACTGCCGGCGGCCAGATCCCAGGGCTTGAGGCCCACGCCGCAGAAGCCGTCCAGGCGGCCGGTGGCGACATAAGCCAATTCCAGGACGGTCGATCCCAGACGGCGCACGCCGACGCTGCCCTCGGCCATGTTGCGAAAGCGCGAAGCGCTGGCGTGGTCGGCGTCGACCGGCGAAGGCCAGTGCGCGCCCAGCAGCGCCTCGTGGTAGCGCACGCGGCCCGATACCCGCATGCGGCGGTCGTTCAGGAAGGTGCCGCCGCCACGGCTGGCGGTGAACAGTTCGTTGCGCGACGGGTCGTAGACCACGGCCTGGGTGACCAGGCCGCGTTGCGTCAGGGCAATCGACACGGCGTAGTTGGGCAGACCGTGAATGAAGTTGGTGGTGCCGTCCAGCGGATCGATGATCCACTGGAACTCGGCCTGATCAGGGCCTTGCAGGCCAAATTCCTCGCCCAGCACGGCGTGGTCCGGGTAGGCCGTACGCAGCACCTCGACCACCGCCTCCTCGGCGGCGCGATCCACTTCCGTGACATAATCGCGCGGACCCTTGCGCGCCACGGTCAGGCGGTCGGGATCGAGGCTGGCGCGATTGATGATGGTGCCGGCACGGCGAGCCGCCTTGATGGCGGTATTGAGCATCGGGTGCATAGAATTCCGTTCGGTGAGAGCCTGGCCTGCATAGGTTGGGGCCGCAGGGCGTATCGTACCGCGCCGCAGCAAGAAATACCCTTGCGGCACCGGCGGCAGCCCCGGGAAACCAGAAAAGCGCAAAGCCAAACCAGCTATTTTAAATGACTCAAAAATTTTCACGCGTGCGATTCATCATGGTGCAGCCCAGCCACCCTGGCAACGTGGGTTCGGCCGCGCGCGCCATCAAGACAATGGGGTTCGCCGATCTGGCGCTGGTCGAGCCCCGGTTCCCCGACATGACCCGGCAGCCGGAAGCCCAGGCCCTGGCCAGCGGCGCCACCGATGTGCTCGATCGCGCACAGGTCTTCGCCACCCTGGAAGACGCCCTGGCGCCCGTCACGCTGGCTTTCGCCCTGACCGCCCGGGTACGCGACCTCGGTCCGCCCCCCTGCGATATCCGGGAAGCCGCCGACCTCAGCCGCGCCCACCTGGATCACAACGACGAGGGCAGCGTGGCCATCATCCTGGGCACCGAGCGCTCTGGCCTGACCAATGAACAGATCGCCCTGTGCCAGCGCATCTGCCATATCCCGGCCAATCCCGAGTACAGCTCGCTGAACGTGGCCCAGGCGCTGCAACTGGCGGCCTGGGAACTGCGCTATGCGCTGCTGCGCGCCGACGGCACGGCGCTGCTGCCGGCATCGCGCGCCCAGCAGCCCGACCCCGGCGCCCGGCCGGCCAGCAGCCAGGCGGTGCAGGCCATGCTGGCGCACTGGGAACAGGCGCTGGTCGGGGTTGAGTTTCTCGACCCGGCCCATCCCAAGAAGCTGATGCCGCGCATGCGCCACCTGTTCGGGCGCGCGGAACTGACCCGCGACGAGATCGACATGATGCGCGGCGTCTGCACGGCCATGCTGGAGGTCGCCTCGCGCGCCCTGCCGCGCAAAGGCAAATAGAAAACGGGCAGTCCCGCGAGGGATCTGCCCGTCTGCGCGCCACGCTGCACACGTGGCGCCAGGGTGCGCGGGATCAGTCGACCCGTGCGCCCGAAGCCTTGACCACAGGGGCCCAGCCTTCGACTTCCGACTTGATGAAAGCGCCGAACTCTTCGGCGGTGGTCTTCTCGGCCACCGCGCCCAGGCTTTCATAGGCCTTGAGCACGTCCGGATTGTCCAGACCCTTGACCATCGCTGCGTTCAGCGTCTGGATCACTTCCGGCGGCGTGCCGGCCGGCGCAATCAGGCCGAACCAGGACGACACGTCGAAATTCTCGAAACCCGACTCCTTCATGGTGGGCACATCCGGAGCACTGGTCGAGCGATCCTTGGTGGTCACCGCCAGAGCGCGCAGCTTGCCCGACTGCACATGCGGCCACGACGACGGCATGTTGTCGAACATGTACTGCACCTGGCCGCCGATCAGGTCGGTCACGGCCGGCGCGCTGCCCTTGTAGGGCACGTGCAGCACGTCGATGCCGGCGCTCTGCTTGAACAGCTCGCCCGCCATGTGGATGGAGGTGCCGCTGCCCGAGGAAGCGAAAGCCAGCTTGCCGGGGTTGTCCTTGGCGTACTTGACCAGTTCCTGCACCGAATTGACCGGCACCTGCGGGTTGACCACCAGCACGTTGGGCACCTTGGCGCCCAGGGCAACCGGCGAGAAGTCCTTCACCAGGTCAAAGTTGACGTTGCTGTAGAGCGTCTGGTTGATGGCGCTGGTCACGGCCACGAACAGCAGCGTGTAGCCATCGGGTTTGGCGCGGGCCACATAGTCGGTGGCGATGTTGCTGCCGCCGCCTGGCTTGTTTTCGACCACGAAGGACTGGCCCAGCTGAGCGGTCAATTCCTTAGCCATCAGGCGAGCAATCACATCGGTCGTGCCGCCAGCGGAAAAACCGACAACGATGCGCACCGGTTTATCCGGATAGGCGGCGTGAACCGTCGTCGCACTGAGAGCAAAGGCGCTGAGAGTAGCTGCGGCCAGGCCGGTCAAAGCACGGGCCACGCGGGGCTTTTTAGCCTCGGACATGCGTCTGTCTCCTATAAAACGTCCAGGATGTGGACATAATAAGAACTGTTACCTATCGGATGATGCGCTATACACTCGGACTCAGGCAAGGTAGAGTCCACGGTACGGACACATACTAACCCTAGGACAGAATCTGGGCGCGTACAGATTTACCCGGACTATCAGAGACATACATGCAAGAGAGTGAGACCGCTGCCGCGGGGCCGCGTACCCTGAGACGGGGGCTGGCCGTGCTGGCGGCATTGCGAGACCAGGGCAACCAGGGCCTGAGCGTGACGGATCTGGCCCGCCATACCGGCATCCAACGCCCCACCATCTATCGCCTGCTGGCCGCCCTGCTGGAGGCCGGACTGGTATCCACCATCCAGGGCACCAAGAAATACCGCGCCGAACTGGGCGCTGAAACCGATATCGTCTCGCCCGATCCCCGCGTGCGGCAACTGTTGCCAGCGCTCAAGCGCCTGGCCGACCGGACCGGCGACGCCGTCTTTCTGGTGGTGCGCGATGCCGACGACTCGGTCAGCCTGCATCGCGAGGTGGGCAGCTATCCGGTTCAGATCCTGGCCACCTATGCCGGCAAACGCCAGCCGCTGGGCGTGGGCTCTGGCGGTATGGCCATCCTGGCCGCCCTGCCCGATGAAATGGCCCAGGGCATCGTGATGCGCAACTCCAGCCTGCTGGACGAGTACGGAGGCATGACGCCGCAGGAAATGCAGCGGCTGATCGTCAACACCCGTTCGCGCGGATACTCCGTCGTGGGCAATCATGCGGTGCGCGGGGCGCTGGGCGTGGGCTGCGCCCTGCTCAATGCCCAGGGCCAACCCGTACTGGCGGTCAGCGTGACAGCCATCATCGACCGCATGCCAGCCCAGCGACAACGGGAGATCGCCGGCTGGATCAAGGCCGAGCTGGCACGCCTGAAGACCTGAAATGCAAGGGCCGCCCTGAGGCGGCCCGGCGAAAGCATCGAGAGGCTTCCTGGCTTACCTGGCCTGCGGCGCATCCTGCGGCGGCGCCTGGATCTCGCGCACCGGCACCGGGGCGCGGAAACCGGCCTCGGTCAGCTGCAGGCGGATCTGCTGGAACAGATTCCAACGCACTTCCCAGTAATCGGCCGCCTTGGTCCAGACCCGTACGTTGACGACCGTGCCGTTGTCGCGGTACTCGATGGCACGCACCATCGGCGCCGGATCCTTGGCCACGGAAGCATGATTCTGCACCAGGGTTTCGAGGCGCCGCATGGCGTCCTGCAGATCATCGCCATAGTGGATGATCACCGGGATATCGCAACGGCGATCGACGTTGCGGCTGTAGTTGATAATGGTGGCTCCCCAGACCGTGCTGTTGGGCAGCGTGATGTGCACCCCGTCGAACTGCACCAGGCGGGTCAGGAACAGGCCCACCTCGGCCACCGTCCCTTCGTTGCCGGTGCTCAGGCTGACGTACTCACCCGCGCGCACGGGGCGCAGAATCAGCAGCATGATGCCTGCCGCGATGTTCTGCAGCGTGTTCTGCAGAGCCAGGCCCACCGCCAGACCGGCAGCGCCGAGCACGGCGATGAGGCTGGCGGTCTGCACGCCGAAACGGGCCAGCACCGCGATCACCGTGAAGATCCGCACCGCCCATACCACCGTGGCATAGGCCATCGGCACAATGGTCGGGTCCACGCGCGGCGAGCGTTCGGCCGCGCGCCGCACCCAGCGCCCCAGCAACGCCGACAGCCACCAGCCGACGATCAGGATCAGCAAGGCCATCAGCAGATTCATGCCCATATCCAACAGGCGCGGCATGACCTCGCTCATGCCATCGATTACTTCATTCATGGAAACTCCTGCCTAGTCCGGTCGAAGATGTAAAACAAACAGCACCGACTCTAGCAGAAGCCCTCGCTGCGCCAAACTCAAATATTGTCAGGATAGCCGGCGGAAGTGATTGTCCCAGGCCTGCCCGGAGCCTGCCTCGTGCAGACTGTGCATGGGCTGCTGCGGCCCGGTGCGCACCATGGCCCCCAGCCCGCTGGACACCAGGAAACCGGCCGGCGCAGCCGGCGCGACGCCACAGCCGTCCGCCAGGAACGTCGTCCCCAGCAGCCGGCCACTGGCCGCATCCCAGTAGAGGACCTGCCCCCCCACGGGGCTGGAGGTGGCGATGACCTCGCCACGGGCATCGGCGGCCACCGAGCCGACATAATTGCGCATGCCGCGCAGCGCCTCGGCGCTGCCCTCGAAAAGCTGTGGCGCCTGCCCCCGGCGGTGCCGCCCCACCAGCGCCGGCCGCTCGCCGGCCGGCCCCATATGCTGACAACCGAACCACACGGCGCCGTCGGCCGCCAGCGCCAGATGGCGGATGGAGAGGCGGTGCCAGGCCCGCGCCAGCTCGACGCGCTCCAGCAGGTCTCCGGTGGCGGCATCCAGGTAGACCAGTGAAGGCTGCATGCTGTCCAGGTTGAGCTCCAGCTTGCCGTAATCGGGATGCGTCAGGATGCCGCCATTGGCCACGCACAGCGTCTTGCCGTCAGGCATCAGGATGACTTCATGAGGGCCGATCCCCCCCGTATCGAACTCGCCGATACGGCGCGGCGCGCCACTGACATCGTAGATGCCCAGCACGCCCCGTCCGGCCTCATAGTCGTTCTCGGTCGCCACCATCAGTTGACCGCCCGGCAGGTAGACGCCGTGACCGAAAAAATGGCGCCCCTCGGCGGCGGCGATCGCCTGCGGCGCGCGCCGGCCCTGCAGGTCCAGGCTCAGGGCAAAGAAGCCGGGTTGGCGGCCAAACACCGTCAGGCGCCGGCCATCCAGCGCAAAGCTGTGCCCGCGGTCAGGCATGGTTTCGACCAGCCGCTCGCGCCCCTCGGCATCGAGCAGCACGACCTCGTGGCGTGCCCCGCGCAGCCGGGCCGTCACGTAGAGGGCCTCGGTGCCCGCCGCCAGCACCTGGGAAGGCGCCACCAGGGCGGCCGCGCCCAGGCCGAGAAAAGTGCGTCGATCAATCCCCATCGAGCGCATTGAACCCGATCGTGACCCCAAGCGCCGGGGCAATATCCTGATCCACCACATCTTTGGCGTTTTTGATGACCAGGGCCGCCAGGCTCAAGGCCGCACGCGGCGCCTCCTGTACGAAGGCCGCCTCGACATCGGCCGGCACGCCGGCCACCAGCGTGGCTGCCTGGCGGAGCTCGCTGTCGAGCGTTTCATTGAGCGCCTGGCTGCCGGCGGGCAAGGGATAGCGGCCGGCATCGTAAAACGCCTGCATGCCGCGCAGGCCTGCCGCCAGCACGACCATGCTCTGGCCGCTGCGCCAGAAGGCGGCCCGCTTTGGCCGGGCCGCCTCGGCAGTGGCGCCCAGTACCGGCAGCAACTGCACGTCGCGCGCAAACTGCAAGCCGGTAGACAGCGCCTTCATGGCTTCGGCCGCCACTTCCTGGGAACTGCGGTACAGGTCATTGGCCGCAGCCGGCGCGGTGAACTGACGCCCGAAGTCGCCCTGCTGGCTCCAGGCCGCCACCAGTTCGCCTGTCAGTCCGCTTATATTGCCCGCCACCGCAACCGCATAGCCGCAAGGATAGACGGCCGGCATCCTGGCGCGCAGCAGCCCAGGCTCGCCATACAGCACATACTCCAGCGCCGGCAGCCCCTGCACCGCCACGCTGCGCTGCGCCAGCGCCCCCTCGGCCAGCAGCGCCGGATCGGCCGCCTTCAGGACCGCCTGCACCTGACGCGGCATGACGCCGCGCGGATCCGGCCAGAAAGACAGGCGCTCGAAACGATTGCCCTGCACCAGCGGGCCGAAACGCAGAAAGGCCACGCCGCCCCAGGCCTGCACCAGGTGCCCAAACGCTGCCTCGACACGGGCGGGCGAGCCCTGCCCGTCCGCGCCGCACCAGGCCTTGAGTTCGCCCTGCATCTGGCCGGCGCGCTGTTGCAGTTCGGCAAAGGCCGCGCGCGCATAGCCATCGGCGAGCCGTTGCCCGAGATCCGGCGGCACCTCTGCGCGCACGCCGGCGACGGCCAGCAGGCCCGCAGCCAGCACAAGGGATGACTTCATAGAGACTCCAGGAAACGGATCAGGTCGGCCCTTTCGGCCGGCGACATATTGACCACGCGATCCCGCGCGGCCTGCGCCTCGCCGCCATGCCACAGCACGGCCTCCAGCAGACTGCGGGCGCGGCCATCGTGCAGATAGGTGGCATTCGGGTTGACCACCTTGGTCAGGCCGATGCCCCACAGCGGCGGCGTTCGCCACTCGCGTCCGTTGGCCTGGCCTTCGCCCACGCCATCGGCCAGCCCCTCGCCCATGTCATGCAAGAGCAGGTCGGTATAGGGCCAGATGAGCTGGAACTGGTGCTCGGGCTGTTTGGCATCGCGCCGGGTCACGTATTTGGGCACGTGGCAGGCCACGCAATTGGCCTGATAGAACAGTTTTTTGCCTTCGAGCACGCGCGCATCATCGACGTCGCGGCGCTGCGGCACCGCCAGATTGGTCGAGTAGACCGTCACGAAATCCATCAGGCGCGCCGGCACCTCGTGCTCGCCCAGATGGGGTTGCGCACCATGCGGCATGTCGAAACAGGCTTTCTGCGCAGGCGTGCAATCACCGTAGTGGCTGGGAAAGAGCGGCGAGGACAGGCCCATGTCGTTGGAGAAGGCCGCCGCGCTTTGTTGTTCGACGCTGGGCTGGCCCGCCTTCCAGTTGAAGCGCCCCAGCACTTTCTTGCCGCTGCGCAAGTCCGTCACCCAGTTCGGCTTGCCGCTCACGCCATCGCCCTTGTCTTGCCGGGCGTTGGCCAGGATGTCGTCTTCGTGGATGGCCTCCAGCAGACCCAAGCCGATCATCGGCGGCGCCAGGCGTGGCGAGAACTGGGTGTCGGCCCGCATCGGGCCATAGTTCAGATCCTCGATCCGATAGCTGGGCTGCATCAGGGTGGCTGTTTCCCCGCCCGCCAGGGCGACCTGCAGCGGCGCATAGTCGACCACCAGCCTGCCCTCGCTGGGCAGGCCAGCCACGGCGAAGTTCTGCAGCTGATGACCATAGACCGGCTCGGGCAGGGCCGCCAGCTCGCCCGCCCGCAGGGCGCGCTTTTCCTCGTCGGTGGTGGGCGGCACCGAAAGACGCATCAGCAGCGCGACCGCCTCGCTCTGCTCCAAGGGGTCAAAACCGGGGGCCGTGCCGCGCCCGTCCTTGACGTGACAGGCTTGGCAAGAACGTGCATTGAAGAGCGGCCCCAGGCCATCGGAGGCCTGGGTGGATGACGGCGCCGACACCCAGTCCTTGCGGAACAGGCCATTGCCGACCAGAAACTGCTGGCGCCCTTCGAAGCTCATGTTGGCCGACGGCTGCGAAAAAATGTCAGCATTGATCAGCTTCTTGACGGTCGCCGCGCCGGCCTGCATGGTCTCGAACGCCTCGGGCGACGAAAAATCCGCCGTCGGCGCAGTGATCTTGCGCACACGCTCGGCATCCTCGGCGCTCAGGTCGCTGCGCGCTTGGGCGCCAGCCATCGCCAGCGCCCCGGACAGCATCAACAACCAGGGCTTCACTTGAATACCGCTTCCGGCTGGTCCAGGCTGTCAGAGCCTTCGATTTCGATGTCACCCAGCTCCAGCAACGCGATCACACGCTCCAGGCTGCGGGTCTGATCGATCAGACGGTCGATGGCAGCCTGCACCACCGCGTTGCCCTCGGCATTGCCTTCGGCGATCATCTGGTCGTAGGTCTCGATCTTGTCGGCGCGGTCACGCATGGCCTGCATGGCCGCCAGCGTGGCGTCCAGCTTGGCGCGCACTTCGGCATCCAGCTTGGGATCTTTTTCCTTGACCAGATCCGAGAGGCTCGCGCCCTTGACCTGCGAGCCGTCGATGCGACGGTAGTCGCCCAGGTAGACATTGCGCATGCCGACCTGATTGTAATAGTGCGAATTGTGCGTGTTGTCGGAGAAGCAGTCGTGCTCTTCTTCGGGGTCATGCAGCATCAGGCCCAGCTTCATGCGCTCGCCGGCCAGTTCGCCGTAGGAGAGGCTGCCCAGACCGGTCAGCATGGCCGTCAGGCCCGCCTTCGGATCTTCTTCGACCGACTTGCGCGCCTCGCCCGTGGCTTGCCACTGAGCGGCCATTTCCTTGAGGTCGTCGACCAGCAGTTGCGTCACCACCTTGAGGTATTCGATGCGGCGCTCGCAGTTGCCGCCGGTGCACTGCTTGGGATCGAAATCGGTGTGCGGGCGGTTGCCGGCATGGCGCTCCTGCGGCGTGCCCACGCTGCCTTCCGGCGCCGGACCCGAACCATTCAGATCCTGGCCCCACAGCAGGAACTCGATCGCATGGTAGCCGGTGGCCACGTTGGCCTCATTGCCGTCGGCTTCGTGCAACACGTCGCTCAGCAGCTCGGCCGTGATCTTGCTGGCATCCAGGGTCTTGCCCCCCACGGAGATCTTCGAATTGGCGATGACGTTCACGGCATAAAAGGCGTTTTCATCATTCTCGTTGCCGTAGGAGGCGTCAACGTAATCGATCAGGCCTTCATCCAGGGGCCAGGCATTCACCCGGCCTTCCCAGTCATCGACGATGGCGTTGCCGAAGCGGAATGCTTCGGTCTGCTGATAGGGAACGCGGGCATCCAGCCACGCCTGACGGGCAGCCTTGAGCGACGCTTCGCTGGGCTTGGCGATCAGCGCATCGATGGCTTGCTGCAGTTTTTCGGCAGCCAGCAGCGAATCCTGGTAATTCGCCGCGGCGATATCCGAATACGTTTTGACGACAGCCTTGGGTTCCACCGCAGCCTGAGCCCCGCCGGCGGCGACGGCCGCGACCAAAAGCATGCCTTGCAGCAACTTGCGCATCCTACTCTCCCTATTCATGGGCCTCCCCAGCGGGGGCCGCAATGAGCCAAAAATTCAGGAATGCAAGTGTAAACAATTTTCGTTTGTGATTCAGTGTATTGTCAGTTGGGCATGCGGATTCATCGGTTTACGATTGAATCTGCCAAGGCGCCGCCCTACACTCAGTCACGCCATTTCCCTGGAGACCCGGATCATGAAGCAGCGTGACATCCTCATTGTGGTCGGCAGCCTGCGCGCCGATTCGATCAACCGCCGTCTGGCGGGCGCCCTCAAGAAATGTCTGCCGCCGCACTTCGCCGCGCACGACGCTGCATTGGATCTGCCGCTGTTCAATCAGGACGATGAACACAGCCCCACGCCCGCTGTGAGCGCTTTCAAGCAGCAGGTGGCCCGCGCCGACGGCCTGATCTTCGTGACCCCCGAACACAACCGCTCGGTGCCCGCTGCGCTCAAGAACGCGCTGGACTGGGGCAGCCGCCCGCCGGGGGAAAGTGTCTGGTCCGGCAAGCCTGCCGGCGTGCTGGGCACTTCGACAGGCGGCCCGGGAACCGCCCTGGCACAGCAGCACCTGCGCAACATCCTGGTCTGCCTGGGGGTGGACACGCTCAGCACGCCCGAAGTCTTCCTGCAGATGAAGGAAGGACTGATCGATGCGCAATCGAACATCACGGATCCGCGCACCGAGGCCTTTCTGCAAAAATGGGTAGACCGCTACGTCGCCTGGGTGGAGCGCCTGGCTGCCTGATCCCGGGATACACAGCTTATCCCCGCCTGATGTGGACAAGCATGAGGACAGTTGCCGGGCAAGACGAAACAATGGTTTCAAATCAATGACTTGAAACCACTGCTCTTTTATTGCCCAGGCACAGCTTTTCGCCACGAAGTTGTCCCCGATTTTTGTGGATAAGACCCCGAAAATACGGGACAGTATCAGGGAAAATTGTTTTAAATCATCGACTTGTAGTCGATCGCATGAAAAAGAAGCAGCTCCGGGTAAACCCTGGAGCCTGCCTGCCGCTCATCGGCCGCCGTGTTTCATCCTGCTTGGCTTATCCCCGCCCAGTGTGGAAAAAGCACTTGATAGCCCGGGAACAAGAAGAAAAAGACCAGCGATATCAACACCTTGAAATTCGTGCTCAAAAACTGCCCGACATCGCCTATTCTTTTTTCCCCAGGGCAGCGCCGGAATTATCCCCGCCCATTGTGGACAAGCACGGGGAAACCCTGCTGACAATAAAGAAAAAAGCATCCATATCAAAGACTTGCAATCCATGGGCAAATATTGCCCATTTCCCGCCGACCCACGATGCATCGCCTCGGACAAGCCAGGACGGCCCCGGCCATCGCCCCCTTCTCCGTCCGGCCACGGCCTGTGGATTTATCCCCGCAAAATGTGGACAAACCCTTGAATAGCCTGCGGGCAAACCAAAATATCTGTTGCAGGGCAATAACTTGCAATGCACGGGCAATCATTGCCCAGACGCTCGCCGACATTCTGCCCAGGGTTATCCCCGCCAAATGTGGATAAAAGCCGGGACAGCTTTCTGACAAGCAGAAAAATCGCTTATAAAACAATTCACTACACGATCTGGTCAGAGATTGAACAAGGCGCACCGAGGCAAGCCGGTCTTCAGGCAACCGTTTAACGAGCGCCACGCGGTGCCGGGCGTACCGCTGGACGATGTCTGTGCACCCGCCACGCCGTTGCCAGCAGGGCAAGCCCACTCCCGAGGCATAAGCCGTCAAACGCCAGCAGCGCCCGGGCTGCGTCCGCCACATCGGCGCGCGTGGCCAGGTCCACCACAGGAATCAGGCCATAGAGTCCCCCTGCAAGCGCCAGTTGCAGCACCCAGGCCGACCTCGCGCAACGCAGCAGGAAAGGCAGCAACAGGCAGGCCAGCCAGACCAGGAAAAACACCGCGAGCTCGCCGCCGACGCGTCCGGCCAGCCCCGCCGGCAGCAGGCGATTGGCCCAGAAGTAGGCCGCGACCGCCACCATCAGGCCTGCAACGATCCCGATGTTCAGGCGGTCCACGATCTGGACATGACGTGGGGCAACCCCGCCTGGCGGCCGGCGCTTGAGCGGCCACATCACCAGCCCGGTGACGATCATGAGCGTCCCCAGGGCTCCGGCCAGGAAAAACAGGGCACGCAGGCCGCCGGGCGCAAACCGGGCCCGGTGCAGGCTGCCCAGCGATGTATCGATACGGCTGAGGACCGAGCCAGGATCGCGACGATGTTCACTGAGCAGGCTCCCGCTGGCCGGATCGAACCAGAGTTTGACATCCCCCACCCCGCCGCTGCCGCTTTGCTGCGACAGGGCGTCATTGCGCGTCGGCAGCACCTCCAGCAGCGCCCGCGGCGTGCCGGGGTCCAGCAGGGTAAAGCGACTGGGCGGCTGCCCCCAACGCTGCTCGGCCTGCGCCAGGATATCCGCGATGGGAATGGCCGCTGTCGCGGTGGACACGCCGCTGGCTCGTACCTCGCTGGCCGGGGCCGGTGCGCGCCGCCCGCCCTCATTCCAGGGCAGCAGGGTCGCTGCCAGCAACACCAGCCCCGAATAGGTGATCATCAGATAGAAGGGCAGCGCCAGCACGGCGCTGGCGTTATGGCCATCCAGCCAGCTGCGCAAGGCCTTGCCGGGCCGGAAGGTGAAGAATTCGCGAAAGATCTTCTTGTGCGTGATGACGCCGGACAGCAAGGCGACGAACATTGCCAGCGTGGCGATGCCGACGATCCAGCGTGCGGTATCGCGCGACAGGCCATACAGCTCGAAGTGCATGCGGTAAAGAAACTCGCCGCCTGCGGTGGCGCGCGGCTCCAGCACCGCACCGCTGCCCGCATCCAGCGTCAGCGTCTGCAAGGCCCGGCGCATCGGCGCCGTCCCTTCGGCTTGCGGAAGGGGCCAGGCGATACGCAAGGTATTGCCCCGGTCGGTCGGCAGATAGACTGTCCAGCGCCCGGCATCAGGCGCCAGCTCGGCCAGCTTGCGCAACGCCAGCTGCGCGCTGTCCGCCGAAGGCTGCGACGCTGCCAGCTCCGGCTGCATCCAGGCGGTGATCTCCTGCCGGTAATAGGAAAGCGTGCCGGTCAGAAAGATCACAAACATCAGCCAGCCCAGCAGCAGGCTGGACCAGGTATGCAGCCAGGCCATGGCCTGGCGCAGGCCCTTGGGCTTCATGGCTGCCCTCCTGCCAGCAGGCCGACAGCGGCCAGCCCGCCACACAGACAGGCCACCACACCCCACGCCCGGCCCGCCGAGCGCAGGCCGAAACTGGCCAGGATACAGGTCGGATAGATCAGGAAACCCAGCAGGACCACCGATCGGGCGGCCTCACCGGCATCGAGCAACGGGCGCAGGGCGAACCGCAAGGCCAGCAGCACGGCATAGCCGCCGACCACGCCCGCCAGGCTGCGTGATGTGACGGCCCACGCCGCATGGAACTTGTTCATCGTCTTGTCTCAGAAGCCCGGCGGCCACGCCGCCGGGCAGGCGCGCAGGTGTCAGAAGCCAGCCGTCAGGCCCACGTAGAAACGGCGGCCATCGAGGGTTTTGCCGTAATCCTGCGAGCTGACTTCTTTGTCGAACAGGTTGTAGATACCGAAGAAACCGCTCAGGTTCTTGTGGAAGGCGTAGCGCGCGCCCACATCCACCAGGGTGTAGGAAGGGATCTGATCGCTGCCGCCCTCCAGGGTCTTGCTCTTGAAGCGCACCTTGCCCCACAGCGCGAGTTTCTCCGTCACCGGCGAATCCGCAGCGATGTTGAACATATGCCGGGGCAGGTTGTTCAAGGCACGCCCCTTGCTCGTGCCCGAGGTGATCTCGCTGTCCGAGTAGGTGTAATTCACATCCAGCGTGGCGCGTGCCACAGGCACCCGCAGCGCCGCCTCCACCCCACGCAGGGTGGCCGAATTGACGTTCACGTACTGGCGGATTTCCTGGCGTACCTCGCCGTTGTAGTAGCAGGCCGGCGCGCCAGCCGGACTGGAGCAGATGGTCTGGGTTTCGATCTTGTCCTTGAAGCGGGTCTGATAAGCCATCAGGCTGCCGCTCACTCCGTGCTCATCGGCCCAGGTAAAGCCCAGCTCATAGTTGGTGCTTTTCTCGGGTTTCAGATTGTCATTGCCCATATCCCAGGCCCGGCCGCGCGCGGCCAGCTCAACGATGTTGTCGTCGGCCTGTTTGAGCGTGGGCGTGCGATAGCCACCGCCCACGCCGCCCTTGAGCGCCAGCGCGTCGGTCAGGTGATAAACGCTGTAGAGCCTGGGCGTGAAGTGCTTGCCATATTTTTCATTGTCATCGGCGCGCAGCCCGACCGTCACGGCCCAGTCATCGGTGACGTTGTATTCATCCTCGGCGAACAGCGCCGCCTGCCAGCGCTTCAGATTGAGCGTCTTCGACCCCGGAAATCGCGATCCATCGTGATCGGTTTGCTCTTTCTTGAACTCGGCCCCCAGCGTCAGCATATGGGCATCGAAAGGCAGCACCGTCCTGGTATTGAAGAGCGTGCTCCTGTAGCCGGATTCGTTGGTGCCGTTCTCGATATCCACCCGCTCGCGCATGATGTAGCTGTTGCTGCGATTGCCATTGCCCCAGTTCCACTCGTGCGACAGCACGAAGTGCTTGCGGGTGTTGCGCATGTCGCTGGGCGAGCCGCTGCGCTCGCTGCGCCGGTTGTCGGTGCGCGCCTGCCCCCCTTCCAGCTCCAGGCTGTGGGCCGGGTTCAGTTTCCAGCTGAGCTTGGCGGTGTTGTCGTAGCTGTCCTTGCGTGCATAGCCGCCGATGTACTTGTCTTCGTTGCGGCGGTACTTCACGCCATACAGCGTAAGAGCCAGCGCGTCCTCGACAATCGGGCCGCTCAGGTAATAGGTGCCCTGGGTGGCATTGCCGGCATTCGAATGCGCCTGCAGGGTGGCATTCAATGTGACGCTGCCGGTCCACTTGTCCGGCACCTTTTTGGTGATCAGATTGATCACCCCGCCCAGGGCGCTCGACCCATACAGCGAAGACATCGGCCCGCGGATCACCTCGATACGCTCGATCGATGACAACGGCGGCATCCAGGCGGTCTGCGCACCGCCTCCGAACCCGTTGTAATAGGCCTCGGAAGACGCACCCAGCGGCCGCCCGTCGATCAGAAAGAGCACATAGTTCTCGCCCAGCCCCCGGATGTTCACCGAAGTGGATTCCAGCTTGCCGCTTGCGCCGCCCTCGATAGACACTCCCGGGATGCCCTGCAAGGCATCGGTGACGTCGCGATAGGCTTTACCCTCCAGCTCTTCCTTGGTGATGATGGTGATGGAGGCGGGCGCGTCGGCGACCGCCTGCTCGAAGCCACTGGCCGTCACCACCACCGCATCCAGCGTAGGCGCGGCTTTCTGCGCACTCTGCGCCGCTGCTGCCGCCGGCGCCGCCAGCGCCAGCAACAACCCCCGAATCACCACTGCAGACGCACCAGGACGCCCCGACAAGACAAGCGACAACACAAAGCTCTCCGATGAGCCGGCAACCGCCTACCCTTTCCGTTGGCGGCCCGCTCCATTGCGTTTATGAATAAGAATAATTTTCAATACGCAATTTATCCGCAGGTCCTGACCATTTCCTGACGCCTGCGGCACGCTGTGGTTTGCCCGCCTCAGACCGCCACGAAACACAACCGCAACACGCAAGGCCGAACTGACACGAATGCCGCCGAGCCGCCGGCGTTGTGCATCACGCGCCGCACGATCGCCAGGCCCAGACCGGATCCGGCGCTGACGGCCGCTCCCTTTCTGAAACGCTCGAACACGGCTTCACGATGGGCCGGGGGGATGCCATCGCCCTCATCGCAGATATCCAGCACAAACCCGTTTTCGCTGCGATGCAGGCGCAAGCGCACCTCCCCTTCACCATGCCACAGGGCGTTCTCCAGGCCGTTGCGGATCGCGTCCTTGATCTCCTCGGCGTGGCCGCGCACGACCGCCCCCTCGATCAAGGCCACCGACAGCCGGCGCCCGCAGGCGTCGTAGAGCGGCATCATGGCGGCGACCACCTCGCGGCAGACACGGGCCAGTCTCGCCCTGGCGGGTGCGGCGCCCTGGCGGGCACGCTCATGCTGCGCCAGCGACAGCAACTGATGCACGCGCCGGCGCAGATCCTGCATATTTCCCTGCACCGCGGGCCAATCCAGCGCGCCGTCGGCCTGGCCCTGCTGCAGGCGCAGATCCAGAACGGTCAGCGGCGTGCGCAGCTCATGGGCGGCATCGGCCACCAGTTGCCGCTCGCGCTCAAGGGCAAGCGTCAGCCGGTCCAGAGCCAGGTTGACCGCTGCTGCCAGCGGCGCGACCTCCTGCGGCATGCCCCGCAAATCGAGGCGATAGCCCGGATCCTCCGGCACGATCCCCTGCGTAGCGCGTGCCGCCCGCGCAAGAGGCGCAAGGCTGCGCTTGACCAGCCAGCGGATCAGCCAGGCCGCCAGCGCGGCCAGCGGCAGAAACAGCAGCAAGGCCTGCACATAGCGTGAGGACATGACCATGCCGATCACTTCCCGTTCACGGACGTCGTCCTTGGCAACCAGCAGCACAGCACCATCGGGCAGACGCAGGGCGGCGGTGATGACATCGCCCCTGCCGCGCGGCAGGCTCAGGTGGATGCCGGGCGTCAGCATGCGCAACTGCGCCTTGGACCGTGGTATCGGGCCGCTGCGATCCGGCGAGTACCACAGCAGCCCGCCCTGCCCGTCGTAAAGGGTGTAACTGAGCGCCCCGCCTGCATGGGTTGCGGGAAGCCGCCGCGGATCGCTCGCGGAGCTGAAACCGGCAGCGATCTCGGTGGCCTGCAACTGCATCAGGCTCAGCCGCAGATACGCCCCCGACTCATAGACAAACAGGATGACCGAGGCAAAGCCCAGCATGAACACCACTACCGCCGCCAGAAACACCCGCCCCTGCAGGCTGCGCAACCACGGCTTCACGCCCTGTCGACCTCTACCAGCCGGTAGCCCACGCCGCGCACCGTGTGGATCTGCACCGACGCCCGCCCCGCCACAAGACGTCGGCGCAGCCGCGACACCAGCGCCTCGATGGCATTGGGCGTAACACTCTCGTCGAGGTCGTAGAGCCGCTCCTCCACCCGGTCCTTGACCACGATGCGCGGGAAGGCACGCATCAACTCCTCCAGCAGCATCGACTCGCGACGCGGAATGTCCTGTGAAGCGCCACCGATCAGCCAGGTACGAAAACGGCGCTCGTAACGCACATTGCCACGCGCCAGCTCCAGTCCGCAGGACTGCGTGCGCCGCAGCACCGCACGCAAACGCGCCACCAGCTCAGCGACCTCGAATGGCTTGAGCACGTAGTCGTCCGCGCCGCTTTCCAGCAGGCGGATACGGCTTTCGAGCGCATCGCGCGCGGTCAGAACCAGGCATGGCACCCGCGCCGTGCGCCCCAGATTCACGCTCTCAAGCACCTGCACGCCGCCCATGTCCGGCAAGCCGAGATCCAGCACCATCGCGTCATAGCGGTCCCCCGCGGCCATATCGATGGCCTGCCCGCCATTGCCGGCAACCTCGACATCGAAACCCTCCCGGGTCAGATGGGTACTCAGCAGCCCGCTCAAGGCGGCGTTGTCTTCGATCAAGAGCAATCTGGTCATGACGGGAAAATACGGACCGCCCGAGCCGACGGCCTAAGCTGTAAATAACGTAATGATAATCGTTAATACTTCTTTTTAAAAAAGGAGGGACAGCCGGGAAAACCGGAGGACCCCGGCGAGCAACCCCGGTCCGCTCAAGCGAAGCCGGCCCCGCAGCCCCTAGCCGCCGCGGTAACGCTCCCGATAGCTCACGGGCGACATGCCGCAATGCTTGCTGAAGATCTCCCGGAAAGCCTTGCTATCGTTATAGCCAACGTCGTACATGACTTCGGCCACACTCTTGCGAGAACTCTCCAGACGCTGCTTGGCGGCCTCCACGCGCACGCGCTGCAGGTATTCGACAATGCTGTTGCCGGTGGCCAGACGAAAGCGTCGCTCCAGGCTGCGCCGCCCCAGCGCGTGTCGGCGGGCCAGCTCTTCGACGGTGATTTTCTGCGTATAACGGTCTTCGATATCGCTCTGTACCGCCTGCACCACCGGGTCCGCATGTGATTTCTGCCCCATGAAGACCGAAAATGGCAACTGGCTCTGCCGGCCCCAGTCGAGCTGGAAATACTTGGCGCACCAGATGGCGGTCTCGCGATCGGTATCGCGCTCGATCAGATGCAGCACCAGATGCGCGGCGGAGAACGCGCCGCCGCTGGTGTAAATGCCCCCATCGGCCAGGACAATGCGATCACTGACCCATTGCACCTGCGGGAACAGGCTGGCATAGAGCGGCAGTGCCGCCCAGTGCACCACGGCCTGGCGGCCGTCCAGGACCCCACCCGCGGCCAGCAGCGCGGCACCCATGCACAGACTCGCCACCTCGCCTCCTGCGCAGCGATGGCACGACAGCCATTCGATCATCGCCCGATTGGATGCCACGGCGTCCGGCACCGCCCCCATCAGGGGCGGCGCAATGCAGATATCGATATCACGGGCGTCGGCCAGCACCCCATCGGCCTGCACCGTGATGCGGCCTTCGTCCAGGCGCACCTGCGGCGTCACGGCCAGGGTGCGCAACGAGAATCGCGGTGCGCGCCCCTGCATGCGCAGATATTCATTGGCGGCCAGAAATCCTTGCCTGGCCGTCTCGAGCGAAGCGATGTTGGCCGCCTGCGGCAACAGGAAGACGATGTTTTTCATGCAGAAAAGCATACGCCCGGCGATTGTCGCAATCCACCCTCAAGATTGTCGCAATTTCCTATCTGAGCCAGACACGCCCACCGATACAGTGAGGTTCACCGGAATACGGCCCGGACCGGAATCGGCCGGCGACCGCCCCGCTCCCACTGAAGCACGCCAATCCAAGGAAGGATCCATGGAAAAATATATTGACGGTTTCCTGCTGCCCCTGCCCCGGGCCAATCTTGAAAACTATCGAAAAATGTCCGAACAGGCACAGATCGTCTGGCGGGAACACGGAGCGCTGGATTACCGCGAATGCGTGGCTGAAGACATCGACAAGGAAGGCGTTGCTTCATTTCGCGCTGCAGTCGGCGCGCATGAGGACGAGACCGTCGTGTTCGCCTGGATCACCTACGCCAGCAAGGCTGAACGCGACCGCATCAATGCCCTGGCGATGGCCGATCCGCGCCTGACCGGAAATTGCTGCGAGGGCGTGTTCGACTTCAAGCGCATGTGCTGGGGCGGTTTCACCACCCTGGTCGGACACTAGAGCAACGATCGGGCGCACCGCCCGCCGGCGGCGCGCCCGATGGCTCGGCGCCTCCCCCCTCTTCCGCACGCGCCGCGCCTCCCGCCTGCCCCGACAGCCCGGCGCGCGCCAAGCTGCCGCCAGCTTGCGCGCCTTGCCCCTCCAGGCCAGCCGCCGCAGCGCCAAGGCCGATACAATCCCCGCTCGGCAACCCCGGACGAGGCCACACCGTGGGCAGGCAACGCCCCTCGCACCCGCATCGGCGCCTGCCGCGGCACGGGGTCGACCTGTGCTGTGCAAGCGATTTACAGAATGGTCTGATACCCGCCCGCCCGGCCTGACGCCAAGGGGGCCGGCAGCGTCTCCTGCGGTGTTACCCTCTTCAGGATTCGGCCCCGGCTCGGCTGCCATGACCGACCGGCGTCGCCAGCGCGCGCAAACGCCCGCCGCCGACGGCCCCCCCATTCAACCGCCCGGCAAACAAACGGGCCTGAGTTTCAGACTGTCCAGAAAAAGCATGTCGCAAGCCATCGATTCCAAACATACCCCCATGATGCAGCAGTACCTGCGGCTGAAAGCGGAGGCCGGGCCGCTGCTGCTGTTCTACCGCATGGGGGACTTCTATGAAATGTTCTACGAGGACGCCGAGCGCGCCGCGCGGCTGCTCAACGTCACGCTGACCAAACGCGGCAACTCCAATGGCGCGCCCATCCCCATGGCGGGGGTACCGGTGCACGCCATGGAGCAATACCTGGCACGCCTGGTCGCGCTGGGCGAATCGGTCGCAATCTGCGAGCAGATCGGCGACCCGGCGGCATCCAAGGGCCCGGTCGAGCGTCGCATCGTGCGCATTGTCACCCCCGGCACCCTGACCGATGAGGCCCTGCTGCCCGCCAAGGCGGACCGCGCCCTGGCCGCCGTGTGCGTCAGCGGCAAGCGCGAGCCGCGCGCCGGCATCGCCTGGCTGAATCTGGCCAGCGGCGAATTCCAGGCAACCGAATGCGCCCCCGCCCAACTGGACTCCGAACTGCACCGCATCGCACCGGCTGAACTCATCTATGCCGACGGCGCCGAACTCGACAGCACCTACGGCGGCGCGCGCAGCCGGGTGCCGGACTGGCACTTCGAGGCCGACGGTGCGCGCTCCCAGCTGCTGTCCCACTTCAAGACCGACTCGCTGGCCGGCTTCGACATCGAAGACATGCCGGCGGCGATCTGCGCGGCCGGCGCGCTGCTGCGCTACGCCGCCCGAACCCAATCGCAGACCCTGGCGCATGTGCAAACCATCCATGCCGAACGCGCCGGCCAGTATGTGCTGATGGACCCCGTCACACGGCGCAACCTGGAGCTGACGCTGACGCTTTCCGGCGAGGACGCGCCCACCCTGTTTTCGTTGCTGGACGATTGCCGCACGCCCATGGGCAGCCGCCTGTTGCGCCGCTGGCTGCACCACCCCTTGCGTGAGAATGCGCCGGTTGCCGCCCGCCAGCAGGCCATCAGCATGCTGCTGACGGCACGTCTGGAAATGGCGCAGACCTTCGGCGCAGCCGGCCTGCTGGAAACACTGCGCGGCGCGCTGGGCGCGTTTCCCGACATCGAGCGCATCGCCGCGCGCCTGGCGCTGCGCTCCGTGCGCCCGCGCGAGCTGGCCAGCCTGCGCGATGCGCTGGGTACGTTGCCGCAGCTGCAACGCCTGCTTGCCCCGTTGTCGGGCGACGGCCGCCTGGCTGAACTGGCCTCCCACCTGTCGCTGGATCCGGCCATCGGCGCCCTGCTGACCCAGGCCATCGCCCAGGAACCTGCGCTGGCGGTACGCGACGGCGGCGTCATCGCCGCTGGCTTCGACGCCGAACTGGACGAACTGCGCACGCTGGCGGCCGACAACGGCGAGTTCCTGCTCCAGCTGGAGGCGCGCGAACGCGAGCGCACCGGCATCAGCAACCTGCGGGTCGAGTTCAACCGCGTGCACGGTTTCTATATCGAGGTCACCAAGGGCCAGGCCGACAAGGTCCCGGAGGACTACCGGCGTCGCCAGACCCTGAAGAACGCCGAACGCTACATCACCCCGGAACTCAAGAGCTGGGAAGACAAGGTGCTGTCGGCCCAGGATCGCTCCCTGGCGCGCGAAAAATGGCTGTTCGAACAGCTTTTGGATCATCTGGCCGGCGCCGTGCCGCCGCTGTCGGCAGCTGCTGCCGCGCTGGCCGAACTCGATACGCTGGCCAGCCTCGCCGAGCACGCGCGCCGCCATGACTGGGTCGCCCCCGACCTGCTCGAAACTTCCGAGATCGACATCGAGGCGGGGCGCCACCCGGTGGTCGAGCATGCCATCGAACGTTTCACGCCCAACCACTGCCGCCTGGACGCCACACGCCGCATGCTACTGATTACCGGCCCCAACATGGGGGGTAAGTCGACCTACATGCGCCAGGTGGCCCTGATCGCGCTGCTGGCGCGCACCGGCAGCTTCGTGCCTGCGCGGCGCGCGCGCATCGGACGGCTCGATCGCATCTTCACCCGCATCGGCGCGGCCGACGACCTGGCCGGCGGACGCTCGACCTTCATGATGGAGATGACCGAAGCCGCCGCCATCCTGGCCGCCAGCACCGCGCACAGCCTGGTCCTGATGGACGAGATCGGCCGCGGCACGTCCACCTACGACGGGCTGGCGCTGGCCTGGGCCATCGCCCAGCGCCTGGTCACGCACAACCGCGCCCTGACGCTGTTTGCCACCCACTACTTCGAACTCACGCGCCTGCCCTCGGAGCAGCCCACGGCAGCCAACGTCCACCTGGCGGCAGCCGAATCGGCCGGCGGCATCGTGTTCCTGCACGAAGTGCGCGAAGGCCCGGCCAGCCGCAGCTATGGTATTCAGGTCGCCCAGCGCGCCGGCATTCCGGCCGCCGTGATCCGTCATGCCACGCGCGAACTGGAACGCCTCGAAGCCCAGGGCGCGCCCACGCCCCAGCTGGGCCTGTTTGCCGCCGCCCTGGACGCCGACGCCCACGAGCAGGCGCGCGATGAGCAGGACGCCGAACTCGACGCGCTGCACAGTCTGCGCCAGACTCTGGCCGACATCGACCCCGACAGCCTCACCCCGCGCGAAGCGCTGGAAGCCCTTTACCGTCTCAAGGCACTTTCATGATCCTGGATCAGCCCCTCACCCTGCTCGGCGGCCTCAGCCCCGAGGTCTTCATGCGCCGCTACTGGCAACGCAAGCCACTGTTGATCCGGCAGGCCATCCCCGGCGTCAAGCCGCCCGAGAGCATCACCTCGCTGCGTAAAATGGCGCGCCGCGATGACGTCGAGTCGCGCCTGATCTGGCGCGAAGATGGCCAATGGCAGATGGAGAACGGCCCCTTCGCCCGCCTGCCCAAGCCCGCCGAGCCAGACTGGACACTGCTGGTGCAAAGCGTCGATCAGCACAGCGATGCCGCAGCCGAGCTCATGCAGCGCTTCCGTTTCATCCCGGATGCCCGGCTCGATGACCTGATGATCAGCGTGGCCTCCGATGGCGGCGGCGTGGGGCCGCACTTCGACAGCTATGACGTGTTTCTGCTGCAGGTCGCCGGCACGCGCCGCTGGCGCTATGGCCGCCAGAAAGACCTGTCGCTCGAACCCGGCCTGCCGCTGAAGATCCTGAGCCAGTTCGAACCGGAGCACGAGGCCGTGCTGGAGCCGGGCGACATGCTCTACCTGCCGCCTCAGGCCGCCCACGATGGCGTTGCCATCGGCGACGGCTGCGTCACGGTCTCTATCGGTTTTCGCGCTCCCACCCAGGCCATGCTCGCGCGCGGCCAGCTCGAAGCCGCCGCCGACCAGGCCATGGCGCGCATCGGTCTGCTGGGCGGGCCTTATGGCGAACCGGCACTGCCCGGCCCGCGACTGGACGGCCTTTATCGCGATCCTGGCCAACCCGCCACGGCCCAGCCTGCCGCCCTGCCCGACGCCTTGGTGCAGGCCACCCTGGCCACCCTCGACAAGCTGCGCTTTGACGACGCCCTGGCCGCCCGCTTCCTGGGCTGCTGGCTCACCGAACCCAACCAGATGGCGGTTTTCGACAGCCCGCTGGAGCACGTCGAACTGGAACACGACTGGCCTGACCGGGGTCGCCTGATGCTGGACCGCCGCAGCCGCATGCTCTATCGCGACAAGCAGCTGTTCATCAATGGCGAGACGGCCATGGTGCGCGCCGAACCGGCGCTGCGCCTGCTGGCCGACGCCCGCAGCCTGGACTGCACCGACCCCGCCTGCCGCAAGCTCAGCGACGAGGCACGCAGCTGCCTGGCCGACTGGCTGGATTCGGGCTGGTTGCACTACCGCGCCTGACACCGGTCCCCATCCGCGGCGTGGCCGCGGATGGGGGAAATCCCGTAGCATCCGGACACCTCGAGATGACCAGGCCGCACAAAAAACAAATAAACCTGTCGCTCCGGTAACATCCGGACAAGCCCCAAACATCGCGGCAAACACTGTTGCAGTTGGGATGCCTCCGCTTTAACTTCCCTACGCCAGCAACGAGTCGATTCTTGTAGCCTGAGTACTGGTTTTCCCCGCTTGCCAACGGGGCCGACGAGTTTTCACAACAAGGAGTCTCGACATGATGAGCAAAACCCTGATCGCCGCTTCGGTCATGGCCGTCGCACTGGCCGCCTGCAATAAGGACGAGTCCGCCGCTCCGCCTGCCGACAATCCCGCGCCGACCAGCCCGAGCACCGCCCCCACCACGCCGGCCCCGACGCCGGAACCGGCTCCGCAGCCCGATGCCGCCCCGACGCCGTCGCCTGCGCCCAGCACGCCCGACACCACGCCGGGCGAGGGTTCGACCACGCCGGGTGGTGGCGCTTCGGCCTCGTAAGCCGGCTCGTCCGCCATCTGTCTACGGCCTGCGCCGGGGGAAACCCCGGCGCAGGC
>NZ_FKBR01000031.1:98192-129132 GCF_900078335.1 Bordetella trematum
ATGGCTGCACGACACCGGTTGGCGGATTTCAACAATGGCTTGGCCGCCCGACGGCAACGGCGAGCACGGCAGCTTGCTAAGGTAAATGCTCGCAGACCTCCCGGGGGAATCCCCATGCATGCCGAAGACATCCTCCCCGACACGCACGATCACGTCGAACGCCATGGCGTTCGCATCCGCAAGGGCACCGTGGGCGCATTCCTGGCCAACTCCCGCCTCTGGCTGGATCCGGCCTGCCCGGTCGGGCAGCGCAGGGCGGCCGAAAGCGCCTTGCTGCGCGATGCCCCCGCCCTGCGCGCCCTGGGCCTGTTCGACGTGCTGACGCCCCGAGACCCCGGCCTGCGCCGTCTCCTGGACCTGGGCTGAGCATGAAGCGCCCGCTACGCGGGCGCCTTTTCCTCAAAAAAAAACCCGGCGCCAGCATGACGCTGGCGCCGGGTCCGGCAGGCGCAAGGCCTGCAGCCTGCTTTACATCTTGTCTTTCAGCACGCTCAGCAGACGCTGGGCGGTGGCGCTGTTATCGCGCTCGCCTTCGGCCGTGGACACCGTGACCTGGGTCTCGTTGCCGACGCCAGTCAGGCGGATACGGTACTGCGCGGCAGCGGCCTTCTTGTCACCGCCGAACAGACGGCTGAAGAAGCCCGGGCCCTCGTTCTTGACGCCGGTGTCGCTGTCCACATAGCGCACGAAGTACTCGCCCGCGCTGCGGTCGCGGTCATCGACCGTGAAGCCACCCGAATCCAGCGCCACGCCGACACGACGCCACGCCCGATCGAAGGACTCGTTGACCACCAGCATGGCGCCTTCTGCCCGCACCGATTGCTCGATGGCCGGACGTTGCGGCGCCGCCTCAGCCTGAGCCACCAGTTTGCGCGCAGCGTCGATATCGGTGCCAAGGTAGACCATCAGGCGCGCCAGCATCGCGGCGTTCAGACCCGGGTCTTCCTTGCCGTGCTGCCATTGCACCTGCGCATTGTCGGGGCCGGAACGCTCTTCGAGCATCTGGCGGTGACTGATGTAGATCTCGGTGTGCCCGTTGACACGCTCGACACGGGTGCGGAATTTCTCGCGCTCACCGCTGTCGTAGGCGCTTTCGAGCACCGCCCCCAGCAACTGACGCAGCCAGCTTTCGGGAATCTTGGCGCGGTTTTCAGCCCAGTTGGTTTCGAGCAGACCGGCGCGCGGATCGTTGATCGACAGGGTGAAGCCCGTGTCGGTCCAGAAGTCGACCACCTTGGGGAAAATTTCTTCCGGCGGACGCTGGATGACGAGCCAGCGCAGATCGCCATCACGCTCGACCTTCATGTCGTCGCGCTGCGGCAGCACGTTGGCATTGGACGGCTTCTGGTTGACGGCCTGCTGGCCCTGCGCCTCGAACTGCGAGAAAGTGGCCGACCCGGATGCCGGCGCGCGGTAGCGCGGATCGGCGTTGGCCTGGGTCAGATCGGGGGGAATCGAGAGCGGATCGCCGCGGCGGGTGCTCTTGTAGTCAATGGAGTCTTCGTTGCCCAACATCTCGTTGATGTCGCTGCAACCCGACAACAGCGCCAGGGCCATCAATGCCGAAGCGCCGACATGACGTGTATTCATACGCGTCCTCATGGTGATTTAAAGCAGACCCACTTCTTCGAGCGCGCGCCGCACCGTCTCATGGTGCGCAGCGCCCAGCTCGACCAGCGGCAGGCGGTAGCCCAGCGCGCTGCGACCCATCTGAGCCAGCGCCCACTTGACGGGAATGGGATTGGCCTCGACGAACAAGGCCTTGTTCAGACGTGCCAGACGGGCGTTAAGTTCACGCACGCGCGGCACGTCGCCAGCCTGCGCGGCCGAGCACAACTGACTCATCAGTTGCGGCGCCACGTTGGCCGTCACGGAAATGTTGCCGCGCGCGCCCAGCAGAATCAGGGCGGCGGCGGTGGGATCATCCCCGCTGAAAACCTGGAAATGCTCGGGTGCCTCGCGCAGCAGCAGCGCGCCCCGGGCGATATCGCCGGTGGCATCCTTGATGCCGATCACGCCAGGCACTTCGGCCAGGCGCAACACGGTTTCGTTGGTCATGTCGCCAACGGTGCGACCCGGCACGTTGTAAAGCACGGTGGGCAGATCCACGGCTTCGGCAATCGTGCGGAAGTGCCGGTAGATGCCTTCCTGCGTGGGCTTGTTGTAGTACGGCACCACGGACAGGCCGGCCTGTGCGCCCACCGCCTTGGCATGACTGGCGAGGTGGATGGCTTCGGCGGTGGAGTTGGCCCCCACGCCGGCAATCACGGGGATGCGGCCAGCGGCATGTTCAACGGCGACGCGTATCAGTTCGGCGTGCTCATCCATGGACACCGTGGGCGACTCGCCCGTGGTGCCCACCACTACCAGCGCGTTGGTCCCTTGCTCGACATGCCAGTCGATAAGTGCGCGATAAGCGGGGTAATCCAGACTGCCATCCGGCTGCATCGGGGTGACCAGCGCCACCATGCTGCCGTTGAAAGTAATGTCTGCGGTCGAGGCGGGGGAAGCCATAGTGTAAAAGGAAGCTCCGAACCCGGAACCCCATGCCCCGGGCGTGATCTATCGAATCGGCGAGTTTACCGGATATTGAACTACAGAAACCAATTCACGATGATGGCCCCGAGGGCGAATATCGGCTCCATCAGGACCCAAAGCACATCCGTCACCAGAAGCAACAGCACAATCATCAGCCCATAGGGCTCGATGCGCGAATACTGCCAGGCCAGGCGATGCGGCAACAGGCTGAACAACACCCGCCCGCCGTCAAGCGGCAGGATGGGCAGAAGATTCAAGGCCATGAGCACCAGGTTGACCATCACGCCCGCACGGCCGACCTCGAACCAGAATGCTTCCTGGACGCCCGCCTCCAGCGAGAGCCGCAGCGCCAGCGCCCACAGGATGGCCATCACAAGATTGGACGCCGGGCCGGCCAGGGCCACCCACAGCATATCGCGCTTGGGATGGCGCAGACGTCCGAAATCCACCGGTACCGGCTTGGCCCAGCCAAACAGCAGCCCGCCTCCGCCCAGCAGCTTGGAGGTCAAAAGAATCACTACCGGCACCAGAATCGTACCCACCGGGTCGATATGCTTGATGGGGTTGAGCGTGACCCGTCCGGCCTGCTGAGCCGTCGGATCACCGAACAGGCGAGCGACGTAGCCGTGCGCGGCTTCGTGCAGCGTAATGGCGAAAATAACGGGGATCGCGTAGATCGCGAGGGTCTGGATGATCTCGTTCATGGCGGCGCCATTGTAGAGGCTTGCGCAGTGGCGCTAGAGGATGCATGGCCGATCTGCGGCCATGCGCAGGGTCAGACCAGCCCCAAAGTGGCCGGATCGCCACTGCCGCGGCGCAGCACGGCCGGCTCGCCGCCCGTCAGATCGATGACGGTGGTGGGGCTTTGCGGGCAGGCGCCGGCGTCGATCACGGCGGCCAGCTCATGCGCATAACGCTGGCTGATTTCCTCGGCATCGTTCAGGGCGTCTTCCTCGTCCTTGGGGATCAAGGTGGTCGACAGCAACGGCGCGCCGGCTTGTTCCAGCAGGGCCAGCGCCACCGGGTTGCCCGGCACGCGGATGCCGATGGTTTTGCGCGAAGGATGTGAAACGCGCCGCGGCACTTCCCGGGTGGCTTCAAGGATGAAGGTCCAGGGGCCGGGCGTGGCCAACTTGAGCAAACGGTACTGGCGGTTATCCACGCGCGCGAAATGGCCGATCTCGGCCAGGTCGCGGCACAGCAGCGTCAGGTGGTGGCGTTCATCCAGGCCGCGAAGTCGGCGCAGGCGGTCTGCCGCATCCTTGTCGTCCAGCCGGGCCACCACGGCATAGCTGGAATCAGTGGGGAGCGCGATCAAGCCGCCGTCCTGCAGCCACTGGGCTGCCTGCTTGAGCAGCCGGGGTTGCGGGTTGGCAGGATGGAGGGTTAGAAGCAAGGCCATGGATTTATCCTAACATTACTCCTTTGGGCTGACTATGTTTTCCGGCCGCCAGGAGACTCTCATGCGCATGAATGACTCGCGCGAAAGCAGCAATATCGAAGACCGACGCGGCCGCAGGCCCGTCATGGGCCGTGGCCGTCTGGGTCTGGGCGCCATCGTGCTCGCGCTGGTGGCGATGTACTTCGGCGTCGACCCCGCTGTCGTGCTGCAGATGGCCGAAGGCCCGCCCGCCTCGCAACCGGCGCCGACGCAGACGCCCCAGGCCGAGGATCCCGCACGCCGCTTCGTGGCCCGCGTACTGGGTGAAACCGAGGACACCTGGCAGAACATCTTCAAGCGGCAGGTCGGCCGGGCCTACCAGCCGCCGACCCTGGTGCTGTACCGCGGCGCCACGCCCACGGCCTGCGGGACCGGACAGTCGGCCATGGGGCCCTTCTATTGCCCGGCCGACGCCAAGGTCTACCTGGACCTGGGCTTTTTCGACGAGATGAAGCACAAGCTCAACGCCCCGGGCGAGTTTGCGCAGGCCTACGTGATCGCCCACGAAGTCGGCCATCACGTACAAAGCCTGCTGGGCATCGCCGGTCAGGTCGACCAGGCGCGGCGGCGTCAACCGGCCCAGGCCAATGCCCTGTCGGTGCGCATGGAGCTGCAGGCCGATTGTTTTGCCGGCCTGTGGGCGCGACAGGCCGACCAGGCCCGCCAGATCCTGGAGCCGGGCGACATCGAGGCCGGCCTGAACGCCGCCAGCGCCATCGGTGACGACACCCTGCAGCGCAAGAGCCAGGGTTACGTGGTGCCCGATGCCTTTACGCACGGCAGCTCGGCCCAGCGGGTACGCTGGTTCAAGCGCGGACTGGAGTCGGGCGACCTGCGCGAATGCGATACCTTCAGCGCCAAGCAGCTCTAGTCCTTGTTTCCTGTACATAAAAACAGGATACTTTCAGGTTTTCCGCCCCGTCAGGGGCGGGTTGCGCCTGCTCGCGGCAAGCCTGGTCCGGTGCCATCTTGTAAGATAGCGCCCCCTTTGCCCGGACAAGCCGCAAGGCGTCGCGTCTGCGGGCAGTGCCTGTGCGCGTTGCCGTAAACAGGCCCGTTTTTGATACCGAATCACCCATGGCCCATAAAGTCGAACCCCTGATCACGCCGGACGAGGTCCAGGAAATCCTGGCCGAACCGAAAGAGACCGCCAAACCGATAGTCTGGGTTCACAAGCCGCTGACAGCCGGTTCAGAGGGCCCGCTGTGGATGGAGTTCAGTTGCCCCTGCAAGGTCAAAGGCGAACTCCGCGAAGACGTCATTTTCCGTACGCTGTACCGGGGTGCGCGCACGCTGGTGCAGGGCCAGGCCGCCATCATGATCGGCGAGGCCTTCAGCGCCAGCCTCTTCGTCGGCCCGCACCGGGTATACGGCGCAGACACCGATGACAGTTTTCACAGCAGCCTGGCCGGCCAGGGCCTGCCCTACTATCGCCAGGTACTGCAGGATCGCAGTCACCAGCACGTCTGGGTGGCCGAAGGCGAAGGCTATGCCGAACCGGTCACCCCGGCGCTCACGAGCATCGGCGTGCTGATGGATCACTTTCTGTCGCGCGCCAACCTGACGCTGGCCGGCGGCTTTGCCCATCCGCTCAAGGGCCGCCAAATCGAATTGATTCTATGAGCAACTTCCTCGAAGCCTCCGGCTGGACCGTCCTTCCTGCCGGCGAGCGCACGATACGCGCAGTCGCCCCGATGACGCTGGGCCTCGATGGCCAACATGCCGCGTTTTTCATCGCCCATCCGGATCCCGACACGTTCTACCTCACGGATGCCGGCGAAACCGCCATGCACGCAGCCGTCTACGGTATCGAACTGGTACCCAAGCGTCTGGAAATCCTCAACCAGACGCCTGGCGTGACGCTGGCCGGCTTTGACGAGGCCGGCGCGATCGTGGCGAGCGGTCCGCAGTCCCAGCTGCAGGAAGCGCTCTGGGATGCGGTCAAGCTGGCCATGGCCCTGTCCTTCCAGAGCGGCAAATGGATGCCCAAGTTCAGCCGCCTGCGTTTTCGCGCCCAGGTCGGACGCACCCTGACCGACGCGCTGGGCGCCTCCCGCCTGCTCAAGAGCGCGCGCACCCAGGGCAGCAGCGGCCACAGCGCCGACTTCGCCTTCGCCGTGCGGGCCGCGATCGACAACTCGCTCACCTTCATCGAGCCCATCGCCCTGAAGGCGGGCAAGAAAATGGACTGGACCCAGGTCTACCAGACCCACGGGAAAATGTCGGACGTCAAAATGGCCGATGCCCGCAACAAGCGGATGGTCATTCTGGAAGATGGCGCATCGGCCGAAGAATTCAAAAAAGCCAGCGCCATTCTGGAGCAATCGGCCATCGTGCGCACGCTCAACAAGACGCGCAACTGGGCCGAACTTTTCGCCGGCTAGGCAGGCACTCAACCTGGCCGGGTGGGGTCGATCAAACTATCGACAATCTCCCGGCCATGCGACACCGCTGCATGCACCGCCTCGCGCGGGCTGTAGACGCTCGCGCCATCGGCAAAGCAGGGAACCGGGTACTCATCACCATCGTCGTGGACAGAATCCGCCCTGAGCACGACGATCGACGCCGTGAACACCGGCCCGCTGGCGCCCGGACTTGTTCCGCGCACCACTTTGGCCATCAGGCGGTATCCCTTGTAAACCGAGTTGTTCTCTAGCACTAGGACGCCCTCTCTGCCTATGAGCATACCGCGTAAACCTAAGACACGGCTGACATATTTGTTTTTACTGGCGGACCGCAGCGGCCGGACGGCCAAACCACCGGCCACTGCGAAGGCGGACGGGCTACTGCGGCAAGGCGTCCAGCACGCGTGCCGAGTACACCATGGCGGCCCCGGCATTGAGGGCCACGGCCACGCCGAGCGCCTCGGCGACCTCCTCGCGGCTGGCGCCATGACGCGTCGCCTCGGCCGCATGCACGGCAATACAACCGTCGCAACGCGTAGTGACCGCCACCGCCAGGGCAATCAATTCGCGGGTCTTGGCATCCAGGTGGCCGGTCTGGGCGCCAGCGCCCGCCAGCCCCTGGTAACCGCGCAAGGTCTGCGGTGACAGTTGACCCAGCTCACCGATGCGGGTTTTCAGTTCTTCGCGGTACTTATCCCAATCAAGCATGACAACTCCTTATGAACGGAGGTGGCGCGCCTGGCGCACCACCGGCTCTGTCATTGTGCGAAGCCGCCGCAGCTTGCGGCAGTAGGGCTTGCCCTTGTGCGCAAGCGCCCCATCCCATGCTGGCATTGGAAAACGGGAAAGCGCCCGCTACTCCCAGGAGCGCGAGTAATCGCTGTCTCGAAACAGCTCCGGCAAGCCCGACACCTGCTTGAAACGCAGCACTTCATCATCGTCCATGCCGAGCTGGCGCGCCACCTCGGACTCGCGCCAGCCGGCCTTGAGCAGCGTGACCACGATGTCCGTCATCGGCAGCACGCCATGCACGCCGCGTGCCCGGTTGTGTCGGATGGTGGCCGCGATGCGGTCGCTCTCGTTATCGCGCTCGGCCCGGATGAACACCAGCGGCAGATAGCCGTGCAGGCGCTCCCGGATCGGCCCCGCCTTGCTGCCCACGGCATGCCGGTGAAAGCCGTCCACCACCACGTAGCGGGTATCGGTGCGATGGGCCACGATGGGCTGGGTGTAGCCGTCGCTGGCGATGGACAGCTCCAGCAGGCGCATTTCCGGCGGCGCGACGGTGTTGGGGTTGTAATCATTGCCCGCGATATCGTCGGCGCACATCCACTGCACGCAATCTACCGGCTCGGCGGCGAACGGACTGTGCCGGTGCAGGCACACGCGCAGGCGATTGATCGCCTCGACCCGCTGCGCCAGCGGCAGATCTTCCAGTTGACGAAACAACTCGGCGGCCTGGCGCACCAGGTCCAATACTCGCGGCATACCTGCTCCCAAAAAAAAGCACACCCCTGCTCGGCGCGTCTCAGCCGCGCCGCGCGCGACTGCCCACCATGTCGTCGACGTCACGGCGCGCAAAACCAAAAGACAGCGAACGCGCCATATCCTGTTTGAGCAAGGACATTGCCACGCGCCGCCACGAGGGCTGCATCTTGCGATTGACCAGTTCCGGCACGCCGGCATCCGGCCAGTTGTCCAGGGGATAATCGTGCTCCGCCCACCAATCGATGAAGACTTTCAGGCGCCGTAGATAGACATTGCGCAGGGCCACCGGCATGCTCTGCAGCAGGAACTCGCTGTACTGCCTCCAGGTGCTGAAGGTGGGCGGCAGGCCCAGCCCGCCCCGATAGCCGAGAAACTGCTGCCGGCAATAACGGGCGGCGTAGTTCGCGCCCGCTACCCGCTTGACGACCCGGAACCAGGCTTCGGGCTCCAGCCGGTGGAACAGGTCCAGCCCCTTGCGCTGGTCATCGCCATAGGGCTGGCAGATACGCATCTGGGAAAAAGGCACACCGGCCCGATGCATGTGGTCGTAGAGACGGTTGTAGGCATGTCCGTGCTCGCCGGTGTAGCGCCACAAGTCGCTGAACTTCCAGTCATACAGAGGAAAGAAGGTCACGGCGCGGCGGCGCGCATTGTCACAAGCGCTCCAGGCCAGCGCCCGCCGTGCGCCGGGCGGCTTCCAGGCGCACTTCTTGACGCGTGCGCGGCGCTTGACCGCCAGATAGCGATTCAAGGACTCATCCGATCGGATGCCCACCAGAAAAGCGGTCGGCGTCTCGCGCGACAACCAGTCATTGAATTCGGGCACGAACTCCTCGAACTCCATGCGATAGCGATAGAAAGGAAAAAAGCGCATATCGCGGATCACGGCAGGATGATCCGGCATGGGACGGATCCAATCCTCTTCCCGGCCCGGCTCCCAGGCGCACCAGTAAGGCTCCTGAAGGCTGGAGGCATTGCGGAGATTGATCGGCAGGCAGATCCACCAGGGACGCACATCCGGACGATCAAACATCTCGATGACGTGCTCGATGGTGGCGCGATACTGCCCCTCCAGATCGATGAACAGGGCGTCGACCGGGCCGCGCCCCATCTCCTGGGCGACCTCCAGCGCCAGATGCAGCGTGACGGAACTGTCCTTGCCCCCGGAGAACGCCACGCAGACCCGCTCAAAGTGACGAAAAATCAGGCGGATGCGCTCCTTGGCGGCGTCATAGACATTGATCTCGCGATACAGCTTGCCCGCCATGTCCAATGCCCTCCCTCACAGAACCGGCCACACGCCAGGCCAGGGCCGACGCGGCTGCGGAGCCTGTTTGTACCGTATCGATCCCCCCTGTTGAAATAGGCGGTTTCGGAGAACAACTGTAGGAAATGACAAAACCCTGGCAAATGACGAGATAAGCTGTCATCTGAATTGCAAACCAGTATTGCAATACCGCAAACGCCGGGCGCCGCAGGGCGGCAAGCAGGCAGCCGTAGAATGGCGGGTTCTGCCGTCAACCCCGATGACCCGACGTCCATGGCCGACTGGAGCGCCTACACCACCCTGTTTCTGAGCGCCTTCGTGGCCGCCACCCTGTTGCCGACCGCCTCCGAGGCGGTACTGGTGGGGCTGCTGATCAATGGCCAGCAAGCCGCCTGGGCGCTGGTGCTGGCTGCCGGCACCGGCAATGTGCTGGGCTCGATACTCAACTGGTGGCTGGGGCGGGGCATCGCGCACTTCCAGGGCCGGCGCTGGTTTCCCGTCAAACCGGCAACCCTGGCGCGGGCCCAGCAGTGGTACCGCCGCCATGGAAAATGGAGTCTGCTGCTCAGCTGGGCGCCGGTGATCGGCGATCCGCTGACCGTCGTGGCCGGCGTGATGCGCGAACCTTTCGGCGTGTTCCTGTTGTTGGTGACCGTGGCCAAGTTCGGGCGCTATCTCACCCTCACGGCGATTACGCTGGGCCTGATCTGACGCTGATGAGCCAGGAGCCTGCCTTGTTGTCCCGCCCGCCCCTGTTTCGCGTCAGCGCCGAACTCAGGCGGGACGGCATTTTCTTTCTGCCATTTGGCTTCTGCCTGGGGCTGGCCCAGATCCTGGGCTATCGCTATCTGGCCCAGGCGGAGCTGGGCGCCGCCCTGTTGCAGGAACATATCGCCCCCAAATCCCTGGGGCTGATCACCTTGCTGGTCTGGGCCTTGCGCGCCACCGCCCATCTGCTCACGCGAGGGCAGCTCGGGCCACGGCTACAGGCGCTTATCACCCATGTTGCCACGCGCGCGGTGGCCCTCGGCTCGGTGGCCGCCACCATCACCACGGGCGCAGCCCTCTCTGCCCTGGCCTTCGGCGCTTACCTGCAAGCGCTGGTATTCCTGGTTGCCGCGGCCTACTTTGCGGCGCTTGCCGAAATCGCAATCACGCCCTTGCGCCGTGTCGATATTTACCGGCCCGGCATGCTGATTGCCTGGACCCTGATGGTCATGGTGCCGCTGACGCTCTGAAAGCCAGGGTGGCAAACGCGGTTTGAAAAAACGCGCTTGCACGAAAAACCAAAGAAAAAGGCACCTGATCTTGCGATCAGGTGCCTTTTTCTTTGTATTCGGTGGGGTGGCTGATGGGACTCGAACCCACGACAACCGGAATCACAATCCGGGACTCTACCAACTGAGCTACAGCCACCGCTGCAAAGAAGAATAATTCTAGCACATAAATATAAATGTGCGCCAGTGCTTGTGTTTGACCCCACCAATAGTCTTGTTATCCTTGCCCTGGGAGGATGAGGCGCGCGCGGGGTGCGCCTTCTATCGACTCGCGCCCTACTCAGGAAGCCCATGGAGCGTCTTCACGAATTACTGATCGAATACTGGCCGCATATGGTGTTCGGGATCAGTGTCATCGCCGGCACCGGCGCGGCCATTCATGCCGCGATGACCAAACAGGATGTACGGGCGGCGATCGGCTGGGTCGGGGTGACGATGTTCTCGCCCATCTTCGGCGCCCTGCTTTACTTTGTGGCCGGCATCAACCGCATCCGGCGCAGCATGGTGCAGCAGCAGCGCGACGAGAGCGAGGTGGCCGACGTCGATCCGCTGACGACCGCGCGCGTGGGCGACGTGGTGCCGTACAGTGCGCCGCAATTCGCTTCCCTGCGCACGCTGGGCGACAAACTGAGCTTTTTCGAATTGTTGGGCGGCAACAGCGTACGCCCGCTCAACGGCGGCGACGAAACCTATCCGGCCATGCTGGCCGCCATCCGCCAGGCCAGGCACTGCATCGCCATGCAGAGCTATATCTTCGACAACGACCCGATCGGCCGCGAAATCGCGCAGGCCCTGATCGAGGCCCATGAGCGCGGCGTGCAAGTGCGCGTGCTGATCGACGCGGTGGGCAGCCGCTATTCGCACCCGCCGATCGTGCGCACCCTGGTCAAGGGCGGCGTGCCCACGGCGCGCTTCATGACCAACCCGCTGGGTGTGTTGCGCATGCCCTACGCCAACCTGCGCAGCCACCGCAAGGTGCTGGTGGTCGATGGCCGGCATGGCCTGAGCGGCGGGATGAATATCCGGGCGGCCTTTGTCAGTGCGCTGTCGGGCGACCAGACCAATCTGGATACCCACTTCGAGTTTCGTGGCCCCGTGGTCGGTCAGTTGATGTCGGTATTCGCCCACGACTGGAATTTCACCACCCACGAAACGCTGGCCGGCGCCCCCTGGTTCCCGACCGAACTGATCGAGCCGGTCGGCAGCGTGCCGGTGCGCTGCGTGGCCTCGGGCCCGGATCGCGCCGTGGGCAACAACCACAATACCCTGCTGGGCGCATTGGCCGTGGCGCAGCATCATGTGCGCATCCAGTCGCCTTACTTCCTGCCCGACCAGACGCTGATCGGCGCTCTGGCGACGGCGGCCCGACGCGGCATCATCGTGGATATCGTGATCCCGGACCGCAACAACCTGCGCCTGGTGGACTACGCCATGCGTGCCCAGCTCGATCAGGTGGTGCGCACCGGCTGCCGCGTCTGGCGCGCCGGCGGGACCTTCGATCATTCCAAGCTGATGACGGTCGATGGCGTGTGGTCGTACGTCGGCTCGTCGAACCTGGATCCGCGCAGCCTGCGCCTGAACTTCGAACTGGATACCGAGATCTACAGCCGTGAACTGGCCGGCTGGGTGGGCGATCGCATCGATGCCCGCATCGCCAACAGCCACCTGGTCGAGCTGTCGGACCTGCGCGAGCAGCCTTTCCTCTACCGCTTGCGCAACAAGGTGATCTGGCTGGCCACGCCCTATCTGTAAGGCGTGGCGCGAATACAGACGTGAAAAGGGGTGCTGGCCCGCCCTACACGATTCGAACGTGTGACCGCTCGCTTAGAAGGCGAGTGCTCTATCCAACTGAGCTAAGGGCGGCGCGCGGCGGCATTGTACCCTGAGCCTGCCGCCGCAGGGCGGCGGACACGCACACGAGGCGGATCCTAGTGATACATTGGGTCACCCTGTTTTCCCGCCTCTGATTTATCCTCCTCGACCATGCCTGTCGTCAGATTTCCGGGTGCGCTGCGCGCACTTGCCGCATCGGGCCTGTCGGCCGTGATGCTGCCCGCGGTTGCGGGCGTCGCCTATCGCCTTGACCGTCCTTCCGCCGCTCCCGGCGAGACGGTCCGTGTCGAGGCGGTTTATTTCAATGATGGCGATAGCGAGGCCCGCTGGCAGCCGCCCGTTCAACTGGTGTTGCAATGGCGCGACCCGCAAGGCGCCGTGGTGCGCAGCCCCGCCCAGCTCGACGGCGACCCCTCGGCACTGAGCGTGCCGGTCGACCAGTTTGCGCGGCTGTCCTGGAGCGCCATCGTGCCGCGCTCCGCGCACGGGCTGCAGGCCGTCAGCATCGAGGGCGAACCGGCGCTCATGGCACTGGAGGCCACCGGGCGGGAAGCCGCCCCCCTGGCCAGCCGTGCCGCCGACGTGCCGGTCACCGATCCGCGCAGCGGCCAGCCCTTGCCCGCCGCAGCCGTGCTGGCCCTGGGAGCGTCGCCCGAGGCCGGCCCCGCTCCCGAACAGATGGCCCAGGCGCAGACCCGCAGCCAGACCTCGGGCTTTGACTCCTTCCGGACGGCGCTGTCGGCTTACGAACCCATGTATTTCGATATCGGCTGGCGCGACCGGACCACCGCGCGCTTTCAACTGAGCGCCAAGTACCGGCTCTTCAGCCCGGCCGATGGGCGCCAGACGCGCTGGTTCGAGAATTTCTATCTCGGCTATACCCAGACGTCGCTGTGGGATCTCCAGGGGGAATCGATGCCCTTCATCGATACCACCTTCAACCCCAGCATCTTCTGGATGACCGACAGGCTGTGGGCCTCTCAGGACGCCAGATGGCGGCTCGGCCTGAACACCGGGGTGGAGCATCGATCCAACGGCAAGGATGGCGACGATTCACGCTCGCTCAATGATGTGTATGCCGAACCGGCCCTGCACTACCGCCTGGGCAACGGCGATACGCTGTCGTTCGCGCCGCGTGTGCGGGCCTACTTCGGCGTGGAGGACGAGAACCGCGACTACCTCGCCTATGCCGGCCGCGTGGACTGGAAGCTGCGCTGGGAGCAGAACAACGGCGCGGTGGTGTCGGCCCTGTATCGCCAGGGCCATGACCAGCGCCGCACGACCCAGCTGGACTTCAACTGGCCGCTCAAGCGCACGTTCCTGAACATGAACGGCTATCTGCATCTGCAGTACTTCAATGGTTATGGTGAAACCCTGCTGGGTTACAACCAGCGCGGCAGCTCACAGTTCCGCCTGGGCCTGTCGCTGGTGCCCTGATAACAACCGCGCGCGGGCGCAAGCCGCGACAGGCCAGCCTCCACGCGCAGCAACACTTCGCAGCAACTGACGGCTTTGGTCACACGCGGGGTGCGACACAAGACTAGGATGAAGCCCTCGTCTCCTGTCTGGGATGCCGCCATGCTCCGCTCTCTGTCCGCCAGCTGCCTGGCCAGCCTGTTACTGACCCTGGGCGCGCCTGCCAGCGCCGATCCGGCGCCGGCGAAGACAGAGGGCCCCGCCCCTGCCGGGGCGCAGCCCGACTCCGCCGCCGCGGCTCAAGCGGACCCATCGACACCCGCCCCCGTCACGCAGCCTCCCGCACCGCCTCAGACCGTGCGTCTGTTGCAAGGCAAGCTGGCTATCGAACTGCCCGAAGGCTTCAATGCCGCCCCCCTGCCGCCCGGCGATGCTTCCGAGGGCACTGCGGGCGCCAGCGGCATGCTTTACACCAGCAACGAACGACGCCAGGTGGTGGTCGTGAGCGAAGCGCCGTTGCCCGGCAAACTGGCTGCGGCCGATGACGACAAGGTATTCCTGCAGGGCGCTGCGCAAGGCTATGTGACGCAGCAAAAACAGGCGTCGGCCGAGTATGACGTCACGGCTCAGGACAGCCTGCGCAGTGGCTCGCTGGGCTTGCAGCGCATCAACGCCCGCGGCAACTATGCCGGCACCCCTACCCTGAATACCAGCCTGTTGGCCGGCTCCGGCCCCAAGCTGGCCGTGGTGCAGGTGATCTCGCGCGCCGATGATGTGCAAAGCCACCAGGCTCTGGTGCAGGAAATGCTGCAGCGCCTGCCCCCGCCCGCCCCGGCGACCAGGCCCGCCGCGCCAGCAGCGCGAAAATAGATCGCGCCCACCCTGTAGCTGGCCAGCGCTGCGAGCGCCCCACCCGGAAAACGCCAAAAAAAAACCCCGAAGGCATGGCCTTCAGGGTTAACTCGAGGTTCCTATTGCGAATTGTCGCGACTGGTTCGGGGAAGCCGCGACGAATTCATAGTAGCCAGCCCCCATCGGACCCGTCTTGATCCAGGTCAAGCCCTCCTGTCCTTGTCCAGCGCCTGGGGACGGCTCAACTGCCAGCTGCGATAGGCCGCCGCCACGGCATGCGCCGACGGCAAGCGCACCACCGGTATCTCCAGCGTCGCCGCCAGCGCACGGTAACGCCGACGGTTGACCGGCGTGCTGCGCCAGATGTGGCGGATCATGTGCCATTTGACGCTATCCCGGCCACTATCGAGCCCGCCATGGCGCTGCGCATCGAAGCAGGCGCGGCGCACGTAGCGCCACAGGCTGCGCGCCGTGCTGACGTCCAGCACAATGACGCCCGTCGCACGCGCCAGTCGTTGCGGCAGCGTGATGGAGTAGTTCCCTTCCATGATCCAGACCGGCTCGCCGATGGCGGCATCGTGCAGGGCGGCGAACTCGCCGGCTGGCCGGGGAACCCAGTCGCTGTCAAGCTGGTGATAGAAGCGATCCAGATGCACGACGGGCATGCCACGCTGCTGCCCGATAGCCTGCGCGAGCGTGGACTTGCCGCTGCCCGATGGCCCCAGGATGCACACCCGCGGCCCAAGGCTGGCCAGGGTCGCAACAGGCGCGGTGCGGCGGGACATGGCTATTCCTTGAAGCATGGCGATGCCGTGATTGTAGAGCCCTGCCGCCCGGCTCTTTTCTTCTGCTGCCAGGGCGGCTAGAGTGGCAGCCCCGCTTTCCGCCCTATCTGGTTCGCCGCATGTTCAGCGCCTTTATCGCCGGTTTCGCCCTCAGCTTCAGCCTCATCCTGGCCATCGGTGCGCAGAATGCCTTCGTGCTCAAGCAAGGGCTGCGCCGTGAGCATGTATTGCTGGTGTGCCTGACCTGTGCCGTGAGTGACGCTCTGCTGATCGCAGCCGGCGTCGCCGGCTTCGCCAGCGCAACGGCGCGACTGCCCTGGCTCGAACCGGTGCTGCGGATTGGCGGCGCGGCCTTTCTGCTGTGGTATGCCGCCCGCAGCCTGCGCGCGGCCCTGCTGCCTCGGCACGCGGCGCTGCAACCAGCCACCGGAGGCAGCCACGGCGCCGCGAAAGTGCTGGCCGCCACGCTGGCCTTCACCTGGCTCAACCCGCATGTCTACCTCGACACACTGGTGTTGCTGGGCTCGATTTCCAGCCAGTACGAGGGACAGCGGCCATTGTTTGCCGCTGGCGCCATGATGGCTTCGTTCATGTTTTTCTTTGCGCTGGGATTCGGCGCCCGCCTGCTGCGCCCCATCTTCGCCAACCCGCGCGCCTGGCGTCTGCTCGATGGCCTGGTCGGGCTGTGCATGCTGGCCATCGCGCTGCATCTGCTGGCACAGGGCGCCTGACGCCCTCAGGCCGGCAACATGGCGGCCGTCTCCTTGACGTCGCGCAAGGAGAATGTCGACTGCATTTCCTTGACCCCCGCCACCTTGCGCAACTGTCGCAGCGCGAAATGCGAGTAGCTGTCCATGTCCCGGGTGACCACATGCAGCAGGTAATCGTGCTGGCCTGAAATATTGTGGCAGGCGACCACCTCCGGCATGTCGAGCACGGCCTGCTCGAAGCGGCGGCAGGTTTCTTCGGAATGGCTTTCCAGCAGAACGCTGACGAAGACCGTCAAACCCATGCCCAGCATGCGCTTGTCGAGCACAGCCTGATACCCACGGATCACGCCCAGCGACTCCAGCCGCTTGAGCCGCTTCCAGCACGGCGGCGGCGACAGGCACACGTGCTCGGCCAGCTCTGCATTGCTCATGCGGCCCTGGCGCTGCAGCAACCGCAACATTTTCAGGTCGATATCGTCCAGCCCGACCCCTGAATAATTATGTTCCATGAACACCATCCCATGAATAATTTTCTTATTCAATAGCAAAAAAAGGCAGAACCAATAGAAATTCTCGTTCCACACCCCGAGGATAAACTGATCCCCGGCCCTCCCGCCCACCCAACGCCCCTCGCGGCGCGCAATCATCCACCGGGGAATTTCTACGCATGTCGAAAAGCGCTCATCACAAAACCCACATCGGCGAACGTGCACTGCATCCAGAAACCTTGATGATGTCGTATGGCTACGACCCCTTCCTGTCGGAAGGCGCGGTCAAGCCGCCGGTTTTCCTGACCTCTACCTTTGCCTTTCGCAGCGCCGAGCACGGCGCCGAGTTCTTTGACCTGGTTTCCGGACGCAAACCGGTGCCGGAGGGCTCATCGGCCGGTCTGGTCTACAGCCGCTTCAACCACCCCAACCTGGAGATCATCGAAGACCGCCTGGCCCTGCTCGATGGCGCCGAAGCCGCTGCCGTGACGGCCAGCGGCATGGCGGCCATCAGCGCCGTGCTGTTCGCTTTCCTGAAACCGGGCGACCAGGTCGTGCAATCTTCGCCGCTCTATGGCGGCACCGAAACGCTGATCGCCAAGGTCCTGCCGTCCTGGGGCATCGGCGCCCACACCTTCGCCGACGGGCTGGCCCCGGCAGCCATGCGTCAGGCGCTGGAGCAAGCCGCCGCGCAGGGGCCGGTGCGCCTGTGCTATGTGGAAACGCCGGCCAACCCGACCAATACCCTAGTCGATCTGCAGGCCCTGCGCGCCGAGGTCGACGCTTTCGAAACGCGCCATGGCTATCGCCCCCTGATCGTCTGCGACAACACCTTGCTGGGCCCGGTGTTCCAGAAGCCCCTGGCACATGGCGCAGATCTCTGCGTGTACTCGCTCACCAAGTATGTCGGCGGTCACAGCGACCTGGTGGCCGGCGGCGTGACGGGCAGCCGCCCCCTGATCGATCGGGTGCGTTCGCTGCGCAGCGCCCTGGGTTCGCAGCTCGATCCGCACTCGTCCTGGATGATTTCGCGCTCGCTGGAGACGCTCTCGCTGCGCATGCGCCATGCCGCCCGGTCCGGCAGCAAGCTGGCCCGCTGGCTGGCCCATGAGGCCCCCGAACCGATCAAGGTGCTGCATCCCGAAACCATCGAAGATCCCGCCTACCAGGCCGTCTACCGCCGCCAGTGCAGCGGCCCCGGCTCGACGTTTTCCTTTGTGCTCGATGGCGGCCGGGCGCGCGCCTTCCGATTCATCAACGCGCTGCAGCTGTTCAAGTCGGCGGTCAGCCTGGGCGGCACCGAGTCCCTGATCTGCCATCCGGCCTCGACCACCCAGTCGGGCGTGCCGGCCGAACTGCGCGAACAAGCGGGCGTACCCGAAGGCCTGATCCGCCTGTCGATCGGCCTGGAGCATGAAGACGACCTGCTGGCAGACCTGCAACAGGCGCTGGCGCAATCGTGACCCCGCGCAGCGGCCCCGGCCGGGCCGCTGCGCGCCCGCCTAGCCGATCTTGATATTGGCGCGGCGGGCCACCTCCGCCCATCGCGCGACCTCATCGCGCGTCAGTTCGGCCAACTGCTCGGGCGTGCCGCCCCCTGCCTCGGCGCCCATCTCCACCCAGCGCCGGGTAAAGGCCGGGTCCGCGAAGCCGGCATTGATGGCCTTGTTCAAGGCCGCCACGGCTTGCGGCGGCGTGCCGGCCGGCGCGAAGATGCCATACCAGCTGGTGGCGTCATAGTTGGGCGCGCCGCTCTCGGCCACCGTCGGCACATCGGGCAGATGGGCCGAACGCTGCGACGAGGTCACCGCAATGGCCCGCACGCTGCCTGCGCGGATATGCTGAATCGCAGAAGGCATGGTCTCGAACATCATGTGCACGTTGCCCGCGATGATGTCCACGATGGCCGGCGCCGAGCCCCGGTAGGGCACATGCGTCATCTCGGTGCCGGTGGCATCCTTGAAATACTCGGCCATGAGGTGCTGCATGGTGCCGGCGCCCGGCGTGGCGTAGCTGTACTTGTCCGGATCGGCTTTCAGCAAGGCCACCAGCTCCTGGACATTGTTTGCCGGCAGATCCTTGTTGACGATCAGCACATGGTTGACCCGGCCCAGAAAGCCCACCGGGGTAAGCTCGCGAATGTCGTAGCCCAGCTTGGGATAGACGGACTGCGCGATCGCATGGTGCACCGCCCCGAACAGCACCGTATACCCGTCGGCGCGCGCCTTGGCCACCATGTCGGCGCCCAGCGTGCCGCCCGCGCCGCCCCGGTTCTCCACGATCACAGTCTGGCCCAGGCCGCTGCGCAACGGCTCGGCCAGCAGGCGCGAAAGGATATCGACCGTACCGCCAGGCGCATACGGCGCGACCAGGCGCACGGGTTGCGCCGGATACGTCGCCTGCGCCAGCACGCGCCCCATCGGCGCCAGCGCCGCCAGCGCCAGCCATTGCCGTCTGTTCATACTTGTCTCCTGATAGTGGGCTCTCTGAAGGAGCCTGGTTGGGATATGGCATCGGCCGCCGTGCATGCACGGCATCAGCCGCCACGGACGGTTCAGCCAGTCTATGCAGCCCCCGCCGCAGGAGCAATTGAGCTTTGCTTCAAGTCTGCACGCCGCCGCCGGCCCTACAATCCCACCTCATTGAATCCGGAATTCCCCCTCCATGCGCGCCGACCGCAAGCCAGATCCCGCCCTCTTCCTGAATACGCTGCCCCTGATGGATACCCGCGCCCCCGTGGAGTTTGCCAAGGGGGCCTTTCCCGGCGCAGTCAATCTGCCCCTCATGAATGATCGCGAGCGCGAACAGGTCGGTCTTTGCTACGCCCGCGAAGGCCAGCAGGCGGCCCTCGAGCTGGGCCATCGCCTGGTCAGCGGTCCCTTGCGGCAAGCGCGCCTGCAGGCCTGGGCCGACTTCGCCCGCGCCCACCCCGAGGGCTATCTGTACTGTTTTCGCGGCGGGCTACGCTCGCAGATCGTGCAGACCTGGCTACGCACCGAAGCGGGTATCGACTACCCCCGCATCGAAGGCGGCTACAAAGCCATGCGCAGCCTGCTGCTCGACACCTTGGAGCGTGGCGTGGCCGAATGCGGCCTGCTGGTGCTGGGCGGCATGACCGGCACCGGCAAAACCGAGGTGCTGCAACGGCTGCCCGACAGCCTGGATCTGGAAGGCCATGCCCGCCATCGCGGCTCCAGCTTTGGCCGCCAGGCCGAGCCCCAACCCGCGCAGATCGACTTCGACAATCAACTGGCCATCGATATGCTGCGCAAGCGCCATGCCGGCTGGCAACGCTTCGTGGTCGAAGACGAAGGGCAGGCCATCGGCAGTTGCAGCCTGCCAGCCGGGCTGTATCGGCGCATGCAGCAAAGCCCGATGGTATGGCTGGAAGACAGCCGCGAGCAGCGCATCGAACGCATCCTGCGCGACTACGTGATCGATCTGTGCGCCGCCTTGCAGCAACAGGCCGGTCCGCAGGCAGGCTTCGAGGACTTTGCCCGACGTCTGCGCGATAGTCTGGACCGCATCCAGAAACGGCTGGGCGGCCTGCGCCATCGGCAGCTGGCCGCCAGCATGGATGCCGCCCTGGCCGAGCAAGGCCGCAGCGGCCGGGTCGACCTGCACCGGGAATGGATCGCCGGCCTGCTGGCGCAGTACTACGACCCCATGTATGCCTATCAACGTACGCTCAAGCAGGAGCGCATCGTCTTTGCCGGCGAACGCGAGGCCGTGCTGGAGTATCTGCGCGCCAGCGCCCGGCAGGCCTGAGACGCCCGGCTGCGCTTTAGGGCCCGCGCGGCACGATCAGGCGGCAGCGCAAGCCGCCGCCGGGCGCATTTTCCAGCCTCAGCCGCCCGCCGAACCGCCGGGCGATGGCTGCCACGATGGCCAGGCCCAGGCCGCTGCCCTCGACCTGCTGGCCCCCGCGCCAGAACGGCTCGACCGCCAGGCGCAAGGCGTTTTCATCCAGACCGGCGCCCTGATCGCACACCTGGATCTCGATCTCGCCGTCCTGCGCCCGGGCGGTCAGGGTCACAGATCCCGACGAGTATTTCAGGGCATTGTCCAGCAAGTTGCGCACCGCACTGGCCAGCAGAGGCGCCGGCAACGCCACCCGCAGGCCGGCCGGCGGCAGACGCAGCTCCAGGCGCGAGCGCTCCAGCCCCTCCAGCGCCAGCCCCAGGGCATAGGGCAGCTCGCAACCCGGCGTCTGCGCCGGCCCCGCCGCCGCGGCGGGATCGCCTTGCAGCCCGGCATCCTCGCCCGCAGACGAGTACTCGGCTCGCGTCAAGGCGAGCAACTGATCGATCAGGTGGCGCAACCGGTCGGCGCCCTGCACCGCGCTGCCCAGCGACTGCCGCCAGGCGGCATTGACCTCGGCCGGCGCCAGCCGCTCCAGGATCTGCAAATGGGTCTTGACCACCGTCAGCGGGGTACGGATCTCGTGGGCGGCGTTGTCGGCGAAACGGCGCTCACGTTGCAGGGCCAGCCGCATGCGTTGCAGCAGTCCATCGATGGTCTGCGTAAACGGTTGCAGTTCGCGCGGCACGCGCGCCTGGGAAACATCCAGCCGCTGCAAAGGCACATCGGCCGTCAGCAACCGCCGCACCCGCTCCAGCGGCGCGAGCCCCTGCCCGATGCCCAGCCACAGCAAGCCCAGCCCGGCCAGCAGGCATACCCCGAAAGGCAGCAAAGCGGTCAGGGCTACCTCGCGCTTGAGGCTGTCGCGCAGATCAAGGCGGTCGGCGGTGGCGATGCGCAGATCCCCCTGCTCCAGCACATAGGTGCGCCAGCGCACCCCCTTCTGATCGAGGTAAGCCAGGCCATCGGCGGCAGCCTGCAGCTTGGGGCTGCCCGGCGTGCGCGCCAGCGTGCGGGTCAGCACTTCGGCACGCCACTCGCTGACCTCGCACGCCACACCGTCGCGCGCCAGCACATCGATGGAGGCCGGATCCTTCAACGGCGCATCGGCCTGCGGCTGCGGCCACTGCGTAATCAGGCGCGCCACCATGTTGGCCGAGGCCGCCAGACGCGAGTCCAGCGCCTCGTCAAGCTGATCGGCGGCGCGGTGATACATCCATATCATCATGGTGCCGCCCAGCAGCAACCAGGTCAGGCCCAGCAAGGCCAGCAGCCGGGCGCGCAGGCTCATGGCTCGCCCAGCCGGTAGCCCAGGCCTCGCACCGTCTCGACAATGCCGGCACCCAGCTTGCGGCGCAACTTATGGATGTGCACGTTCACGGCATTGCTTTCGACACTGTCGCTATAGCCATACAGGCTATCGCGCAGCTGCTCTGCGGTCAGTATCTGTTGAGGATGCTGCAACAGCACGCGCAGCACCCCCAGTTCGCGGCGCGCCAGCGCCACTTCCTTGCCATGCAGCCAGACGGCCCCCGAAGCCAGATGCACGGTCAGCGGCCCATGCTGGATACGGTCGGCGCTGTGTCCGGCCGTGCGTCGGATCACGGCATGCAGGCGCGCGCCCAGTTCATCCAGGTCGAAGGGTTTGAGAATGAAATCATCGGCGCCGGCCTGCAGGGCCTGCACGCGATGCGAAGGATGATCGCGCGCGCTCAGGACCAGCACCGGCACGCTGCATTGCCGCAGCCGCCACTGGTGCAACAACGACATCCCGTCGCGATCGGGCAGGCCCAGATCCAGCAGACAGGCATCGAAATGCGAGGTCATGAGCGCCGAGTCGGCCAGTTCGGCGCTCCCCACGGCATCGACCACGAAATCCTGTAATCCCAGGCCAGCCTGAATGCCTTGCGCTACCAGCATATCGTCTTCGACCAGCAAGATGCGCATTCGCCATTACTCCCAGGATCTTTAAATAACCAATAACAATAAGTTTATTACCTGGTGGAATGTTAAAAAAGTCGGGGACTAACCCTGGCTTAATCCATTCGCGGCACAATCGCGCCCATGCACACGACCTTGATGCCGCCTGCCGGCCTGTTTCTATCTCCTGCCCCGGTCCGCCCGCCTGTCTGCACGGAGCTGGCATGGGCATGACCACGATCGGCCCGCTGGTGCTGCCCAACGCCGTGCTGCTGCTGTTGGCGGCCCTGGCGACCGCCCTGCTGGTCGAGCGCCTGCTGCGCACCGCCGCCTCCCCCCGGCTGCCGGACATGCTGCTGCTGTGCAGCGCGCTGCTGGGTGCGCGGACGGCCTATGTGCTGATGAACCTGCCGGCCTACCGAAGCCAGCCCTGGTCGGTCTTCAATATCCGCGATGGTGGCTGGTCCTGGCCGGTCGGCCTGGCCTGCGCCTGGCTGGTGACCGCCTGGCTGCTGTATCGTCGCCCGGCCCAGCGGCGCAACCTGCTGGTTGCAATGAGCGCGGCCAGCCTGGTGTGGTTGAGCGGCGTGCTGTTGCCGGCCAACCCCGACGCGGGCCGCCCGATGCACGAACAGCGTTTCGCCGATGTGCAGGGCGAACCACACCAGACGGCAAGCCTGCTGGGCAAGCCCACGGTGGTCAACCTGTGGGCCAGCTGGTGCCCGCCCTGCCAGCGGGAGATGCCGGCCTTCGCCGCAGTGCAGGCAGAGCATCCGGATATCAACATGGTGTTTCTCAACCAGGGAGAAACGCCGGCAGCGGTGCAGCAGTTTCTGGACCGGCTGGGTCAACCCCTGGAGCATGTCTGGCTGGACCCGGCCAGCGAATGGTCGCGCATCTACGGATCGGGCGCGCTGCCCACCACGCTGTTCTTCGATGCCCGGGGCAAGCTGGCCGGGGTGCGCATGGGAGAACTGTCGCGCGCCACCCTCACCGACCACATCCTGAAGCTCAAACAACAAAGCGCGCCCTGAGGCGCGCTGTTAATGCCGCGTTAATTCTCTCCTTCTATCCTGCGGGCAGGTAACGCCTCGATAACAACTCGATTCAACCGAGGCAGGAGGAAGCATGCACCGACAACTGGATCCCGGCCCGCGCGGCCCGGGCGCTTCACGCATCTTCACGGGAAAGAGAGCTAAATGAACACCACGCTGGGAATCCTGCTGGCGTTGAGCTTCGTCGTCTCCCTGGCCGCTCTGGGCGTATTGATTTGGGCCATCGTCAATCGCCAGATAAGCGCAGGGAAAGCCGAAGCCTCGACCATTTTCCTGGACGGCGAAGCCGGCCATCTCGACGACCCTTCTTCGGCCGCCGACGACCACCGCTATGACGCCGAGCGCGCCGGCGTGGACCGCCCCGGGCGCAAGGTCGTGCTCACGCTGGTGAGCGTGGCGACGATCTTCCTGATCGTCGGCTCGCTGTTCGGCATGATCGCGTCCCTGAAGCTGCACATGCCGGACTGGCTGTCCGACCTGGCCTTCACCACTTTCGGCCGGGCCCGCACAGTGCACCTGAATCTGGTCGCCTATGGCTGGCTTTCGGTGGCCGGCTTTGCCGTCATGCTGTGGATCCTGCCGCGCATGTTCCGCACGCCTCTGCACCGTCCCGGCGCAGCCATCGTCGGCGGCGTGATCTGGACCATCGGCGTGGCCGCCGGCGGCATCGCCATCGCCAGCGGCTGGAACGACGGCCAGGAATGGCTGGAGATCCCCTGGCAGATCGACATCATCCTGGCGGTGGGCGGCCTGTTCCTGGCCTGGTCGGCGCTGGCCACCGCACGCAAGCGCCAGGTGAACCACATCTACGTCACCGGCTGGTACTTTCTGGCCGGTCTGGCCTGGTTCCCGATGCTGTTCTTCATTGCCAACATCCCTGGCATCTACAGCGGCGCGCAACAGGCGACGGTGAACTGGTGGTTCGCACACAACGTGCTGGGCCTGTGGCTCACGCCGCTGGGCGTGGGCACGGCCTACTATCTGATCCCCAAGATCATCGGCAAGCCCATTTTCTCCTACAGCGTGTCGCTGCTGGGCTTCTGGGGCCTGGCGCTGTTCTACAGCCAGGTCGGCATCCACCACCTGATCGGCGGCCCCGTCCCGACCTGGGTCGTGACGCTGTCGGTGGTGCACAGCGTGATGATGTTCATCCCCGTGATCGCCGTCGCCCTGAACCAGCACGTCACCGTGCTGCAGAATCTGTGGGCGTTCAAGCAATCGATGGCGCTGCGCTTTGTCTGGACCGGTGCGCTGATGTATACCGCGGCGTCCTTTCAGGGTTCGCTGGAAGCGGTGCGCTCGATCAACTCCATCACGCACTTCACCCACTACACCGTGGGCCATGCGCACCTGGGCGCCTACGCCTTCGTGTCGGTGGTGATGTTCGGCGCCTTCTACTACATGCTGCCCCACCTGACGGGCAAGCGCTGGCCGTGGCCGCGCATGATCACGCTGCACTACTGGTTGACCGTGATCGGCTTTGCGATCTACTTCCTGTCGCTGTCGATCGGTGGCTTCTTCCAGGGCATGCAGCTGATGGACGTCACCACCAGCTTTGCGCAGATCACGCGCGACATCCTTCCCTACCTTGAGGGCCGCTCCCTGGGCGGTGGCCTGATGACCCTGGGCCACCTGATCTTCGGCGCCCATGTCTTCGCGCTGCTCTGTGGCCAGCGCAAAGGAGCCGTATGAACCGCGTCGTCTCTCTCCTGATCGGCGCCGTCGCCATCCTGGTGTTCGCGACGATTTTCCTGGTGCTGCTGCCGGCCTGGCAGATCCGCAGCGCCGAGGCGCCCCAAGGGCTGCAGAACTACACCGTAGAGCAATTGCGCGGCCGCGAGGTCTACATTGCCAACGGCTGTGTCTACTGTCATAGCCAGCAACCGCGCTCGACCGGCCAGACGCTCTCGGATATGTCGCGCGGCTGGGGCCGGGCGTCCACGCCGGGCGACTACACCTATGACTCGCCTCACCTGCTGGGCACCATGCGCACCGGGCCGGACCTGCTGAACGTCGGTACCCGCCTGCCCAGCCGTGACTGGCAGCTCACCCACCTGTACCAGCCGCGCGCCATCTTCGACTGGAGCATCATGCCGGCCTACCCCTACCTCTTCGAGGTCAAGGACAAGCCCGCGCAGGGCGACGTCGTGGTCAAGCTACCCGACGCGTACCGTCCCAAGGACGGCGGCGTGGTCGTGGCCAGCCAGCAGGCGCTGGATCTGGTCGACTACCTCCTTAGCCTGAATCGCAACTACCCGGTGACCCCGACGGAAGCCGGCATGCGCGACCAGGGTTATGACCCCACCATCCGGCCTGCAGGCAAAGGGCAGCCATGAACACCGGAAAACAAAGCAAACCGCAACGCGTCGATCAGATCGACCCGGCCTTCGATCCCTGGGAACAATCCCGCCCCATCCCGCTGTTTCTGCTGGCGCTGTTCATCGCGCTGGCCGTCTGGGGCGCTTTCAGCTACATCAATGACCTGCACCCGGTACGTGACAACGAGCTCGGGCAGATCACTGAGCCGCTGGGCCCGCAGTCGCCCGACCCGGCGGCGCCGCTGCTGGTCACCCAGGGCAACGACGCTGTCTGGAGCTGTGCTTCCTGCCACGGCGCCCGTGGCGAAGGCGCCGGCCTGACACCGCGCCTTGCCGCGTTGCCGCAGACCTACCTGGCCAAACAGTTGCAAGACTTCGCCAACGGCTCGCGCCTGAATGGCTCGATGCGCTATGTGGCGCAACACCTGGAGCCGGCCGACATCGAAGCCGTGGCACGCTATTACGCCAACCTGCCTGTGCCGCCGCCGCCAGCGCGCGACCTGGGCGCCGCCCTGGAACGTGGCGAAGCGCTCAGCCGCTATGGCGACTGGAAACTCAACATTCCGGCCTGCGTGACCTGCCATGGCCCCAACGGCGAAGGCGTGGGTGCGGACTTCCCGCCGCTGGCCGGCCAGCAACCCGAATACCTGTTCAACCAGCTGGCAGCCTGGAAAGGCGGCGAGCGCCACAACTCGCCGCAACGCCTCATGGACGACATCGCTTCGCGCATGAGCGACCAGGACATGTGGGCCATCGCCCAGTACTTCGGGTCCATTCGCCCCTGAGCAACGGAGACAGCCTCATGAACCAAGACTCCAACGGCAAACCCGCAGGCTCGCTGCCCGCACGCCTGGCCAAGGCCACGATCTTCGGCCTGGGCCTGTTCGCCGCCGGCTACGGCATCTACAAGACCGGCGTCTTCGGCGATCTCTACGCCATGATCGGCGGCCAGGTCACGCAGGCCGTCACGGCGCCGCCCTACTCGCGCGCCGAGATGTATGCCGACCGCAAGGCCTACGCCAAGGATCCGACTGGCGCGGCCCCGCCGCGCATGCCGGTGGGCGCCGATGGCTACTACATCCCGCCCGCCGAAGCCGACCTGCCCAAAGGGCCGTATGGCGATGCCGTCAAGCGCGGACGCGACATCTTCACCCAGACCGGCGTGATGGTGAAAGCCAACGTCGGCAACGCCATGGCCTGTGTCAACTGCCACATCGACGCAGGCCGGCGCGAACACTCCGCGCCGATGTGGGGCGCTTACGGCGCCTACCCCGCCTATCGGAGCAAGACCGGCAGCATCAGCACGCTCGAAGACCGGATCCAGGGCTGCTTCACGTACTCCATGAATGCGCAGGATTCGCCCTCTGGCCACGCGCCCGAAGCGGGCAGCGATGTCTACCGGGACCTCATTACCTACATGGCCTGGCTGGCCGATGGCGCGCCTGCCGGCGAGAAACTCCCCGGCGCCCTGTACCCGAAAGTCCCCAAACCCAAGGATGGCTATGATTTGACGCGTGGCAAGGCCGTGTACGAGCAGAACTGCGCGCTCTGCCATGGCGACAAAGGCCAGGGCACGCGCAACGCCCAGGACGGCGTGACCTTCCCGCCGCTGTGGGGCCCGCTGTCGTACAACTGGGGCGCCGGCATGGCCCGCATCGATACCGCAGCCGGTTTCGTGAAGGCCAACATGCCGATGGGCAAGCCATACTCGCTCACCGACCAGCAGGCCTGGGACGTCGCCGCCTATCTCAACAGCCATGAACGGCCCAAGGATCCACGCCAGACCGGCACGGTAGCCGAAGCTGCGCGCGACTTCCATGCCGGCGAAGAAAGCTACTACGGCAAGGAGCTCAACGGCTGGCTGCTCGGCACCGGCGTGTCGGTCCGCTAAGCGTCATGGATCTGGAGCAGGTCCGCCCGGCAGGCCGCATGGTGTTTGCCGTCCACGGGCTCTGGTGCACCAGCTGCGCCATGGTCCTGCAGCGGGTCCTGCTGCGCCTGCCAGGCGTGACCTCGGCCAGCGTGAACTTCACCTCCGGCTCAGCCTTGCTGACCTGGGATCCAGACAGCATCGATTTCACCGAGGTCTTCGCCCGCGCCGAAGCGCTGGGCTACGAACTCGCCCCGCTGCAAAGCGCCGATGACGGCGCGCTGGCGCGCCAGGCGGCGCGCATCCGCATGCAATTGCTGATCGCCGTGGTGTTCGGCATGTGGAGCATGCTGGGTTCCTGGGTGTTGTATCTCAACGCCGATCAGCTGGAAAATGGTCAGGCGCTGGGCATAGCCTGGGCTGTCTTCGCCTTCGGGCTACCCGTGGTCGGTTATGCCGGCCTGGACTTCTACCGCGCCGCCAGCCGCACGCTGCGCGCCGGCCTGGCCGGCATGGACGCCCTCATAACCCTGGGCGTATTCGGTTCCGTGCTGGTCACGCTCTGGGAACTGCTCGAAGGCCGGCCCCAGGTCTACATGGATGCGGCCACCATGCTGATCACCTTCCTGCTGGCTGGCCGCTTGATCGAGATCCATGCCCGGCAACAAAGCCGGCTTGCCGTCGACGCACTCAAGCAACTCGCACCCGAGGTCGTCACCCTGATCGATGAACCCGGCGCCGAGCCGCGCGTCTGCCGGCTCGACGAAGTGCAGGTGGGCCACACCGCCCTGGTGCGCGCCAATGAGCGTATCGCCGTCGATGGTGAAGTCATCGCCGGCTCCAGCACGCTGGACCGTTCTCTCATGACGGGAGAATCCCTGCCCGCCCCGGCCAACGTGGGCGACACTGTGCTGGCGGGCACCGTCAACCTGCAAGGCGCGCTGACCTTACGCGTGACCGCCGTCCAGGGCCAGCGCCGGATCGATCTGCTGGGCCTGCGCATGCTGGAACTCTTTGGCGCACGATCCTCGCTCTCGGAAACCGCCGAACGCTTCGTGCGCTGGCTGCTGCCCATCGTGCTGGTGGTCGCCCTGGCCGCGCTGGCGCGCTACCTCTGGATCGGCATGCCGGCCGATCGTGCCATTCTCGGTGCCCTGGGCATTCTGGTGGCAGCCTGCCCCTGCGCGGTCGGACTGGCCATGCCGCTAGCCTATACCCTGGCATGCCGGCAGGCCGCCGAACAGGGCATCCTGCTGCGCGACCCGGTCAGCGTCGAAGGCTTGGCACAGGCCCGGGTCATCGCCTTCGACAAAACCGGCACCCTCACCAGCGGAAAGCTGGCCCTGCGCGCGATCGACGCCGCCCCGGGTTGCACCGAAGACCAGCTCCTGCGCCTGGCCATCGAAGCCGAAAGCGTGGTCAGCCATCCGATCGCCGAAGCCTTGCGCCGCGCGGGAGCGCAACGCGAGCTGCCCCTCGATGGCAACGCCACGCAACACCGCGCGCACCCGCGCGGCGTTTCCATGCAGACCGACGAGGGCGCCCTGATACGCGTCGGCGCACGCGACTGGCTGCTGGAGTGCGGAGTGCAGGCCGTGCCTCAGGATGAGCCGGGCGTCATCCATATCGCGCGCGATGCGAATTGGCTGGGCGCCCTGCACTTTCATGACAGCCTGCGACCGGAAGCAAGGGGCACGCTGCAGGCCCTGCGGGCGCAAGGTGCCAGACTTTGGCTGATCACCGGCGACACTGCCGCCGCCGCGCAAAGCCTGCAACATGAACTGGGCGTGCCATTCGAGCAGATCCACGCGCAGGCCAGCCCGGAAGACAAAGCCACCCTGCTGCGCACCGAAAGCGCAGCCTTCGTGGGTGATGGCGCCAATGACGGCCTGGTGCTGGCCAGCGCCGCCTGCGGCGTGGCCATACCGGGCGCGAGCACCGTCGCCGTCGCGGCCGCGGGCGTGGTCATCGCTCAAGGCGGCCTCGCGCCGCTGATGCAGGCGCGCCGCATTGCCCTGCGCATGGTCCGCATCGGCCGCCAAAACCTGGCCTTCTCACTGATCTACAACGTGGCGGTGGTCGCTCTATTCTTTGCGACCGGGGTTACTCCCTTCGCCGCCGCCGTGGCCATGCTGTTGAGCAGCCTGTCGGTACTGCTCAATACCAGCAGGCTGATGCGCGGCAGCCCTCCCGGCCACAGCCCTGTCTCAACGGCCGCCGCCTAGGGCAGCCTACTTTGGGCAAGCCTGTGTCAGGGCTTGCGGTACGGCCAGGTCATGCCCGATGGTCACTGCCGTCGCTTTCACGGCCTTGAACGCCTTGGATGCCTGCGCATTGAACTGATCATCGCAATTGAAGCCCAGGTCCATCACGTAATCCTCGCCGCGCGCCTTGAGCATCTGTGCCTCCCAGTCGCCGGCCGCCGACAGCGCGGCATCCTCGACTTGTTCGGCCTCCAGCAGCACCTGCAGAAATTGCGCTGCACGCGGACCATCCCAGAAGCCATACACCACAGGATCCGCAGCATTGCCGCAGGACATCAGGCAGTCCGCCATGTATTTCAGCGGGCCGGCGGTTTTCTCGAAGCCGCCGAAACTCAGGGCCTGATTTTTGGGTGGCGCATAAGCGTCGATGAAAGAAGACAGGTCGGGCTGGCACTTCGGGCCGATCTCCAGCCGCAAGGCCTGCGCCTGGCCGGCGACGATGGTGGCCTCCACCGGGCAACCCTGCACCTCGAACTCATGCACATCGCCAAATTCACTGCGCGGCACCCCGGCCACCGACTCCAGGTAGCGCTGCGTCGCGCCCAGCATCTTGCCGTTGAATACCTCATCCAATTTGGCCGCCTGCACCGGTGCCCACAGACCTGCGAGCAATGCGGCTGCCATCATTCCCCTGTATCCCATACGCATAGATATTCCTGCAAAAAAAATGTCCCGGGACGTCTGTTCACGCCTGCCGGCGCCTAGTCCGGGCAAGCGCTGCGAGATCTCGACAGCAGACCGCCCACGGCCGACGCCAGCCGGCACGAAGCCAGGCCGAACCGGCCTGGCGAGAGACGTACGTCAGCGTACGAAATCCAGGGCTAGCCCCTATTCTCTGTACGCAACACGCAATGATACAGAATGTCACGAGCCCCGCCGAACGACTCAAGCAATCTCACCGGCGACGCGACATCCGGCCAGGGTCGGCTGCGTGATCTCGTTCACGAGCGCAGGCAGACAGGGGCGGGAACCGCGCAGATCGGCGACGAAGCCCGACGATCGCGGCCATGAGGACACCAGAGGCGGTACAGCGAGGGGTAAGCGCAGGCAGAGGGATCGCCGCGCGGGCTGGCCCGAGGCGGGCCGGGGGCTGGGTTTTCCGTGGCCCCAAAAGACAAAACCCCACAAGCGTGAGCTTGTGGGGTTTTGCGA
>NZ_FKBR01000032.1 GCF_900078335.1 Bordetella trematum
ATCCCTGATATCTGGGGTGGCAATCCATTCCAACTTGCTTTCGGCATGCTGGGAGCAGTCTGGGCACTGCACGGTATCCAGAATGTTGCCAACGGCGCCGTGATCGTCGCAGGTAAGGCATACCGGGCGCATCCCCCGCACCTCGGCCAGCACATCCCCAATCGTCGTACCGTTTTCCTTCGCCCGCTCCAGCAGGCTGATGATCTGTTGCTTCATGAGTTGGCCTCCAGTTTCTTGCGTGCTTCGTTGATCTGGGTTCCGCGCAGCAGGTCGATTGCCTCGCCGGCGTCGAGGGTGGATGCCACGCGGCGAAGGCGGGGCAGCAATGCCTGCAGGCCGGCCATCAGAGGCCGATCCAGGGGCATGCCGGCTGCCAGTCGCGCGGCCAGCTGGCGCAGCGGGGCTACATCGAGCGGCTTGTCGTGGCGAATGGCCCACATGTCGAAGAAGTCGGCCATGCCGTCGATGGCCGGGGCGCTCTCGTACCAGCCGCCGTCGGCGTTGCAGAAGAAAATCGGCGTTCCGCGCTGGTCGGTGTCTACGTTTCCAGTGCGTTCGATCTGGTCGATGACGGACTCCAGCGGCTCCAGCGTGTACTGGGCTTTGACCAGCATCGGTATATGGACGGGCCGCTCGACGCGGCGTATCGCGCGCTGGCGGGCCTGCTGCTGGGCGAGCTGGCGGCGCTGCTGGCGGTTGAGAGGGGCGGGGGTGCTCATTGAACAGTCTCCGTCGGGTAGGCGTTCCCGCTTTCCATGCGAGCCGCGACGTGGGCGGACGTGCGAAGCATCATGTCGATGGTCGCCGTTTGGTTGCACAGCGACCCATAACCGAGTGCGGCGGTGCTCACCAACATCTGCAATGCCTTTCGGCACTTCTCGGCATCGCCATATGCACCAACTTGCTGTATGTAAGCGCCGATGGCCTGTTGCGCGGCTTCATGGCAAAGAGAGGGGGTGAACTCGGTCATGGTCGTTCTCTGTGTAGGGCGGCCGGCACCGGCAGCATTGCGGGGAGTGGGGGAGGGAGTCGCCACCGGGCCGGCCATTGATGGGTTAGAGCTGCAATTGCCCGTCGTCGGCGGCGGGCGGTACGATGGACACCACCACATCCTGGTTCTGCTTCATGTGCAGCTCGCCGGCCTGTTCCTTGGTGGGCACGCAGTCGACCTCCATCGACACCACCACGGTGCCGCCTTCCTGCGGATCGAGGCGGAACTTGCTGACGGTGCATTCCTCCATGGTCAGGTCGGACTTGCCGCCGATGCCGTGGTGCACGATCACGGTCGCACCGACGACCTTTTCAGACAGCGCGACCTTGTTTTGCATGTTGGGGAACTTCAGGCACGGTAGATAGCCGGGGTCGTCGAGGCGGGGGTCTGCGTTGTCGGCCATATCGCCTTCGTCCTGGCGCGGACGGCGGTAGAGGGACGATTTCAAGTCGGGGCTGAATTCCGACAGCACGTCGTTGCTCGTGCGGTACGTGAATTGCAGAGTGGCTGACGGCTGGTCGTCCTTCTTGGTGTTGGAGTCGAAGTGCATGCGGCACTCTTGCTCTTGGATGCTGAACATGGGGCAGGGCTCCAGTGGTTGCTACGTTGGGAAATTAGGCGGGCGACGCCTGGGGGTTCCTCGGTTGCGGCGCCGCCCTGGGAGATCAGGCGGCCTTGCGCCGCAGCGTTTCGACCATCTCGCACAGCTCTGCTTCAAACTGCAGCAGAGCAATCAGGAGGGTCTTGATATAGGCCTCGTCTCGGTAGATGCGCTGGACATAGAGCCGCCAAGGTGCTGACATACGCGGGTCATAGCTGATGAAATCCCACCACTCGCGCTCGGTGACCATCAGATTTCCCTGCACCTGGGCCGTGTGGTCGGCGGGCATGCCTTCCAGCCAAGTCTGGATATGGACAGCCTCGTCGTGTGGGCACTTCATTTCGATGCCGCCAGTTGCCCCGACCAGGCCATCAGGGGATGCGCCGATGAACGAATAGACCGGATGAACCAGAAACGGCGAGGCCACGATGACGCCGCCCGTTTCGATCATGTATGCCGCGTTGGCGGCCTCTTCGAGATCGCGGCCCCAGGACAACGCCTTGCCCCCCAGTTCATGCTGCGGGATGCCTGAAAGACGCTCAAACGCTTTGACGCGCATCAGCTTGGCGCGCTCGGCGGTCGGGCTGCCGTCACGCTTGACCGCGAGAATGTCCTTGAACGTCGAGGCGGTGAGGCAGCCAGCGCGCTCCTGGCGCCAGCCGTCCGTGCGCTGGGCAGGGGCATTCATCCGCGCACCTCTCCATAGCTGCTCGCTCCGCTGTCGTCGGCGGCTGCCCCACCCGGGCGCTCCTGGGCGTCAACCTGGGTCGCGTCTTCGACTGCTGCTATGGATTGCAGGCGCTTGATTTCTTCGGCACCAACAGCCACGCGCTCATCCTTGGTGAGCCCTTTCCAGGCGGCTTCCAGCTCGGCGATGCGTTGCGCTGCAGGGTCATCGCTCCGGGCGATCATTTCCAGGTCACGGATGACCTGCTTGCGATCCACGTTTGCGGTGGGGAGCGGTTTTGCCGCTTCGGCAAACTCAGCAGCGGTGCGCGGGGTGATATCGCGCTCCATCGGCGGGGAGTCCTGCAGCTCGTCGGTCGTGTAGACCCCGAGAATGGCGCCGGGCTTGAAGGCACGGGCCCAGTTCTTGACCTGCAAATATCCGATCTGTTGCTTGGGGTTGGTCTTCCACAGTGGCGAGTTCTTTACCAGCACGTCGCTGGACTTGAGCCATTCCGTCCACACCAGCTCGGTTTCTCCGGCAGGCACTGCCCCTGCGCGGCACTCCAGTGCGCCGCCTTCGCCGCGGTATTCATAGTGGAACCGGCCCTTGATAGCGCCGGATGCCTGCAATACGGCGTTGACCAGTTGGGCCTCATAGCCAAGCTGGCCGTTGACGATGTGGGTCTTCTGCGCGACCACAAAGGGATTCATGCCCCATTGCATCGCCTGCATGATGACGGCCATGCAGTCAGCCGGGCTGCCTTGCAGATGCTTCGGCACGGTAGCCCGGCCGCCGGCCATCAGTTCGGCAGCACGCATCATGCTGTCCATGTTGCGGCCGTCGAGCACCAGGCCGGTGATGGTGGTGTCATGCGCCGGCAGGTCCAGGGCGGGCGCGGCGGTGGTCAGTTCAGACATTGCGGTATCTCCTGCCCGAGACTTGGCCGGGCGTTGATGGTGGTCAGGCGGCCAGGGCCTGGTCGATGGTTTCGGCGTTGAACTTGGTCAGCCACGCGATCACGTCGCCGTTGCTGACTCGGTAGTGATCTGCCAGCACGCGCACGATTTCGGCATCGCCGGGGCCGTGCCGCTCAAACTCGATGCGCTGGCGGCGCTCTTCTTCGGCGCGCGCGGCGGCGGCTTCCGCCTCGATGCGGCGGCGCTCGGCTTCTTCCTTCTCGCGCAGTGCGCGGGCCTCTGCCTCGGCACGCTCCTGTTCGGCGCGGCGGGCGGCCTCCTGCTGCGCTTCAAACTCGCGGCGCTGGCGGTCGATGGCCTCCTGCTGGCGGCGCAACTCGGCGGCCGCCTCGGCATCCTTGCGGGCCTGTTCGGCGCGCGCAGCTTCTTGACGGGCATGCTCTGCGTCACGCTCTTCCTGCATGCGGCGCTGCTCGGCCTCCAGCTCCGCGCGCTGGCGCGCCAGTTCGGCGGCTTCTGCCTCGCGCTGGCGCTGTGCGGCGGCTTCCTGCTCTTGCCGCTGGCGCTCCATTGCGGCGCGCTCTGCCGCAAGGCGCGCGGCCTCCCGCTCTTGCGCCAGGGCAGCGCTGTGCAGCTGGTCCATCTTGGCGAGGGTTTCCTCCTGCAACAGCATGGCTTCACCAGCGCGATGCGCGTACAGCTCGGTGCTGATCTGAAATTCGGCCAGGGTCTCGCGCATCGCCTCGATCTTGGCCGACGAAAGACCGGCGGCGCTGGTGGCGAAGTCCCGGATATGGTCAAGCCGTTCTTGGATATCTTGTTGTCGCTTCAGCTCTTCCCGCGCCTTGGCTGCCTTGATTTCTTCCTTGCGGGCCTCTTCGGCTTTGATGGCTTCATCCAGCGGGGTTTCGAGCGCCAGCAGCTCGGCCTCGATGCGCTTGGCCTCGCTGTCGATGCGCTTGGAATACTCCAGGGCGGGGGCTTTCAGTGCCTTGCGGGCTTTCTCCAGCTCATAGCGGGGCGCGCGGATCGCCTGGCGCGCCGCCTTGGCATCCTCCAGGCCTTTGGTGGTCGTAACGTCGAACACCACGCCGGCGAACTGTTCACGCAGTTTGGCCAGGCCGGCCTCGATAGGGCTGTACTGTTTGATCTTGGCGGGTGCGTCGAGCACTTCGTCTGCAATGTCGGTCATGACTGGGTTCCTTTAGGGGTGCTTCGCCGCGTACGCGGTCTTCCCGCCATCGCTGGCGGTGTGGATGGGTTCGCTGTGGGCGTCGAGGGTCGGGCCGATGACGCCGGTCATCAGCAGCAGGGAAAAGACGATGGCGGCGCTGCACAGGCCGTAGCAGGCGACGTTGATATCCCACTGCTTGCGGTAGGCCAGCAGGTACAGGGCCAGGGCGCGGCGGGAGAGGGTGCGGAGGCGAGTCATTGGGCACCTCGGGCGGCGAGCAATCGGGCGCGGATCTCGTCCGCGTTTTCCTTGTCGGTGATGACGAATTGATGCTTTTCGGCCTCGGCCTTCCAGTACTGTTCGACCTTCAGGCCGGGCTGCACCATTCGGTCATAGGCGTAGCTGCCGGTGATCCGGGCGATGGCCGGCCGCTGGATGAAGATGTCCCACTTTTCCACCAGGAACGGACCTTGACCCTTTGCTATCGCATTGCTGACCAATGACGGTATCGGGGCGAGGGCCCATTCCGTGCGCGGCGTCGGCTCAAATGTCTGCGTTCCGGCCTCTTCCCAGCCTTCCAGAACCGTCCCGTCCCAGTTGCCATCACGGACGATGAATGCGAATTCGCGGCCGCCAAAGGTCAGGATCCCTTCGGCGCGCACGTTGATCGCGTCGATACGGTCGCGGTCCAGGATGCTGACGTGCTGCGGGTGATAGCCGTCAGCTTGCGCGGCTTCGCAGATCATTTGCATCACGTCGTCGCGGTGCTCGGCCGGGATGTCGCGATCGAATGCCTGGTCGACAGATAGCTTCGTCGTCATGCTGTCTTCCTCAGAAACGCCATAGCGCGATCACCGGCCAGGGCAAAGGGATAGGCGGCAGCGAGGCCGCACAGGATGAAAAGGGCGGTGCTCATTGGCGCGCCTCGAAGGTGATGCGTGGCCCAACCAGCTCAGCGGCCACCAGATCGGCAAGCGCGGCTTGTTTTGCCATCGTCAGCCAGCGATTCAGCAGGGACAGCACGATGGCCGGCTCCTGACTACGTGAGGGACGCGCTGCGGCGCGCACCAGGGCAGCGAAGGCGTCCCGCACCTCAGAGGTCGCGCAGTCATTGAGCAGTGCAGCAGCCCGATCTGGATAGACGCTGCCGATCTGGCCGACGTTATGGTCAAGCTGCAGCGCGCGGTCAAACAGGGGCGCCAGACGCGCCTCAATCCTGTCGCGCAGGGTCTGCTCGTCTATGGGCTGGCGCTCCCGTGGCCCCTCGAAGGGCGGCGCAGTGCGCAGCGGGTCGTCAAGAGTCGCTGACAGGTTCATGGCTTGTTCCTTCTTGGGGAGAGTTAGGTGCAGCACCCGGTCCGATCCTCACGGCCAGCCGCCACCACGCTGACTTCGAAATCAGCGGTATGGGCGGGGAGGCTTGGAGGGGGAGGGGTGCTGCGAGGAAAGTGGCGCGCCCGGCAGGAGTTGAACCTGCAACCTACGGCCTAGAACACCGCTGCTCTATCCAGTTGAGCTACGGGCGCGAGGGTGCCGGTTACGTCTCCGGCTCGGACTTCCACCGACCGTATGGATTCCGCTCGTCTGCTGCGTGCGCCTGGGCGGGCCATTGCGCTGCACGCTCGTTGCGGTTGCCGGGCTCCCACCAGGCTGCGCGTTTCGTCTCTCCGTATCAGCGCTCTGCCGCGACAAAATCGGCTACGTCGGCTTGATGGTGGCCGGGAGCTACCCGTATTCCAGCGGCGGGGAGGCCAGCGGCACATCACCCCAGTTATCCTGGCTCGCCGGATTACAAGATCCGGTGCCTGCTGGTTTCCTGCTCACCATCAAGAGAGGCCGCTTTTGCTGTATGAGCAGCACGACGCCGATGATTTTGCGGCTCGAAGCGGCCTCACTTGATGGTCCTGCACACTGACCCGGTGCAGGTTAAGGTGGTGCCACGGCATGACGTCTGCCCAATCGCGCCCGCAACTGCGGGCCTTTCGGACGGTTCTCCGTGCCATCACACAGGCGGGCCGGGTTGGATACCGGCGTGCGGGGTGTTCATGGGCACAGCACCTTTCGGATAGCCCCCGCGCCCTTAAGCGTGTCCTTCCACGCCGCCGCCTATGTGATGGTCCTCGACACTGACGCGGTCGAGGTTTACGGTCTCTGCCTGAACGCGCAAACAAGGCAGGCGGTGGGGGTTTCTCGGCGCGTTTGCCATCAAGAGTGCGGGCCAGGCTTGATACTGGCTCCAGCGGCTTCGTTCGGCATTTTTGGCCTACCTGCCACTGCTACAGCTTCGCGTGTCCTTCCACGCCGCCGCACTCTTGATAGCCCTCCCATATAGCGGGGAGGGTGCCTGAGCCTGGGTGATGCTCATATCCCAGCTATGCAGGCGTTGATGGTGAGATCGTGTGTTGTGTCGGTTTTGCGTGAAACCGGCGGGGGAACCAATCGCAGTAGGTGTCTGTGGGCGTGTGGCCAAAAATCATGCAACAGCGACGCTCATGAACGCAGTCACCGCAGGTAAGGCCTCCAGGCAGTTCCATGCAAGTAGTTTCGCTACACGCCTTGTCGGCGCAGCAGCCGTGGTTGCTCATGTTTTTCCTCAGTGGATCCCCGGCGTACCGGGTGTTTTCATCGGTCTGCGTCCTGTCACGGCGCAGGCAGATGAATCTGGAGCAACGCCACGCCCAGCAACTCCCGCTCATCGCGGCTCTGGGTCGTGGCGCTACCTCTTCAATCGGCACGCGTTCTATAGCCCCACTCCCGGGGCAAGGCGCGTACCGATAGCCCCTGATCTTTCTTCAGCAGTAGGGGGTTGCGTGCTGGGCCTAGCGGTCCTTGCGGACCATCGGCCTGTTCTATCGCTTGGCTGGTTGTTAAAGAGCGTGCCGGCACTCGGTGATGCCTGAGTGGTGAGGCGTTGGCAACCCATAAATGGGCTGTTGGATGAATATTGAACCCAAATATGGGTGCTGTCAACCCAAATGTGGGTTAATGAAGAAAAAGAAAGCCGCCCGTAGGCGGCTGCATGTAATGCGAGGAATTTAGTGCGCGGCTTTCCCCTTAGCGCATCAGTGCTGGCATCCCATTCCGAACTGACGAAGATGCCGACATCAGGTCCATTACTGAAATCACGGTCACGACGATCGTGAGAACCGCAAGCACCTTAGCGACCTTATTCACATCGGGCTTGGTCAAGCTGGCAACCATCCTGGTGATGATGTAAGCGGCAATCATGACGCCGATAGCTGGGATCATGCAGTGTCTCCTAGGTCATTGCTTGGTTGATTGGGAAGGAGGAAGTCAGCACTACCACTGGCTGCCGGTAGCTTGGTAGCTGGTCAGCCAAGGGGCAATAGATAGAACCGTTTTTCTTATTTTGTCACATTCATTTTAAAAATTTACCGCAGGACCATACTAGGGTTAGCTGCCTCTGGTCATGCCGCTTTTTGTGGTGATCCGCTTTTTCTCACGGCAGCCTTATGGCGCTGCACTTTAGAGCGGGCAAGTGATATGACCTCCTCGCGCTCGTCATTTGGAATGAGCTGAAAATCATCGGGAGATATCCCAGGCAAAGGCCATTCTTCAGGCGAGCGATCGCCGCCTTTCTCCTGGGCGTTGATAGGAGTCGGATGCAACAACTCCCACGGTTCCATATCGCAGGCCCGCGCCAACTCTGCCAGATTGTCGATCCTAAGCGCGACCTCAGCACGACGGGCACGATCAATAGTCGAGCGACCGACGCCCGAAGCCTTAGCGGCGGCTTCGTTTGAGGCGAACTTCAAGCCCGGCCCGATCATCCGGTTCAGATTGTCTGCAAGGATCTTCATAGCGTGTTTACCCATATTTGGGAATATGCCGGGATTCTCAGCCCAAGTGTGGGTTGACGTAACCCATAAACGGGTTGAAAATGTCCTGCATGGAACATACCGAAATCCTCCCCCCTGTTTTGGCGCGGCTCCGCGAGGTTAAACACTCCGATCTCTCGGAACTCTCCCGGCTCTCTGGCGTGCCAGAAAGCACGTTGAGAAAGCTGCGATACGGCGAAGTGAAAGATCCTCGCGTTCACACTGTTCAGGCGCTGGCCAACTACTTTGCGAAGGCGCCTGCGTTGGGCGATCCGGAGGCGGCCCAGCAGGAGGTGGGGCATGGGTAGGTCAGCCTTTCGCCTTGCGGCCCGACTACTTCGGCTCGCCCTTCGAAGCGTCTACGGACGCATCCTGACGTTCCTTGCGTACGTCTGGATTGCTTCCTGGCTTTTGGCTTCCCTCCCCTGGGGGCGTTGGCATGGCTGACTTGTTCCAGGCGCGGCCGAACCACAGCAAAAGCCAGGCGAAGGCGGAAATCGCGATAGTTGCAAGTATGACCTTGACGACGAGACGGGCGGCATCCCCCATATCCACCGCTACCCACAACAGCGCCTGCACATGCTCCTCTGTCATTACGCCATCCAATCGAGCGGCGACGACCCAGCGCACCCACGCAAGCATCAGCGACGCCCCAATCAGCAGCATCTGCACCACAAACATTGCGCCAGTGATTTTGTCCACCCATTCCTCCAGCAGGCGCGGACGGTCTTTCGCCAGTTTCAATGCGCCGGCCAAGAATGCCAGCCCCAAAGTGACCCATATCTGGGCGTCGATTTCCATGCCTATCCCCTTTCCCAAGCGGTTGTTGTGTGAGAACTCCAATCATACGGGGAAGGGGCAGGGCGCCCATTCTGCGGCCCATTGCTCAATGCACCGTCGCACAGAAAGCCTGGGCGCTCTCAAGGGCGCGCCGGTCGCGCTCGTCTGCCAGCGCTTGGAAGAGTTCCATCACCGTCCGCTCGGACGGGTCATCAAAGCGACGGCGCGCCATGTCTTGGGCGGTTTCAAGCAGTTTTTCGGTATCGGTCATTTCCCTTCCATTCGTCGCCCCGCCTTTGGCTGAGGGGCCAGTTATCCATGATCCGCACTCTACCCAGCAGGGCATGAGCCGGAAACGCTGAAATCACGGGGGCTCCAGCCTAATGACTTGCTACTACACAGTTACCCAATGGCGCGACGCGCTCTACAACGCCATCCGCGCTTGCGATGGCGGGGTCGACTCTGCTGCGCGCTTTCTGTCCGATCGCCGGGATGTGTCGATGCATCCTGAATCACTGCGCCGCAAGCTGCGCGGACGTGACCACCTCGACGTCGATGTCGCGGTTTTGCTGGCCGAGTTTGTCAGCCGGGATGCTGGCGCGGCCAACCGGTCGAACGAGTGGCTTCTTTCCCTGTGCGCTCAGGAAGGGCTCCATGTTGATGACGTTCCGCCTGAGCCCGTTGGCGGGCACGACAACGAGGCCAGGGCGCTACAGGCGAAGTTCATGGAGATGTCCGCCGAGATCGGCAAGATCGCGAGCGTTACCGTGCAGACGACCTCCGACGAGCGGATTGACCAGGGTGAGGCAGATACGCTGATCCCGCTCTTGCGCGCGGCCCGCGTGTTGCTGCATCGCATGGAGCGCAATGCCCGTCGTGGTGCGCTGAGGGAGCAGTGATGCGACAGCGTCTGCTCAACCCGAAATCCTTTCTGCTCCGTGGTGAGAGCCAGCAGGCCGCCGCGCAAGCGTATCTGGCCAATTTGCCGCTGGATGCCGACGAGCCGTTGGAGCTGGTGGTGCGCGAGCGCGTCAAGCCGCGCAAGATGAGCCAGAACGCCTTGATGTGGGCCGGCCCGCTGGCAGACATCGCTGAACAGGCATGGGTGAACGGCAAGCGCTTCAGTGCCGAGGCGTGGCATGAACACTTCAAGCGCGAATTCCTGCCCGAAGAGTTCGATCCTGAGCTGTGCCAGGAGGGCTACGTGAAGTGGCAGATCACCCCGCGCGGTGATCGCGCGCTGGTGGGCAGCACCACGCAGTTGACCGTGAAAGGCATGGCGCAGTACCTGACGCAGGTTGAAGCCTCTGGCGCCGAGCTGGGCGTCGAGTTCCGCGCGCGAGGGGCCCGCTGATGCTCCGTCTCTCGCCACTGACCCGCAAGACCCCGCTGCGCGCCACTGGTGCCCGGCGAACCCCCCAGGCCTTCGCCGGGGAAGACCGGCGCATAAGTGAGCCCGTCGCCACCCTGACGCGGCAGGCCACGCTGCAGCGTGCCGCCATCAAGCGTCGTGCGCCCAAGAAGCGCGCCGGCCATGCGCCGCAATACACGGCCGCGTGCAAAGGGGAGTCCTGCTATCTGGGCTTCCCTGGCTGCCGCAGCTATCCCGAAGATCCCACAGTCGTGCCCGCCCACCAGAACGAAGGGAAGGGCATGGGGCTGAAGGTCCACGACCGTTTCACGGTTCCCGCCTGCCACTTCTGCCACGCGCTCTATGACCAGAGCGGGATAGCCCGCGAGATCAAACGCTCGACTTGGGACTGGGCCTACACCCGGTGGGAGCCTGTGCGCGCCAAGAAGCTCGGTGAAAAAGATGGGATTCCGTCCACGGCTTCGGTTGACCCTATGGGCAAACCAAAAAAAGTCGGGATTCCGACCGGCAGTCCGCGAGAAGCTGCTGCCATTGAATTTAGCGAGGAGCAGGCCCATGGCCAGTGATTGGATCAAGATGAGGACGGACCTGTACCGCGACCCGCGCGTGTGCGTGATGGCGGACCTGCTGATGAACGAAGACGGTGAACTCGCGCGTTACGTTAACCAGCATTGCCAGCGTCACCTTACCGTAACGCGTAACGTTATGCGTAACGTAACGGTCGGCGCACTAGTTTCGGTGTGGGGAGTAATGCGGCTGCGTGGAAAGGCTGAGGGCACGGATTTGGTGTGTCGCGCCGTTACCACAAGCGTGCTGGACGATATCGCCGAATTGCCTGGCATGGGTGCAGCAATGGAAGCTGTCGGCTGGGTCGTCAGCACCGATGAAGGCCTTGTATTTCCAAGGTTTTTTGAGGATCACAACGTCGATCCGGACGCCTCTTCCAAGTCCAAATCTGCTGCGCGGCAACAGCGTTATCGAGAGCGTCAAAAACAGGAAAGTGACGTAACGCGTGACGTAACGCGTGACGCAAAAGTGACGCCTAGAGAAGAGAAGAGAAGAGAATATAAAGATAACCCCCCTAACCCCCCGGCGGGGGGGGAAGGCTGGTCGCTGCCGGACTGGATTCCTGCCGAACCTTGGCGGCAATTCGAGGAAATGCGGCGGAAGAAGAAAAAGCCCATGACCGACGCGGCCCGCAAGCTGGCCGTGACCAAACTCGATGGGCTGCGAGCTGATGGCCACGACGTGGCCGTGACGATCGAGCAGTCCATCCTGCACGCTTGGGACACGTTCTATGCCCCTAAGTCCGCAGGCTCTGCGTCGCAGGGCGCCCTGGGCGGCGCTTCTCCGTGGGAGGGCGCGGTTTGATCGGTCATCAGTCCCTCATCGGTGCCCGCATGGCTGGTTTCCGGCCGACAGACGTGTGGCTGACCTGCGTGCCAGAAGGCATGACTTACGGCCGCTTCACGCACCCCGAAGCCCAGATTGGGCAGGTAAGCGATGGCCGATTCGTCGGCCAGCCGGACATCCACATTCACGACGGCGAGAACGCCTCTGCGCTTGATCTGCGCCCGGTTGTCGGCCTGGTGGTCCACGTGGTGGCTCCCAGCAAGGCCCGAGCGCTGCAGCTGATGCGCCGCGCAGCCGCGTTCTCCCCCGCCAAGATAATTGCCGCTGGCGAATGGGGCACGATGCTCTGGACCCCGGGAGGCGGCTTTTTGGAGCTGAATCCATGAGTCAGATCATTCAATCCGGGGATATCGACTTTCAGGCGTACATGGCCGAATCCGAGCCCCAGGCCAAGGTGCTGGCGGCAGAGTGCTGGCGTGACGAGTTGGCGCGCACCATCGAGCAGGGCGACCAGATCACGGGCGCCAAGCTTCCGTGGCCCAAGACGCATGACTTGCTGCGCTTTCGCCCGGGCGAGGTCACTCTGTGGCAGGGCATCAACGGGCATGGCAAGAGCGAGTTGCTGGGGCAGGCCTGCATCGGGTTTGCCACCCAGGGCGAGCGCGTTTGCATCGCCTCGTTCGAGATGAAGCCCCAGTCCACCCTCAAGCGGATGCTGCGCCAGACCGCGATGAACGCCCACCCGAGCGTTCAGGCCGTGGACCGCCTCATCGACTGGTCGCGGGATCGATTGTGGCTGTACGACCAGCAGGGCACCGTGACCCCGGCCATGCTCTACGCCGTCATTCGCTACTGCGCCGACAGGTTGAAGATCCGCCACATGGTCATCGACAGCCTGATGAAGTGCGTGCGCGGCGAGGACGACTACAACGGCCAGAAAGACTTCGTGGACATGCTCTGCACGCTGGCCCGTGACCTGAAGATGCACATCCACCTGGTGCATCACGCCAAGAAGGGCGAGAACGAGGACCAGGTGCCGGGCAAGTTCGCGGCCAAGGGCTCGGGGGCCATCGTCGACCAAGTGGATCAGATGCTGACCGTCTGGCGGAACAAGAAAAAGGAGCGGATCGCCGAAGCCGAGTTGCGCAAGGACGGCGAACTGTCCGCTGACACGATGGACACCCCCGACAGCCTGCTCATCTGTGACAAGAACCGGCACGGCGAATGGGAAGGGCGCATCCAGCTCTGGCGCCACGCCGAAAGCCTGCAATTTGTTGGCGACAAGCGTCGCCTGCCCATTGACATGATTGGGAGCCTCGCATGACTCAGCATGACTTGATGACCGCTCAGGCCGACATTGCGCTCGATCCGATGGCGGGCACACTCGCGCGCGCGCACGTTTCGCCGGACGCCGACCCCTGGGCGCGGGGTGGCCATGAAATGGCCCCCAATGCCTCGCCACGCCGCGCCAATGCTGGATCTACGGCGGCCACGTCGCCGGGCCTCAACGTCAACATCCTGGCCCTCGACCTGGGCACCAAGACCGGCTACGCCCTGCGCCGGCGCGATGGCACGCTTCGCTATGGCACCGAGGTTTTCACTCCCCGCGCAAGCTGGACGCCGGGCCAGAAGTGGCAGCGATACCGCGCCTGGCTGTCGAAGACCATCGCCGAGGAAGCCGTCGATCTGATCGTGTTCGAGGACGTGAAAGCCCACGGCAAGGGCGCTGTCCTGGCCGCGCACGCCTATGGCGGATTCCGGGCGATGCTGGAAATGGTCGCAGACGGCCACCGCGTGCGCTTGTTGCCGGTGGGTGTGGGCACGATCAAGAAGCACTGGACGGGCAAGGGCAACGCGAACAAGGACGCCATGCTGGCCCAGGCCAAGGCCCGGGGCTTCCGGCCGGAGACCGACAACGACGCCGACGCGCTGGCCATCCTGCACTGGGCGGTTGAGCAGGAGAGCAAAGCATGAGCGGTCGCCTTGCCATTGGCGTGTGGCCCGTCGTGCGCCTCAAGGGGTGGGGGGCGCTGCCGTTCCGCGGTAACAAGGCCCATTACTTCCAGCGCGGCGCCGAATCCGCAGAGAGCGGCCGGTTCGTGTATTCAACCTGCGGCCTTCGTGGTGCCGATACTCACCAAATCCCTGTGCTGATCCCGGGCAACTTCCCACGCTGCCAGCGATGCGCGCATTCACTTACCCACGCAAAGAGGTTTGCATGACCTGGGCCCGCAAATCAGAGCGCGGCGATCCGGCTAAGCTGCTGGAGCGCCGCGAGGAACCGCCACCGGTGCGCAGCTGCGCCGGTTGCCGCCACATTCAATTGCTCAAGAGTGAGTTTGACGGGCGCCGGGTTCTGGCGTGTTCTCAAGGGTTCCAGGTCGGGCAACGGTGCCGTCTGTTTGAGGAACGAGGGCAATGAAGACGCCGAAGCTGCTGCTGGATCGCCTGCCGGCCGACTTCCACGCACGCTTGGAGAACTGGGGCGACGTGATGCGCGACCGCAGCCGGCCGGCGGTGTCGCCAACGTACCAAATCTGTCGCGACCTGGCGCGCAGGGCGGGGCAGACCCGAAATATGGAGAATGAACCCGTTCGGGAGTGGAACGAGCCAGACGCAGAGTTTATCGAGGGTTGCTGGCGTCTCGCGGCCGGGTATAGAGGGCTGCCCAGGGAGACGGCCATGCTACGCGCCTACTACGTGCTGTTGCAGCCGCCGCACATAATCTGTCGGTTCCAAGGAGTTCGGGCGCGGGAGTTCGACGACGTTATTGTCCGCGCCGTTGTCGAGTTTGAGCACTTTGTTGCACGAATTCAAAATCGACGGCATAATCCACCGCAATCCGTACAGACTACCGTCTAACCGACGAGACCGATGCCCACAGGCGGACGTCGCGCGTCCGGAAGAAACAAGCCCCGAGCCATTGGCCGGGGCTTTTTCGTTGCGCAGTCGCATGATCCAATAGAGCTTCGTCCACTCTTGAGGAGATACGTCAATGCGTAAGTTTCTGTCGATCACGGCGGTGCCGATGAGCGGCCCCACCGGGAGTGCTGGAGCGGCTGTGCTATTTGCTGTTGCGGACGATGGCACGGCATGGAGAGCTGTGTCCGAACCGAAGAATGTCGGCCAGCTGTCCTGGAGTCAGATCACAGCGCTGCCGGCATCTTCTACGCCTATGCGACCAACCGTGAAGGGCTAGCTTTTGACCGAAGCCGCCTTGAGGGCGGCTTTTTTATGTTACCCCAGGACACCGCCCAGCCAGACGGGCGCCCGCGCGGGGGATCAAAGCGCGCGGGACTTTCTCCCCGGCCTCGTCGCCGGTTCTGGCAGACGAGAACCGCATACGCCCAGCTCGCCCCGTGGGCGGGTAAGTCGGATGGGCGCATTCCGAATCACTTTCAACGCGGAATCGATGCCTGAGGCGTCGCTCCCAGAGGGACCGCGCCATGGCACGACCATCCAAGTACCAGCCCGGGTTTGCGGAGCAGGCCGCCAAGCTATGCCGCTTGGGCGCCACCGACAAGGACCTGGCCGATTTCTTCCATGTGACCGAGCGCACGCTGAATACCTGGAAGAAGCAATACCCCGAGTTTCTTCAGGCCCTAAATGGGGGCAAAGCCATGGCAGACGCTGAGGTGGCCGACCGGCTCTATCAGCGCGCTCTGGGATACACGCACGCTGAGGACGATATCCGGGTGTGCGACGGCGTGATCGTCACGACACCCACCACCAGGCATTACCCGCCGGACACGACGGCCTGCATCTTCTGGCTGAAGAACCGGCGCCCGGACCTCTGGCGAGACAAGCCGGACCCGACCAACGACGACAACGCGCCGCCGCCGGTTAAGGTGGTAATCGAGGTCAAGGACGCGAGTGTCCCCGATGCCGAGCCTTAACCAGCCACAGGCTCGTTTTCTGGCTCTGCCGCACAAGTTCCGAGCGTTCGTCGCCGGCTTCGGCAGCGGCAAAACCTGGGTCGGCGGGGCCGGCCTGTGTAGGCACGCCTGGGAGTTTCCCCGGGTCAACTCGGGGTATTTCGCGCCGACCTACGGCCAGATCCGGGACATCTTCTACCCGACGATCGAGGAGGTGGCCCACGACTGGGGCCTGGCCGCCAAGATCAACGAGTCGAATAAGGAGGTGCACCTGTTCGCCGGCCGTAAATACCGCGGCACGGTGATCTGCCGGTCGATGGAGAAGCCGGGCGACATCGTCGGCTTCAAGATCGGGAAAGGGCTGATCGACGAGCTGGACGTGATGAAGGCGGACAAGGCCGCGCTGGCCTGGCGCAAGATCATCGCCCGCTTGCGTCACACTGCGCCCGGCCTGCTCAACGGCGTGGACGTGACCACGACGCCAGAGGGTTTCAAGTTCGTCTACCAGCAGTTCGTCAAGCAGGTCCGCGAGCGGCCCGAGCTCGCCGCGCTGTACGGTCTGGTGCAGGCCAGCACCTACGAGAACGGCAAGAACCTGCCTGACGACTACATCCCGTCGCTGCGCGCGAGCTACCCGCCTCAGCTGATCGCGGCGTACCTGCGTGGGCAGTTCACCAACTTGACCAGCGGTAGCGTCTACGCCAACTTCGACCGGCGCCTGCACCACACTGACGCGACCGAGGAACCGCACGAAGAACTGCACATCGGCATGGACTTCAACGTGCTGAACATGACGGCTACCGTCAACGTGATCCGGGCCGGCCTGCCACTGACGGTGGGCGAGCTGACGAAGGTGCGCGACACGCCGGAGATGGCGAGAATGCTCAAGGAGCGGTTCAAGGACAAGGGGCACGGCGTCACGATCTACCCGGACGCCAGCGGCGGCAACACCAGCAGCAAAAACGCGAGCGAGTCGGACCTGAGCATTCTGCGCAAGGCTGGATTCACCGTACGCGTGAACAGCCGAAACCCGGCCGTGAAGGACCGAATCAACGCCGTGAACGGCATGCTGTTGAACGACGAAGGCGCCAGGCGCTGGCTGGTTAACACCGACCGGTGCCCGACACTGACCGAGGCGCTGGAGCAGCAGGCCTACGACAAGAGCGGGGAGCCGGACAAGTCCACCGGGCATGACCACCCGAATGACGCCCAGGGCTATTTCCTGGTGCACCGCTACCCGATCACACCGAACGGCATGAGCCGCATAAAACTCAAAGGAACTTGACCATGCCCGTCGACACCCGGCATCCGCTTTACATGGCCGCTGCACCGCGCTGGGAGCGTTGCCGCACCGCGCTGCAGGGCCAGGATGCTGTGCATGCTGCCGGCACGAAGTATCTCCCGAAGCTGGCCGGCCAGGACCAGGAAGAGTACGACGCCTACAAGGGGCGCGCGCTCTTTTACGGCGCTACTGCCCGCACCGAGGAAGCAATGATCGGTATGGTGTTCCGCAAGGAGCCCACCGTCACACTTCCTTCTGCGTTGCAGCCAATGATCGCTGATGCGGACCTGGCCGGCACTCCGGTGGACACCTTCATCGAGAAGGTGACCCAGGAGGTGGTCGATGTGACTCGGGTCGGGGTGCTGGTCGATTACCCGGTCGCCAGCGGCGGGTTCATGACGGTCGGCCAGGCCCAGGCCGCTGGCATGCGCCCGTATTTGGCCACGTACAAGGCCGAGGCGATCATTAACTGGCGCACCGCCCGGATCCGTGGCGTAAGCCAGTTGGTGCTGGTGGTCTTGTCCGAAACCTACACAGAGCAGAAAGACGAGTTCGCCGCCGAGGAGAAAACCCAGTACCGGGTGCTTGACCTGGCTGACGGCGGATATCGCGTGCGCATCTTTCGCGGCAGCCTCACCGTGCCGGAAATCGAGTACACCCCTCTTATGCGCGGTCAGCGGCTGCCCTATATCCCTTTCGTCTTGATCGGGCGCAATGGCGAGTCGATTGATCCGCAGAAGCCTGTACTGCTCGATCTGGTCGACGTGAACATGTCGCACTATCGCGGTTCAGCTGACTATGAGCATGCGCTGCACTTCACGGCGCTGCCCACGGCGGTCGTGACAGGGCATCAAATGCAGGCCGGCGAAACTCTGAAAATAGGCTCTGCTGAGGCATGGGTCTTCGGTGAGCCGGACTCTAAAGCCAAATACCTGGAGTTTTCCGGCCAGGGGCTGAGCAGCATCAAGGAAAGCCTGGAGCGCAAGGAAGGCATGATGGCCACCCTGGGCGCGCGCATCCTGGCGCCGGAGAAGCGTGACGCTGAGGCGGCCGAGACCGCGAAGATCCACCGCGCTGGCGAGAACAGCGTTCTGGGCGGGATCACCCTGGGGGTTTCGAGGTCGCTCGCCAAGGCTTTCATGTGGGCCGCTGAATGGGCTGGCGCGCCGGCCGGCGAGGTGGACGTCCAACTCAATACTGAGTTCTTCCCTGTGGGGCTGAGCGCTCAGGATCTGACGGCCCTGGTCAACGCCCTGCAGACGGGGGCAATCAGTCCCGAAACCTTCTTCGACAACATGCGCCGCGGCGGCGTGGTTCAAGACGGTGTAACGTTTGAGGAAGAGCGCGACCGCATTGAGGCGGCGGGCCCACCTCGCGGCTTGATGGGAGGGGGCGATGGCGACAACGCAGACGGAGCTGTATGACGCCACCGTTCGCCACGCCATTGATTTGGTGCGATACAGCAACGGCTCGGTGCGCAGGATCATAGCGCTGCTGAACCGGGTTGACGCTGACCTCGGGGTGCAACTAGCGCGCGCGATGGAGCGACTCCCGGCCAGCGCCTTCACTGTGGCGCGTCTGGAGGACTTACTGAAGGACATACGCAAGCTGAATGCTGAGGCCTATTCCCAGGTCCGCAGCACTCTTGAATCCGAGCTGCGCGACCTTGCTGCCTATGAGGTCGGCTATCAGGGGCAGCTGTTCGATTCCCTCGGGATTGAATTCACCGCTCGCGGCGTCACGGGTGGGCAGGTGTATGCGGCAGCCATGGCCCAGCCGTTTCAAGGCCAGCTGCTGAGAGAGTGGATTGCCGGCCTGGAGGCGGGGCGCGCCCGGCGCATTCGTGATGCTGTTCGGATTGCCTATGTTGAAGGGCAGACTCTTCAGCAGGTCGTACAGCGCCTGCGTGGCACCAGGGCGCGCGGCTACACGGATGGCCTCCTGGAGATCGACCGCCGCCACGCCGAGGCGGTCGTGCGGACTGCCATCAGTCACATGGCCGGATTCGCAAGAGACCGGTGGTACGAGGCAAATGACGACATCATCGGGGCGCTGGCCTGGGTCAGTACGCTGGACTCCAGGACAAGCCAGGCGTGCCGACTGCGCGATGGATTGCGCTATACGGCGAGTCACCAGCCTATCGGACACCGCGTGCCCTGGGGCGCTGGGCCAGGGAAAATCCACTGGTGTTGTCGCAGTAGCTCGGTGCCGATTCTCAAGGGGATGGAGGACGAGCCCCTGTTCGGGAGTCGGGCAGCCAAGGATTACAAGGACAGCGCACGCGGCAAGGGCAAGCAGGTGCAGGCGACGACAACCTATGCGGACTGGCTTCGCGGGCAGCCTGCAGCGATACAGGACGATATCCTGGGCCCGACCCGCGGCGCGCTGTACCGGCGCGGCGGGCTGAAGTTGGAGAGCTTCTACAACGACCGGGGCGTGTATCTGACCCTTTCCCAACTCCGAGCAAAGGATGCTGCTGCGTTCGCCCGTGCGGGCGTAGAATAGCCTCATGACCCTCCACCTTGTACCTGACGCCCCGAAGCCGGCCGAGACGGAGAAAGACCGAATCCTGAAAAGGGTGAAGGCGCTCCCGAAGCCGAAGGAAATGATCCAGTGCTACCGATGCGGTGGGCGCGAGGTCATTGAGACGCGCATTGGCGTGTTTGAGTCTGGCCGATCGTGGTCGGGCGGAACGAAGGTTCTCCTGTGCGCGCTGTGCTTCATGAATAAAGAGCGCGTTGTCCTGAAGTAATCGAGATTTATACCCATTTGGCCCGCCACTGCGCGGGCCTTTCGCTTTCTGGGCCCCACTGGCTGAGCTGGTGGGGCCCTTTGTTTTCGGGCTGCGCCCTACAACCGTCCAGAGGACAAAACAATGCCGCTTGATCGTAACGACCCCGAAGTGAAAGCCCTGATTGATGAGGCTGTCGCCGCTTCCTCCGAGGCGCTGAGCGCCAAGAACAAGGAGCTGCTCGCCGAGCTGCGCACGGTGAAGGCCAAGGTGAAGGGTGAAGTTGACCCCGAGGAACATGCCCGCCTCCAGACGCAAGTCGAGGAGCTGACCGGCCAGCTCGACAAGGTGACCAAGGAAAGCGCCCGCCAGATCGAGAAGCTGACCAAGGACCTGGCCGACAAGGATGGCGCTCTGACCCAGCACCTGATCGACGGCGGCCTGTCCACCGCGTTGGCCAAGGCTGGCGTGGCGCCACACTTCATGGACGCCGCCAAAGCGATGCTGCGCGGCCAGGCGGCCATCAAGGACGGTGCCGCGGTCATCGGTGACAAGCCGCTGGCCGACCACGTCACCGAATGGGCCGGCACCGATCAGGGCAAACACTTCGTCACCGCACCCGCGAACAGCGGCGGCGGCGGGCAGGGCGGCAGTGGTGGTGGCAAGACCACGGGCAATCTGGGCGGCACCCGCGATGAGCGCGTGGCGGCCCTCAAGGCCCAATTTCCTGAACTCGCGGGTTGATCCCGCACCACGCAAAAGGAACGACCATGTCTCTCTCGCAGATGCAGGTTTTCAACAAGTACATCATGCCGGCGATCATCGAGACGCTCGGCCAGCAGATCCAGAAGTTCAATGCGGCCTCCGGCGGCGCCATCATGCTGTCGACTGGTGGCTGGGAGGGCGACTTCCTCCAGGAATCGTTCTATGCCGCCATCCACAGCGCGCGCCGACGCGTCGATCGCTACGCCGCCAACGGCAACGCGACCCCGACCGATCTGACCCAGCTGAAGCACAGCTCGGTGAAGGTCGCCGGCGGCTTCGGCCCCATCCGCTTCGAACCTGGCCAAATGACGTGGCTGAACAAGCCCACCGCCGAAGGCATTGAAGTCGCCTCGCGCAATTTTGCAGAAGCCCTGCTGCAGGATCAGCTCAACACCGCTATCGCGGCCTTGGTGGCGGCCATCAGCAACCAAGCGGCGGCCACGAATGACGCTTCCGCCACTGCCGGCCTGAGCTATTCGGCGCTGAACGACGCGCATGCCAAGTTTGGCGACAGCTCCAGCCTGATCGTGGCGAACGTCATGAGCGGCCAGGTCTACCACAAGCTGATCGGTCAGAACCTGGCGAACGCTCAGCAGCTGTTCCAGTACGGCGCCGTCACCGTGGTCGACATCCTGGGCAAGACGGTGGTCGTCACCGATGCCCCGGCCCTGTACGCCACGGGCACGCCCAACCTGCAGAAGGTGCTGGGCCTGGTCTCCGGCGCCGCGACGGTGACCGATGCGGGTGACGTGATCACCAACATCGACACCACCAACGGCAAGGAGCGCATCGAGACCACGATGCAGGTGGACTACACCTTCGGCCTGGGCCTCAAGGGCTATACCTGGGACGAGGTCAACGGCGGCAAGTCGCCGACCGACGCCGAGCTGGCCACGGGCACCAACTGGGACAAGGTGGCCACCGACATCAAGCACACCGCCGGCGTGATCGCCATCGGTGACGCTTCCAAGTAAGGAGCCATCATGACCCAGAAAGCCAAACTGCCCATCTGGTACCTGGCCGGCCCGTTCTACCGCTATGAGCAGGACGTCAAGGCCGAGGCGGCCAAGGCTGGCGTGCGCATCGTAGATGCCAACGCCACCGAGAGCCGCGACGGCGCGGCCAAGGACGTGCCCAAGGTCACCCTGAAGCCGGAGTATCGGCAGAAAGGCAAGGCCGAGGCGGCCAAGGCGGACGCCCAGACCTGACCGCTGTTTGACGGTCGCCCCTGCCCGCGCGGGGGCTTCCGTCAGCCTGTGGAGAGCACCGATTATGTTGATCGTAGAAGACGGTACCGGCAAGCCGGATGCAGAGAGCTATGCGAGCGTTGCGCAATGCCAAGCCTACGCTGCCGGGCATGGCCTGGACTTTTCAGGGGATGACTCTGTCCTGGAGGCCGCGCTGCGCAATGCTGCGCTCTACCTCGATGGCGAATACACGTTCAAGGGCTCCCGCTTGACCGGCGCTCAGGCCCTTGAGTGGCCGCGGACTGCCGCCCAGGGTGTGCCGCGGGAGGTCGTCAACGCGTGCTGTGAACTGGCGGTGCGCGCCAAGTTGCGCCCTCTCTGGAGGGACGTCAGTAGCACCACGATTGGTGCGGCAGTGGAAAAGACGGTTGGGCCGATCACCACCAAGTACGCCAGCGCGACGGGGGCAAGAGCGGACGGGCAGACGGAATACGCCGGCGTGACTGCCATGCTTCGGCGCTGGCTGTCCTCCTATGGGTCATCCGTGAAGCTAGTGAGGAGCTGATATGCGGTTCTGTGTATACAAGGGGCATCCTGGATTCCGGGCCTACAACGTCGTGCGTCGGCGCGGTCTGCGTGTATTGGTAACGCTCGATGGCGCGCCGGTGACGCACTGCGTTATGGCTGACACTCGGCGGGGCGTCGTTGTTTGCGATGAGGTGGATGACCACGGGAAGGTGGTGGTCAATGCTCGCGGCGACGGTATCAAGCAGGTCCGTCGATTTGGGCGGGTGGCTGTGGAGATCACGCGGTAATGAGCACCTTCGATTATGCCGAGATGGCCGCCACCGCCCAGGAGCTGCTGGAGGAGTTCGGCGGGCCCGTGACGTTACGCCAGATCGAGACGGGAGAGTACGACCCGGCGCTAGGCCAGGCCCCCTCTACCGAGACCGACAGCGTCGGGGTGGGAGTGTTGTTCGACTACACCGCACAAGCGGCGGGAATTGCCAATCTGTCCGGCTCAGTCATAGAGACGGGCGATAAGCAGCTGTACCTCGCCCCTGAGCAAGCAGCAGGCGGCCCGATGCCTGCTGCCAGACCGGCGGATCTTGTGCTGGCGCTGGGCGCGACTTGGCGGGTTGTGAGCGTCAAAGCCCTGGCGCCGACTGGGGCCGTGTTGCTCTATGAAATCCAGTTGAGGCGATGACATGAGCTTTTCCGCTGACATAACCCGGTTTATCCAGAGGGCCAATGGCGACATTGACCGAGCCACAAGGGAGGCCACGGTGCTGCTGGCGCAGGGGGTGGTGCTGAAATCTCCAGTGGACACTGGACGGTTTCGCCAGAACTGGCAGTTTTCCGCCGCTGGGATTGATCGCACGACCTCTCCCGGGGTTGATCCGCAGGGACAGATGACGTTGCGCCGCCTGATTGCCGAGATCGGCAAAACCGGATCGGGCGGGGTCACCTTCCTGTCAAACTCGTTGCCGTATGCGGTGCGGCTTGAAAACGGGTGGTCTGACCAGGCGCCGCATGGCATGGTCAAGCTCACCGCCCAGGAATTCCAGCAATACGTGAGCCAAGCGGCGAAGGGGTCGAAGAAGTGAGCCAGGACTTGATCCGTGACGCCTTCGAGGGGCGGCTGAATACCTGGGCCAAGGCCCGCACGCCTGCGTTGAGCGTGGCCTGGCAGAACACGAAGTTCACTCGGCCGGCCAACGCTGTATATCTGCGTGCCTATCTCCTGCCTGCTGCCACGATCAGCCGTGATGCGGCCGGAGATCACCGGCAGTATCGAGGCCTGTTCCAGGTCAACGTTGTTCTGCCCATCGGGTCTGGATCGCGATCGGCGGAGCAGATCGGCGCGGAGCTTGACGCGCTATTCCCGGTGAATCTGAGCATGGCGTCCGGTCCGCTGATAGTGAGGGTGCGCACCCCAGTCAGCGAAGGGCAGCCTTCCACGGGCGACACCGACCATACCGTGCCCATATCCCTGGGCTACGACGTGCAGTATTACCCAACCTGACCCAGCCTAGAGCTGGGTTTTCCTATTTAGGAGCCTCGAATGAGCGCGCAATTCCCGAACGGCACCGTCTTCTCGGTGTCCACCGCCCTCGGGGCGGCCCTGGCCATGACGGCCTTGACCAATGCCAACCCGGCCGTAGCGTCGGTGGCCGCGCCGCCGGCGGCCGGCGCCATCCTGCTGGTGAAGTCCGGTTGGACCGAGCTGAATGAGCGCATCGTGCGCGCAGCCGACCCCACGGCTGACTCCGTGGCGCTGGAGGGAATCAATTCCGTCAGCACGGTCCGCTACCCGGTCGGGCAAGGTATCGGCCAGCTTGTCCCGGTGGATGCGTGGGTGGACCTGTCCCAGGTCACCAACATCGAGAAGACGGGCGGCGAGCAGCAGTTCTTCCAATGGCGCTATGTCGAAGACCGTAGCAGCCGCCAGCGGCAGCGCCCGACGTTTAAGAACGCCAAGCTGCTGACCTTGACGCTGGACTACGACCCGGCCCTGGCCTGGTACGAGGCCCTTGTCGAGGCGGACGCGATGAAAGACCCGGTAGCGCTGCGCGCGCGGCTGCCGAATGGCAGCGAGCTGTATTACTACGTGTACCCGTCCTTTGATGGCGACCCGTCCATGACCCTGGACCAAAACATGCAGAACACGGCGACGTTCTCGATGACGTCCGAGTTCACGCGATACGACCCGCTGACGCCGTAAGCAGGGGGGGCAATGAGCAAAGTCACATTCAACCTGCAGGCATCGCCCACGTTCACGGTCCCCGTGGAAATCCCGCGACACGGCGAAGATCCGGCGACGATCAAGGTCACGTTCAAACACAAGACCCGAGAGGGCCTGGATGACTTCCTGCGCCGAGCCTCCCGCTCGACCGCAGATCAGGACTTTGATCTGTGCTCGGAAATCCTGGACTCCTGGGAGGGGCCGGACATGCCATTTGGCAAGGAGGCGTTCGACCTGCTGGTGGACAACTACCAAGGCGCGATGCGTGCGCTGGTGTCGACCTACACCGCCGAGCTTCTACAGGCCCGCCGAAAAAACTGATCGCCGCGGCGGAAGCCCTCTATCAGCCGGAGCAAAGCAAGGCCGAACTGGCCGAGCTTGGCTTGCGGCCGGAGGACTTCCCCGCGGCGATCGTTGATTTGTGGCCCGAGAACGTCCTGCCAAATGATGTTTTCCTGGCCATGGGAAGCCAGTGGCGTGTGGGCATGTCGGGGGCGACGGGCCTGGATTACGGGGCACTGCCTGCCGTCATGAAGCTGATGCGCGTCCCGAAAGGGGAGCGTATCGACGTGTTCGACTGTCTGCGGGTGATGGAAGCCGCAGCATTGCGTGTGATGCACGCGAGGAGGCCGAAGTAATCGGCCATGGGTGATTTATGGCTGACGAAATCGCATCCCTTGTCCTGCGTGTTGATAGCACGCAGGCCAAAACCGCCAACGATGAGCTTGAGAAACTGGGTCGGTCCGGGGCTGGTGCAGAGCGGGCCGTAAAAGGCATTGGTGATGCCAGCGTAAAAGCCGGTGGCGGGGTGGGGAATCTTGCCAAAGAAGCGCAAGCGGCGGCGAGCGGCCTGGCCGGCACGGGCGGGGTGGCCTCGGCTGCAAAAATGGCACTCAATGCGATCAGTGGAATTTCTGGGCCTTTGGGCTTGGCTTCTGCGGGCGTGGTCGCACTCGCAGTCGGATTCGTGCGCGGAACTCAGGAGCTGGACAAGTTCAATCAGGCCATATTTCTGAGCGGCAATGCTGCCGGTGTCACGGCAGGCCAGCTCGGCCAGATGGCGAGGGAGATTGGGAAGGTCGCAGGGAGTACCGGAACCGCTGCCGCAGCACTGACCAAACTGGTTTCGTCCGGGCAGTTCGCGGGCGACATGATCGAGGGTCTGGGCCGGTCAGCAGTCAAGCTGCAGGAGGCAACCGGGAAGAGCATTGACGACACCATTCGTGAGTACCAGCGTCTTGCAGATGAGCCGACCCGGGCGCTGGAGGAGCTGAACAAGAAGTACAACTTCCTGACTGTCGCCGTTTACGAGCAAGTGAAGGCTTTGGAGGAGCAGGGCCGGACGCAGGAAGCCGCCCGCCTAGCTCTGGACACCTTTGCCACGGCCAACGAAACGGTATCTGGGGAGGTTGTCGAAAGCGCCAGCAGGATGCAAAGGGCGTGGGACGCCGTCACTGGCGCCATTAAGCGCGCCATCGATGCGACGTGGAACGCAGGCCGCAGCGCAGGCCCAGAGGAGCGCCTGGAGCAAGCGAGAAGGAACCGGGAGTCGATCGGATCGAGTAGGTTCAGGACCTGGCTGGACAACGACCGCCTGCGCGAGCTCGATGATGAGATTTCTTCCCTGGAGCAGGAAATCAAGCTCGGGAAAGAGGCGGCGAGGCTGGAAGCAGAGCGCGCCAGCGCTGTGGCCAAGGCCATCCAGGCAGAGAAGGACCGCGCCGCATATCTGAAGGCGCGCAGCGGAACATCCCTTTCTGCTGCCCTTAAAGCGGAGGAGGCGGCCTTCAAGAGGGCGGTGGCCGGGCTTAAGGAAGATACCCAGCAATACCGGGACGTTCTCCAAGTCCATAACGACAAGGTCGCCCAACTCAAGAAGCAGTTCGCCGGCCCGGCGGGCGGCGGTGGCTCTGTGGCTGCCGGTGTGCGCGAGCTGGAACAGGCCAGGCAACAGGAGGCCGTGCTTCGCGCCCAGCTTGAGAGCGCGGTCAAGATCACATCTTCCCGCGAAGCTCTGGTCAAGTTTGAGCAGCGCATCGCGGACCTGAGAGCGAAGGATAGTCTTACCTCCACAGAGAAAAGCGTCCTGGCCAACCAGAACGCCATTCGCCAACAGCTCGCGCTTAACGCCGGCCTTGAGGATCAGGTGCGCGCCCAGAAGGAGGCAACGCAGCTCAAGATCCTCGAAGCGTCGGCGCAGGAAACCTTGCTGACCGACCAGCAGCGCTACTCAGATCTGATCGAGGCCTTCAGTTCCAGCCCACGCATGCGCGAGCAGATTGAGGCGCAGCAGCGGCTTTACCGGGACTTCCAGAGGGACGCGAAGCGTGCAGCGGCACTGGAGAAAGATCGTGATATCACCCCGGAGGAGTACCAGAGGCGCATCCAGCTCCTGCGCCAGAATCTGGATGACAGGCTTGCCGAGCAGGGGAACTACTACGCCAAAGTTACCGAGCTTGAGGCAGATTGGAGGAAGGGCGCCGAAGGTGGGCTCAATGACTACGCGGAGCTTTCCGCAAACGTGGCATCGGGCACGCGCGATGCATTCAACAGCGCCTTCCGAGGCATGGAGGATGCGCTCACGCAGTTTGTTACCACCGGCAAGCTGAGCTTTGGAAGCCTCGTGCAGAGCATCCTTTCCGATATCGCCAGGCTCTCCATCCGCCAGGGGATTACCGGGCCTCTGGCTGGTCTATTGGGCTCTGCCATTACCGGAATGCTCGGCGGCGTGCAGGGCGTCGGGACCGCCAGCGCGATTCAGCAAGGCGGAGGCGATGGTATCGGCGCGCTGATTTCTCTAAACGGCTGGGGCGGGCCACGCGCCGCGGGCGGCCCGACTGCGCCGGGGATGTTCTACGAGGTCAACGAGAGGGGGCCGGAGTTGTATACAACCGGCGGGCGAACGTTTCTGATGTCCGGATCTGAGGGCGGTTTTGTGACGCCGCTGACCAGCGGGGATGGCGGCGGCGCCATGCCCAAGATCACCATCAACAACAACGGCACGCCGCAGGATTATGCGATCGAGAGCCTGACCAGAGAGGAGGTGATCCTGATCGCAGATGATCGGGTTGCAAAGTCTGGCCCGAGGATGGTTGCCGGCGAGCTGTCCCGGAGCAACTCGCGCACGTCCAGGGCGATGCAAGAGGGCTTCAAAGTAGAGAGGAAACGATGACCCTGCGCCTGCCATTCAATCCGATCGAGGCTGGATATTCGATACAGCCAGGCGATGAAACTTTGCGCATCGCCCTTGATGGCGGCTCGGGGCGGTATCAGCGCGGGGTGGCTGACGCGGCCGATACCGTGGAGGCGTCATGGGCCCTGTTCGAAGGAGAGTACGACGCCTTCATGGGCTTTGTAAGGATATGGCGCCGACGTGGCGGACCGTTTTTCTTGGTGTCGCTGCCTTTGGATGGCAGCCTGGCCGAGGACTATATGGCGAGTTTTATTCCGAAAACCGTTCGCCTAGCGTCCAAGTCAGGGCCTGTCTTCATCGTCTCGGCCACCCTGGAAGTCCTTCGGCTGGAAAAATTCGAAGACCCGAGCCTGGACCCTTACGAGTTTGCCTATGAACTTCTGCCTTATTACGGCTCATTTGATGGCATTGCTGACATGACCAACCGCCTTGAAATCCTCGTAAACAAGGACTGGCCAGATGCCGAATAGCCGCGACCCCTACGTCGATTTCTTCCTTGCTGCTGACCGAGCCGTGGCCGAGATTCAAACGCTGGAGATCCGCCAGGTCAGCTTCAGTCGGGTCTGGCGGCTTCAGTTTCACTATCGCAATGGGCTGACGGCTGCCCTGGAAACAGGTGCGATCGCCGAATTTCAGTACGTTCCCATGTCGATCCAGCCACTGGAGGATAGGGGGACGCTGGACTTCGGGCTGGGAGTCACGCTCGGGGACCTGGGCGACATCCTGCCGGACGAAATCGAGCGCGCGCGGGCGGCGGAGACGCTGCGTACCCATCCGCCCCAAGTCATCTATCGGGTGTACCGATCTGATGATTTGAGCCGACCGATGCTTGGGCCTGTGGATCTTGAGGCCAGGGAGATTGGGCGTACTCGGGATGGGGCTAAGTTCAATGCGACGGCCCCGGAGCTGAACGTGACGAAAACGGGTGAACGGTACACGACGGACCGCTTCCCGATGCTGCTGGGGGTGCTGTGATCGATCATCTATTCGAAAGACAGTACGACCGGCAAGCCTACAACTGTCTTCACCTGGCCGGCGAGGCCTGGGAGCTGCTGACGGGCGACAGCGCATTGCTCGCGGTCACTGAAAGCGACTTTCAGGCCGGCCGGATGGCGAGGGTATTCAGGACCTACCGCCGTCAGGCTGGGGCGACCGTAGCGCCGTCCATCGTGCTGATGGACACCCTGGCGGGCGAGGCCCATATCGGCGTGTGTTGGCGCCGCCGGCTTTTGCACATCAACGAAAGTGGCGTTCAGTTCCTGCCGATTGAGGCGCTGACGGTGATGTATCGAAACATGAGGTTCTGGGCATGACGAAGGTGATTCTGTTCCGAAAGCCGGACAACCAGCGCGAAGATCACGAAGTTGGTGACGTGCTGGCCTTCTTGCGGGCGCAGTTCGGGGCGCGCTTTCCTGCTGGCGGACGCATTACCGACATGGCGACCGGCCAGGACGTGACGCCGAAGGCTGAGGCGGATATCGCCCGCCTGCGCGGGTTGGCGGGGCCCCTGGTAGTAGAGGTGCCGCCGATGGGGCCGGAGTTTTTGCCAGCGCTCGCGATGATCCTGGTTTCGTCGGCCGCGAGCATGATTCTGGGCTCGATCTTCGCCAAGACCCCGCCGACCGCGACCGCCCGCAACATCCAACAGGAGAGTCCGAACAACGGACTGTCGGAGCGCACGAACCGCGCGCGCGTGAATGGCCGGATCCCGGACATCTACGGCCAGGTTCGCGCCACGCCGGATCTGCTGGCGGAGCCCTACAAGATTTTCGTGGATCATTCCGAAAAAGAAGTCGCGTACATGTGCGTGGGCCGCGGGGCCTACGAGATTCACGATGTGCGTGACGACACGACTCGGATCGATGAGATTGCCAGTGCCTCGGTTGAGGTTTACGGGCCGAACACGTCGCCCAACAGCGGCGATGCGCCGCAGTTGCGGATCGGTTCGCCGATCGGGCTTCCTGTCATCCTCGCCAAGCGCAGCAACAGCGTGAATGGCCAGGTGCTGATGCCGCAGGATGCCGGGCGCGTCACGATGCGCGGGATGGTGTTTCGCTGGCCCAATGAGATCCGGTCACAAGACCCCGATATCGACTTTTCGGCCTACTTCGTGCCGGGCGACGTCGTGTCGATCCGCAACGCAGCACAGTATGCGGGCACGTTTTCGTACCGCGTGCCTGACGATGGCCTAGCCAAGTTCCGGCCCGAGAATGAACGGCGGCCGACCTACGGGGATATTGAGCTCGTCGGCGATCTGCGAGGCTCTTTTGAGGCCGGCCAGGTTGTGACGCTGTCAGACGCGACGCTTGAATGGTATGTGAGCGGCGATGACATCAGCGACTACTTGACCACCAGCAGCGTCGCCGGGATTTACAGCATCCTTTCTGTATCCTTCGATGCGCTGCAGAACCGGACCACCATTCGCCTCGATGTCGAGCATAACTCCACGGCTTGGAAGGGGATTCTCAGCTCGGTCAGCGGCTACGCCACGGGTTCGCCGCTGATGACGCGGCCCTCTGACGAGTTGCTGTTTGATCTGTCTGGCTCCTACACGGTCTCCACCGTGACATCGAATGTGCTGAGCCTTGCGGATCCTGTCGCGAGCAATCCGGACTGGGAAGTCGTTCGGGATGATTTCGGCGGGCAGTCTGCGGTGCTGTTCCCTGTGATCACCACTACGGGCGAGCGTTGGGTGGGCTGGATGACTGTCGAGAGCACGCGGCCGATAACCCGGCTTCTTGCAAACATGGTGTCGCTCAATGGGATGTACCGCGACAATGGCCGGCAGCAGTACAGCACCAGCGTCAGCTTTTCCGTCGAGATCCAGCCGGTTGACCGGGAGGGGGAGCCGGTGGGCGATTTGCAGGTCGTTGGTGGACAGGTGGTGGGCTCTGCGACAACCCGATCGACCCGAGCGACAACGCTTGATGTGGCGGTTGATACTCCCTCCCGTTGGCTGAAGATCCGTGCAAAGCGGGTGACACCCAGCGATACCTCATTCTCGGGGCAGGTCATCGACGAGGTGAAATGGCGGGATCTTTACGCCTGCACCGAGGTCGAGGAGCGCCATTTTGGGGATGTGACCACCGTGCAGGCGGTGACGTTCGCAACGGATGGCGCCCTGGCTGTGAAAGAGCGCAAACTGAACATGCTTGTCACGCGCAAGCTGCCGGTGCGCCTTTCGGACGGGAGCTTTTCGGCTGATCTTCGCCCAACGACGAACGTTGCCGACATCCTGGCGGCGGTTTGCCTTGACCCGAAGATCGGAAACCGGCCACCTACGCAGGTGGATTTCGACAACTTCTATCAGACCGCGCAGGAGATCCGGGATTATTTCGGTGTGGACGTGGCGCGGTTCGACTACACGATCGACAAAGAGGGCCTGAGCTTCGAAGAGATTGTTTCGATGATCGCCGACGCGGTGTTTTGCAACGCCTACCGGCGTGGCAGTGTGATCCGGCTTTTCTTCGAACGGGAGGAAGAGGATTCCGTGCTGCTCTTCAACCACCGCAACAAGCTGCCGGGCAGCGAGCAGCGAACGGATAGCTTTGCACCGGAGTACGACGGAATCGAATATCAGTGGATCGACCCCGAGACAGATGCGCTGACCACGCTCCACCTTCCCGAAGACAGGTCGGCCGTGAGCGCCCAGGTCATCGAGTCGGTGGGGGTGCGAAACATGGAGCAGGCTCACTTTCACGCCTGGCGCGCTTACAACAAGCTGCTTTACCAGAACGAGGGCACGACCTTCGACGCGTTGCCGGAGGCGAACCTGCTGATCCTGTCGCAGCGCTTCCTGAACGCTGATAACTCCCGGGGCAATGCCTGGGATGGCGATGTGATTGAGGTGAGTGAGGCTGATCCGCGTGTGATCCGCCTGTCCCAGCCTTTTGACTGGGGGGCGGGGCCGTACACCATCTTTCTGCAAGGCAGCGATGGCATGGTCGAGTCGATGCCGGTCTCTGACGGGGGCGGGCGGTATTGGGCCAGGCTCGCACGCGAGCCGAGAACGGCCATCATTGTGCGCGGAGAGGCCTACAACACAACGACCTACATCATCACCGACGCCGAGAACAGCCGGCGGGCCAAGCCCTTTATCTTGACCGAGAAGGACGCCCCGAACAAAGACGGCACGATTCCCTTGAGCGCAATCAATTACGACAGGCGCTATTACAAAAACGACCAGGACTTCCGAGCCTGATCTCACGCATGCATTTCCAGCCCCGCCATTGCGGGGCTTTTTTATTGGGAAAACAGAATGGCCGCAAATACGCCAATCACGCTCCAGCAGCTTGCCAATGCGCAGCGAGATGCCAAGGATCTTGAGCGTTACGTCAATGATGACGAGCCAGGCTTTGTTCCTACTCGCATCGGAGGGGCAAAGCCCAATTACGCTCAGATTCTGGCCTGGATGACCCGTAAGTTTGAGAATTTCATTCTCAGCTCCGGCTATCAAGACATCGGCGACTACGGGCCTGGGCTGCAGATCACTGAGCGCAACCAGGTTTTCTGGAAAGGCGGAGAGCTGTATCGCGCCGGCGCCAGCCTCCCGCTGCCTTATGTCACGACCGGAGATTGGGCCTCGGAATCTGCGTCTTTTGTCGCCGTGGGCGATGCCGCGCTTCGCCAGCAACTGGCCAGCGATACTGGTGCTGAACTGGTATTTTTTCGCAGGCCAGAGGCTGGCTCTGTGGCGCGGACCCTCCAAGACAAGATGAGGGAATCGGTCAGCGTAGTTGATTATGGGGCAGACCCGTCCGGGC
>NZ_FKBR01000033.1:0-65880 GCF_900078335.1 Bordetella trematum
CGGCAAGGCTTGAGTCCTTCAGGGATAGCCTGAATACATTGGAGCAACCCTTGTAGAGGATGCAGCTTTCGTTGTTGAGCACCGAGCCTTGCAGATGGGCGTCGGAGAACGTCATCTCGCCGATCATTATCTGCGTGCTCGAATCTATGGGAAGCTTATTTTTCAGATACACATAACCGGGCGAGTTGACCCGAATCAGGTACTTGTCGAGAATCAGGGCGGATTCTTTCCGGGGCCCCTCTGGCCGGGATGTTCCGCCGTCGAAAACACTAAAAGCCACCTTGTCTTTGGCTGAGGTCGGCAGGGGATACATGATATTGCTGAGGACGCCGCCCCTCGTGTCCGGAACGAATATATCCTTATCCCCGTTTTTCGCTAATCTCCCCAGGATGAGGGAGGCCTCGGCCTTGGGCGCCTTGGCCGGCAGGGATGAGGAAGGGGCGGAAGCGACCGGAGCAGCGGCTGGGGAGGCGCCTTCCGCAGCAGAGAGCGCGGAGTATCCCCCCAATGCCAAGAAAACTGACGCGGCCAACAGGTTTCTGCTGAACCGTTTGTCCGTTTTTTCTTTCAAGGTATGACTCATCTTGATATTCCTTTCCCTAACGGTCAGGTCGTTTTAGGGTTGCTATTCCTGCGCTTGTACCCGTCTGCGCGGTAATGGCGTGCTGAAAATGGGCGCGTTAATTTTCCGGCCAACGGTCTGAAAGTTTTTGCGGGATAGGGATGGGTAGTAAGCGGGTTTCTTCCTGACTGCCATCCAGTGATATCTGAAGCAGCGGAATGTTCATCAAGCAGCTTCCGGCACGCCGCATTAACCGCAGCGGATGGCTGCTGGCCGGGATTTCACAGATTCCGGTCGAGTACGCCGGACAGCCCGATCCTGTTTCTGTCCTGCGCTTTGCGTGGGCTTGGTTATGTCTGGCCGTCAACCCGGGGTCTGATGGGATACTGAATAAGCCTACGACTTAATGGTCGTATTCCTACATACGACCGTATGACACCTCCCTAGAATCACTCCGTTCGCTGCCGTCTATATTCCTTTCGCGGTCGCGTTATTTGTCGGAGGCGTACGCGCGGCATGCTGGGTCGGTCTTGTTCTTCTTCCTTGCGCTATGCCCGAAATGCGTTCTACCTGAGCTGGGTCGACGTCAAGACACGCTATCGCAAGAGCGTGCTCGGCCCCTTGTGGCTTACGCTGGGCAATGCCGTGGCCATCGTCGGTTTCGGCGCGGTCTGGGCTCAGTTGCTCAATCTGCCTCGCTCGGTCTTCGTGCCCTCCCTGACCGTCGGCCTGGTTATCTGGCAGTACGTCGCAGGCGTCATGGCCTCGGCCACCAGCGCCTACACCCTCAATGCCCAGGTCATGCGCAACACGCGCATTCCCGTCTGGTTCTTCGCCCTGCGTACGCATGGCTATCACTTCATCAACTTCGCGCACAACCTCGTGCTGGTGGCGGTGGTATTGCTGTTCTATGGCGCGCGGCCAACGGTTGGCCTGTGGTGGGCCATTCCGGGTTTTCTGCTGCTGATCATGGCCTGTGCCGCGCTCAGCCTGCTGTTGGCCGCTCTGGGCGCGCGCTACCGTGATGTCCGCTATGCGGTCGAGGTCAGCCTGCCCTTGCTGTTCTTCGTCAGCCCGGTGCTCTTCCGTCCTGAAAGCGTGGTGGGCGACTACATCTGGTTCAACCCGGTGTCCTATCTCATCGAAGTGCTGCGCGTGCCGTTGCTCTCCACGCTGGGCGGGCCGCTGCGCCCGCCCGCCATGGTCTACGAGGGCTGTGTGGCGTTGCTGGTCGTCCTGGGGCTTGCGGCACTCCTCATCTACCTGCGCAATCCCCGGCGCATCCTGTTCTGGATCTGACATGGCACATATCCGGCTGGACGGTGTTTCCCTGCGCTATCCGCTGCTGGACATGCAGGCGGCCTTTCTGCGCAACCAGGTGGCCAAATGGCTGTCCTTCGGCCTGTTGCGTCATCGTGCGGGGCTGGTGCGCCAGATCCAGGCGCTCAAAGGGGTCTGCCTGGAGCTCCGCGAAGGCGACCGCGTCGGCCTGGCGGGCCAGAACGGCGCCGGCAAGAGCACCCTGCTGCGCACCATGGCGGGCATCTACCGGCCCCAAGAGGGGCGGGTGGACGTGCAGGGCAGCGTGGCCACCATGCTCGATATCGAAGCCGGCCTCGATCCCGAACTTTCCGGCCGCGAGAACACCATCACGCTGGGTCTGATCATGGGTCTGCCGCTGGCGCAGTGTCGCGCCATCGTGCCCACGGTCGCCGAGTTCAGCGGCCTGGGGTCCTTCTACGACATCCCCACCGGCGCCTATTCCAGCGGCATGCGCATGCGGCTGGTGTTCTCGGTCGCCACGGCCGTCACCCCCGACATCCTGTTGCTGGACGAGTGGTTTTCCACCGGGGATGCGCAATTCCAGCAGAAAAGTCTTTCCCGCCTGAACCAGATGATCGACCAGACCCGCATCACGGTCCTGGCTTCGCACGATCCCGGTCTGCTTCGTCGGTACTGCAACCGGTTCTTTCTTCTGGATCAAGGCAACTTGCAGGAAGTCCACGCTCAAGCGTTTTAGGTTTTCTCCGAGGATTCAAATGAGTCAAGTCAGTTTGCAAGAGTTCATAGAACGTTTTCTGGTCGCCTGCGACTTCATCGATGACGTCGTGGTGACGGGTGATACCCGCTTCGAAGACATGGCCGATTTCGATTCCCTGGCCATGCTGGGGGTCATCATCATGATGGAAACTCAGTTCGACGCCGTCGTCACGGCGGACAAGGTCTTTGCGTTGGGCAGTGTGGCGGCGCTGCATGCCCTGGCGCAAGGAGAGGGCTGATGCCATTGGCCCGTATCGATCACGTCGCCGTTCGCGGCCTGACGACCGTGGTGCCGAACCACCGGGTGGACAATCTCGCGGTGCATCCCGCAGACCTGCGCCAGCGTGAGCGTCTGGTGCGCAACGTCGGCATCCGCTGGAGGCCGTGTTGCGTTGATGGCATGATTTTTTCCGACCTGGCTCAGCACGCGGCCGAAAAGCTCATCGACGGCCTGGGCTGGGAAAAAGACACCATCGACGCGCTCATCCTGGTGACGCAGTCCTCGGAGTTTCCCATCCCGGCCACCGCCATCGTGCTGCAACACCGGCTGGGTCTGTCCGTGACCACGTCGGCCTTTGATATCAACCTGGGCTGCTCGGGCTACACCTACGGTATTTTCAACTGCGCTTCCCTGATCGGCGAGCATCGCTTCCGGCGGGTCATCGTGCTGGTCGGTGATCAGGCCGCCTCCGTCGATGCCAGCGATGTCGGGCGCGATATCTTGTTTGGCGATGCCTGCACTGCCACGGCGCTGGAGTACGACCCCACGGCCAGCCCGATGTACTTCGACGGTTTCTCAGACGGCTCAGGCTATGAGGCCATCATCGTGCCGCATGGCGGCAAGCGTTATCCCCTCAATCCGCAAAGCCAGGATCTGCGCCTGTGTGCCGATGGCGTGTTGCGTCGCATGGATGACGTCTGGCTCGATGGCCCGGCCATCCTCAACTTCTCGACGTCGTGTGCGCCGAAATCGATGCAAGGCCTGATGCGCGAAGTCGGCCTGGAGATGGCCGACGTCGATTACTTCGTGCTGCATCAGGCCAACCGCATGATCAACGAAACCATCCGCATGAAGATGGGCGGCGATCCGGACGGCTGGCCGTCGTCGTTGCAAGAGTATGGCAATACCAGCTCGGCCAGCATCCCGGTGACCATCTCCGCTGCACTCAGCCAGGTGGCCTCCAGCCGCCGTGTGCGCTGGATCTGGTGCGGTTTCGGTATTGGTCTGAGCTGCGGCACCTTGTATCTCGAAACGGCGCCCTTCTTCGCGCCAGAACCCTATCGTCTCGATGAAAAGTATGCCTTCCAGCCACAGCGAATTTGCTGAGCACGCGTACCTCGTCTATGGCAGCGCGCAAGGTCCCGAAATGGAGTTGGCGAGGCGGCTGCTGCGTTTGCGTGCGCAGGTGCATATCGTCTGCCGCCAGCCGCTCGATGCGGACCTTGAGCCGTTGCGTCGGGATCCCGAGCAGATTCTGACGGACGTGCCGTGTCTGCCGGGTTTGCACGGCGTGGTGGTGGCGCCCGGCTCGCCCGGCATCGAGTCAAAACTGCTCGATACGCCCGATGTCGGTCTGTGGGCCCAGGCCTTGCGCGTGAACGCGCTGGAGCCGCTCGGGTTGCTGCGTGCGCTCAGGGCGACGGGCCGGCTGCTGCCGGGTGGCGCGGTAGTGCTGCTCTTGCCGCAAGCGGACCGGGGCATGGCCGCGGCCGCCTCGGCAACCTTGCACCATGCGCTGTTTCACGAGCGACGGGAAATGTCGCCCGAGGGCGTGCGCGTGCATTTCGTGGCCGGGCTGGATATGTCGGCTCCGCCACAGATCATGACAGGCCCGCTTTTGTTCCTCCTGAGTCAGGGCGCGCGCTGGATGAGCGGCAGCCTGCTCACCGCCGATGGCGGCGCGTCTTTGAGAAAGGTGCCGATGCAATGAACGCATGGTTTTCACTCCAGGGGCGGCGTCTGCTGTTCGTGGGCGCAGGCTCCGACATCGCGCGGGCGACTGCCGATGCGGCCGTGGCCCTGGGCGCTGAAGTGATCGGCATCACGCGCGATGGGCAGGCCCTGCGCGACGCCGGCGCGGCCTTCACGGTGCTCGAGGCGGATCTGCTGGCGCCCCAGGGCGTGGCCTCCACGGTCGCCGCCATCACTCAGCCTGTCGATGGCCTGGTCTTTTGTATCGGGCAGGCCCTGCTGACCCCGGCTCATCTGATAGACCTCGCCTGCATCCGCAAGTCGACCGACGTCAACGTCGGCGTCTTCATGGAAATGCTGGCCGTCATGCTGAGGGCCCGCAAGCTCAGCCGGGGCGCCTCGGTAGTGGCCTTGTCCTCGATCAGCGGGCATACGGCGACCGAAGGCGTGGCGCCCTATGCGCTCTCGAAGGCCGCGCTGTCGGCTGCGGTACGCAATCTGGCACTTGATCTGCGCAGGCGCGAAATCCGCGTCAATGCCCTGTCGCCGGCCATGGTACGCACCAAGATGACGGCGGGCGGCCGGGCTTTCGATCTGCAAGCCATGGAGAAGGCGCGCTATCCGATCGGCGTCGCCGAGCCCATGGATGTGGGCAATGCCATCCTGTTCCTGCTGTCGGCCGAGTCAACCCTTTTGAATGGCAATGACATCGTGATGGCGGGCGGAGCCCTCGAAGTATGAAACCGCGTCTTTGCCTGCTGGGCGCCGGAGGGCTGGGCCGCGAGGTGCAGGCCATGCTTGAGGCCCACTACGACATCGCGGGCTATCTGGACACCCGTGAGGACATGCAGGAGCGCCTGGTAGGAGCGGTGCCGGTGCTGGGCACGCCTCAGATGCGGCCTGAGGATGAGACGCTGCTCTTTCTTTGTTCGGTCGGCGACCCGGCGCTCAAGGCCAGCATGGTGGCCGGGGTGAAGACCCACGGCGGTCGTTTTGCTCGGGTGATGCTGGGCACGCTGGGTGCGCGTTCGCACTTCGGTTTGTCCTGTGCCTTGGCCGGGGTACGCATTTCGCCCGATTGTCGCGTTGGTGACTACGTGCACCTGGCAACGGGTGTCATTGTGGGTCATGACACGTGTGTCGAGGATTTCGTCCATGTTGGCGATGGCGCCTTCATCGCGGGCGGCTGCGTGATCCACGCCGGTGCGCTGATCCAGCCTAGGGCCTGTATCGCGCGTGGCCTGACCATCGGCGCGGGCGCCGAGGTCGGCCTGGGTGCAGTGGTGTTGCGCGACGTGCCGCCGGGGGCGGTTGTGCTGGGTAATCCAGCCAGGAGAATCAATTGAAAGAAGCTGTTTTCAACCCCAAATGGTACGTCGACGAGAAGTACGCCGAGCTGGAGCGCACTCACATCTTTAACAAGCTGTGGCTGGCTGCCGGCTTCACCTCGGCGATCAAGTCCGATGGCGATTACTTCATGTTCCGCGTCTACGGTCAGGAGGTCGTGGTCCAGCGTCTGCACGACAAGATCGTCGCCTATCTCAACATCTGTCCGCACCGTGCCGGGGTAGTGGCGCTTGAGCCTAGCGGCAACACCCGTCCGGTGTGCAAATACCACGGCTGGGCCTTTCGCGAAGGCCGTGCCTTGACCGGCATACCGCAGGGCCGGGTCTTCGAGACGCGCGAAGACTTGTTCGACAAATCTTGTGGCCGCAGCCTGAGGCCGGTGGCCGTGCATGTGGTGGGTCCGCTCATCTTCATCAACCTGGATCCCGATCCGCTGCCTTTCGAGGCGCAGTTCAGTGCCGACGTCATTGGCTGGTACGAAAGAATGGGCGCCGTCTCCTCGATGATCCAGCTTGAGTTCAAGGCGGATTTCAACTGGAAGCTCAACGCCGAGAATGTGCGCGATTACCTGCACCTTTTCTACGTGCATACCGGCAGCTTCGCGAAGTTGTTGCCGACGATAGACGGCATTGGCAAGACCGACCGCATCGTTCGGGTACAGGAAACCGAGCACATCGCCTACGACCGCTACTTGGCGGATATCTCGGACGTACGCAACGTGAGCTGGGCAGCCAATACGCCGCAGGATGAAGGCAGCTACTGGTACGACGACAACCTCAAGCGAACCATGCCCGTGGATGGGTTCCTGAACGTCCTCTGCTTCCCCAACACCAATCTGTACTCGGTGTGCGGGCGGTATTACGCCCTGCAGCAATACCTGCCAACCGGTCCCGACTCGTTCGATTATCGACTGAGCATCGCCCTGCCCGAGATGGCCCGCAAATTCGATGCCCGCTCATTGCTCTTGTCGATTGCTCGCTCCGAGCGCTTCGTCATCGATGAAGACTCGGTCATCCTGCGCAAGGTGCAGGCCAATATGGCGGCGATGGCTGAGCAGGATTTCCGCTTTTCCCAGAGCGACCGGGAAATAGAGGTGATGGATTTCATGACTTACCTCGCACAGAACGTCTATCAGGAAACTCCTTTCCAGTAGGAGCTCGTATGCAGATCATTCTTGCTCAACCCTATCTGCCCGGGCTGGTACGCCAGCAGGTGGCCGCCCGGCATCCCGATGCATCGTGGTTCGAACTACCGTCGGCCGACCTGCTCGGCCCGAATCCAAACGATATTGCAAGCCTTGCTCCGGCCAGCCACGACTGCCTGTTGTTTGGCGATGGCATGTTCGCGAATTCGACCCGTATCGCCTTATTCGGGCGTCTGAAGGCCCTGGGCTGCACGATCCATGCCATGGTGTTCGATCATGCCCTGGTGTGCCCTGACGTGCGCATCGGCATCGGTTCGCTGGTCTACCCCCATGCCATCCTGGACGAGGGGGTGTCTTTGGGGTTCAACGTCATCATCGGCCCGGGCGCGGTGATCGAGGCCGGCGTGTCCATCGGCAACCATTGCTTCATCGGGGCCAACTGTGTCATCAAGCGGGGCAGCGTGATCGGCAGCGAGGTCTATCTGACCGACGGCACCATCGTGGGCGGAGTGCATGGCTATCGCGGCGAGACCACCGGGATCACCGTGGGGCGCGGCGCGGCCATCTACGATGCCACGCATGTGCGGCGCGACCTCGTGATCGGCGAGGTGCACGACGGGCAACTGGCGGATCGCGTTCGTGTCATCCGTTAGCCGTCTGCTGGCCGGGCTGTTGCGCCGTCTGGGTGCGGCGCTGTTGCTGGCGGCGCTGTCGCCCCTGCTGGGCGCGCTCGCCCTGTCGGTCTGGTGGACCATGGGGCGACCCGTGCTGTTCCGGCAGTGGCGCGCGGGCTATCGCGGCCGGCCTTTCCAATTGTGCAAGTTCCGCAGCATGCGGGTGGCAGCCTATGACGGTGAGCCGGACGCGTCCAGACTGACCCGTTGGGGGCGGTTCTTGCGGCGCAGCAGCCTTGATGAACTGCCCGGCCTCTGGAATATCGTACGTGGCGAGATGAACTTCATCGGTCCGCGTCCCTTGCCGCTGGATTACCTGCCGCGCTACAGCGCCGAGGAAGCACGCCGGCACCTGGTGCCGCCCGGCATGACGGGCTGGGCCCAGGTCAACGGACGCAACGCCCTGGCCTGGGAGGAGCGCTTGCGCCTGGATTGCTGGTATGTCGATCACGCCGGCTGGCGCGTCGATGCCCGTATTCTCTGGCGCACCTTGCGGGTGGTGTGCAGCGGGCAGGGGGTTGCCGCGCCGGGCCACGAGACCGGCCAGGAACTGCGTCCGCCCCAGGGAGGGCCATCCTCATGAGCTGGCCCATTTACGCATCGGATGAGATCGATGCGGTTCTCGATGTGCTGCGTCGCGGTCAGGGCAATGCCTGGTCCGGTCCGGACGTGGCCGCCTTCGAGGCTGCCTATGCCGCCTATGTCGGGGTGCCCCACGCGGTGGCCCTGAGCAACGGCACGGTGGCGCTGGAGCTGGGGCTCAGGGCGCTGGGCATCGGCCCGGGCGACGAAGTGCTGGTGACGGCGCGCTCATTCATGGCTTCGGCCAGCGCCATCGTGGCGGTGGGCGCGCGGCCGGTATTCGCCGACGTCGATGCAGACAGCCAGAATGTCACCGTATCGACCCTGGAGGCCGTTCGGACAGCCCGGACGCGGGCTGTGGTGCTGGTGCATCTGGCTGGCTGGATGTGCGAGATGGACGGCATTCTGGTCTGGGCTGCCCGGCATGGGCTGAAGGTGCTGGAAGACTGTGCCCAGGCCCACGGGGCCACTTATCAGGGGCGCCCGGCAGGCAGTTTCGGCCATGCTGCGGCATGGTCCTTCTGTCAGGACAAGATCATCTCCACGGGCGGGGAGGGGGGCATGCTCACGACGGCCGATCCCGAAGTGTGGCGTACCGTCTGGATGCTGAAAGACCACGGCAAAAGCCCCGAGCGCATGGCCCTGGCCGAGCCGGGGCCGCATTTCCGATGGGTGCATGAGCGTTTCGGGACCAATGCCAGGATGACGGCGATGCAGGCGGCCATCGGCCGCTTGCAACTGGGCAAATGCACGGCCTGGGTCGCGGGTCGCCAGGCCCGGGCCGAGCGTCTCTTCGATGCCGCCGCGCGCCATCCGGCCCTGCGGGTGCCGCTGCCGCCGGCGCATCTGAGCCACGCCTATTATCGTGCCTATGTTTTCGTGCGGCCCGAGCACCTGCGCCGGGGCTGGACGCGCGACCGCCTGTTGCTGGCCCTGCAGCAGCAGGGGGTGCGTTGTTTCCAGGGAAGCTGTCCCGAGATCTATCGAGAGGCCGCCTTCATGAGAGCGGGCCTGGGACCGGCTCGAACCTTGCCTGTTGCCCGGCAGTTGGGCCTGACCGGCCTGACATTTCCGGTCGATCCGGGACAGGGGGAAAGCGAGCAGCAGGTCCGTCTGAAGGCCCTCGACAGGGTCATGCATCTGGCCTCTCGCTAGGGGGTGGGTCGCCGGGGCCTTAAACCGGTACACTTCGGATGGGTCGCCACTCTTGGCCGGCCGGGCCGTGTGTGGCCGATTCCTATGTGTGCGTGTCCTTGATGCTGCCGTTTTTCGCCTTGCCTACGCCCACCCGCCTAGCGGTGCGCGCGCTCAATTTCATGCTGGGACGAGAGTCCTGGGCACGTGATCGCCTTGCCCGTCATAGCGGCAAGAGCGTGCGCTTTGCATTGGGCGGACTGGGCATGACGCTTACCATCGACAGCGAGGGCTATCTGCAGAGCGCGGATCCGGCCATCGTTCCCGATGTGACTTTGTCTGGTGTGCCGGAACGTCTCAGTCTGGGCCGCCTGCTGCCGGGCGCCGAGCGCGGCGACCTGGCCGAAGTGACGCATATTTCAGGCGATGCCGCCCTGGCGCAGGTGGTGGCTGATCTGGGCCGCGACTTGCGCTGGGATGCCGAAGACGACCTGGCCCGCGTGCTGGGCGATATCCCGGCCATGAAGCTGATCGGCGGTTTGCGCGGGCTTATGCAGGGCGCGCGTCAGGCATCGGGCCGGCTTGCGGGCAATGTGGCCGAATACCTGAGCGAGGAAAGCGGCACCCTGACCGGGCGGCCGGCATTGGCGCAGATGCGCCTGGATCTGGCCGAGCTGGAGCAGCGCACCGAACAGCTGTCGGCGGCAACCCGCGGCTTGCAGGCGCGCCTGGCGGGCCTGCCTGGGGCAGGAGGCCGTCGATGATGACCTTTCTGCGTTTGTTGCGCATTATCTGCGTATCGTTGCGCTACGGGCTGGATGAACTGGTGCTCTCCAGCCTGAAGCATCCGCTGGCCACCTGCCTGCTGCGCGTGATGCGCCTGGGCTTTCGCCCGCGGGCGCCGCGTGGCGAGCGTCTGCGTCTGGCCTTGGAGTCGCTGGGGCCGATTTTCGTGAAATTCGGGCAGGTGCTGTCCACCCGGCGGGACCTGATCCCAGCCGACATTGCCGACGAACTGGCTGCGCTGCAGGACCGTGTGCCGCCTTTCCCCTCGGCGCAGGCGGCGGCATCCATCGAGGCGGCGCTGGGCGCGCCGCCGGCGGAACTATTTGCCCAGTTCGATCGGGATCCGGTCGCGTCGGCCTCGATCGCCCAGGTGCACTTCGCGGTGCTGCATGACGGCCGCGAGGTGGCGGTCAAGGTGCTGCGCCCCGGCATGCGCGAGGTGATCGACAAGGACATGGGCCTGTTGCGCATCGTGGCGCGCATCATCGAGCGACTGGGGCCGGACGGGCGGCGTCTGAAGCCGCGCGAAGTGGTGGCCGAGTTCGACAAATACCTGCACGACGAACTGGACCTGGTGCGCGAGGCCTCCAACTGCAGCCAGTTGCGGCGCAACTTCAGCCCCGAATCGGGGCGCGGCGAGATGCTGATCGTGCCGGAGGTGGTGTGGGAATATACCGCCAGCACCGTGTTCACCATGGAGCGCATGTACGGCGTGCCGGTTGGGCAGATCGATCGGCTGCGCGCCGCTGGCATCGATATCCCGACCCTGGCGCGCAGTGGCGTGGAGATTTTCTTTACCCAGGTGTTCACTGACGGCTTCTTCCATGCCGACATGCACCCGGGCAATATCTATGTTTCCGACAACCCCGCCACGCTGGGCCGCTATATCGCGCTGGATTTCGGCATCGTGGGGTCGCTCTCGGAATTCGACAAGAATTATCTGGCGCAGAACTTCCTGGCCTTTTTCCGTCGCGATTACCGGCGCGTGGCGCAGTTGCATATCGAATCCGGCTGGGTGCCGCCCGATACGCGCGAGGAAGAGCTCGAGGGTGCCGTGCGGGCGGTGTGCGAGCCTTATTTCGACCGTCCCCTGGCTGAAATCTCTCTGGGGCAGGTGCTGTTGCGCTTGTTCCAGACATCGCGTCGTTTCAATGTCGAAATCCAGCCACAGCTGGTGTTGTTGCAGAAGACACTGCTCAACGTGGAGGGGCTGGGCCGTCAGCTGGATCCCAATCTGGATCTCTGGAAGACGGCCAAGCCCTATCTGGAGCGCTGGATGCATCAGCGCGTCGGTCTGGCTGGCCTGAAGCGCAGCCTGGCCAAGGAGGCGGTGCAATGGTCGCAGATGCTGCCGGCCATGCCCCGTCTGATGCACGACTACCTCAGCCGCCCCAATGTTTCTCCCTCGATGCTGGGGGAAATGAAGCGCCTGCGCCGTGCGCAGGAGCAGGGCAACCGGCTGATGGCCGCCTTGACCGCGGTGCTTGCCGTCGGTATCGCGGTCGCCTTGTGGGCCCTGACGCGCTGACCGGCGTGGGGGCTGTCATGTTTTGTTCATCGCACTGTCACGACAGATTCGTGCAAACGGGCGATAACCACTAAACGTTTTTCATAACCAATGGAACCCGCTGGGCGCGCTGCCTTGCGGTCATCCATGCGCTTTTCGAGCGGGAAATCAGAAAGGGCGATTCATGCTTTATCCGGAACTCTTCAAAACCATGGAAGCCGTGCGCTGGAATATGGCGAACGACATTCCCTGGGATGACTTCGATCGCAGCAAGCTGACGGAAGAACAGGCGCTGACGATCAAGATGAACGCCATCACCGAATGGGCCGCCCTGCCTGCCACGGAGATGTTCCTGCGCGACAACCGCGACGACAGCGATTTTTGCGCATTTATGTCGGTCTGGTTCTTCGAGGAGCAGAAGCACTCGCTGGTGCTGATCGAGTACCTGCGCCGCTTCCGTCCGGATCTGGTGCCGACCGAGGAAGAGCTGCACAAGGTGCGCTTCGAGTTCGACAAGGCGCCGGCGCTTGAGACGCTGATGCTGCACTTCTGCGGTGAAATCCGGCTCAACCACTGGTACCGCTGCGCGGCCGACTGGCATACCGAGCCGGTCATCCAGGCTATCTACAAGACCATCGCCAAGGATGAGGCGCGCCATGCCGGGGCCTATCTTCAGTACATGCGGCGCGCCCTGCACAATCAGGGCGACGCGGTGAGCACGGATGCCCGCAATGCCTTTGCCAAGATCGGCGTGCTGATGGCCTCGGCCAGCCGCAGTGCCCAGGCCATGCATCCGACCAACCTGCATGTGAACAAGGCGCTCTTTCCCAACGACACGGTGCAGTCGCGCCTGCCCGAGCCGGGGTGGCTGGAGCACTGGCTGGATACCCAGATCCGTTTCGGCCCGGATTGGGAGCAACGCGTGGTGACGCGCATCCTGCATATTCTGTCCAAGCTGCTGGATAGCCCCTTCGAGAACGTCAAGGATCTGAATCGCTATCGCAAGGCCCTGCTGGGCCGTCTGGCGCCGCAGCCTGAGCGGACCGAGTCGGGGATTCTGCTGAGCGTGTAGCGCCGCTAAGCCGGGCGGGCCGCTACAATCGCGCCATGTCACACGCCCGCTTCGAATCCAAGATCTTCACCCGCGACGACCTGGTGGCTGCCGTAGCCGCCGGGCGCTTCGCCCGCCCGCTGGTGTTCACCAACGGGGTGTTCGACCTGCTGCATCGCGGCCATGTCACTTATCTGGACGAGGCGGCGCAGCTGGGCGCGACCCTGATCGTGGCCGTCAATACCGACGCGTCGGTACGCCGGCTGGGCAAGGGTGATGATCGTCCGCTCAATACGGAACAGGACCGCGCTGCCTTGCTGGCCTCGCTGCAATGCGTCGCCGCCGTGACGACCTTCGGCGAAGACACGCCCGAGGCGCTGATCGCGCAGTTAAGGCCGGACCTGATCGTCAAAGGAGGGGACTACGATATGGAAACCCTGCCCGAGACGGCGCTGGTGCGCAGCTGGGGTGGTGATGCCGTGGCGATCCCGTTTCAGTTCGAGCGCTCCACTACCAAGCTGTTGCGCAAGATACGCGGCGCTTGAGACGCCTTAGCGCGGCAGCCGCAACAGCCTGTTGATGGCCTCCAGGTCGGCATCGCTCAGGGTGCCGCTGGTGGCCTTCAGGCGCAGCCCGTCAAGCAGCGCCTGATAGCGGGCCTGGGCCAGGTCGCGTTGCGTGGCGTACAGCTGTTGCTGCGCGTTGAGCACGTCCAGATTGATCCGTACGCCAAGTTCGTAGCCGGTCTGGTTGGCGCTGACAGCGTCGCGGCTGGACTTCTCGCCGGCTTCCAGCGCCCTGACCCGGGCCAGGCCAGTGATCACGCCGTTGTAGTACTCGCGCGAGGCGCGCAGGGCTTCGCGCCTGGCGGTTTCGTAGTCCTGGCGCGATTTCTGTTCGAGCTGGACTTTCTCGGTGACTTGCGAAGAAATGCCGCCGCCCGCATACAGCGGGATGGAGAGCGTCACGCCCACGGAGTTGTCGATCGGTCGCCCGGCGCCGTCGCCGCGCAGCCGGCTATCGGAGGCGCTGCCACTGGAGGCCTGCAGGTTCACGGTGGGATAGTGGCGTCCGCGGGCGATTTCGATGTCGCGTCCGGCAATGCGCGTCTGCAGTTGGGCACGCAGCACATCCAGCGAGGCTTGCTGGGCCTGTTCGCTCCAATCGGCCAGACGGGCCGGCTGGGGGGCCGGAAGGGTCACGCCAGGGGGCAGTTCGGCCAGTGCGCCGGGCACAGAGCCGATGATCTTGGCCAGCAGCTCACGTTGCGATTGCACGGCATTCTGCAGGCGCAGTTCTTCGGCCACCACCAGATCGTAGCGTGCCTGGGCCTCGTAGGTGTCGGTGATGGTGGCGGTGCCGAGTTCGAATTTGCGTTTGGCGGCGGCCAGCTGTTCGGCGACGGCGGCTTTTTCGGTCTCGGTGGCGGCAAGCGCATCCTGAGCGCGCAGGATGCCGAAATAGGCGTCAGCCACACGCAGCACCAGATCCTGCTGGGACTGACGCAACTGCACCTCGGCATCGGCCACGATCAGCTTGGATTGTTCGAACCGTTGCCAGCGCGACCAGTCGAACAGCGGCTGGGTCAGTTTCAGGTCCCAGGTTGCACGGCTGCCGCTATGGTCGTAGGCCAGTCCGCGCGTGCTGCGGGCTTCGTCGTAGCGGCCGCCGGCCTCGCCGGTCAGCAGCGGCAGCAGATCGGCGCGAGCCTGTGGCAGTTTTTCGGTCTGGGCCCGGTAGGCCGCGCGCGAGGCGGCGTAGACCGGGTCATTGGCAAGCGCATCGCGCCAGACCTGCATGAGATCTTGCGCATGCGCCGCCGGCGCGGCCGCTGCGGCGCAGAACAGAAACAGTACTGCCGCAACGGACCGCGCGGGCATCGTTCAGAATTTGAACTGGGAGACGCTCACGCCACGCAGGGGCTTGATGACGGTCTCGAAGAGTTCGACCGTCTCGAAGCTGGCGGCCGTGGTGCGCGTGATGCGACAGGCCGTCATGAGGGGCGCTTCGCCGACCACGACGACCAGACGGCCGCCTACGCGAAGCTGGTATTTGAGCGCATCGGGCACGACCGGCACCGAACCCGTCACCAGAATGGCGTCGTATTCGGTCGAGCCCCAGCCATTGCGGCCGTCGCCCGTCTCGATCTTGACGTCGCTGACATTGTTGAGCTGCAGGTTCTGCTGGGCGAAAGCCACCAGGCGGCTGTCGATCTCAACGCTGGTCACTTGCTGGGCCAGATGGGCCAGCAGGGCGGCCTGGTAGCCCGAGCCGGTGCCGATCTCGAGCACGCAGTCGGTGGGCTGCAATTGCAGTTCCTGGGCCAGGCGGGCTTCCATCTTGGGCGACAGCATGTTCTGGCGCGTATCGACGGCGTTGATTTCCAACGGGATTTCCAGGTCGGAGAAGGCCAGGGCGCGCATGGCTGGCGGCACGAATTGTTCACGCCGCACGGCGAACAGCGCGTCCAGGACGCGCGTGTCCAGGACATTCCAGGGGCGGATCTGTTGCTCCACCATGTTGAAACGGGCTTGCTCTACGTCGGGCAGGGTTGAAGCGTTCATGTCGACAGAAGGGAAAAGACAATTAAGCTAACGAGGGCATTGTACTGGTACTGGCAGACTGCGCCAGCGGCTTCACCACCAGGCATGGAAGTGGTGCAGCGGGCCATGGCCCTTGCCGGCCTGAAGGCGGTCGGCGTGGCGCAGCGCCTCGGTCAGGTAGTGTTTGGCACGGCGAGCCGCTTCGGGCACGTCGCCGGTCTGCGGGATCAGGGCGGCCAGGGCCGCCGACAGCGTGCAACCGGTGCCGTGGTTGTTGGTCGTGGCAATGCGCCGGCCGGGCAGCTCCAGCATGCGGTCGCCGTCATGCAGCAGATCGATGGTTTCCTCGCCCGGCAGGTGGCCGCCCTTGAGCAGTACCCAGCGGTGGCCATCATAGGCCATTCTTTCGCGCAGTTTTTCGGCGACCCGGCGCATTTCCTTGAGGGTCTCGACCGGACGTGCGTCCAGCAGGACGCCGGCTTCGGGCAGATTCGGCGTGAGCACGGTCACCTGCGGCAGCAGCGCCTCACGCAGCATGCCGATGGCGCCACGCTCGAGCAGCAGCTCGCCGCTGGATGACACCATGACCGGGTCCAGGACGATGTGAGAGGGACGCCAGCGCGCCAGCTTCTCGCCTACGACCTGGATGACAGGCTGCTGCCCCAGCATGCCGATCTTGACGGCGGCAATGGGTACGTCTTCGAACAGCGTGTCGATCTGCCGGCCCACGAAGGCGGGGTCGACCGGAAGCACGCCCGTCACGCCCTGGGTGTTCTGGGCGGTCAGCGCGGCGGCCACGCCGCAACCGTAGGCGCCCAGCGCGCCGATGGCCTTGATGTCGGCCAGCATGCCGGCCCCGCCGGAAGGATCCAGCCCGGCAATGCTGAGCACATTCGGGATGGGACGTTCGGCGTTCTGGCTCATTTCGCGGTGATCAGGCCTTCGGTGGGCGAGGACGGCGCGCCGCTGTACAGCTTGCGCGGCATGCGGCCGGCACGGAAGGCTTCGCGGCCGGCTTCCACGCCTTTTTTCATGGCGCTGGCCATCAGGATGGGGTCGCCGGCTGCGGCGATGGCGGTGTTCATGAGCACCGCGTCGCAGCCCAGCTCCATGGCGACAGTGGCGTCCGATGCCGTGCCGACGCCGGCATCGACGATGACCGGCACCTTGGTCTGATCGATGATCAGGCGCAGGTTCCAGGGATTCAGGATGCCCATGCCCGAGCCGATCAGGGAGGCGAGCGGCATGATGGCCGACACGCCGATATCTTCGAGCATGCGGCACTGGATGGGGTCGTCGGTGCAGTAGACCAGCACCTTGAAACCGTCGTCGATCAGGGTCTTGGCGGCCTTGAGCGTTTCCGGCATGTTGGGAAAGAGGTTGGTGGGATCTCCCAGCACCTCCAGTTTGACCAGGTCATGGCCGTCGAGCAGTTCGCGCGCCAGGCGCAGCGTGCGCACGGCATCGTCGGCCGTGTAGCAGCCGGCGGTGTTGGGCAGCAGCGTGAAGCGCGACGGCGGCACGTAGTCCAGCAGGCTGGGTTCGCCCGGGTTCTGGCCGATGTTCGTGCGGCGGATGGCGACCGTCACGATGTCGGCGCCGCTGGCGTCCAGCGCAGCGCGGGTCTGTTCAAAGTCTTTGTATTTGCCGGTGCCGACCAGGAGCCGCGATTGGTAGCTGCGGCCGGCAATGGTGAGAAGGTCTTGTGAGCTCATAGCGATGCGTGGCTGGGCGGCGGGCAGGGCCCGGCGCATAGAAAAAGGGCTGGTGGATGTGGCAATGATAAAGCACGAGCGGCGCGGCAGCCGGCTTTGCCCCTGGCTGAGGGCGGGTCATCGGGAGGCGTGGCGCACCTGGTCGATGGCCTCGCATAGCGCGGCGGTGGCGTCGATCAGCCGGGGGCCTGGCCGGTAGAGGGCGTCGGCCGGCAGGCCATAGACATGGCCGGCGCGGGCTGCCGGCAGGCCGCTGGCCTGCCAGTCGGCTTGCAGCCGGCGCGTCTCGGCCTCGTCGGCCACGCCGGCGATCACGGCCTGCGGGGCGGCGGCCAGCACGCTTTCCAGGCTGACCGACGGCGCCAGCAGGGGGGCGTCGCCGAACACGCTGACGGCGCCGCACAGGCGCAGCGCGTCGGCCAGGATGCTGTCGTTGTTGATGGTGTAGAGCGGTTGGCTGCCCGTTTGCATGAACACCCGCAACACCGGCAGGCCGCTGTAGCGCTGGCGCAGTTGCGCCAGTTGCGCGCGCAGACGCGCGGCGGCGGCGTCGGCGCTGGCGCGGGTGTCAAAGAGTTTTCCGAAGCGTTCGATCGCCTCCGGGATGTCGTCCAGGCGGCGGGGGTCGCTGTAGAACACCGGGATGCCCCATTGGCTGCTCAGCCGGTTCCAGGCGTCGTTGCCCGGCTGCCAGGCGATCAGCAGGTCGGGCCGCAGCGACAGCAGCGTTTCCGGGTCGGGCCGCAGGGCGTCGCCGGCGCTGGGCAGCGTTTTTGCCGCCGGGGGGTAGTCGCTGCCTCGCGTGACGCCGGCCAGATGCCCGCCGGCGCCCGCCGCGTAGATCAGTTCGGTGGCGTGCGGGCTGAGGCTGACGGCCCGGCGGGCCGGCCCGGCCAGACTGACGCTGCGGCCGGCGTCATCGTCCAGGACGAGGGGCCGGGCGCCCGCCGGCAGGCTGGCCAGCAGGCACAGCGCCAGCCAACGACGCAGGCGGGAGGGGCGCGGGAACATGGCGGGTCGCCGGCTTACATCCGCCAGGCCAGGTTCACGAAGACGGTCGAACCCGGCGTGTTGTAGCCGCGCGCCAGGGTGTAGTCCTTGTTGAACACGTTGTTCCAGCGCACCTGGGCGGTCAGCTGCTTGCTGATGTCGTAGGAGGCCGTCAGATTGAGCAGGCCATAGCCGCCCATTTGGTGCTTGTTGGCCGCGTCGGCGTAGCGCTTGCCGGTCCAGAGATATTCCACGCCCGCGGCGGCCGGGCCGAAGCGGTGCTCGACGCTGGCGCGATAGATCTGGCGCGCACGTTGCGACAGCGTATTGCCGTTGTCGCGGTCATGCGGGTCCTGGAAGTCGGCGCTGGCCCGCAGCGTGGTCTGGTCAAAGCGCTGGCTGCCGGTCAGGGTGATGCCGCGCAACTCGGCGCGGCCCACGTTCATGGGCGACCACAGGTAGGAGCCGTCATTCAGGTCGGCCCAGACGATCATGTCCTTGACGCGGTTGCGGTAGGCGACGATGCCGGCCGTGGTGGTGTCGTCGGCGTACTGCAGGCTCAGTTCGATATTGCGTGAGCTCTCCGGTTTCAGGTTGGGGTTGCCCACCGTGCCGCCGTCATTGCGCCAGTACAGATCGTTGAAGGTCGGCGCGCGAAAGCCGGTGCTCGCACCGATGCCGGCGCGCAGTTCCGGGGTGATCGCGTAGGCATATTCGGCGCCGCCGGTTACCTTGTTGCCGTAGATCGTGTTGTGATCGCTGCGCAGGTTCAGCTGGACATGATGACGGTCCAGGTCCAGGCGGTACTGGCCGAAGAAGGAGTTGGTGATGCGCGAGTCCAGGCGGTAGTCGTCGATGACGGCCGGCGCCGGCCAGGGGGCCGAGGCGTCGTACAGGTCGCCGGAGACGCGCTGCTTGAGGAATTCGTAGCCCAGCGTGATCGACTGGTCGGCATCGAGGCGGAAGTCGTTTTGCCAGGTGTATTGCTCCTGGCGGGTGACAAAGCGCGTGCGGCCATCGGCCGGATAGCCGTAGGAGCCGGGCGCGACCAGATTGCGTTGGGTGTCGTTGCTGTGGCTCAGGCGCAGGGTGCTGCGCCACCATTCGGTGATCTGGTTGGTGCTGCTCAGGGTGTACAGGTTGACCACCTGACGCAGGCGGTCGTTGTACTCATTGAACGGCGCCGAGCCGCCGCCGGCGTCAAAGCGGCCGTCGAGCTTGCTGTGATAGAAATCGAAGGCGATTTCGTGGCCTGCGCGCCAGGTGTAGCCCAGCATGCCGGAAACGTTGTTCTGTTCGTAGCCGTCGCGATCGCCGTTATAGCCCCGGTTGGGGGCGCCGCCCACGGTCTTGGCGGTGGCGTTGAAACCACGGCTGCGGCCATAGCCGGCATCCAGCGCATACCGCCAGCCGGAGTGGGCCCCATCCAGGCCGACACTGACGCGGCTGGTGTCATGCGTGCCGTAGCCGACATTGGCATGCACGCTCAGGGGGCGCTCACCGCCGCCCTTGCGCGTGATGATGTTGATGACGCCGCCGATGGCATCGGCCCCGTACAGGCTGCTGGCAGCGCCGCGCAGGATTTCGATGCGCTCGATGTCGTCCAGCGGCATGCCCTGGAACTCGCCGGCGCCCAGCGTGGCGCTGTTCATGCGGCGTCCGTCGATCAGCAGCAGCGTCTGGTTGGCGTTGGCGCCGCGCAGATAGACGCTGGTGGCGGTCTGGGGGCCGCCGTTGGTGGAGATTTCGACGCCGGGCTGGTGTTGCAGCAGATCGGCCACGCTGCTCTGGCCGGCGCGCTCGATGGCGCTGCGGTCGATCACGCTGATATCGCCCAGCGAATTGAGCTGGGTTTGCGGGGTCAGGCTGCCGGTCACGACGACCGGCGCCATCAGGGGGGCTTGGGCAGGGGTTTGCTGGGCGCTCGCGACAACGGGGGCGACACAGGCAAGAAGGCCGGCGCAGCGCCGGAAATTGCGGTTTTTCATCAACTGCTCTCGTTGGACGCGCGACCCCGCACGTCAGGCTCGGGACGTGGGCTGGCTGCATGAGGGAGCGAGAGGCCGGCCCGGTGGGCGAACCGGCCGGTGTCGGGCTGCCATGAGGCCGGTGAGGCGGCATCATGGGGACCGTTGCGGGGGCAGCACAGGCTGGGCGAGAACGCCTTCCTGTTTCCCGTTTACTTTGCGCGCGGATGCGCCGAAAGCACCGATTCGGCCGGGAACTTTATCATCGCTGCCGGGGCCCTCACGTCATTTTGTTACCATCTTGCGTGGAAAATCCGTGTTTTTTGCCTTTTCGCCACACTGGGACCCCGCTGTGTCATATCCCCGCATGCCCTACCCCTTGGCCGCCTATACGCGCGGTGCTGATTTCGTCCGATTGCTGGGCGAGCGCATCCTGATCCTGGATGGGGCCATGGGCACCATGATCCAGCGCTACAAACTGAGCGAGGCCGACTTTCGCGGCGAGCGTTTTGCCGACCATCACAAGGATGTGAAGGGCGACAACGAGCTGTTGTCGCTGGTGCGCCCGGACATCATTGCCGAAATCCACCGCGAGTACCTTGAGGCCGGCGCCGATGTCATCGAGACCAACACCTTCGGCGCCACGTCGATCGCCCAGGGCGATTACGATCTGCCCGGGCTGGCCTACGAGCTGAACCTGGTGTCGGCGCAATTGGCGCGCCAGGCCTGTGATGCCTTCAGCAGTGCCGAGCGCCCGCGTTTCGTGGCCGGTGCACTGGGCCCGCAGCCCAAGACCGCCTCCATCTCGCCCGACGTCAATGATCCGGGCGCGCGCAACATCACCTTCGACGAATTGCGCCTGGCCTATATCGAGCAGGTCAACGGGCTGCTGGACGGTGGCATCGACATCGTCCTGATCGAGACCATTTTCGATACGCTCAACGCCAAGGCGGCCATTTTCGCGGTCGAGGAAGTCTTCGCCGAGCGCGGCGTGCGCCTGCCGGTGATGATCTCCGGCACGGTGACCGACGCCTCCGGCCGCATCCTGTCGGGCCAGACGGTCGAGGCCTTCTGGAACTCGGTGCGACATGCCCGCCCGGTGACGGTCGGCCTGAACTGCGCCCTGGGGGCTGCGCTCATGCGCCCGTATGTGGCCGAGCTCTCCAAGATCTGCGACACCTATCTGTGCGTCTACCCCAACGCCGGCTTGCCCAACCCCATGGCCGAGACGGGCTTTGACGAGACGCCGGCCGATACTTCCGCGCTGCTGGAAGAGTTCGCGGCCTCGGGGCTGGTGAACATGGCCGGCGGCTGTTGCGGCACCACCCCGCAGCATATCCGGGCCATTGCCGACAAGATCGAGCGCCTGACGCCACGGGTTGTGCCCGAGGTGCCGGTCAAGACCCGCCTGTCAGGCCTGGAGCCGCTCAATATCGATGAGCAGTCCCTGTTCGTGAACGTCGGCGAGCGCACCAACGTCACGGGCTCGAAGATGTTTGCGCGCCTGATTCGCGAAGAGAAATACGACGAGGCGCTGGCCGTGGCGCGCCAGCAGGTCGAGAACGGCGCGCAGATCATCGACGTCAACATGGACGAGGCCATGCTGGATTCGGTGGCCTGCATGGCGCGCTTCCTGAACATGATCGCTTCCGAGCCTGACATCGCGCGCGTGCCCATCATGATCGACAGCTCCAAATGGGAAGTGATCGAGGCCGGCCTGAAGTGCGTGCAGGGCAAGGCAGTGGTGAACTCGATTTCCATGAAGGAAGGCGAGGCGCCGTTTCGCGAGCATGCCCGTCTGTGCCGGCTGTATGGCGCGGCGGTGGTGGTCATGGCCTTTGACGAAACCGGCCAGGCCGACACCCTCGAGCGGCGCAAGGAGATCTGCGGCCGGGCCTATCGCATCCTGGTCGAGGAAGAAGGTTTTCCGCCCGAAGACATCATCTTCGACCCCAACGTGTTCGCCGTGGCCACGGGCATCGACGAGCACAACCATTACGCGGTCGATTTCATCGAAGGCACGCGCTGGATACGCCAGAACCTGCCGCATGCGCGCATCTCGGGCGGGATCTCCAATGTGAGCTTCTCGTTCCGCGGCAACGAGCCGATGCGTGAGGCCATCCATACGGTGTTCCTGTACTACGCCATCCGCGAGGGCTTGACGATGGGCATCGTCAATGCCGGGCAGCTGGGCGTCTATGCCGACCTGGGATCGCCGCTGCGCGAACTGGTCGAGGACGTGGTGCTGGATCGCGATCCGCCGCTGGGCAGGACCGATGCCGGCGACACGCGCTCGCCGACCGAGCGCCTGGTGGAGCTGGCCGATACCATCAAGGGCTCGGGCACCAAGAAAGAGGAAGACCTCACGTGGCGCGAGGCGCCGGTCGAGCAGCGCCTGTCGCATGCGCTGGTGCATGGCATCACCGCTTTCATCGTCGAGGACACCGAGGAGGTGCGCCAGAAAATCGCCGACCGCGGCGGGCGTCCGATCGAAGTGATCGAAGGCCCGCTGATGGACGGCATGAACGTGGTCGGCGACCTGTTCGGCGAGGGCAAGATGTTCCTGCCGCAGGTGGTCAAGTCGGCGCGCGTCATGAAGCAGGCCGTGGCCCATCTGATTCCGTTCATCGAAGAGGAAAAGCGCCAGATCGCGGCGGCCGGCGGCGATGTGCGCGCCAAGGGCAAGATCGTGATCGCCACGGTCAAGGGCGACGTGCACGATATCGGCAAGAACATCGTTTCGGTGGTCTTGCAGTGCAACAACTTCGAGGTCGTGAACATGGGGGTGATGGTCCCCTGTGCGCAGATCCTGCAGAAGGCCAAGGACGAGAATGCCGATATCGTCGGCCTGTCGGGTCTGATCACGCCCAGTCTCGAAGAAATGGCCTATGTGGCCGCCGAGATGCAGCGCGACCCGTATTTCCGCGAACGCAAGATTCCCCTCATGATCGGCGGAGCCACCACCAGCCGGGTGCACACGGCCGTGAAGATCGCGCCCAATTACGAGGGGCCGGTGATCTATGTGCCGGATGCGAGCCGCTCGGTGGGAGTGGCCACCAGCCTGATGTCCGATCAGGCCCAGGCCTATCTCGACGAGCTGGCGCAAGAATATGAGGACGTGCGCCGCCGCCACGCCAATCGCAAGGCCACGCCCCTCATTTCGCTGCAGGAGGCCCGCGAGGCGCGACCGCAGATCGACTGGGCTGCCTATACGCCGCCGCGTCCCAAGTTCATCGGGCGACGCACCTTCAAGAGCTATGACCTGGCCGAAGTGGCGCGCTACATCGATTGGGGGCCCTTCTTCCAGACCTGGAGTCTGTTCGGGCCCTTCCCGGCCATTCTCGACGACAAGGTGGTGGGTGAGCAGGCGCGCAAGGTCTTCGCCGAAGGGCAGGCCATGCTCAAGCGCATCATCGAGGGCCGCTGGCTGACCGCCAACGGCGTGGTCGGGTTCTACCCGGCCAACCGCGTCAACGACGAAGACATCGAGATCTATCGTGACGAAACCCGCAGCGAAGTGCTTTTCACCTATCGCAACCTGCGTCAGCAGGGAGTCAAGCGCGAGGGCGTAAGCAACAAGTGCCTGGCCGATTACATCGCGCCCAAAGACAGCGGCAAGCTGGATTACATCGGCATGTTCGCGGTGACGGCGGGCCTGGGCATCGAGAAAAAGGAAGCCGAGTATCTGGCGGCCCTGGACGATTACTCCAGCATCATGATCAAGTCGCTGGCCGATCGCCTGGCCGAGGCTTTCGCCGAGTGCCTGCATGCGCGCGTGCGGCGCGATCTGTGGGGTTATGCGGCCGAGGAAGACCTGGACAATGAAGCCCTGATCGCCGAGAAATACGTCGGTATCCGTCCGGCGCCGGGCTATCCGGCCTGCCCGGAGCATGTGGTCAAGACCGATATGTTCAAGGTGCTGCAGGCCGAGGACATCGGCATGTACCTGACCGACAGCTACGCCATGTTCCCGGCCTCCAGCGTGTCGGGGTTCTATTTCAGCCACCCTGATTCGCAGTACTTCAACGTCGGCACGATCGGCGCGGACCAGTTGGCCGACTACGTTGCGCGCAGCGGCCGCAGCGAAGAGGATCTGCGGCGTACGCTGGCGCCCAACCTGGGCTGACCGAGGGGCCCGGCACCGTGCCGGGCCGCCGTTTCAGGCCGCCTTGTTCACGACGAATACGGCCGTGTCGCTGCTGAACGAGCTGTCTTCCTGGATGGCGAAGTGGCGCCTGACCGGTTGCGGCGCGATGGCAGTCATGTCGCGCAGGGCCTGCACCAGCGGTTCCGGCGTCTGCATGCGCTTGACCCAGGTGTCGAACTGCAGCGCCAGGCGTCGCAGCGTCATGCTCTGGACCGTGAAGCCGGCGTCCGACAGCAGGGTCAGCCATTCGGCCTGGGAGTAATCGCGCACGTGCGAGGTGTCGCGCAGGATCTCGATGGTCTGCAACCAGGTATCGAGCAAGGCTTCGCCCGGCGAGACGACATCGGCGAATACCGCCACGCCGCCCGGCTTGAGCACGCGGCGCGCTTCGCGCAGCCCCATGCCAGCGTCTTCCCAGTGATGGGTGGAGTAGCGGCACATGACCAGATCGAAGGACGCATCGGCGAACGGCAGGCTCTCGGCCTTGCCCTGACAGGTGCGCAGATTGCTCAGGCCGCGCTTGGCGGCTTCGGCGGCCACCACCTCCAGCATGGCGTTGGAGAGGTCGTAGGCCGTCACTTCGGCCACCAGGGGCGCGATATGGAAGCTCACATGGCCGCCGCCGCAACCCATGTCGAGCACCCGGGCCTGGGGATGGGCCGAGGCAATCTCGGCCATCTGGCGCAGATCCTCCCCCTGGGCATGCACCGCGCTGGTCAGATAGGCCTCGGCGCGAGGGCTGAATTGACGCTGTACGGCGTCGTCGTGGCTGGGGGTGGTCATGCGGACTCCTGTCGCAAGGGTAAGAGGAATGTCCGCTAAGATAGGCAATCCACAGTACCCGTACAAGGCCATAGTCGATCCTGGTATGAATAGTGCCACCCGAGGGCAGGGCGCGACCCTGCGGCGCCAGAACCTGGGCGAGTTCGTGCGCAGCGCGCGTTCGCGCATCACCCCGCAGATGGCGGGCCTGCCGGCCGGCTCGCGCCGGCGCACGCCCGGGCTGCGCCGCGAGGAGGTGGCGCAGCTCTCCGACATCAGCGTCACCTGGTATACCTGGATCGAGCAGGGCCGCGAGGTGTCGGTTTCGCCGGCGGTCTGGTCGCGCATCGCCAATGTGTTGCAGCTGGCGCGCGCCGAGCGCGCCTATCTGTTCGAGCTGGCCGAATGCGCCGATCCGCAGCATCCGCGCGATGAGCCGGCCGGCGCGGCCGGGCTGCTGCTGCAGGAGTGCGTCGACGCCATCGCTGCGCCGGCCTACGTGCTGGACCGTGCCTGGAATGTGCTGGCCAGCAACCCGGCCATGCAGGAACTGTTTGATCATTGGCCGCAGCGTGAACCCGAGCCCAACCTGCTGCGCTACATTTTCCTGGATCCGGCCGCGCGCGACCTGGTGGTCGATTGGGAGCAACGCGCGCGGCGCGTGGTGGCCGAGTTCCGCGCCGATGCCGGGGCGCACCTGGACGAGCCCGACGTGCGCCTGTTGCTGGATGCGCTCAACCGCGACAGCGCGGTCTTCGCCCACTGGTGGACCCGCCACGCGGTGGTCGAACGGGAAGGCGGCCTGCGCGAGTTCCAGCATCCACGCCGCGGCCGCCTGCTGTTCCAGCAGGTCACGTTCCGGCTGGCGACCCACCCGGAACTCAAACTGGTGATGCTGCTGCGCGAGACGGATTAACGGTGCAGCAGCTGGTGCTCGGTGAGATAGCGCATCAGGTACTCGCCATGGCCTTCGATGTCGCGGCGTATCTCCCGCAGGGCGGCCTCGACGTCGCGGGCCTGCACGGCTTCGATGATGGCCTCGTGGGGGTGCCGTCCCGGCAGCGTCGGAAAGGGCGGCGTATAGACATACGACAGGTATGAGGCGGTTTGCACCCAGAGGTTTTCAATCATGGAAACCAGCTGGGGCATCTGGGCGGCCCGGTACAGCGCAAAGTGGAAATCGAAGTTGCGTGCCAATACCGGCGCCATGGCCTGCTGGCGACGGCTTTCCATCAGTTGCGCATGAATCTCGCGCAGCGTCTCGACCAGGGCGGGGGTGGCCAGGGGCACTGCGCGGCGGGTGGCGAAGGACTCGAGCTCCAGGCGGATGGCGCGAAGCTCCAGCAATTGGGCTTCGGTCAGCTCCGGCACCTTGACGGATTTGCCGGGGCTGGGGGCCAGGGCATGCTCTGACACCAGCTGCAACAGGGCTTCGCGCACGGGGGTCTGGCTCACGCCCAGGCTTTCCGTGATGGAGCGCAGCGTGATCGTCTCGCCGGGGCGTAGCTCGCCCATCATGATTTTCTGTTTGATTTCCCGATAGATGCGGGCGGTCATGTTTTCCCGCTGCATCGGCGCCAATTGGATGCTCATCCTGGGGTCCTGGGCTGCAATGGCCGGATTCTACCCGGGCCGGAATTGTCTTCTCCTGATTTTATAAAAAATAAAAGTCTTGACGGTGTCAATGCAAACTTTTTATATTTTATAAAATACAAAGGAGCTGAGATGTCCCAAACCCTGCAACCGCTGGCCGCACCCGGCCTGGTTCTTCATGACACCGTGGCGCATGTCATCGCCCGGGCGTTGATCCGCCATGGCGTAACGCACGTTTTCGGCCAGAGCCTGCCGAGCATGCTGCACCTGGCCTGCGAAGCCCTGGGCCTGACCCAGATCGCCTACCGCAGCGAGAATGCCGGCGGCTACATGGCCGACGGGTACGCGCGCATCACGGGCAAGCCGGCCGTGGTGACGGCGCAGAACGGCCCGGCGGCGACCCTGCTGGTGGCGCCGCTGGCCGAGGCGCTGAAGGTCTCGATACCCGTGATCGCCCTGGTGCAGGACGTCAATCGCGACCAGACCGACAAGAACGCCTTCCAGGAGTTCGATCATCAGGCGCTGTTTGCCTCCTGCACGAAGTGGGTGCGCCGGGTTACCGAGGCGTCGCGGGTCGAGGACTACATCGATCAGGCATTCGCCATCGCCTGTTCGGGTCGCCCGGGACCGGTGGCCCTGATGTTGCCCGCCGATCTGCTCAACGAGGCCGCGGTACGCTGCGGCGAGCGCCAGGCTTCGCTGGGGGTGTTCCCGCTGGATCGTTCGGTGGCGGCGCCGCAGGCGATCGAGGCCGCCGCCGAGTTGCTGGCCAGCGCCAGCCGTCCGCTTGTGATCGCGGGCGGCGGCGTGCATATTTCGGGCGCCAGCGAGGCGCTGGCCGGCTTGCAGGAAGCCGCCCATCTGCCGGTGGCCACCACCGTGATGGGCAAAGGCAGCGTGGATGAAAACCATCCCCTGTCGCTGGGCGTGGTGGGCTACTTCATGGGGCCGGGCAGCGCCACGCGCGAATTGCGTCCCCTGGTGTCCGAGGCCGACGTCATCCTGCTGGTCGGCACGCGCACTAACCAGAACGCCACCGATTCCTGGAAGCTGTATCCGTCTTCGGCCCGCTACATCCATATTGATGTCGATGGCGCCGAAATCGGCCGCAACTACGAAGCGCTGCGCCTGGCCGGCGATGCGCGCGAAACGCTGCTGGCCCTGAGCCAGGCCATGGCCGCGCGCGACCTGTCGGGCGCCAGCCGGCGGCGCGCCGAGGTGCAGGAGCGGATTGCCAAGGGACGTCGCGAATCCTGGGCCGGCTCGGCGAGCTGGCGCGAATCGTCGGCTGCGCCCATCCGGCCCGAACGCCTGATGGCCGAGATCGACCGCTGCATCGATGGCGACAGCATCGTGGTGGCGGATGCCAGCTACTCCTCGATCTGGATCGCCAACTATCTGCGGGCGCGCCGTGTCGGCCAGCGTTTCATTACCCCCCGCGGGCTGGCTGGCCTGGGTTGGGGCTTCCCGATGGCCATGGGCGCCAAGGTGGCCCGGCCGCAGGCGCATGTCGTGTGCGTCGTGGGCGACGGTGGCTTCGGGCATGTCTGGTCCGAGCTGGAGACGGCCAGGCGCATGGAGATCAAGGTCACCCTGGTGGTCATCAATAACGGCATTCTGGGCTTCCAGAAGCATGCCGAGAACGTCAAGTTCGGCGCGCATACGTCGGCCGTGCATTTTCACGACGTCGATCATGCCTCCATCGCCCAGGCCTGCGGCTGCGCGGGCGTGCGCGTGACCGATCCGGCCCAGCTGCCCCAGGCGCTGGCCCAGGCGCGGCAAGCCGAGACGACCACGCTCATCGAGGTCATCTGCGATGAAAATGCCTTCCCCCCCATCACCTTCTTTACGGCGAACCAGGTATGACGGCAACGGCTCAACGTGTCGCCCTGGTGACGGGCGCCGGGCGTGGCATCGGCCTGGAAACGGCGCGCCTGCTGCTGGCCAAGGGTTACCGGGTCGCGGCCGTCAGCCGCGAAGGCGTGGACCCCGGCATCCTGGGCGGCGTCAGGCCCGAGCTGCTGTGCGCTGCCGCTGACGTCTGCGACGGCGCGGCCATGCAGGAACTGGTCGCAACGCTGGCGCATCAATGGGGGCCCGTATCGGTGCTGATCAACAACGCAGGCGTCTCGCCCAAGCTCGCCGATGGCAGTTCGGCCGGCATCCTGCAGATCACGCCGCAGGAATGGGCCCAGGTGCTGGAGGTGAACCTGACCGCCGTCCTGCGCCTGTGCCAGTTGGTGCTGCCCGGCATGTGCGAGCAGGGCTTCGGGCGCATCGTCAACGTGGCTTCCCTGGCGGGACGGACCAAGTCGTTGGTGGCGGGCGGCAGCTATATGGCGTCCAAGGCGGGGTTGATAGGCCTGACCCGGGCCATCGCCACCGAAATGGGGCCCTGGGGCGTGACGGCCAACGCTGTGGCCCCGGGCCGCATCCTGACCGAGATGGCCCAGCAGGCCGGTCACGAGGTCAATCAGCGTTATGCCGCACAAATTCCGGTGCGCCGTCTCGGCACTCCGGAAGAAGTGGCCGCCGCGATGGTGTTTCTGGCGGCGGAGGAAGCCGGCTTCATCAACGGGGCCATTCTCGATATCAACGGCGGCTTCTACATGCCTTGAGGCCGCCCCTTAAGAAAATCCGAGGAGACAACCATGAAATACCGCATGTTGCTGGCTGCCGTGTCGGCCAGCCTGGCCGTGCTTGCGGCGCCAGCCTGGGCCTGGCCGGACCGTGAGATCACCCTGACCGTGAACTACGGCGCAGGCGGCAATACCGATGTCGCAAGCCGCGAAGTGGCGCGCGCCATGGAGGCCGAGCTGGGCAAGCCGGTGGTGGTGTTCAATCGGCCCGGAGCCCTGGGGACCATCGGTCCGGCCTATGTCACCAAACAGCCTGCCGATGGCTATAACGTGGGCGTGGTGACGCTCTCGTCGATCGCCATCATGCCGCATCTGATGGACGTGCCGTACGACACCGATAGTTTCGATTTTGTCGCCGCCTATGGCCGCTATCGCTACGGCGTGGTGGTGCGGGCGGATTCTCCTTACCAGACCATCGATGATCTGGTGGCGGCGGCCAAGGCCGGGCCGGGCATCTTTTTCGGCGCGCCCTCCGCCCCGAACAATCTCGCCATGTTCGATCTGGGGCGGGTCAGCGGGGGCAAGTTCGAACAGGTGGCCTACAAGTCTGGGAGCGAGACGGTGGCTGCCCTGCTGGGCGGGCAGGTTGAGGTGATCGTCCAGAATCCTTCGGATGTCATTCCCTACCTGAAGAGCGGGCGTCTGCGCCTGTTGGCCTCGGCCAGCCCCTTGCGCTGGCCGGAGTACCCCGATGTGCCGACGCTCAAGCAGGAAGGCTATGACGTGGAGATCGATTCCTGGCTGGGTCTGGCCGTGCCCAGGGGCACTCCGGAGGCGGTCCGCCAGCGGCTCGAAGCAGCCGCGCAGGCCGCGGTGGAGTCGGAGCGCCTGCAGGGGATCTACAAGCAGATGGGCGTTGATCCCGTCTGGCTGTCGGGCGCGGACTATCTCAAGCTGGCCGAGCAGACGCACGGGCAGATGGGCAAGGCGATCAAGGCCGCCAATCTGCCGCGCATGAGCCAGTAGGCCCGTTCAGCGCAATAGCCCCGTGTCGCCGGGCAGGCCGGCCTCGGCCAGGCCCAGCAACAGTTTCTTCACGGGGGCGGGCAGGGCGATCTCGCTCAGCGTGTCGGCCGGCACCCAGCGTTCGGGCACGGTGGCGCTGCGCAGATCGCCCGGGCGCACCGGTACGTACCAGGGTTGGATGTGCAGCCGGTAGTGGGTGAAGGTATGGGCGAAGCTGGCCAGTTCGTAGCGCGCCGTGGGTTCCAGGCCCAGCGCGCGCGAGGCGCTGGCGGCGTCCTGGCCGGGGTCGAACTCGGGCAGGCTCCACAGGCCGCCCCAGATACCGGGCGACGGACGTTGCTGCAGCAGGATGGCCCCCTCGAAATCCAGCACCAGCATGCCAGTGCTGCGTTCGGGCACCGCGCGGCGCGCCTTGGGCGTGGGCAGCTCCAGCTGGCGCCCGTCGCGGCGTGCGACACAGGTGGCCTGCACCGGGCAGCGCTCGCAGTCGGGCCTGCCCCGGGTGCAGAGCGTGGCGCCCAGGTCCATGAGCCCCTGGGTGTAGGCCGTCATGTCGAGCCCGGGCACGGCCTCGACCTGGGCTTCGGCCAGCGCCCAGAGCTGCTGCTCGGTGGCGCGGCGCGCCGGATCGCCCTCGATGCCGAAATGCCGCGCGAATACCCGCTTGACGTTGCCATCCATGATGGGCGAGCGCTCGCCGTAGGCGAAGGCGGCGATGGCGGCGGCCGTCGAGCGTCCGATGCCGGGCAGGGTCGAGATATCTTCGGCGCGGGCCGGAAAGCGCCCGCCCCACAGGGCCACCACCTCCTGGGCGCAGCGGTGCAGATTGCGCGCGCGGGCGTAGTAGCCCAGCCCGGCCCAGTAGGGCATGACGTCTTCCTGGCTGGCGGCCGCCAGCGCCTGCACATCCGGGAAACGCGCCAGGAAGCGTTCGTAATAGGGGATCACCGTGGCGACCTGGGTCTGCTGCAGCATGATCTCCGACAGCCAGATGCGGTACGGGTCGCGGGTGTTCTGCCAGGGCAGGAGATGGCGGCCGTGGCGGGTCTGCCAGGCGGCGATGAGAGCGGCAAATTCCATAAACGCGATTATCGCATCGCCCTATTGCGGGACGGGTCGGGGTGAGAGTAAAAGGGGAGGGATAAGAACAAGGCGTTAAGCGCCCGTCACCGTCGCCCGTCGGTCTCAAAAGGACCCAGCCGGGCGGTCCGTGCCAGGCTTTCCACACCAACGGAGTAGACATGAATGCCCCTCTCACGCCCGCGCAGCGCGCGGCGCTTCAGTCCGTCACCCTGGACGACAAATACACCCTGCAAAACGGCCGAGCCTGGATGAGCGGCATCCATGCCCTGGTGCGCCTGCCCATGATGCAGCGCGAACGCGATATGCGGGCCGGCCTGAACACGGCCGGCTTCATCTCGGGCTATCGCGGTTCCCCCCTCGGCGGGGTGGACCTGAACATGTGGAAGGCCGCCAAGTACCTCAAGGAACACCACATCGAATTCCAGCCGGGCCTGAACGAGGATCTCGCCGCCACGGCCGTGTGGGGTTCCCAGCAGGTCAACCTGTTTCCCGGTGCGCGCTACGACGGCGTGTTCGGCATGTGGTACGGCAAGGGGCCCGGGGTGGACCGCTGCGGCGACGTGTTCAAGCATGCCAACGCCGCCGGCACTTCGCGCCATGGCGGCGTGCTGGTGGTGGCCGGCGATGACCATCCCGCCAAGTCTTCCACGCTGCCGCACCAGAGCGATCACATTCTGAAGGCCTGCATGATCCCGGCGCTGTTTCCGTCCAGTGTCCAGGAGGTGCTGGACTTCGGATTGCACGGCTGGGCCATGAGCCGATATGCCGGGGTATGGGTGGGGCTCAAGACCATTACCGACATCGTCGAGGTGTCATCCTCCGTCGAGGTCGATAGCGAAAGGGTGCGCATCCAGCTGCCCGAGGATTTCATCCTGCCGCCGGACGGCCTGAATATCCGCCTGCCGGATACGCCGCTGCAGCAGGAAGCACGCCTGCTGGACTACAAACTCTATGCCGCGCTGGCCTATGCGCGCGCCAACGGCCTGAACCGCGAGCTGTGGCACGTACCGCAGGATCGCGCGCGTTTTGGCATCGTCACGTCCGGCAAGGCGTACCTGGACACCTGTCAGGCCCTGGCCGACCTGGGCCTGACGCCGCAGGTCTGCCAGCACATTGGTCTGCGTCTGTTCAAGGTGGGCATGGTGTGGCCGCTGGAGGCCACGGGCGTGCAGCAGTTCGCCGAAGGCCTGGACGAAGTGCTGGTGATCGAGGAAAAACGCCAGGTCATCGAGTATCAGGTCAAGGAGGAGTTGTTTTCCTGGATCGGAACGGGCAAGAAGATCCCGCGCGTGGTCGGCAAGTTCGACGACAAGGACGGTGGCGAATGGTCCGTGCCGCAAGGCAACTGGCTGTTGCCGGCGCACTATGAGTTCTCGCCGGCCATGGTGGCCAAGGCGGTGGGGGCGCGCTTGCTGCGCATGACCTTGCCCGAGGATGTGCGCGCCGGCATCGAGGCGCGCCTGAAGTTCATCGCCGATCGGGAGCGCGCGCTGGCGCGTCCGCGTCTGGTGGTCGAGCGCAAGCCCTGGTTTTGCTCGGGCTGCCCGCACAACACCTCGACCCGCCTGCCGGAGGGCTCACGCGGGCTGGCCGGCATCGGTTGTCACTATATGGTGACCTGGATGGGCCGCAATACGCAGGTGTTCACCCAGATGGGCGGCGAGGGCGTGCCCTGGATCGGGCAGGCACCCTTCACCGACGAGAAGCACGTGTTCGCCAACCTGGGCGACGGTACCTATTACCACTCCGGGCTGCTCGCCATCCGCGCCTCGGTCGCCGCCAAGGTGCCGATCACCTACAAGATTCTCTTCAATGACGCGGTGGCCATGACGGGCGGCCAGCCTGTGGATGGTCCCATCAGCGTGCCCATGATCACCCGCCAGCTGGAGTCCGAGGGTATCGGCAAGATCATCATCGTCACCGATGAGCCCGAGAAATATCAGGGCGTGCAGGGGCTGGCGCCGAATGTACCGGTGCGGCACCGCGATGAGCTCGATGCGGTGATGCGCGAACTGCGTGCCTGGCCCGAGGTCTCCGTGCTGATCTACGACCAGACCTGCGCCACCGAGAAGCGCCGCCGTCGCAAGCGCGGCGCCTATCCCGATCCGGCCCGCCGCGTGGTCATCAACGAGCGGGTCTGCGAAGGTTGCGGCGATTGCTCCGAGAAATCGCATTGCCTGTCGGTCGAGCCGCTGGAAACCGAGTTCGGGCGCAAGCGCACCATCAATCAGTCCAGCTGCAACAAGGACTACTCCTGCCTCAAGGGGTTCTGCCCCAGCTTCGTGACGGTCGAGGGCGGCAAGCTGCGCAAACCGCGCGCGCTCTCCCAGGACGGCGACATCGCTGCCGGCCTGCCGACGCCGCAACGTCAGGCGGGCCAGGGCCACTATGGCATCTTCATCGCCGGCGTAGGCGGCACGGGCGTGGTCACCATCGGCCAGCTGATCGGCATGGCTTCCCATCTGGAAGGCCGGGGCTGCTCGGTGCTCGATATGGCCGGGTTGGCGCAGAAGGGCGGCGCGGTCTATTCGCACGTAGTGCTGGCGCCCAGCGCCGAAGAGTTGCTCAATACCCGCGTTGCCATGGGCGAAGCCGATCTGGTGCTGGCAGGCGATCTGGTGGTGGCCACCAGCGCCGAAGCCGTCGCCCGCATGAACCCGCAGCGCACGCGCGCGCTGGTCAATACCGACGTGGCGCCCACGGCGGCGTTCGTGCATGACCGCGACTGGGCCCTGCCTGGCGGCGATCTGCAGGCCGATCTCGGCCGCGCCTGTGCCGAGGTCGCGCATCTCGACGCAGCCGAACTGGCGGTGGCGCTGCTGGGCGATGCCATCTATGCCAATCCGCTCATGATGGGCTATGCCTATCAGAAAGGCTGGCTGCCCCTGAGCGAAGCGGCCCTGCTGCGTGCCATTGAACTCAACGGGCAACAGGTCGCCAATAACCAGGCCGCCTTTGCATGGGGGCGACGCGCCGCCCATGACCTGCAGGCGGTCCAGGCCCTGACCGCCGCGCCGGCGCAGCCGATGGCCGAGGTGCTGGAACTGCGTCGCGACGGCGCCAGGGTGGTCGATCTGAAACGGCCGCAAGATGGTCTGGCGGGGCTGATCGCACAGCGCCGCGATGTCCTGACGGCCTATCAGAACGCCGCCTACGCGCAACGTTATGTCGATCTCGTCGAACGCGTGGCTCAGGCCGAGCGCGCTGCCACCGGCACGCAGCGGCTGGCCGAGGCGGTGGCGCACAATTACTTCAAGCTCATGGCCTACAAGGATGAGTACGAGGTGGCGCGCCTGTACAGCGATGGCGCTTTCCTGGCGAAGATCGAGGCGCAGTTCGAGGGCGACTGGAAACTCAACTTCCATCTGGCGCCGCCGCTTACGGCCAGGCGCGATGCCGAGGGCCATCTGCGCAAGCGCGCCTATGGGCCAGGCATGATGCGCGTCTTTTCGTGGCTGGCGCGTCTGCGCGTGCTGCGCGGCACGCCGCTGGATGTGTTCGGCTATACGGCCGAGCGCCGCGCCGAGCGCGAGCTGATCCGCGAATATGCCCGGCACATGGAAAGCGTCATAGGCCAGTTGAGGCCGGACAATCTGGAGATAGCGGTGGCGCTGGCCAACGTGCCTCAGGAAATCCGTGGCTACGGGCATATCAAGGAGGCGGCGATGGCGCAGGCCGCGCAGCGGCGCGAACAACTGCTGCGTGACTTCAACGCACCGCCGCAGCGCGACCTGCGCGTGGCGTGAACGTCGGCCGGCGTCCGCGCGGGCGCCGGCCAGGCCTGATGCCAGGCTCAGGAGGGGGCGCTGGTGCGACGCCGCGGCAGGTTGAAGAGCTCCACCTTCATCTTCGGCCGGTCGAAGCGCTCGACGCGCGGAGCCGAACGCGAGTTGTCGTCGGCCTTGCGCGCGGCGATGCGCTCGCGATGGGCAATCACCTCGGCGGCGCGGGCATGGTGCGCGGCCATCTTGCGTACCATGACACGCCCGTCGCGTGGAAAGAAGTGGATGCGGCGCGCATGGTTGTCGCCCAGGTCCTGGGCCTTCACCGGGATACCCTCGGCCTGCAGATAATTCAGCACGAACTGGCTGTTGCGCTCGCCGATGTTCATCTGCTGCATGGCGCTGAGCACCGAGCCGCCACCGAACACCTTGGCTTCCAGGCGGTCGCGTGCCGCACCGGCCTTGAGCAGTTCATTGATCAGGACCTCCATGGCGAAGGCGCCATAGCGCATAGTGGCGGATGCCGGCGACTGGGCGTCGCCCTCGGGCAGCATGAAGTGGTTCATGCCGCCAATACCCGTGACCGGATCGCGCAGACAGGCCGCCACACAGGAACCCAGTACCGTCGAGAGCATGAGGTCCTCGCCGGCGGTGACATAGTATTCATTGGGCAGCACTTTGACGGCAGCGCGTTCGAACGTGCTGTCGTAGTAGTGGCGCGTGGCGCGCGCATCAAGACGGGCAGGCATAGGGAAGACTCCGCGGGTCCAGGCCGCAACAAACCGGGAATCGGTTTCAAATTGTTATTATGATTCGCGATATTTTACCGGGTAAGGACAGTCCCTGCCTTGAAGGCGATCAAGGATCCGGCCCGGGCAGGCCGGATCTGAGGGCTTCGTCCGGGAAAAGCTCGCGATCCGCTCAGAAGCGCGTGCTGCGCGTGACCGACCAGCGCGCCGACAGCGCACCCAGCAGGCCCGCGGCGAGCACCGCGCCGGCCAGGGCGGGCAGCTCGGGCAGACGCAGGGCGAACTCGGCGCCATAGCTGCGCGCCAGGCCCAGCACGGCGTGGTTCAGGGGTATCAGGGCGGCTGCGGCGGCGCCAATCGCCAGCAGCGCCGCCAGGGCGCCGGACAGCGCACCCTGGTAGAGGAAGGGCCGGCGCACGAAGGACTCGGTGGCGCCGACCAGCCGGGCCACGGCGATTTCCTCGCGCTGCGTCAGGGCCTGCATGCGCACCGTATTGAACACCGTTGCCAGCACCACCACGGCCACGCAGATGGCCAGAAAACCCAGGCCCAGGCGGCCAAAGCGCAGGATGGCTTCCAGGCGCTGGACCCACGCGCTGTCGAGCTGGACCTGGTCCACGGCCGGCCAGGTGCGCCAGGTGTCGGCCAGGACGGCGGCGCGCTCGGCCAGATCGCTGCCGTCAGCCAGCGTCACCACCACCGCGTCGGGCAGAGGGTTGTCCTGCAGTACCGCCAGCGCTTCTTCCCAGGCCGGGTTCTGGCGCAGCGTCTGCAGCGCCTGTTCGCGCGGCACGTGGCGTACCGCGGCGATCTGCTCGGAGAAATCCTGCTGGATGCGTTCGGCGATGGCGGCGGCCGAGCCGGCCGCCGCCGTGGGCTGCACGTAGATGGTCAGTTCGGGGGTGATCGACACCTGCCGCGCCAGAGGCTGCACCGATACCAGCACGGCGCTGCCCAGCAGCGGCAGCGCCAGCACCAGCGCCATCACCAGCAGGTTGGCCAGCGAGGAGAACGGTTGGGCGGCCAGCCGGCGCAGCGTGATGCTCAACGCATAGTGGTGTTGCCGCAGCCAGGATTTCATGCTGCCTCTCCCTGGGAGTCGTGGAATTTGCCGTGATCAATGCGCAGGGTGCGCCGGGTATAGCGGCCCATCAGCTGCTGGTCGTGCGAGGCGATCAGGGTCGTGACGCCGACGCGGTTGAAGTCGCGGAACACATTCATGATGCGCTGGGCGTTATCGTCGTCCAGGTTGGCGGTGGGTTCGTCGGCAATCAGGATGGCCGGGCGACTGACGATGGCCCGGGCGATAGCCAGGCGCTGCTGTTCGCCGCCGGACAACTCGACCGGGTTGAGGTCTTCCTTGCCGGTCAGCCCGACCTTGTCGAGGGCGGCGCGCGCTCGCGCGGCGGCTGCGTCGCTGGCCTGGCCGACGACCGACAGGGGCAGCATGACGTTGGCCAGCGCGCTGCGGTCATACAGCAGGTGCGTGTCCTGGAGAATGACGCTGACGGCGCGGCGCAGATAAGGGCGCGCGCGCGCCGGCAGCTTGTCGAGCCGCTGGCCGTGCACCTGGATGGAGCCCCGGCTGGGCGGTTCAAGGCCGGCAATCAGCTTCAGGAGCGTGGACTTGCCCGCGCCGGATGGGCCGGAGACGAATACGAATTCTCCGGCCTCGACGCGGAAATTGATGTCGGCCAGGATATTGCGGCCGCGTCCATAGGATTTGAATACGTGCTGGAATTCGATCATGGCGTGCAGGCGGGAGAATCCACAATAGTAACTCCGAGGTTGATCGATTGATAAGCCGTTCAGGCTCGCCGGGCGACCCTGGGGAAACCCCCCGGGTCGGGCCTGGATTTCCGAGAGCCGGGCGTGCAGATTGCATCATGTCGGAAAGGGATATCCCGCATGTCTCCGGGTTTGACCAAACGCTACCATCCGACGATGTGCGTTGGCTCAACAGGCTGGCGTTTCCATGTTGTCCTTACCAGGAGATCACCATGAAAGCACTGAAATTGGCCGTCCTGGGCGCCGCCCTGTTTGCCGCAGGTTCTGCTGCACAGGCTGGAGCCACGTTCGATAACGTCAAGAAAAAAGGATACGTACAGTGTGGGGTGTCCACAGGCATCCCCGGCTTTTCGATCGCAGACAGCAAAGGTGAATGGAAGGGCCTGGACGTCGACATGTGTCGCGCCGTGGCGGCCACCATGTTCGGCGACGCCAGTAAATTCAAGGTGACGCCGCTCAATACCCAGCAGCGCTTTACCGCCCTGCAGTCGGGCGAGGTCGACGTCCTGACGCGCAACACCACCGTCACGCTGTCGCGCGACACCACCCTCGGCCTGATCGGCGTGGGCGTGAACTACTACGACAGCCAGGGCGTGATGGTCAACAAGGACCTCGGGGTCAAGAGCGCCAAGGAGCTCGACGGCGCCACCATCTGCGTGCAGCCGGGCACCACCACCGAACTCAACCTGGCCGACTGGTTCCGCGGCAACAAGATCGAGTTCAAGCCGGTGGTGATCGACAAGTACGATGAAATCGTGCGCGCATTCTCGGCCGGGCGCTGTGATGCCTTCACCACTGACAAATCGCAGCTGGCCTCCACCCGGACCACGCTCGAGAATCCCGACAACTACATCATCCTGCCCGAGGATTTCTCCAAGGAGCCGCTGGGCCCCATGGTGCGCCAGGGCGATGAGCAGTGGTTCAACGTGGTGCGCTGGGCGCTCAACGCCATGCTCGAAGCCGAAGAGTATGGCCTGACCTCGAAGAACGTCGACGAAATGACCAAGAGCGCCAATCCCAACGTGCAGCGCATCCTTGGCGTAACTCCGGGCATGGGCAAAAACCTGGGCGTTGACGACAAGTGGGCGTATAACATCGTCAAGCAGGTCGGCAACTATGGTGAAAGTTTCGAGTCCACCCTGGGCAAGAACAGCCCCATGAAGCTGGATCGTGGCCTGAACGCGTCGTACAAGCAGGGCGGCCTGATGTACGGCTGGCCGGTGCGCTAAGCGCCGGACAGACCGGCCGGGCGCGACCTGCGCCCGGCCGCATCCGTGTGCAGCGGGTGGCAGTGGGCGGTGCGTTCTGTGCCGCCTGGAATCCGTTATCAGCAGAAGTATCCTATGACGACAACCCAGAAGAACGCGCCTGCCGGAACGCCGCGGCGCCGCCTGAGCTGGAATGATCCCGGGCTGCGCTCGGTGATCTACCAGGTGGTTGCGCTGGCCCTGGTCGCGCTGGGCGCCTGGTTCCTGGTGTCCAACACCTTGCACAACCTGGCCGTGCGCAACATCTCCACCGGCTTCGGCTTTCTCGATCGCGAGGCCGGTTTTGCGATCGGCGAAAGCCTGATCCCCTACAGCCCCGCCGACACCTATGGCCGCGCCATCATGGTGGGCCTGCTGAACACCTTGCGCGTAGCCGTGATCGGCATCGTGCTGGCGACCCTGCTGGGCATCGTGATCGGCATCGGGCGGCTGTCCAAGAACTGGCTGGTGGCGCGGCTGACCTCGATCTATGTCGAAGTCATGCGCAACGTGCCGCTGCTGCTGCAGCTGTTCTTCTGGTACGCCCTGATCACCGAGAACATGCCCGGGCCGCGCCAGGCGCACAACCCGCTGCCGGGGGTGTTCATCTCCAACCGGGGCATCAAGGTGCCAGGCCTGGAGGGCGGCTCGCTGGACGCCATGCTGCTTGGCCTGGGGCTGGCCATCGTGGCCATCCTGGTGCTGGGCCATTGGTCGCGCAAGCGTCAGCACGACACCGGCAAGGTCTTCCCGCTGGGGCGCGCGGCCATCGGTCTGCTGATCGCGTTGCCGGTGGCCGGCTGGTTGCTGAGCGGCGCCTCGCTGTCGCTCGACATGCCCCAGCTCAAGGGCTTCAATTTCCAGGGCGGCCTGACTCTCACGCCGGAGTTCGCCGCGCTGCTGGCGGGGCTGGTGATCTACACCTCGGCCTTCATCGCCGAGGTGGTGCGTTCGGGCATCCAGGCCGTCAACAGCGGCCAGTGGGAGGCTGCCGGCGCCTTGGGGCTGCGCCGCCCGCTGGTGCTGCGCCTGGTGGTGCTGCCGCAGGCCCTGCGGGTGATCATTCCGCCCATGACCAGCCAGTATCTCAACCTCACCAAGAACAGCTCGCTGGCCGTGGCCATCGGCTACCCGGATATCGTCTCCGTGGTCAACACCACCCTGAACCAGACCGGGCAGGCGATCGAGGGCATCCTGATCATCATGGCGGCCTACCTGACGGTCAGCCTGTCGATCTCGATATTCATGAATTGGTACAACAAGCGCATCGCGCTGGTGGAGCGTTGAGATGAGCCCCGCAACGCAAACCGATCGCGACGATCTGCCTCCGCGGCAACATACCGGCCCCTGGGCCTGGCTGAAGACGCGCCTGTTCTCGTCGCCGCTGTCCGTTCTGGCCACGGTGCTGCTGGCATGGCTGCTCATCATGCTGGTGCCGGCCCTGGTCGAATGGGCCTTCATCCGGGCCGACTTCAGCGCGCCTGACGCCCAGACCTGCCGCGCTTCGGGCGGGGCTTGCTGGGCCTTCATCGTCGAGAAGCATCGCCTGATCCTGTTCGGCACCTATCCCTACGACGAGCAATGGCGTCCGCTGATCGCGATGTTCGTGCTGATTGCCGTCATCATCATGAGCGGCATGCGGCGCTTCTGGCGGCCCGTGCTCATTCTCATCTGGGTGGTGGGCCTGAGCGTGGTGGCGGTGTTGATGTGGGGCGGCGTGCTGGGCCTGACCTATGTCGAGAATGCGCGCTGGGGCGGCCTGCCGCTGACCCTGATTCTGTCGACCTTCGGCATTGCCTTCGCCTTTCCGTTCGGCGTGTTGCTGGCCCTGGGGCGGCGCTCCGACATGCCGGCAATCAAGGCGCTGTGCGTGGTCTACATCGAGCTGATCCGTGGCGTGCCGCTGATCAGCCTGCTGTTCATGTCCTCGGTGATGCTGCCGCTCTTTCTGCCCGAAGGGTTCTCGATCGACAAGCTGCTGCGGGCGCAGATCGCCATCATCATGTTCGCCGCCGCCTACATCGCCGAGACTGTGCGCGGTGGCCTGCAGGCGATTCCCAAGGGCCAGTACGAGGGCGCCGATTCGCTCGGCCTGAGTTACTGGCAGAAAATGGGCAAGATCGTGCTGCCGCAGGCGCTCAAGATCGTGATTCCGCCCCTGGTGAGCATCTTCATCTCCTTGTTCAAGGACACCTCGCTGGTGGTCATCATCGGCATTTTCGACCTGACGCTCGCGGCCAAGGCGGCGCTGTCGGATGCGGCATGGCGCGGATTCGGCATCGAAGCCTACATCTTCATTTCGCTGATCTACTTCGTCTTCTGCTATTCGATGTCGCGCTACAGCCAGAACCTGGAGCGCCGTCTGGCAACCGGCCATCAACGCTAAGCATGCGCCGGCCGCCTGGCGGCGGCCGGTGAATTTTTCGGGAGTCTAGGCATGTCAGATGCCATCATCCGCCTGCAGGACGTCAATAAGTGGTATGGCCAGTTTCACGTGCTGCGCAACATCAACCTGGACGTGGCGCCGGGCGAACGCATCGTGATCTGCGGCCCTTCGGGGTCGGGCAAGTCGACCATGATCCGCTGCATCAACCGGCTTGAAGAGCACCAGAAGGGCAGGATCATCGTCGATGGCACCGAGCTGACCAACGACCTCAAGCACATCGAGACCATCCGCAAGGATGTCGGGATGGTCTTCCAGCACTTCAACCTGTTTCCCCACCTGACGGTGCTGGAGAACCTCACGCTTGGCCCGGTGTGGGTGCTGAAGAAACCGCGCGCCGAAGCCGAGGCCACCGCCATGAAGTACCTCGAGCGGGTGCGTATCCCCGATCAGGCGCACAAATTTCCCGGCCAGCTCTCCGGCGGCCAGCAGCAGCGCGTGGCCATCGCCCGGTCCCTGTGCATGAGCCCCAAGATCATGCTGTTCGACGAGCCGACTTCGGCACTCGACCCGGAGATGGTCAAGGAGGTGCTCGACGTGATGGTCAGCCTGGCCCAGGAAAGCGGCATGACCATGCTTTGCGTGACCCACGAAATGGGGTTTGCGCGCAAAGTGGCCAACCGCGTGATCTTCATGGATCGTGGCGAGATCATCGAGCAGAATACGCCCGATGCTTTCTTTGACAACCCTCAGAACGAACGCACCCAGCTCTTCCTGAGCCAGATCCTGCACTAGGCTTGGGCAAGCGCTGCGTTATGCTACGGGCACCGCCATCCCCGGCGGCTGCCCTTTTTCCTGCCCGGAGACTCTGATGCCCCGCTCTTTCGTGTCCGCCACGCGCCGTGCGCTGCTTGGCGGCGCCGTGGCCCTGGCTGCCAGCTGTGCGCTGATGGCGCCCGTAGCCGCCCAGACCGACTATCCCTCCAAGCCATTGCGTTTCATCGTGCCGTATCCGCCCGGCGGTCCGCTGGACACCATGGCCCGCCTGCTGGCCGAGAAGGTGCGCGACTCCCTGGGGCAGCCGGTGGTGGTCGAGAACAAGGCGGGAGCAGGCGGCAACATCGGCGCGGATTTCGTTGCCAAGGCTACGCCGGACGGCTACACCCTGGTGATGGGCGCGGTGGCGACGCACGCCATCAACCCTTTCCTGTTCGCCAACCTGCCCTTTGATCCGATCCAGGACTTCGAGCCGGTCACCATTGTGGCCTCGGTGCCCAATGTGCTGGTCATGAACGTTGATTTCGCGCAGCGCCACCGCATCAACAGCCTGGCTGATCTGCTCGACTATGCCAAGAAGCACCCCGGCAGCCTGAATTACGGCTCGGGTGGCAATGGCAGCGCAGGCCACCTGTCGGGCGAACTGCTCAAAGCCCGCGCCGGCATCGATGCCGTCCACGTGCCCTATCAGGGCGCCGCACCGGCTCAGCTTGCCCTGCTGGCAGGCCAGTCCGACTTCATGTTCGACAATCTGGCCGCCGCTGCGCCGCTCATCAAGGACGGCAAGGTCAAGGCGCTGGCGGTGACCACTGCCCAGCGCTCTTCCTTGCTGGCCGATGTGCCGACCGTGCAGGAAGCCGGCGTAAAGGACTTCGACCTGGGCACCTGGTTCGGCGTCTTCACGACCGGTGGCGCGCCGGCTCCGGTGGTCGAGAAACTCAACCAGGCCTATGCGCAGGCGATGCAGCGGCCCGAGGTGCGTGAGCGTCTGCTCATCATGGGCTCGGAGCAGGCGCCCATGTCCACCGAGGCGTTCCGCGACTTCGTCAAAACCGAGAAAGACAAGTACCAGGAAATCGTCAAGGCCTCGGGCGCCAGCCTGAACTGACCCCGCAGGGATCGGCCCGATGTTGCTGTATTCCAGCGTCAGGATGTTGCACATCCTGGCGATCACCACCTGGGTCCTCGGCCTGTTGCTGCTTTCTTCGACCAATGGTTTCGCCAGCGCCAACCGCCAGCCAGGTTCGCTGGCGGGGCTGGTCAGATGGAACCGCCGCCTGGTGTTGCCCGCGATGGTGCTGACCTGGGTGTTCGGCCTGGTGATGGCCAAGATGGTGGGCTGGCTGGGCCAGCCCTGGCTGGACGTCAAGATGGGCCTGGTGGCCGTGCTGACGGTGCTGCAGCTGTGGCAGACCCGTGTACTGGGACGGCTGGCTCGCGACGTCGACTACCGCCCGCCCGGCTGGATGGGTCTGTCGGGGGCGCTGGCCTTCCTGCTGGCCGTCATGGTCATCATGCTGGCGGTGGTCAAACCTTTCTTCTGAGGGCGGCCGGCGTCAGGGTTGCGGGCGGTTCCAGCCGCGCGACAGGGCCACCGCCTGCTGCCAGCGCGCCAGGCGCGCCTGACGTTGCGCCTCGGGCCATTGCGGCTCGAACACCTGCTCGACTTCCCATTGGCTGGCGAATTCGTCCAGCTCGCTCCAGAAACCCACCGCCAGACCGGCCAGACCGGCCGCGCCGCGCGCGGTCGACTCAGCCACACGCGGGCGGACCACCGGCACGCCCAGCAGATCGGCCTGCATCTGCATCAGCAGGTCGTTGCGTGCGGCGCCGCCATCGACGCGCAGCTGCGACAGCGCGATGCCGCTGTCGGCATTCATGCAGGCCAGCAGCTCGGCGCTTTGGAGGGCAATCGATTCCAGGGTGGCGCGGGCAATGTGCGCCCGGGTGGTGCCCCGGGTCATGCCCACCAGGGTGCCACGGGCGTAAGGATCCCAGTAGGGCGCGCCCAGCCCGGCAAAGGCGGGCACCAGGAAGACATCGTCGGTATCGGCCACGCTGGCGGCGAGCGCTTCCACGTCGGCCGAGCGCTGGATGATGCCCAGGCCGTCGCGCAGCCACTGCACGGCTGCGCCGGCCATGAATACGCCGCCTTCCAGCATGTAGGTGGCGCCGGCGCCGGGCAGGGTCCAGCCCATGGTGGCCAGCAGCTGGTTGTGCGAAGGCACCGGAGCGTTGCCGACGTTCATCAGCATGAAGCACCCTGTGCCATAGGTGTTCTTGGCCATGCCGGGCGTGAAGCAGGCCTGCCCGAAGGTGGCGGCCTGCTGGTCGCCGGCCACGCCGGCGATGGGCACCGGCCCGCCCAGGCAGTCGGCGATGCTGTGGCCCACCACGGCGCTGCTGGGAGCGATGCCGGGCAGCACCGAACGCGGGATGTTCAGCAGGGCCAGGATGTCGTCGTTCCAGTCCTGCGTGTGCAGATCGTACATCAGGGTGCGCGAGGCATTGCTGGGGTCGGTGCTGTGTACCGCGCCGCCGGTGAGCTGCCAGACCAGCCAGGTGTCTACCGTGCCGAAGGCCAGTTCGCCGCGTTCGGCAGCCTCGCGCGCGCCGGGGGTGTGCTCCAGCAGCCAGGCCAGCTTGGTCCCGGAGAAGTAGGCGTCCAGCACCAGGCCGGTGCGCTGCTGCAGCCAGTCGGCATGGCCGTCGGCGCGCAATTGTTCGCACAGGGCGGCAGTGCGCCGGTCCTGCCAGACGATGGCGCGCGCCAGCGGCCGGCCTGTGGCGCGCTCCCACAGCAGGGTGGTTTCACGTTGGTTGGTAATGCCGATGGCGGCCAGGTCGGCGGCGTAGATGCCGGCATTGCGCAGCGCCTCGCGTGCGACTTCGAGCTGGCTGTGCCAGATGTCCATGGGGTCGTGCTCGACCCAGCCGGGCTGCGGATAGTACTGATGGAACTCGCGCTGGCCTATGCCGCGCACCGCCCCGCCACGGTCAAAAACGATGGCTCGCGAACTCGTGGTTCCCTGGTCCAGGGCCAGGACATAGTCATTTGTCGTCATTCTGGGCCTTGTTGCGGTTGAGCTGCTCGCCCGCGTCTGGCGCCAGGCGGCGGAAAGACAAAGTGGACAGCGCGCACAGCACACCGATGACGACAAATGCCACGATGACGTCCGGGACTTCGAGGTGGGTGTCGCCCCGGGCCATCATACTCAGGTTCAGGCTGATGGCGGCGGTCCCGACGCCCAGGCTGATGCCTAGTTGCTGGGCCATGGCCGAGAAGCTGCTGGCGCTGCTCATGCGCTCCGGCGGGATGTCGGCATAGGCCAGCGTGTTGACCCCGGTAAATTGCAGGGAACGGAAGAAGCCGCCCACCAGCAGGATCAGGATCATCAGCCAGACGGGTGTCTGCGCGGTGAAAAAGGCGCAACAGGCCACGAATACGCCAGTCAGCACGGCGTTGACGGTCAGTACGCGACGAAATCCGAAGCGTTGGACGATCGGCGTGGCGACGAACTTCATCAGCAGGGCGCCGGCGGCACTGGCGAAAGTGATCAGGCCGGCCGAGAACGGCGACAGCCCGAAACCCACCTGCAGCAGCATGGCCAGCAGAAAGGGCACCGCGCCCACGGCGAAGCGGCACAGATTGCCGCCCAGGGTGGAAATGGCAAAAGTCGGGATACGCAGCAGCGACAGATCCAGGATGGGGTGCGCGGCGCGTCGGGCGTGCCACAGGTAGAACAGGCCGCAAAGCAGGCCGCCGCCCAGCAGCGAGGCCAGCATCAGCGGTTCGAGCAGGCCGTGCCCCAGCGCTTCGAAGCCGCTGACCAGGGCTGCCAGGCAGATGCCGCTCAGGATGAACCCCAGGGTATCCAGGCGGGGGGTGTTCTCCAGGCGGATTTCCTCGATGAAGCGCAGCACCAGGAAAATCCCGATGATCCCGATGGGCACGTTGATCAGGAAGATCCAGTGCCATGACATATAGGTGACCATGAAGCCGCCCAGCGGCGGACCGATGACCGGGCCCATCAGTGCGGGGATGGAAAGAAAGGACATGGCCTTGAGCAGGCCTTCCTTGGGCACCGTGCGCAACAGGATCACCCGTCCGACCGGCACCATCATGGCGCCGGCCATGCCCTGCACGATGCGGGCCAGCACCAGTTGGGAAAGGTTCTGAGACAGGGCGCAGGCGACCGAACTCAAGGAGAACAGTCCGATTGCGATGATGAATACGCGCCGCGCGCCGAAACGGTCTGCGGCCCAGCCACTGACCGGCACGAAGACCGCGACCGCCAGCAGATAGGAGGTGATCGCCACATTCAGGCGCACCGGGGTCGAGCCTAGCGCGGCCGCCATGGCGGGCAGCGCCGTGGCCACGACGGTGGCGTCCAGCATCTGCATGAACAGGGCGCAGCCCACAATGAAGGGGATCATGCGCGCTGCCCGGGCAGCCTTGCGATCAGTGGCGGAAAGGGATGCGGCGGCTGAGGCAGGTTCTGCGGACATGAGGGGGGCGGCAGCTGGGGAGGCCCGCTCGATTGTAACCTCGTCCGAGACCGGCAGCAGCGCGGGCTACAGTACACTATGGGCCATTCCGCCAACCTTCTTGCCTGCTTGCGCCATGGCCAACAATTACGAATCCGAGATCACCAAGTTTCTGAAGGAATACAAGGCCGACCATCCCGGCACCGAGGAGCGTCAGCGCGAAGGCCGCGCCCGCCTCTGGGACAAGGCCCAGGACACCGAACTGCAGGAGGGTTTCCGCGCAGCTCGCGTCCCGCAGAAACCGTACGTCTACCAGGCAGACTGATCCCTGGCAGCGGCGGGTTCGCATGTCGCAGAATGCGATGATTCCTGAGGGCGACCTGGATGCCCTGGTCCAGCCCTCGGTCGACAGCACGCCGGACACCGTGGACAGCGTGGCGTTTGCACGCCTGTACGGCGAGCCGCTGTTCCAGCTTCCGACCGACCTTTATATCCCGCCCGATGCCCTGGAGATCTTTCTCGAGGCCTTCGAAGGGCCGCTGGATCTGCTGCTCTACCTGATCCGAAAACAGAACTTCAATGTGCTGGACATCCCGATGGCGGATGTCACGCGCCAGTATCTCTCCTATGTGGAGCAGATCCGGGTGCACAATCTCGAACTGGCCGCCGAATACCTGCTGATGGCGGCCATGCTGATCGAGATCAAGTCGCGCATGCTGTTGCCGGTCAAAAAGAGCGATACCGGCGAGGAAGCCGAGGACCCACGCGCCGAACTGGTGCGCCGCCTGCTCGAATACGAGCAGATGAAGCTGGCTGCCAAGCAGCTGGACGCGATCCCGCAGCTGGGGCGCGACTTCCAGCGCGCTCAGGGCGTGGCTGAGATCAGCGTCGAGCGCATGATGCCCGACGTCACGGTCGAGGATCTGCGTCTGGCCTGGGCCGATATCATCAAGCGCGCCCGCCTCAACCAGCATCACCACATCACCCGCGAACAGCTTTCCGTGCGTGATCACATGACGCATATCCTGCGGCGTCTGAATGATGTGCGCTTCATGGAGTTCACCGAGCTGTTCCTCGAACGTATTGCCGAGGGCGCGCCGGTGGCCGTGGTGGTGGTGCACTTCATTGCCATGCTGGAGCTGGCGCGCGAATCCCTGCTCGACATTACCCAGGCCGAACCCTACGCGCCGATCTACGTGCGGCTGGCCTATACCAGCGTCACGGCCGAAGCCTGAGGCGCGGCATTCCCGATTGCGGAGAAATTTTCTTGAAAGTCGTCCATACCATCCAGGATCTGCGCGATCACCTGCGCGGCCAGAACCGCATCGCGTTCGTGCCCACCATGGGCAATCTGCACGAGGGCCATCTGGCGCTGATGAAACTGGCGCGCCAGCATGGCGATCCTGTCGTCACCAGCATTTTCGTCAATCGCCTGCAGTTCGGTCCCAACGAAGACTTCGATCGCTACCCGCGCACGCTGCAGGCCGACGTCGAGAAGATGGAGCGCGAGCGCGACGTCTACATGGTGTTCGCGCCCGATGAGCGCGAGATGTACCCCGAGCCGCAAAGCTATCGCGTGCTGCCGCCCGACGACCTCGGCGATATTCTGGAAGGCGAGTTTCGCCCCGGATTCTTCCAGGGTGTGTGCACCGTGGTGCTCAAGCTGCTGTCCTGTGTCCAGCCGCGCGTGGCGGTGTTCGGCAAAAAGGATTACCAGCAACTGATGATCGTGCGCGCCATGTGTCGCCAGTTCCAGCTGCCCATCGAGATCCTGGCGCACGAAACCGTGCGGGCCAGCGATGGCCTGGCGCTGTCCTCGCGCAATCGCTACCTCACGGCCGACGAGCGTGCCGAAGCGCCGCGCCTGTACGCCGAGCTGGGCGAGCTGCGCCAGCGCGTGCTCGATGGGGCGCGCGACGTGATCGCCCTGGAAGGTCAGGCGCGCCAGGCGCTGGCCGATCGTGGCTGGGATGTGGATTACGTTTCGCTGCGCCGCCAGCGCGACCTCAAGGCGCCGCTGGCGGCCGATTTCGACGCCCGGGAGCCGCTGGTGGTGCTGGCTGCCGCCCGTCTTGGGGCGACGCGCCTGATCGACAACCTCGAAATCTGACGCACGCGGCAATGTCGCAAAAGCGGTCTGGCCTCGGAATGATCAGATGGCCGGCCCGCAGCGGGGCTGCGAGACTGGGTTGCAATACTGGATTGCAACTTTGTCGATATGCGCCCCTCTCCCACTCCTCTTGTCTTTCTGCACACCGCCTGCCGGGGCGGCCTCACACCGCGTGAGCGCGAGGTCCTGGATTATCTGGCCCGTGGCCGGGCCAACAAGGTCATCGCCATAGAGCTGGGCATTTCCATGCGTACCGTGGAGGCCCACCGGGCGCGGGTGTTTCGCAAACTGGGCGTGCGCAACGCCCTTGAACTGCTGTGCCATATGTGCCCCCACCGGCTCGCCAGCCTGGCCGAGCCGGCGCCGGGCGAGCCCGGCGCGCCTGCCGCGGGGGCAGGCTGCGATACGCTCAGCGGCTGCAGCGCAGGTCCGGCGAGTCTTTCAGTTCGGCGATCGGATCCAGATCCGGCTGGCGAGTGAGGGTGTAGTTCAGGTTGGGCGTGCGGCCATTGACCGAGCGCACGCGCAGCGTGTTGTTCTGGGGCATCGCCAGGTCGGCGCGCAGATTGCCCTGCCTGTCCAGCAGCAGCACGCGCGGCGGGCGCTCTGGCAGCACGTCCCAGCAGCCTTGTTCGTAAGTGGGGGTGTCCGCCTTGGGGTGGCCGTCCAGGTAGGCGATACGGGCGCGCCATTGGGCATTGGGCGCCAGCGTCAGGGTAATGCGCTGGGCGTCGCAGTTCAGCTCGGGCGTCAGGCAAGGCAGGGTGCCCTGGAAGGTCTGGGCCTGCGGGATCAGGGCCTTGGGACCGGGCGGCGGCGTCGGCGCCGGGTCGGCCACGGTGGCCCCGGCCTCGGGCGGCGCCACGCCTTCGTTGTTGGTGCTGGTGGGGCTGGAGACCGCCGCCGAGCCTCCGGGCTGGCGCGGCTTGAGCGCGATCTGCACCTGCGAGGGCGCATGCAGCACGCTGCGGTGGCCGGCGCCTTGCGCCTGCGATTGGGCATCGGTAAGCGTGCTTTCGCCGGGCGGGTTGTAGTAACCCTCGCTGCGCTGCTGGGCACAGCCGGCCATGAAAAGCGCCGTCACGACCGTGCCGGTCAGCAGGGCGGGGCGAAGGCGGGGGGCAAACACTGGGGCTGGCATGGCGGCGTGTCCGAGTTAGGTTGATCTGTCATGATTTTACGCACGATTACCAGGAACCGGTATCGTGGCGGCGGCGAGGGGTGCCGCAGCCATATGCCGTGTCTGCCTGTCCGTTGATCCCGGAGCGTTTTGCACCATGCTGCCTGCCGCTATTCCCCTCGTTGCGCTGGCTTTGCTGGCCGGCTTTTCGCTGGGCGGGTTGTTGGCGCTCTGGAGTCATTGCGTGCCCGCGGTGCTGCGGCGACGCTGGCGCGGGCAGGAAGCGGCGCGGGTGGCGCCGGCAGCGCGCCCGGCGGGTTGGCCGCGCGCCTGCCCGGGCATCGGGTGGCGGCTGACGTCGCGACGGCTGCGCCGCCGGGCCGGCTGGACTACGCCCTGGCCCGAACTGTTGCTCGCGGCGCTGTTCGGCGGTTGCCTGTGGCGCTACGGGATGGGCTGGCTGGCCTGGGCTGCCATGGCGTATTGCCTGGCGCTGGCCCTGATGGCCTGGATAGACTGGCGCAGCTATCTGTTGCCGGACATGCTGACCCTGCCGCTGATGTGGGCTGGCCTGCTGGTCAATCTGGGTGGTGCATTTGCGCCGCCTATCCATGCCCTGGCGGGGCTTGTGGTGGGTTATGGTTTTCTGTGGCTGTTTTTCCAGGCCTTTCGACGCATCACGGGTCGCGAGGGCATGGGTCAGGGCGACTTCAAGCTGATGGCCGCGCTGGGCGCCTGGCTGGGCGTGGAGATGCTGTTGCCGGTCCTGTTGCTGTCCAGCCTGCTCGGGGTGGCGGTGGGGGTGTGGGATCGCGTGCGCCGCGGCCACGACAGGCCGCAGCCGTTTGCACCCTGTCTTGCCCTGGCCGGTGTGTGCGTATTGTGGTGGCGGCCTGACGGGCTGGCATGGTTTTGATGAGGCAAGCATGTTGAAAATAGGTTTGACCGGCGGTATCGGCTCGGGCAAGACCTGGGTGGCCGACAGGTTGGCGGAGTGGGGCGCGTCGGTCATCGACACGGACGCCATTGCGCATGCGCTGACCCAGCCCGGGGGGCTGGCGATGCCCGCCATCGCAGAGGCATTCGGCGCGCAGGCCTTGCGTGCCGATGGCGCCATGGATCGCGACTGGATGCGCGCGCATGTCTTTCTCGAACCGGCCGCGCGCACGCGTCTCGAAGGCATTCTGCATCCCCTGATCGGCGAGCAGACGCGCCTGGCGGTGGCCGGCGCGCAGGGGTGCTATCTGGTGTTCGTCGTGCCCTTGCTGGTAGAGTCGGGGCGTTGGCGCAAGCAGGTCGATCGCATCTGCGTCGTCGATTGCGACCCGGAAACCCAGGTCGCCCGCGTGCAGCAACGCAGCGGGCTGACGGAGGCCGTCATCAGGCGTATCATGGCAGCACAGGCCGCGCGAGCGACCCGTCTGGCAGCCGCCGATGATGTCATCGTCAACGATGGCAACACCACGACGGATACCCTGCTGGCGCGGACCCGACATCTGCATACGCGTTATCTGTCCATGGCTAGCGGACAGGGACGGCCGCAGGAACCGGCGGCCGGCCATTCTTGACCACAACCCCGGCCTGCCGGCCGATCTCAGACGGGCTTGTTGCCAGCGTGACTCTTTACGAATATCCCTTCAACGAACGTATCCGGGCCTATCTGCGGCTGGAGTATCTCTTTGACCGCCTGGTGTTTTTCTCCGGCGCAGGAGACCACCGCCTGCATCAGGTGGCGATGACGACGTTGTTCGATATTCTGGACATTTGCGAGCGCACCGACATGAAAGGCGCGGTGCTTCAGGATCTTGAGCGCCAGCGTCTGGCGCTTGGCGGATTGCGCGATCATCCCGGTGTGGCCCAGGACGCCCTCGAGTCCATGCTCCAGGAACTGGAGCGCGTGTTTGCGGCCTTGTCGGTCGTCGGCAAGACGGGGCAGGTGCTGCGCGAGAACGAATGGCTCGGCAGCCTGCGGGGTCGCTTCAGCGTGCCGGGCGGCGCCACCCAGATGGACATGCCTTCCTATCACGCCTGGCAGAACCGCCCCGAAGCCCAGCGGCTGGCAGATCTGAGAAGCTGGATCCAGCCTTTTCAGGCGCTGCAGGATGGCCTGACGCTGGTGCTGCGCCTGTTGCGCGGCGCCGGTCATCGCACCGAGGCCTTGGCCGAGGCCGGCGCCTACCAGCAGATGCTGGGCGGCAAGGTCTATCAGCTGTTGCGCGTCTGGGTTGACCCGGAACCCGGCTGTTTTCCCGAGATCAGCGCCAACAAGTACATGGTGTGGATTCGTTTCTCCGCACAGAGCGGCGAACTCAAGCCGCAGCAGATCTGCCGCAATGTCGGGTTCGAGATGGCCTTGTGTGCGGCCTGAGGCGGCTGGCCGGCGCGCCCCGCACGGGGCAATAGCAGCGTTCCAAATATAGGGACGCATTAAAACGCTTCATACCTGTTGCGCTCCATTTCAGAAGCCGGCAAGAACCCTGCCGCAAGGAAGCGGTCTGAGGGAGAATAGCTGCTCCCTGTCCCTTCTTTCTCCACGGGCTTTCGTGGTTGCGCCCCATGTCTGAATCGTCGTCCGTTCAAGCGCCTGTGCGTCGTCGCCGGCTGTTGCTCATCCTGGTGCTGCTTGCCGTGCTCGCCGGCATCGCCTGGATCGTCTTCAAGCCCGCCCAGCCTGCGGCAGGAGCGCGTGGACCGCGCGGGCCGGGCGGGCCGGCCTCCCTGATGAACATGGCCATCCCGGTCAAGGTCGAGGCCGCGCGCAGCCAGGATATCGAGATCGTGTTGCGCGCCCTGGGCACGGTCACGGCCTACAACACGGTGGTGGTACGCAGCCAGGTCAGCGGTGAGCTGGTCAAGGTGGCCTTCACCGAGGGGCAGACCGTCAAGGCGGGCGACCTGTTGGCCCAGGTCGATCCGCGTCCTTACGAGGTGGCGCTGGCGCAGGCCCTCGGGCAGCAGCAGCAGAATCTGGCGCAACTGGAGAATGCGCGGCGCGACCTCAAGCGCTACCAGACCCTGCTCAAGCAGGATTCGATCGCGCGCCAGCAACTGGACACGCAGGCCGCACTGGTGCGCCAGTACGAAGGGCTGGTCAAGAGTGATCAGGCGGCGGTGGACAGCGCCCGCCTGAACCTGACTTATTCGAATATCACGGCGCCGATCAGCGGACGCTTGGGGCTGAGGCTGGTGGATCAGGGCAACCTGGTCTCCAGCGGCGACGCCAACGGGCTGGTGGTGATTACCCAGACCGAACCGATCGCGGTGGTGTTTTCCTTGCCGGAGACCCAGCTGCCACAGGTGCTGGCGCAATTGCGCGCCGGTCGCCAGCCGGTGGTGCAGGCCTATGACCGCAGCGACACCGAGCTGGTGGCCAGCGGCGTGCTGGAAACCGTAGACAACCAGATCGATGTGGCCACGGGCACCGTGAAACTCAAGGCACGCTTCGAGAATGCCGACCAGGCGCTTTTCCCCAACCAGTTCGTGAATGTGCATCTGCTGGTGGAAACGCGTCCCGATGTCACCGCCATACCAGTCGCGGCCGTGCAGCAAGGGTCCATCGGGAGCTATGTCTTTCTGGTGCAGGCCGACGATACCGTCGAGGTGCGGCCGGTGGAGCTGGGCGCCATCAATGGCGCCTGGGTCGCGGTCAACAAGGGCCTGCAGGCCGGCGACCGTGTGGTGGTCGAGGGCACGGATCGCCTGCGCGCCGGCACCAAGGTGCAGGTGAGCCGCCCGGCCGCGGATGCGCCGCCCGCCACCGCGGCGCAGGCTGCTGGCGAGCCGGGCAGCCTGCGCCCTGCCTCCACCCGGTAAGGCGCCGTGAATCTGTCGCGCCTTTTCATCCTGAGGCCGATCGCCACCGTGCTGTCGATGGTGGCCATCCTGATCGCCGGCCTGATCGCCGGCCTGATCGCCTACCGGCTGTTGCCGGTCTCGGCGCTGCCCGAAGTGGACTATCCCACCATCCAGGTGGTGACGCTGTATCCGGGCGCCAGTCCCGATGTCATGACGTCGCTGGTCACCTCGCCGCTGGAGCGTCAGTTCGGCCAGATGCCGGGGCTCAAGCAGATGTCGTCCATCAGTTCCGGCGGGGCTTCGGTCATCACCCTGCAGTTCGGGCTGGACCTGCCGCTGGATGTGGGCGAGCAGCAGGTGCAGGCGGCCATCAATGCGGCCTCCAATTTGCTGCCCAATGATCTGCCGGTGCCGCCGGTCTACAACAAGGTCAATCCGGCCGATGCCGCCGTGCTGACCCTGGCCATCACCTCGCCCACAGTGCCGTTGCCCAAGGTGCGGGATCTGGTCGATACCCGGATGGCGCAGAAGCTCTCCCAGGTGCCGGGCGTGGGCTTGGTGAGCGTGGCTGGCGGGCAGCGCCCTGCGGTGCGCGTGCAGGTCAACCCGCAGGCGCTGGCCGCAGCCGGAATGAGCCTGTCGGAATTGCGCAGCGCCGTGGTGGGCGCCAACGTCAACCAACCCAAGGGCAATCTGGACGGCCCCTTGCGTTCGACCACCATCGATGCGAACGACCAACTCAAGACGCCGACCGACTACAACAGCCTGATCCTCGCCTACAAGAACGGTGCGCCCCTGCGCCTGTCGGATGTGGCGCAGGCGGTCGAGGCAGCCGAAGACGTCCGCCAGGCGGCCTGGGTGGGCGGCGAGCCGGCGATCCTGCTGAACGTACAGCGACAGCCGGGCGCCAACGTCATCGACGTGGTCGACCGCATCCGCGCCATGCTGCCGCAATTGCGCAGCGCCCTGCCGGCTACCCTCGACCTGCAGATCGTGGCGGACCGCACCCAGACCATCCGCGACTCGGTACGCGATGTGCAGCACGAGATGCTGATGGCCATTGGCCTGGTGGTGCTGGTGACCTTTGTGTTCCTGCGCAGCGCCACCGCGACCTTCATCCCCAGCGTGGTGGTGCCACTGTCGCTGATCGGCACCTTCGGGGTGATGTATCTGGCCGGCTTCAGCATCAACAACCTGACGCTCATGGCGCTGACCATCGCCACCGGTTTCGTGGTCGACGACGCCATCGTCATGATCGAGAATATCGCGCGGCATATCGAGCAGGGCGAGTCGCCCATGCGCGCCTCGCTCAAGGGGGCGGCCGAGATCGGCTTCACGCTGGTGTCGCTGACGCTGTCGCTGATCGCGGTGCTGATCCCGCTGCTGTTCATGCAGGACGTGGTGGGACGGCTGTTTCGCGAGTTCGCCGTCACGCTGGCGGTGGCGATCCTGATTTCGCTGGCCATTTCGCTGACGCTCACGCCCATGATGTGCGCCCGCCTGCTCAAGCGCGAGGATGAGCGGGTCGAGGGCCGTTTCCATCGCTGGAGCGGGGCGCAGATCGACCGGTTGATCGCCGGCTACGATCGCCTGCTCAAGGTGGTGCTGCGCCACCAGCCCCTCACGTTGGTGGTGGCCGTTGCCACGCTGGCCCTGACGGTGTTGCTGTACATCCTGGTGCCCAAGGGCTTCTTTCCGCAGCAGGACACTGGCTTGCTGCAGGGCATTACCGAGGCGCCGCAGAGCATTTCGTTTGTCGCCATGTCGCAGCGCCAGCGCGAAGTGGCCGCCAAGGTGGCCGAGGACCCGGATGTGGCGGCCGTGTCGTCGTTCATCGGGGTCGATGGCAGCAACGCCACCCTGAATACCGGCCGCATGCAGATCGCCCTCAAGCCGCAGGCCGAGCGCAGCAGCGCCATGCCTGACGTCATGCGGCGCCTGCAGCAGAGCGTGGCGCAGATGCACAACGGCATGACGCTGTACGTTCAGCCGGTGCAGGATCTCACCATCGAAGACCGGGTGGCGCGTACGCAGTACCAGATGACGTTGTCCAATCCGGATCTGGCCGAGCTGAGCGCCTGGGCGCCGAAGCTGGTGCAGCGCTTGCGGCAGATCCCGCTGCTGGCCGACGTGAGCCATGACCTGCAGGATCAGGGGCTGCGCACCTGGGTCGAGATCGACCGCGATGCGGCCTCCCGGCTGGGCATCACGGCGGCGACCATCGACGAAGTGCTTTACGACGCCTTCGGCCAGCGCCTGATCTCCACCATCTTCACTCAGTCGAACCAGTATCGCGTGGTGCTGGAGGTCTTGCCCCAGTTCCGCCGCGATGCCAGCGCCCTGGGCCAGATCCATGTGCCGACCGCCAATGGCGGGCAGGTGCCGCTGTCGTCCGTGGCCCGTATTACCGAAGGCCACACGGTGCTGGCGATCGCACGTCTGGACCAGTTTCCGATGGTGACGGTGTCGTTCAACCTGGCGCCTGGGGCATCGCTGTCGGAGGCGGTGCAGGCCATTGCCGCCGCCGAGCACGAGATCGGCATGCCTGCCGCCATCGATACGCGCTTTCAGGGCGCGGCGCTGGCGTTCGAGGGCTCCATGTCCAGCACGCTCTGGCTGATCCTGGCGGCCATCGTGACCATGTATATCGTGCTGGGTGTGCTCTACGAGAGTTTCATCCATCCGGTGACCATCCTGTCCACGCTGCCCTCTGCGGGGGTGGGCGCGCTGCTGGCGCTGCTGTTGACAGGCACCGACCTGGACATGATCGGCATCATCGGCATCATCCTGCTGATCGGCATCGTCAAGAAGAACGCCATCATGATGATCGACTTTGCCCTGGAGGCCGAACGCAAGCAGGGCATGTCGCCGCAGGCCGCGATCCACCAGGCCGCGCTGCTGCGCTTTCGGCCCATCCTGATGACCACGCTGGCTGCGCTTTTCGGGGCCTTGCCCCTGATGCTCTCCTCCGGAACGGGCGCCGAGCTGCGCCAGCCGCTGGGGCTGGTGATGGTGGGCGGGCTGTTGCTCAGCCAGGTGCTGACCCTGTTCACGACGCCGGTGATCTATCTGATGTTCGACCGACTGGCGCACCGCCGCAAAGATCCGTTGTCCGCCAGGGCCTCTGCATGAATCTGTCGGCCCCCTTCATCCTGCGTCCGGTCGCCACGACCTTGCTGGCGCTGGCAGTCGTGCTGGTGGGCCTGCTGGCATATCGCTTCCTGCCCGTGGCGCCGTTGCCGCAGGTGGATATCCCGACCATTTCGGTCTCGGCCAGTCTGCCGGGCGCGAGCCCGGAAACCATGGCTTCCAGCGTGGCCACGCCGCTGGAGCGTTCGCTGGGCAGCATTGCCGGCGTAACCGAGATGACGTCGCGCAGTTCGCAAGGCTCGACCCGGATCACGCTGCAATTCGACCTCTCACGCGATATTGACGGGGCGGCGCGCGATGTGCAGGCCGCCATCAACGCGGCACGCTCGCTGCTGCCCACCGGCTTGCGCAGCAACCCTACCTATCACAAGGCCAACCCGTCGGCAGCCCCCATCCTGACGCTGGCCATGACGTCCAGCACGCTATCCCAGGGCCAGCTCTACGACCTGGCGTCCACCATCGTCGCGCAGAAGCTGGCCCAGGTCGACGGTGTGGGCGAGGTGACCGTCGGAGGCAGTTCGCTGCCGGCAGTGCGCGTGACCCTGAATCCGGGCGCGCTGTCCAACCGGGGCGTGTCGCTGGATCAGGTGCGCCAGACCCTGTCCAGCGCCAATGCGCTGCGCCCCAAGGGTCTGCTCGAGAACGACCAGCATCATTGGCAGATCCTGGCCAGCGACCAGCTCAGCCGGGCCGAACAATACCGGCCGCTGATCGTCGCCTGGGTCGATGGTGCGCCGGTGCGCCTGTCGGATGTGGCCACGGTCGAAGACTCGGTCGAAGACCTGTTCCAGACCGGGTTCTACAACGACAGCAAGGCCATTCTGCTGATCGTGCGGCGCCAGGCCGACGCCAACATCATCGAGACGGTGGATGCCGTGCGCGCGCAGCTGCCGCAACTGGCGGCCTTCCTGCCCGGCGACGTCGATCTGGCCGTGGCTCAGGATCGCAGCCCCAGCATCCGCGCCTCGCTGCACGAGGCCGAGCTGACGCTGGTGATCGCGGTCGGCCTGGTGGTGATGGTGGTGCTGATGTTCCTGCGTCGCTGGCGGGCGGCCTTCATCCCTTCGGTGGCGGTGCCGGTTTCGCTCATCGGTACCTTCACCCTCATGTATTTCTGCGGCTACACGCTCAACACCATGTCGCTCATGGCGCTGATCGTGGCCACCGGCTTCGTGGTCGATGATGCCATCGTGGTGCTGGAGAACATCATGCGCCACGTCGAGCGGGGCGTCCCGCCGCTGCGTGCGGCGCTGCGCGGCGCGCGCGAGGTGGGCTTCACGGTGCTCTCCATGAGCCTGTCGCTGGTGGCGGTGTTCATTCCCATCCTGCTGATGGGCGGCGTGGTGGGGCGGCTCTTCAGTGAATTCGCCGTGACCCTGTCGGCCGCCATCCTGGTGTCGCTGGTGGTTTCGCTGACGCTTACACCGATGATGTGCGCCCACATGCTGCGCCCCGAGCCGCCGGCGTCGCCGCGCAGCCTGGGCGGCTGGTTTGCGCGTCGCCTGGACGGCATGCACCGGGGGTATGCCACCTCTTTGCGGTGGGCGCTGCGCCATGGCCGCCTGATGATGCTGCTGCTGGCCGGCACCATCGCCCTGAACGTCTATCTGTACGGGGCGGTGCCCAAGGGTTTCATGCCGCAGCAAGACACAGGCCAGTTGCTGGGATTTTTCAGGGTCGACCAGGGAACGTCGTTTCAGGGCACGGTGCCCAAGCTGGAGTATTTCCGCAAGATCATGCTGGCCGATCCCGCCGTCCAGAGCGTGACTGCCTACGCGGGCGGGCGCGGCGGCAGCAACAGCAGCTTCATGATGATCCAGCTCAAACCGCTGGCCGAGCGTGGCGTGAGCGCCGATGCCGTCATCAACCGCTTGCGCGGACGGCTGCAGCGCGAACCGGGCGCGCAGCTGTTTCTGGTCTCGCAGCAGGACATCCGCATCGGCGGGCGGCAGAGTTCGGGCTCTTATGACTACACCCTGATGAGCGGCGATCTGTCCTTGTTGCGCGCCTGGATGCCCAAGGTGCAGCGCGCCATGGCCGAACTGCCGGAGATCACCGACGTCGACCTGGACAGCGAAGACAAGGGCCGTCAGATCAAACTGGTGATCGACCGGGATGCGGCCACCCGCTTGGGCATCGACATGGCCTCCATCGCCGCCGTGCTCAACAACTCCTACAGTCAGCGCCAGGTCTCGGTGATGTACGGGCCGCTCAACCAGTATCACGTGGTGATGGGCGTGGATCCCAAGTTTGCCGAGGATGCCGAGTCGCTCAAGCAGCTGCACGTGGTGGCGGCCGATGGCAGCCGGGTGCCGCTGGCCGCCTTTGCGCGTCTGGAGGTCGGCAATACCCCGCTGAGCGTGAATCACCAGGGCCTGTTCGTGGCCGACACCATTTCCTTCTCGACCGCGCCCGGCGTATCGCTGGAGCAGGCGATCCAGGCCATTGACCGCGCCGTGGCAGCCATCGGGCTGCCCTCCGACCAGATTCAGGCGGGCTTCCAGGGCACGGCTGCCGAGCTGCAGAAAACCCTCAACCGCCAGCCATGGCTGATTCTGGCGGCCTTGGTGGCGATGTATATCGTGCTGGGCATTCTCTACGAAAGCCTGGTGCATCCCCTGACCATTCTGTCGACCCTGCCTTCGGCCGGGGTGGGCGCGCTGCTGGCGCTGATGGCGCTGGATACCGAATTCACCCTGATCGCCCTGATCGGTGTGTTCCTGTTGATCGGCATTGTCAAAAAGAATGCCATCATGATGGTGGATTTTGCCCTGGCCGCCGAGCGCAGCCAGGCGATGGCGCCGCAAGAGGCCATCTATCAGGCCTGCCTGACGCGTTTCCGCCCCATCATGATGACCACGCTGGCGGCGATCTTCGGTGCCTTGCCTCTGGTGCTGGCCACGGGCGCCGGCGTCGAGATGCGTCGCCCGCTGGGCATCACCATCGTCGGCGGGCTGATCGTCAGCCAGGTGTTGACGCTGTACACCACCCCGGTGGTCTATCTTTATCTGGATCGATTCCGTCACTGGGCTCGCCGCCGCTGGCGCGTCGCCTCTGCTACCCATGATGCCTAAGTCTTTTCCTTCCTCCTTCCTGAGTCTGGCCGTCACGCTGGTGTTGGCTGGCTGCGCCGTCGGCCCCGACTATCAGCGCCCCGAGATCGATATCGGGACCGCCTTCAAGGAGGGGCAGGCCGTCGAGGGCTGGAAGCCGGCCCGACCGGCCGACATGGCGGCGCGCGGCCAGTGGTGGCGCATCTATGGCGACAGTGTGCTGGATGAGCTGATGCAGCGCCTGAACGAGGCCAACCAGACCATCGCCCAGGCCGAGGCCAATTACCGTCAGGCGCAGGCCCTGGTGGGCGTGGCGCGCGCCGGTTTCATGCCGACCGTGGGCAGCAACGCCGGCGTGACCCGTTCGGGTGGCGGATCGTCGTCGGGGTCGGGGAGCAGCACGCGGCAGTACTCGCTGACCGGCAATGTCAGTTGGGAGGCCGATCTATGGGGGCGGGTGCGCCGTGAGGTAGAAGCCAGCCGTGCCGACGAGGCCGCCGGCGCTGCCGATCTGGCCGCCACGCGTCTCTCGGCCCAGGCTTCTCTGGCCCAGAATTATTTCCAGCTGCGGGTGCTGGATGAACAGAAGCGCCTGCTGGAGGCGACGGTCAAGGCCTACGAGCGTTCTCTGCAGCTGACCCGCAACCGTTACGAGGTTGGGGTGGTCGGCAAGGCAGACGTCGCCGTCGCCCAGACCCAGCTGGAGAGTACGCGCGCCCAGCTGGTGGACCTGGCCTGGCAGCGCGGCCAGTACGAGCATGCCATCGCCGTGCTGGTGGGGTCGGCGCCGTCGCAGTTCGACCTGCCGGCCACGGCGTTCAGCCAGCAGGTTCCGGCGATCCCGGTCGGCCTGCCTTCGACCTTGCTGGAGCGCCGTCCCGATGTGGCGGCGGCTGAGCGGCGCGCCGCTTCCGCCAATGCGCAGATCGGGGTGGCCCAGGCGGCCTGGTTTCCGGATCTGACGTTGTCGGCCTCTGGCGGGTTTCGCCACGGTCAGTTCGCGGAATGGTTGACCGCGCCGGCGCGCTTCTGGTCGCTGGGCCCGGCTCTGGCCCTGACGATCTTCGACGGTGGCGCGCGCGAGGCGCGGGTGGCCTCGGCGCGGGCCGGCTACGACGCACAGGCGGCGGCCTACCGGCAATCGGTGCTGACCGCCCTGCGGGAGGTCGAAGACTATCTGGTGCAGTTGCGAGTGCTCGAACAGGAGCAGGACGTGCAACGCCTGGCGCTAGAGTCGGCGCGTGAGTCCTTGCGGCTGACGCGCAACCAGTACGAAGCGGGCCTGGTCGATTACCTCAGTGTATCGGTGGTCGAAACCACCGCGCTGAACAACGAGCGCAGCGCCATCAGCCTGATGGGCAACCGCCTGATCGCCAGCGTGCAGCTGATCGCGGCGCTCGGCGGCGGCTGGGAGGGGCTGGCGGCGTCGGCGGCCGAGCCGCCTGCACTACCCGGACCTCAGGGATAGACCACACTGTATTGCACGTAGCTCAGGACCTTGCCAGCGTTAAGGGCGTTGTCCGATATGCGCACATAACGCGCCAGATAGCGCAAGGTGGCCTCTTTGGTGGTCGCCCCGCTGGTGGTCACCAGTGCGACCGATTTGACGTTCTGGGTGGCCAGGGGCTCGCCCAGCCGGATGGTGCTGCCGTCCAGATTGGCCAGCTGGATCTGCACGCTCTGGAACACCATGGCGGAGGCGCGGTCCGGGATGCTGCCAGCGGCTTCGCTGGGAGCGGCTTCCTTGTAGGCGATCAGGTTTCCGGTGCCGTAGTCGGTGGTCGAGCCGGGTTCGAAGTAGAGCTTGAGCTGGCCCGCCAGTGCGGACGGACAGTCAGTTACGCGGATGGTAAAGACGGTTGCGCCGGCAGTGTCGCCGTTGTTGCGCAGCGCCGAGGTGCCGATCCGGGGCAGTGTCACCATGATGTTGTGCGGCGGCAGGTTGCCGTCGATCTTACAGGTCTGGTCGGTGATCTCGCCGGTGATGGTGATGGTGCCGTCCACGGCCAGCGCCGGCGCAGCGCAGAACAGGGCCAGAAGACACAGCGGAGCAGGTAAGCGTAACGATTTCATGGATGACGGCCGGAGCCGATAGCAGGACAAGGAATAGTTAACCGATTCCCTGTGCAGCTTGTTTCCGAGATTTCTGTCGCACGCCGGACTCCCGGTCCTGCAGGATCAGGGATACTGGATGCTGTATTGCACATAGGCCACGATGCGGCCCGCGCTCACCGCGGCGGACTCGGTCTTGATGTAGCGCGCCAGATAACGCAAGGTGGCGGTCTTCTTGCCATCCGTGGCCGCCGTCAGCGGCACACCCTGAGCGCCGCTGTCCGTGTTGCCGATGCGGATCGTGCTGCCATCGGCGTTGGCCAGCTGGATCTGCACATTGCTGGCCTTGCCCTTGCTGGAGACGTCGGGAAGTTTGTTCTGGATGGTCGCCGCGCTATCGCCGTTGGTATAGGCATGAAGGTTTCCGGTCGTCAGATCGACCGTGGCGCTGGGCTCGAAATAGGCTTTGACGTTGCCGCTGAGCGCTTCCGGACACTCGGTCAGCTTGATCTCGAACATCGTGGCGCCAGCCACATCGCCCTTGTTTTTGAGGGCCGTGGTGGAAATCTTGGGCAGGTTGACCAGCATATCGGACGGTGGGGCCATGTTGTTGATCTTGCAGGTCTGCTCGGTGATCTCGCCGTCGATGGTGATGGTGCCATCGACGGCCAGCGCCGGGGCGAGAGGGGCGAGGGCCAGGCTGAGACAGGCCAGCCGGATGGGCCAGCCGTCAGGGGACAGGGAGAGTCGCGGCGTTTTCATTTCGCCATCATTACCCGTTCGGGCTTCGGACGGGGCTGATCCATGCGTGAATAAGGTGAACCCCAGTATCGGGTTCAGGGGTAGACGATGCTGTAATTCACATAGGTGACCAGCCTGCCGGCGCCAACGCTGCCATCGCCGCTTTTGATGTAGCGCGCCAGGTAGCGCAACGTGGCCGCCTGGCTGGCCAGCGTGGCGCCTTGGGCCTTGCTGTCAGACGCGCCGATCTTGATGGGCGTGCCGTCGGTATTGGCGAGCTGGATTTCCACGTTGCTGGTCTTGGTCTGGCTGGCCTGGTTCTCGGGGATGGCGCTGGCCTTGGTCATGGCTGCGCTGGTGCTGTTGACGTAGGCATAGAGATTGCCGCTGTCGTAGTCGGTGGTCGGGCCTGGCTCGAAGTGCGCCTTCACTTCGCCGGTGAGAGAGCTCGGGCATTCGGTCAGCTTGATGAGAAAGACAGTGGCTCCCGCCACGTCGCCCTTGTCCTTGAGGGCCGTGGCGGCGATCTTGGGCAGGGTGACCAGGATGTGGGCGGGAGGATCCGCGCCATTGATCTTGCAGGTCTGGTCGATGATCTCGCCGTTGATGGTGATGGTGCCGTCCACGGCCAGGGCAGCGGTGCCGAGCTTGACGCATTCAAGAGGTTTACGCATTCAGTGCTTCAATGGCTGCTTCAATTGCGGATTGCGCCAGGGCAGGGGGGGCCTCGTGCCCCGGGCGTCAGATAAGTGATTATTTAGCGCGCCATGCACAGAAATGTCCGTCTAGGGTGTGGTTCTTTTCCTTGCTTGGCTCCCGTTAGGCGCTGCCGCGGAAAACGCCGCTGCAGAGAAGCAGACCTGCGGGCGATCTGGATTTGTGCCGTCTGTTATCAGTTGGCCATGCCGGGCGTGCCATCCTTGCCGTGTCCCGCAGGCCTCAGGGGTAGACGATGGAGTACTGCACGTAGGTCACGAGCTTGCCCGGGGTGATGGCGCTTTCGCCGCTCTTGATGTACTGGGCCAGATAGCGCAACGTGGCCGTTTTCTTGCTGTCGCTGCCATTTTGCAAGGTGACGCCCTTGGCCTTGCTGTCGGGTGCGCCGATATTGATGGCGCTGCCATCGGTGTTGGCGAGCTGGATTTCCACGTTTTCGGCCTTCATGGCGGTTGCGCGGTCGTTCGGGATACTGCTCTCGGCCGTCGTCTTGACGGTGGTTTCCTTGTAGGCGTACAGATTGCCGGTGGCGTAGTCGGTGGTGACGCCTGGCTCGAAATGCGCCTTGACCTCGCCGGTCAGGGATGCGGGGCATTCGGTCAGGGTCAGCACAAATAGCGTGGCGCCCGCGACGTCGCCTTTCTTGGGCAGTGCGCTGGTGGAGATCTTGGGCAGGTTGACGATGAAATCGACCGGCGCGTTCTTGCCATTGATCTTGCAGGTCGAATCGATGATTTCGCCGTTGATGGTGATGGTGCCGTCCACGGCGAGGGCGGATGAGAAGGGGGCCAGGGCCAGGCTCAGGCAGGCCAGCCGTACCGGCCAGCCGGGGGCGGAGGTTGGGGGTTGCTGCGTTTTCATGTTGGCATCATTACCCTGGCCGGCTTCGGAAGATGCCGATTCCGAAGCCGGATATCTGCACCGGTCGTGGCGTTCAGGGATAGACGATGCTGTACTGCACATAGGTCACGAGTTTGCCCGTCGTGACCGTCCCATCGCCGCTTTTGATGTAGCGAGCCAGATAGCGCAGGGTGGCTTTTTTCTTGCTGTCTGCGGCGACCAGCGTGGCGCCTTTGGCCTTGCTGGCATCGTCGCCCACCTTGATGGCCGTGCCATCGGTGTTGGCCAGCTGAATCTCCACATTGCTGGCCTTGGTTGCCGAGCTGCGGCTGGGGATGGCGGTTCCCGTTGTGCTGCTGCTGGTCGTGTCGATACTGGCGCTATAGGTATAGGCGTACAAATCGCCGCTGCTGTAGTCGGTGGTGATGCCTGGCTCGAAATACGCCTTGACGGTGCCTGACAGGGATTCGGGGCAGTCCGTCAGTTCCAGTGTGAACAGGGTCGCGCCGGCCGTGTCGCCCTTGTTTTTCAGGGCTGTGGTGGAAATCTTGGGTAAGTTGACGATGACATTCTTAGGGGGTGCATTGCCATTGATCTTGCAGGTGGTCTCGGTGATCTCGCCATTGATGGTGATGGTGCCGTCGACCGCATGCGCGGTGGGCAGGTTCGCCGATAGCAAGAGCATCAGGGCCAGGCGGGTTGGATGCAGATAACGTGCCATGGTGTTCCACGCAGTAAGGGGCCAAGGTTGAATCATTAACTGTCATGGCTGGTTTTCCGCGTGGGAGATGGGCGAGATTGCTGCTGACGCCGTCTGTAGTCTGGCGGGGGTTTATGGGTAGGCGATGCTGTACGCTACATAGGTGATGAGCTTGCCGGGGGAAATGTCGCCGCTGCCGCTTTTGTAGTAGCGCGCCAGGTAATGCAAGGTGGCGGTATTTCTGGCGGCATCACCGCTGCCGCTGGAGCTGAACACGACGCCGGTGGCCATGTTGGTGGGGGCGCCGATCTTGATCGGCTTGCCATCGGTGTTGGCCAGCTGGATTTCCACGTTGGTGGCCTTGGTGGCGCCCGTGCGGCTGGGAATGCCGGTCAGTGGTGTCGAGGAGGAGGTACTGGTATCAACGGCAATCGGGGTGTAGGCATACAAGGCGCCGCTGTCGTAGTCGGTCGTGATGCCCGGTTCAAAATAGGCTTTGACCTCGCCAGTCAGTGTCGTGGGGCAGTCCGTCAGCTTGAGGGTGAAGGCGGTGGCGCCGGCGCTGTCGCCAGTGTTTTTCAGGGCGCTGGTGGATATTTTCGGCAAGTTGACGATGACGTCAGAAGGAGGAGTCTTGCCGTTGATCTTGCAGGTGGAGTCGGTGATTTCACCGTTGATGGTGATGGTGCCGTCGACCGCGTGGGCGGCGGGGACGCTGCTCAGCAGCAGGGTCAGCAGGCCCAGGCGGGCAGTGCGCAAGGAGGGAGCCATGGCTTGTCATGGATTTGTTCGTCGGGCTTGAATCATTACCTGTTGAACACCCGTCCCGGCGCATTTATCACGTAAGAGATGGCCGATCTTGCCGCTGCCGCCATCTGCTCGTTGGCCGTGTTCAGGGGTAGACGATGCTGTACGTCACATAGGTGACGAGCTTGCCGGCGGTGATGGTTGCCGTGCCACTTTTGTAATAGCGCGCCAGATAGTTCAGCGTGGCGCTTTTCTTCGTGTCCGTACCCGTCCCTGCCACCAAGGTGCTGCCTTTGGCGGAGTTGGTGGCCGCCCCGATCTTGATGGCCGTGCCGTCGGTGTTGGCCAACTGGATCTCGACGTCCGCCGCCTTGGTGGCACTGCCGCGACTCGGGATGCTGCCCAGCGGTGAGTCGGCCGTGCTGGTATCGGTGCCCGTGACCGGCGTATAGGCATACAAGGCTCCACTGTCGTAGTCGGTCGTGACGCCCGGCTCGAAATAGGCTTTGACCTCGCCAGTGAGGCTGGCAGGGCATTCGGTAAGCCGGATGGAAAAC
>NZ_FKBR01000033.1:65890-124101 GCF_900078335.1 Bordetella trematum
TGCCGTGTCACCCTTGGTCTTGAGCGCTGAGGTAGAGATCTTGGGCAGGTTGACGATGAAGTTGGAGGGCGGCATCTTGCCGTTGATCTTGCAGGTGGAGTCGGTGATTTCACCATTGATGGTGATGGTGCCGTCGACCGCGTGGGCGGCGGGGACGCTGCTCAGCAGCAGGGTCAGCAGGCCCAGGCGGGCAGTGCGCAAGGAGGGAGCCATGGCTTGTCATGGATTTGTTCGTCGGGCTTGAATCATTACCTGTTAATCACCCGTCCCGGCGCACTTTTCACGTAAGAGATGGCCGATCTTGCCGCTGTCGCCATCTGCTCGCTGGCCGTGTTCAGGGGTAGACGATGCTGTACGTCACATAGGTGACGAGCTTGCCGGCAGTGATGGCTGCCGTGCCACTTTTGTAGTAGCGCGCCAGATAGTTCAGCGTGGCGCTTTTTTTCGAGTCCGTGCCCGCGACCAGGGTACTGCCTTTGGCGGAGTTGGTGGCCGCCCCGATCTTGATGGCCGTGCCGTCGGTATTGGCCAACTGGATCTCGACGTTCGCTGCCTTGATGGCACTGCTGCGGCTCGGGATGCTGCTCAGCGGTGAGGTGGCCGTGCTGGTGTCGGTGTCCGTGATCGGCGTATAGGCATACAGGGCGCCGCTGTCGTAGTCGGTCGTGATGCCCGGTTCAAAATAGGCTTTGACCTCGCCAGTGAGGCTGGCAGGGCATTCGGTAAGCCGGATGGAAAACAGCGTCGCGCCAGCTGTCTCGCCCTGAGTTTTGAGCGCTGAGGTAGAGATCTTGGGCAGGTTGACGATGAAGTTGGAGGGCGGGGTCTTGCCGTTGATCTTGCAGGTGGAGTCGGTGATTTCACCGTTGATGGTGATAGTGCCGTCGACCGCGTGGGCGGCGGGGACGCTGCTCAGCAGCAGGGTCAGCAGGCCCAGGCGGGCAGTGCGCAAGGAGGGAGCCATGGCTTGTCATGGATTTGTTCGTCGGGCTTGAATCATTACCTGTTGAACACCCGTCCCGGCGCATTTATCACGTAAGAGATGGCCGATCTTGCCGCTGCCGCCATCTGCACGCTGGCCATGTCTAGGGATAGACGATGCTGTGCATCACATAGGTGACGAGCTTGCCGGCAGTGATGTCACCGTTACCGCTTTTGTAATAGCGTGCCAGGTAGTTCAAGGTCGCGCTTTTTTTGCCATCGCTGCCACTGGCCTTGAGTTCGACTCCCGCGGCCGTGTTGATTCCGGCACCGATCTGAATGGCTTTGCCATCGGTATTCGCCAACTGGATTTGCACATTGTCGGTCTTGGTGGCGCCGGTGCGGCTTGGAATGCTGGCGACCGGTGCGCTGGTGGTGCTGGTGTCGGTGCCATCGACCGGGCGATAGGCATACAAGGTGCCGCTGTCGTAATCCGTGGTGATGCCAGGCTCGAAATAGGCCTTGACCTTGCCCGTCAGGGTAGCGGGGCAGTCGGAGAGGGCAATCGTGAACAGCGTGGCCCCCGCGGTATCGCCCTTGGTTTTGAGCGCCGAGGTGGAGATTTTAGGCAGGTTGACGATGAAGTTGGCGGGCGGCAGGCTGCCATTGATCTTGCAGGTCTGGTCGGTGATTTCGCCGTTGATGGTGATGGTGCCGTCGACCGCGTGGGCCGCGGGGCTGCTTGCCAGCAGGGCGGGCAGGACCACGAGCGGAATCAGGCGGGCGGGGCGAAAAGGCAGGGAGGCGGGCGGTGTTGTCATGTTTGAATCATGACCTGCCGCGCCCGCTGGCGGGCGCGGCTGCCGGCGGCGGCGGGACCGAATCAGACAGCCTCCTTATGGGTAGGCGATGGAGTACTGAAAAGCTTGCCGGGCGTGATGTTGCCTGAACTGCTTCTGTAGTAGCGGGCGAGGTAGCGCAGGGTGGCGGTCTTCTTGCCGTCTGTGCCGTTTTGCAGTTCGACGCCCGCGGCCTTGTTTTCCGAGGCGCCGATCTTGATGGCAGTGCTGTCCGGATTGGCCAGCTGGATCTGAACCTTCTGGAACTGGGTCTGACTGGCCTGGTTGCCAGGGATGGACGAGGCCTTGGTTTTGCCTTCACTGGTGGTGTAGGCGTACAGATTTCCGGTGTCGTAGTCGGTGGTCGGGCCAGGTTCGAAGTAGGCTTTCACCTTGCCGCTCAGGGTGGCGGGACATTCTGTCAGCGCAATCACGAAGGCGGTTGCGCCGGCGACGTCGCCCTCGTTCTTCAAGGCTGTCTGGCCGATCTTGGGCAGAGTGACGAGAATATCGGCCGGGGGCGCTGCGCCGTTGATCTTGCAGGTGGAGTCGATGATTTCGCCGTTGATGGTGATGGTGCCATCGACGGCGAGGGCGGATGAGAAGGGGGCCAGGCCCAGGCAGGCCAGCCGTACCGGCCAGCCGAGGACGGGGGTTGGGGGTTGCTGCGTTTTCATGTTGGCATCATTACCCTGACCAGCTTCGGAAGATGCCGATTCCGGTGCAGGGTGTCTGCACCGGTTGTGGCGTTCAGGGATAGACGATGCTGTATTGCACGTAGGTATAGAGCTTGCCCGGCGTGATGCTCATGGTGTTGTTGCGGTAGTAGCGCGCCAGGTAGTGCAGGGTGGCGGTTTTCTTGCCGTCGCCGCTGCTCCCGTTCTTGAGTTCGGCGCCTTGCGACAGGCTGTCGGTTGCTCCGATTTTGATGGCCGTGCCATCGGGGTTGGCGAGCTGGATTTCAACGTTCTGGAATTTTGCCATGCCGGCTTGCCCGGCCGGGATGCTTGACTCTTTCGTTTTGGCGGTGCCGCTGCTGTTGCTGTAGGCGTACAGATTGCCGGTGGCGTAGTCGGTGGTGGGGCCGGGCTCGAAATGCGCCCTGACCTGACCCGACAGCTCGGAAGGGCATTCGGTCAGGGTGAGCGTGAACGGTGTCGCCCCGGCCACGTCGCCCTGGTTCTTGAGCGCGGAGGCGCCGATCTTGGGCAGGTTGATAAGCAGGTTGTGGGGCGGAGCCTCACCATTGATCTTGCAGGTGGAGCTGATGATCTCGCCGGTGATGGTGATGGTGCCGTCCACGGCGAAGGCGGACGAGAAAGGGGCCAGGGCCAGGCCCAGGCAGGCCAGGCGCATCGGCCAGCCCGAGGCGATCGGAAGGGGGGGCGGTGTGTTCATCATGGAATCATTACCGCCCTCTGCTTGGGAAAAAGCTGATTTCAGTGTGGATCGCGTGTAATGCGACCCGGCGCTCAAGGGTAGATGATGCTGTATTGCACGTAAGTCACGAGCTTGCCGGCCGTGATGGCCTCGGCGCTGCTGCGGTAATAGCGCGCCATGTAATGCAGGGTGGCAGTTTTTTTGTCGCCGCTGCCGTTCATCAACGTGACGCCACCGCCTGCGCTGGGCGGCGCACCGATGGTGATGGCGCTGCCGTCGGCATTGGCAAGCTGGATTTCGACGTTGTTGGCTTTGGTGAGGCTCGTGGGAATGGCGCTAGCCGGGCTGGTTTTGGTGTCTGAGCTGGTATAGGCGTACAGATTGCCGCTGTCGTAGTCGGTGGTGAGGCCGGGCTCGAAATGGGCCTGTACTTTCCCTGTGAGCGTGCTGGGGCAGTCGGTCAGTTTGAGGGTGAACACGGTTGCGCCGGCCACATCGCCCTTGTTTTTGATGGCGCTGGTTGAAATCTTGGGCAGATGGACGAGGAGGTCGGCGGGCGCGTCCTTGCCATTGATCTTGCAGGTCTGGTCGGTGATCTCACCGTTGATGGTGATGGTGCCGTCCACGGCGAAGGCGGGGGCGAGGGGGGCGAGCGAGAGGCCCAGGCAGGCGAGCCTCAGGGGCCAGCCGGAAAACGTCGTGAAGATGCGTTGCGTAGTCATGCCTGAATCATTACCTTGGCCTGCCTGGGAAAGGGCTGATCCGGCTGCGGGATCCACGGACGCGGGCCGCGACGCTCAGGGGTAGACGATGCTGTATTGCACGTAGGTGTAGAGCTTGCCGCTGCTGACAGCTTCGGTGCCGCTTCGGTAGTAGCGAGCCAGGTAACGCAGGGTGGCGGCATTGCTGGAGAGGGTGGCACCCTGCGCGTTGTTCTTGCTTGCGCCGATGGTGATCGGCGTGCCGTCGGGGTTGGCGAGCTGGATCTCGACGTTGTCGGCTTTACCCTGGCTGGCCTGGCTCTCCGGGATGTCGCTGGCCATTTCCTTGGCAGCGGCAGACGTATTCTTATAGGCGTAGAGGTTGCCGGTGTCGTAGTCGGTGGTCGGGCCGGGCTCGAAATAGGCTTTGACCTCCCCACTCAGGGACGCCGGACATTCGGTCAGTTTGATGACGAACGCCGTGCTTCCGGCGATATCGCCCTTGGCCTTGAGGGCGGTGGTGGATATCTTGGGCAGGTTGACCAGAATGTGCGCGGGCGGTGTGCTGCCATTGATCTTGCAGGTGGAATCGATGATCTCGCCGTTGATGGTGATGGTGCCGTCCACCGCATGGGCCACAGGGCTGCAGAGCAGCAAGGCAGCGAGGGACAAGCGAAGAGAGCGGCGAAGCGGCCGGGGGCACGGGGCGATGGCGGTGCGGCAAGGTAAGCGGGTCATGTTGAGATCATGACCGGGATGCCCGATGGGCGCATGTCGATCCGTGATCGCAGGCCTGCGAATCAGACACAGCAACTAGGGATAGACGATGGAGTACTGGACGTAGGTAACCAGTTTGCCGCTGGAGATCTTGCCGTCGCCACTTTTCAGGTAGCGGGCCAGATAGCGCAGCGTGGCGGTCTTGGTCGAGCTGTCGCCATTACGCAGCACGTCGCCGGCGGCCGTGTTGGTCGAGGCGCCGATGACGATGGGCGTGCCGTCGGGGTTGGTCAGCTGGATGGACACGTTTGCGACCTTGGTCAGCCCGGTTGGGATGCTGCCGGCTGCCGAGGTGACGGCAGCGGTGGAAGTGTAGGCATACAGGGCGCCATTGTCGTAGTCGGTGGTCGGACCGGGCTCGAAATAGGCTTTGACCTCGCCGTTCAGCGTGCTGGGGCAGTCGGTCAGCTTTAGGGTGAATAGGGTCGCGCCGGCGAAGTCGCCCTTGGCTTTGAGGGCGCTGGTGGAGATCTTGGGGAGGTTGACGATAAGGTTTGAGGGCGGTGTCTGGTTGTTGATCTTGCAGGTGGAATCGATGATTTCACCGTTGATGGTAATGGTGCCGTCCACGGCATGGGCCAGGGGACTGCAGGCCAGCAGGGCCGGCAGGACTGCGAGGGGGATCAGCCGGGCAGGGCGGAGGGACTGGGAGGCAGGCAGCTTTGTCATGCCTGGATCATGACCTGCCGGATACGCCGGCGCGCGTTAGGGCGGGCCGTCATGGCACGGAATCAGACGCCTGCCTTGTATAGGGAGGGAGGATGGGCCAGGCCGGAGCCGGCCCGGCCTGCTGGGGGCAGCATCAGGCCGGGCGTCGCAGAGCGGCTTTAGCCGAATATCCCTCGGATCGCGGCGATGCCGTGCGCCCCGTAAGACTGCGCCTGGACCAGCGTGGCCGGGGACTGCCCGCCCAGGGCAAACACCGGCAGGCCGGCATCGTGCAGGGCCGCCTGGAAGGCGGGCCAGCCCAGGCCGGCCTGGCCGGGGTGGGTGGGCGTGGCCGATACCGGGCCCAGCACGGCGAAATCCGCCTGCAGGTCGCGCGCCCGCAGGATGTCGGCGTGGCTGTGGGTCGAGACGCCTACCAGAGCGCCAGCGGGCAGCGCCGGGCGTTGCGTGAGCGCGGCGGCATCGGCGGCGCGCAGGTGCACGCCGTCGGCCTGATGCCACCAGTCCTCGGGATGGATGCTGTTGACCAGCAAGCGCGCGCCGGCCTGGCGGCAACGTTGCAGCACCTGCTCGAAGGCGGTGTACAGGCTGCCGGCTTGCGGGCCGTCAGGCCAGGCGGGTTCGCGCCATTGCACCAGCTTCAGGCCCTGCGCGAGCGCCTGATCCAGGCGGGTCAGGAAGACCGGCAGGCCGGTGGACGAGCCGGCGGCGCTGATGCCGTAGCGGGTGGGAAGTTGCAGCCAGCGCAGCGGCGGCAGGGCGGCGGGCAGCAGCTCGCCCACCTGGGCGGCCTCCTGTGGCACGACCCACTGCAAGCGTTGATTCTCCAGACTGCGCGGCTCGCCGGTCCAGCCGGTGACAAAGCAGAAAGCCAGCCGCACCGTGGTCTGCGGGTAGCGGTGCACGTAGGTGACCCAGGGGCGGGACTCCGTGACGGTGATGCCGATCTCTTCCTGCAGTTCGCGCGCGAGGGCCTGCAGCACGGTTTCGCCGGGCTCGAGCTTGCCGCCGGGCAGCTCCCACCAGCCGGCCCAGGGCTTGCCTTCGGGCCGCTGGCCCAGCAACAGCTGGCCGTCGGCGCGCAGGATCAGCGCGACGGCGACGTCGATGATCTTCTCAGCCATGACGGGCCGACCAGTCGCGCGCGAATTGATAGGCTACGCGGCCCGAACGCGAGCCACGCTCCAGCGCCCATTGCAGGGCTTCGGCGCGCGAGGCTTCGATCTGGTCGGCCGGGCAGTCCAGTTCGCGCAGCCAGTGGTAGACGATGTCCAGATAGTCGTCCTGCTTGAACGGATAGAAGGACAGCCACAGGCCGAAGCGCTCGGACAGCGAGATTTTCTCTTCGACCGTCTCGCCCGGATGGATTTCGCCGTCCGATTGGTGCTTGGCCTGCAGGTTCTCGCTCATGTATTCGGGCATGAGGTGGCGGCGGTTGGAGGTCGCGTAGATCAGCAGGTTGTCGCCGCCCGCGGCCACCGAGCCGTCGAGCACGGACTTCAGCGCCTTGTAGCCGGCCTCGCCTTCCTCGAAGGAGAGGTCGTCGCAGAACACGATGTAGCGTTCGGGGCGCTTGGCCACCAGCTCGACGATCTCGGGCAGGTCGCCCAGGTCTGCCTTGTCGACCTCGATCAGGCGCAGCCCCTGGTCGCCATAGGCGGCCAGCATGGCCTTGACCAGCGAGCTCTTGCCGGTGCCGCGCGCGCCGGTCATCAGGACGTTGTTGGCCGGCTTGCCGGCCAGAAACTGGCGGGTATTGCGGTCGATGATGTCTTTCTGGCGTTCGATGTGCTGCAGGTCATCCTTGTGGATGCGCGCCACGTGGCGCACGGCGTCCAGCCAGCCGCGCGAGCCGCGCCGGCGCCAGCGGTAAGCGTGCGCGCTCCAGTCGATGTCGGGCGGGGCCGGCGGCAGCCAGGCCTCCAGTTGTGCCAGCACGCGTTCGGCGCGGGCGATGAGTTGGGTGAAGTCGGTTGCAGTCACTTCGTTTCCTTGGGGCATCGTGTCGATGGCAGACAGTCTGTGCGGGAGGACGCCGGCGCGGGCCCTGAGGGTGGGGGCACGGAGGACGCTGCGGCGAGAAGCGCGGCGCGGGTGGCGCCTTGCGCGGGGACGGGCGGCATGGATGGATCGCCGGCGCCGTCCCCCGGGAAGTCGCGTATCAGGAACGGTAGTCGGCGTTGATGCTGACGTACTCGTGCGAGAAGTCGCAGGTGTAAACGGTTTCGGTGATCTGGCCGCGGCCCAGTGCAATGCGCACCAGGATCTCGGCTTGCTGCATCACGCGCTGGCCGTCGGCCTCCTGGTAGTCCGGGTTGCGCCCGCCGTCGCGGGCCACCAGCACGTCGTCCAGCCACAGGCGCAGCGCGTTGGTGTCCAGGTCGTCGATGCCGGCATAGCCGATGGCCGCCAGGATGCGACCCAGGTTGGGATCGGAGGCGTAGAAGGCGGTCTTGACCAGCGGCGAGTGCGCCACGGCATAAGCGACTTTGAGGGCCTCGTCGACGCTGCCGGCTTCTTCGACGCGGATGGTCATGAACTTGGTGGCGCCCTCGGCGTCACGCACGATCTTCTGTGCGAGGTCGGCGGCGGCCTCGACCAGGGCGGCGCGCAGCGCGGCGTAGTCAGGGTGGCTGTCGCTATCGATCTGCAGGCCCGATTGACCCGTTGCGACCACGATGAAGGAATCGTTGGTCGAGGTGTCGCCGTCGATGGTGATGCGATTGAACGACTGGTCGGCCAGTTCGCGCGCCAGCGTGTTCATCAGCGGCTGGGCGATGCCGGCGTCGGTGGCCAGGAAGCTGAGCATGGTGGCCATGTTGGGCCGGATCATGCCGGCGCCCTTGCTGATGCCGGTGATGGTGATGGTCTTGCCGCCGAGGGTCAGGCGGCGCGAATGGATCTTGGGCAGGGTGTCGGTGGTCATGATGCCGTGCGCGGCATTGAACCATTGGTTGTCGCCCAGCGCGGCAACGGCCTTGGGCAGGCCGGCCAGCAGTCGATCCATGGGCAGGGGCTCCAGGATGACGCCGGTGGAGAACGGCAGCACCTGCTCGGCCGGGATGTCCAGCAGCCTGGCCAGCCCGGCGCAGGTGGCGCGGGCGTTTTCCAGACCCGGCTCGCCGGTGCCGGCGTTGGCGTTGCCGGTGTTGATCACCAGCGCGCGGATCGGGCCGCCCAGGGCCAGGTGGGCCTGGCAGACCTGCACCGGCGCGGCGCAGAAGCGGTTGCGCGTGAACACGCCCGCCACGGTGGCGCCTGGCGCCAGGCGGAACACGGTCAGGTCGCGTCGGTTGGCCTTGCGGATACCGGCTTCGGTCACGCCGATCTCGACACCGGCGACGGGATAAATTGCGGATTCGGAGGGAATCTGGAGGTTTACGGCCATGGGTTCGTCTCGTTGGACAGCGCGCCGCTCGCCCGGCAGGGGCGGTCGGCCAAAACACTTATTATCCCACTGCTGTCGGACAGGGGGGAGTCAGGGGCCCAGCCGCACGCTGGCGACGTCCAGTACGCCGGCCTGGGAGTTGGGGATGACCGAGAGCAGCTCGCCTTGCGGGCTTTGCAGTACCGAGCGTCCGGCGGCGATTTCGCTGCCGTCGGCATGCCGCGCGCTGCGCCCGCGCGAGGGCGAAAACAGCAGATCGCCCGGCTGCGCGCCGCTCAGGCCGGCGGGAGCGCTGGCGACGCGGGTGCCGGCTGGATACGTGAAGTCGCCCAGGCGGGTTTCATGCGCGAGCAGTCCTTCGAAGCGCTCGCGTTTGCCGTCGACGGCCAGGTGCAGTTCGGTCTTGAGCAGGTCCATGCCCGCCACAGGCAGCGCGTCGCTGCCGTCGGTGCGCAGCAACCAGCCTTGCGGTCGGGCTTGCAGCCAGGTGCCGGCCGGCAGGGGCTGATCGTCCAGGCTGTTGCCCGGCGCCAGGTGGCAGCTGGCCAGCCGGGGCCGGCCTTGCTGCAGGCGCAGCTCCACCGGATGACTGCGGCTGCAGGTCCAGCCCTCGATGCGTTGGTCCTGCGCCAGGATCAGCGACCAGTCATCCGGCGCATGGCGCAGCCAACGGATGACATCCATCCCGGCCACGGGCGCAGGTGAGGGGAATTGCGCCTGCACGAAACTGTCGGCCTGGCCGGGTCGGGCCAGGCGCAGCACGGTGCCGGCTGGCAGGGTTTCGCCGTGCAGGGCGAGGGCGGTGTCCAGTTCGAGGCGGTGAGCCGCCTCGTCGCCGGCCAGGCGGCGTGCCTCGTGCCACTGAGAAAACAGTTGATAGGGGTAGAGCGCGCCCAGGCTGGCCAGGCCCAGCAGCAGCAGCGCGCCCAGGCGGCGGTGATCTGCCAGCCAGTCCCGCGCAGGCCGGTGGCGCAACAGGTGGACGACCCAGGTGAGCAGGGTCGCCAGGCAGATCAGGGAGAGCAGCAAGGTGGCGTAATGGTTGCCACCTGGAAATGAAACCGGAATCATGACGCCAATTATGCGCGCTGCGGGCCGTCGGCGCCCGGCCCCTCAAGCCTTGCGCTGGCGTGCGATGACCTGCAGTTTCAGTTCGCCCAGCCCCTGGAAGAGCGCATCGCGGCTGGCCTCGGGCAGGTCGCAGAACATCTCCTTGACCCACGACTCATGGGCGCGCGCCATGCGGGCGAAGGTTTTCTTGCCCAGGGGCGTGAGCTTGATGATGGAGCTGCGCCTGTCGGTCTCGACCTTATTGCGTATCACCAGCCCCTCCTTTTCAAGCTGGTCGGTGATGCCGGTGATGTTGCCGTTGGTCACCATCATGTGGCGCGAGAGTTCGCCCATGCGCATGCCCTTGGGCGCGCGGTGCAGCTGGGCCATCAGGTCAAAGCGCGGCAGGGTGGTGTCAAAGCGGGTGCGCAGCTGGGTCCGGATCTCGGATTCGATCAGGTTGCAGCAGGTCAGCATGCGCAACCACAGGCGCAGCGCATGGTGGTCGTCCGGCGCGGCGCGGCTTTCCAGATCGGGGATGTCGGTCATGACGGCCTCGTGGGGCTCAGGCCTGCGCGTCAGGCGCAGGGGCCAGGCCCATTTGTTCAAGAAGGGCGCGGGTGTGCGCCTGATGCGGATCGTTCAGGCGCAGTACCAGGTCGAAATGGTTGCTGCCCGGCATGTCGATGTAGCGGCCGGGATGGCCGCGACCCAGCCATTGCGTCAGGTAGTCGCGGCTCTGGCGCTTGAACTCGTCGGTTTCGTTGGCTCCGTAGCTGACCAGCAGCGGGCAGCCATGCGCCGGCCCGGGCAGCAGGGCCGGGCTGTTGCGTTCGGCGTCGGCCAGGCTCATCTGCATCCAGGCGTTGATGTGGGTATGCACCAGCGGGCGCAGGTCGTAGAGACCGGACAGCGCCGCCGCGCCTGCCACCACGTCGGTCGGCAGGTCGTAGCGCCCATGCCAGCCACCGGCCAGCAGCATGCCGATCAGATGGCCGCCGGCCGAGCTGCCGCAGAGATGGATGCGTGCAGGGTCGCCGCCGTGGCGCGCGATGTGGCGGTGCACCCAGGCCAGCGCACGGCGCGTCTGGTCGACGATGTGGTCCAGCGTGACGGCGGGTGCCAGCGAATAGTTGATCACCACTACGGTGGCGCCGGCGGCCGTGAAGGCCGGCGCCATGTTGCAGGAATCATCCTTGCTGAGGGCGCGCCAGTAGCCGCCGTGGATGTACAGCAGCACGGGGGCGCCGGATTGTGCAGCCGGGAAAATGTCCAGCCGCTCATCGGGATGCGCGCCATAGGGCTGGTCTGCAATGCAGGACAGACGGGCGCGCGCCTTGCGGCTGGCGTCGGTGTATTGCTTGAGAATCGCCTCGATGTCGGGTACTGTCGCGCGTGCGTTGTACTGGACGTCAAGCGCGGCGCGGTCATAGCTGCGATAGAGCATGTGATCGGATGCGCTCATGAAAACGATAAAGGGACGATCAGGGGAGCCGGTCGGGCGGGCCGCAAGCTTGCTTGCGAGCATGTCCTGGGGCAAACCCTAGACTTGTTTTGCCAAATACTTTAAACCTAAACTATACGCGATGCCAGTTCCTCGCCGGCGATGCCGGCTGACGCAGTCCTCATCGCAACAATACGCAGCAATAACAATATTCTGCCGCGCGTAGCGCAAGGAGCATCACCATGCGTTTTCTTCCCTCCCTACTGGCTGCCGCCGTCCTGATGCCCGCCGTGGCCTCGGCCGATACCATCAAGGTCGGTATCGCCAACGATATCTCGGGACCGTTCTCGGCGCTGGGGGCCGAAGCCCGCGACGGCTTCAACCTGGCGATCAAGCAACTGGACGGCAAGCTGGGCGGCCAGCCGGCCGAGTTTCTGCAGACGGACATGGGCGGCAACCCCGACCAGGCCCGCCAGCTGGTGACGCGCTACCTGCAACGCGACAAGGTCGATTTTTTCACCGGCCCGATCGGCTCGAACGTGGCTTTGGCAGTCGGCCCGGCCCTGTTCGCGGCCAAGGTGCCCTATCTGTCGAACAACCCGGGGCCCAGCCAGCTGGCCGGCGCGCAATGCAATCGCTATTGGTTCGGCCTGTCGTACCAGAATGACGCCTTCCATGAGGCGGCCGGCAAGGTCGCCGCGGACCGTGGGTTCAAGAAGGTGTTCATCATGGCGCCGGACTACCCGGCCGGCAAAGATGCGCTCACGGGCTTCAAGCGCGGCTACAAGAATGCCGTCGACCAGGAGCTTTACACCAAGCTGGGGCAGCTGGATTATGCCGCCGAGATCGCACAGATCCGCGCGGCCAAGCCGGATGCCGTGTTCATCTTTCTGCCGGGCGGAATGGGGATCAACTTCGTCAAGCAGTTCGTGTCTTCCGGCCTGGCGCAGGATACGCGCCTGATCGGCCCGGGTTTCTCGGCCGACGAGGATGTGATCCAGGCTGTGGGCGAGCCCATGCTGGGCATGTACAACACGGCGCAGTGGGCCCACGACCTGGACAATCCGCAGAACAAGCAGTTCGTGGAGGCGTTCCGCAAGGAATACAAGGGCCGCTATCCGTCGGTCTACGCTGCCCAGGCTTATGACGTGATCATGGCCATCGATGCCGCCGTCAAGCAGGCCGGCGGCAGCGCCAAGGATCGCGAGGCGATCGTCGCCGCGCTGGAGAAGGCCGATTTCCCCTCGGTGCGCGGCCCCTTCACCTACGGCAAGAACCACTATCCCATCCAGCCCTACTACGTGCGCGTCATCGAGAAAGACGCCGACGGACGCATTACCAACAAGCTGGCAGGCAAGGTGTTCGACAACTATCAGGACGTCTACGTCGGCGAGTGCAAGCTGTAAAGACCGGGCTAGCGGGCCGCCGCGCAGCCTTGCGGGCGGCCTCCAGGGGATGGGTTCATGACGTTTACGCTGGTCATCGAGCAATTGCTCAATGGATTGCAGTTCGGTTTGATGTTGTTCCTGATCGCGGCAGGTCTGACCCTGGTGTTCGGCATCATGGACATCCTCAACCTGGCGCACGGTTCGCTCTACATGGCGGGCGCCTATGTCGCGGCCGAGACCATGCAGCGCACCGGTTCGTTCGCAGCCGCCGTGCTGGTGGCGGCCATCGCCACCGGGCTGGTCGGGGCGCTGCTGGAGGTGGTGCTGATCCGGCGGCTGGCCTTGCGCGATCACCTGGCCCAGGTGCTGGGCACCTACGCCATCATCCTGATCGCCAATGATGTGGTGAAGATGATCTGGGGGCCCGCCCCGATGATGCTCAATATGCCGCAGGTGCTGTCGGGGCCGGTGCGCCTGCTGCCCGATCTGCTGTACCCGGCCTATCGCCTGATGATCATCGTGGTCGGCCTGGCTGCCGCCCTGGGCCTGTACTGGTTCGTCACGCGCACGCGCGCCGGCGTGCTGCTGCGGGCGGGCGCTTCCAACCGGCAGATGGCCACCTTGATGGGGGTGCGCGTGCCGCTGTTGTTTCTGGGGGTCTTCGTGCTGGGAGCCGTGCTGGCCGCCGTGGCCGGCGCCCTGCTTGGGCCGGTGACGGCCGTGCAGGTCGGCATGGGCGAAGAGATCCTGATCCTGGTGCTGGTGTGCATCGTGATCGGGGGCATCGGTTCCATCAGGGGCGCTTTCGTCGGAGCCTTGCTGGTCGGCATGGTCGATACCGCCGGGCGCGCCTTTCTGCCCATGTTGCTGCGGCAGGTTTTTTCGCCGGCCGTGGCCTCCAGCGTGGGCCCCACGCTGGCGGCGATCCTGATCTATGTCCTGATGGCGGGGATCCTGGTGTTCCGCCCCTCGGGCCTTTTTCCGGCGCGGGGTTGAACATGCGCGCAAGCCTGTTCTGGACCTGGCTGTTGCTGGCCGCGCTGGTGGCTTTTCCGCTGGTGGCGCCGGCGCTGGACCTGGATTTCTATGTGTCTTTCCTGCGGCGCGTGCTTATCTATGCGCTGGCGGCCACCAGCCTGAATCTGGTGCTGGGCTATGGCGGCATGGTGGCGATGGGCCATGCGGCTTTCTTTGGCGCGGGCGCCTATGCCGTGGGCATCCTGGCGGCCAGCGGCGTGACTTCGGCGCTGGCAGGCTGGGGCGCGGCCATCGTGCTGTCAGGGTTCCTGGCCTGGGTGATCGGGGCGATTTCCCTGCGTACGCGCGGCGTGTATTTCATCATGATCACCCTGGCCTTTGCCCAGATGGTGTTCTACATCTTCATCTCGTTGCGCCAGTATGGCGGCGAGGATGGCCTGAACCTGCCGGGTTATGCGACGCTGCCCGGGCTGGATCTGGCCGATGATCGCAGCTTCTATTACGTGGTGCTGGCGATCTTCTGTCTCTGCCTGTTCCTGTTCGGGCGTCTGGTGGCGTCGCGCTATGGCATGGCGCTGCAGGGCGTGCGCGAGAACGAGGCGCGCATGGAGGCCCTGGGCTATCCGGTCTACCGCATCAAGCTCACGGCCTTTGCGCTGTCCGGCGCGTTGGCGGGACTGGCGGGCGCCTTGCTGGCCAGCCACAATCTTTTCATCTCGCCCAGCCTCATGCACTGGACCCAGTCGGCCAACCTTCTGATCATGGTGCTGGTCGGCGGCATCGGCCTGCGCTATGGCGGCGTGGCCGGCGCGACCGTGATGCTGGTGCTCGAAGAAGTGCTGCGCCAGTGGACCGAATACTGGCATCTGCCGCTGGGTCTGTTGTTGCTGGCCGTTGTGTTCGGCGCGCCGCGCGGCCTGGCCGGCCTGTTCGTGGCGCGTCCCGGCGCCGATGTGGCAAAGACGAAACCATGATGCCTGCCTCCCGCCCCGCTCAGCCCGGCCAGCCCTCCGTCGTGCCAGCCCTTCAGGCACGTGGCCTGGTACGTCGTTTTGGCGCCCTGCTGGCCACCGACCAGGTGGATCTGACGTTGGCGCCCGGTGAAATCCATGCCTTGATCGGGCCCAATGGCGCGGGCAAGTCCACTCTGATCCATCTGCTGTCGGGCACGCTGCCGGCCGATGCCGGCACCCTGCAGCTTGGGCGCAAGGACGTCTCGCGCCTGAGCGCGCACGAGCGCGTGGCCCACGGCCTGTCGCGTTCCTATCAGATCACCAACATCTTTCGCAGCCTGTCCGTGTTGGACAATCTTCTGCTGGCGGTGCAGGCGCATGCCGGCAGCAGCTTTCGCTTCTGGCGGCCGCGTCAGGCCGAATCGGCGCTGTATGAACAGGCACACGAGCTCGCCCGGCAGTGCGCCATCGAGCCTGGCTTGCTGGATCTTGCGGCAGGCACCTTGCCGCATGGCGAGCAGCGCAAGCTGGAGTTTGCGCTGGCGCTGGCCGCGCGCCCCAGCGTGCTGCTGCTCGATGAGCCCATGGCCGGCATGGGGCCTGACGAGACCCTGCGGCTGACCGAGTTGATCGAATCCCTGCGCGGCCGGGCAGCCATGCTGCTGGTCGAACATGATATGCAGGCGGTGTTCCGGCTCGCCGACCGTATTTCGGTGCTGGTCTACGGGCGAGTCATCGCCACCGGCACGCCGCAGGAAATACGCGCCAATCCCGACGTGCGCCAGGCTTATCTGGGCGATGACGGCGAGCATGCCGAGGAGAAGACATGCTGAGCATGGAAGGCGTGGCCAGCGGCTATGGCGCCAGCCAGGTGCTGTTTGGCGTGGATATGGAAATTGGCGCCGGTCAGGTCGTGACGCTGCTGGGGCGCAACGGCATGGGCAAGACGACGCTGTTGCGAACCCTGTTCGCCCAACTCCCCCTGCGGAGCGGGACTATCCGTTTTGCCGGTCAGTCGATCGGGCAGTGGCCCACGGACCGCATCGCGCGGGCCGGGTTGGCGCTGGTGCCCGAAGGCCGGCAGTGTTTTCCCAACCTGACGGTGCGCGAGCATCTCACGGCCTTCACGGCGCGGCGCAATCCTGGCATGGGCGAGCCGTGGACGCCGCAGCGCGTCTTCGAACTGTTTCCAAGGTTGGGTGAACGCGCCGGCAATATGGGCAACCAGCTCTCCGGCGGCGAGCAGCAGATGCTGGCCATCGGGCGCGCACTGGTGACCAATCCGCAGTTGTTGATCCTCGACGAGGCGACCGAGGGCCTGGCGCCGAAAATCCGCGAGGAAATCTGGCAATGCCTGGCGCGCCTGCGCGCGTCCGGGCAGACCACGCTGGTGATCGATAAATATGTCGAACGCCTGCTGGCGCTGGCGGACAACCATGTCATCCTGGAGCGCGGCAAAGTGGTCTGGACGGGGGATTCTGCCGCCCTGGATGCGGATCGCGGCCTCTGGGAGCGTTATCTGGGGGTGTAGGCGGGCAAGGCCTGCCGATCCAAATGTTGTCGCGGAATTATTCGGACATACAAAGCAAGTAACGCCCACGATTATCACAATATTGCGCAACAATCAGATATAGTGCCGCGCGTTGGTATGGGTGTGTTTCCTTCTGCGGCCTATGGCAACTACACTAGCGGCGCCTTACGTTGCGCTGCGGCATCGGCGACTTCGCAAGGCACGCGGGGAGGCGCGGGCAAGACCGGCCATCGTTGAGAGTCTCCGCTGTGGCAGGGCTATCGGCCCGCAGGGGAATGTCGAATGGCGAAGTGGGGTTTGCGCAAGAAGTCCTTCATGGCGTTGTTGCTGGCGTGCGTGGTCATGCTGGCCCCCGCCGTGTTGATCACATGGCTGGTTTTTGACGGGGTGAGGGATCATTTCGGGCGCGCGTTCGCGGAGAATTTCGCCCAGCTCAGCCGTCAGCGCATCCTGGCGCCGATTTCGCGCGAGATGGCGCTTTCCATGCGCCTGGCCAACAGTGAGGTCACGCGGCGCTGGTTGCGCAACGAGCATGACCCGGCAGCGCTTGATCTGTTCTTCCGCGAAGCCGAGGGTTATCGGCGCGATTTCCTCGGCCAGACGTACTTCATCGCCAGCGCCGAGAGCGGCAATTATTACTTCAGCGATCCGGTCGAGCAGTCGGATCGCGTGCGTTACACGCTCAGCCCCAAGGCGGTTGACGATGGCTGGTTCTACGCCTCGATCAAGTCCCCCGAACGCTACAACATCAACGTCAATCCGGATCTCAAGCTGAACACCACCAAGGTGTGGATCAATGCCCAGATCCGCGACGGCGACGAGGTGCTGGGCCTGACAGGCGCCGGCATGGACGTGGGCGGTTTTCTGAAGGAGTTCGTCGACAGCGGTCGGGCCGGCGTCACGCCGGTCATCGTCGATCGCGCCGGCGCAATCCAGGCCTACCAGGACCCGGGGCGTATTGCCTACAACTCCGGCGCCGCCGGGCGCGTGGCGCTGGACCGCACGGTCTTTTCGCTGGTCGATGCCGGCGAAAGCCGCGAGAACCTGCGCGCGGCGTTGCAGGAGTCCGTCGAGAACCCCGACGAGGTCGCCATGACCTGGGCCTCGGTCGACGGCAACCGCCAGCTGGTGGCGGTGGCCTACATGCCGGAGCTGCGCTGGAGCGTGGTGACCCTGGTGGATTTCGGGGCGGCGCGTCTGGTCGATCCTAGCTGGTTGTGGCCGGCGGTCGTGGGCTTGTTGCTGCTGTTCGTCGCCCTGGTGCTGTGCTTTGGCTTTGCCATCGAACGCCTGATGCTGCGGCCGCTGCGCCGTTTGCAGCAGTCGGCACGCGCGATTGCCGACGGCAGCTACGATGTGCGCCTGCCGCCGGGCGGCCAGGACGAGATCGGCGATCTGAGCCGTGCCTTCGGGGTGATGGCCGACAAGGTGCGCCGCCATACCGCCGAGCTGGAGAGCAAGGTGCGCGAGCGCACCTCCGAGCTGGAGTCGGCCAATCGGGAGATGGCGGCGGCGCGCAAGAAAATCGATGATTCGATCGACTATGCCAGCCTGATCCAGCGCGCCATCCTGCCAGATCGTCAGATGACCCAATCGCTGGGCGCGCATCACTTCGTGTTGTGGAAGCCGCGCGATGTGGTGGGGGGCGATTTCTATGTCTTCCGCTCGGATGGCGAGAACTGCCTGATGGGCATCATGGACTGCGCTGGCCATGGCGTGCCGGGCGCACTGATGACCATGCTGGCGCGGGCGGCCATCGATCTGGCGGTCAGCGAGATGGGGCCGCGCGATCCGGCCGGCATCCTGACGCGTACCGACAGCGCCATTCGCGCCATGCTGGCCGACGCCCAGCTGCCGCGCGCGCTGGCCACCAACACGGATGCCGCGCTGGTCTATGTGGACCGTGAGAACAGCCGCCTGATCTACGCGGGCGCCAAGATCTCGCTGTACGCCAGCAATGGCCACGATGCGCGCGAGGTCCAGGGTGGACGCCGCGCGCTGGGCGAGCGCCGGCGCGGCGAGTACGAGAACGTCGAGCTGCCCTTGCTGTCGGGCTGGACCTATTACCTGGCGACCGATGGATTCCTGGACCAGGCCGGCGGCGAGTTCGGCTTCGGTTTCGGCAATACGCGTTTTGCCGCCATGCTCAAGCGTCATGCGCGCGAGTCCATGGCAGACCAGGCCGAGGCCTTTGCCCAGGCGCTGGCCGAATATCAGGGCGGCTTGCCGCAACGTGACGACATCACGCTGCTGTCATTCCGTTTCGACTAAACACTTCTCTTTGGGGTTGTTCACATGAACGCTGCCGATCTCTATGCACTGGGCGAGCGATTCGATCAGAACCGCGTGCTGTTGTGCTTCAACGGCCCGATTTCCCGCAGTTTGATCGAGGAGTTGGGCAACGCGCTGAAGAACTATCTCAGCGTCGAGCATGCGCGCCCTGCCGAGGCCATGGATGTGTTCTCGGTCTATATCGAGATGGTGCAGAACATTCGCCAGTATGCGGCCAGCTGCGGCAATGGCGATGCCCGCGCCACGGTGGTGATCGGGCGCAACGAAGAGGGCCGCTATGTGGTGTCGGCAGGCAACCTGGTGCGCCAGCCGGATGGCCGCACGCTGGTCGGGCGCATCGGTGAGCTGGCGACTCTGGACAAGGCGGCGCTGAAGGCCGCCTACAAGACGCAGCTGCACAAGCCGCGCGAACCGGGCGTGCCGAGCGGAGCCGGCCTGGGGCTGATCGATATCGCACGTCGCGCCGGAGCGCCATTGCAGGCAAGCCTGAGCGATAGCGCTCAGCCGGGGTGGGATTTCTTCAGCCTGAGCGTGGTCATCTGAGCTGGGGGCCGGCCTGCGATGCGCGACGCCGCAGGCTGGGGGAATAATCTTTGGAGTGAGCGATGAGTAGTGATTTGAATATTGCAGGCACGCAGTCCACGCCCAGCATCCGGACGGACGCCGCTGCCGGTCTGCTGACGATGGGCGGCGACTCCTATCCGGAGAACTCGTTCGAGCTGTTCGGGCCGGTGATCGAGTGGGTGGAGCAGTTTCTGGAGCGCTGCGATACCCCCTTGCGGGTGGAGCTTGATCTGCTGTACCTGAACACCAGCAGCATCAAGTCCATGATGGATATTTTCGATGTGCTGGAGGCTGCGCATCAGCAAGGGCGCGACGTCAGCGTGACCTGGTTCTACGATACCCGCAATGAGCGGGTGGGCGAGCTGGCCGAGGAATTCAAGGAAGACTGCACCTTCCCGTTCTCCGTTGTCGGCAGGCAGTGATGAACGGCAAGCCAGCCCTGGACCAGCGTATCGAGGCGCTGCTTGCGGATCCGGCGTATGCCGGACATCCGCTGCGCGAGGCCCTGGATGAGTTGTGGCGCCAGACGCAGGAGCAGATGGCGCGCATCGAGCGGGTGACCCAGATCTCGGACGCCTATCAGTCCATGGCGCTCAAGCGCGAGCAGGGCTTGTACGAGCGCTTTGATCGGCAGTTACGCAGGCTGTCGCGCATTGCACGCATCTCCGACCATTATCAGAGCATGATGCGCGATCTGAACCAGACGCTGGAGGAGACTGCGCGGCGCGATCCCCTGACCGGGCTGTTCAACCGACGGGCGCTCATGGAGATGATACGGCGTCAGGTGCAACGTTCCGCCAGGACCGGGCAGGGGTTTGTGGTGGCCATGCTGGATGTGGATCACTTCAAGTCGGTCAACGACCGGTATGGCCACGACACCGGCGACCGGGTGCTGGTGGAGCTGGCCAACGTGCTGCTGCAGAGTATCCGCGCAACCGATCAATGCGGGCGCTGGGGCGGCGAGGAGTTTCTGCTGTTGCTGCCGGATACCAGCCTGACAGCGGCGCAGCCGGCGCTGGATCGGGTGGTCGAGGGGGTGCGCGCGCTGTCTGTCGGGGTGGGTGACGAGACGTTGCGCCTGACCGTCAGTGTGGGCATGGCCGACCATCGCCTGGGTGAAACGTTTTCCGAGACCTTGAGCCGGGCCGATCAGGCGCTCTATCTGGCCAAGCACGACGGACGGGATCGCGTGGCCCTGTCGGCCGGTCAATCCTGAGGCGCCGGCGCCGGCCTGTCCTCTCTCCCTTGCTCTCTGACAGGCGCAGTGTTTTCCCCATTGGCGCGCGCCTGCCTTTCGGGTATATATTTCAAGCCTAAACTATTGAGGCTTGAATATATCTTGCGGCCGTGATCACCTGCCGCAGGCGGCGACGGAGCGAAGGCAATGAAGATCGTATGCATAGGCGGGGGTCCTGCCGGTCTGTATTTCGGCCTGTTGATGAAGTTGCGCGATCCGGCCAACGAGGTCACGGTGATCGAGCGCAACCGGCCCTACGACACCTTCGGCTGGGGGGTGGTGTTCTCGGATGCCACCCTCGAAAACCTGCGTCAGGCCGATCCGGTGTCGGCCGAGACCATCGTCGCGGCCTTTAATCACTGGGACGACATCGATATTCATTTCAAGGGCCGCACGCTGCGCAGCGCGGGCCATGGCTTCATCGGCATCGGTCGCAAGCGCCTGCTGAACATCCTGCAGGCGCGCTGCGAGGCAGTGGGGGTGCGGCTGGTGTTCGAGACGACCGTGCAAAATGACCAGCAGATCGCCCGGCAGTATGACGCCGATCTGGTGATCGCCGCCGATGGCATCAACAGCGCGGTGCGCGGCCGCTATGCCAGCACCTTCCTGCCCGACATCGATCAGCGCCGCTGCCGCTTCGTGTGGCTGGGCACCCGTAAAGTCTTTGACGCGTTCACCTTCGCCTTCGTGCAGACCGAACACGGCTGGTTCCAGGCGCACGCCTATCGCTTCGAAGACGGGCTGTCGACCTTCATTGTCGAGACGCCCGAGGAAACCTGGCGCGCGGCGGGCATCGAGCAGATGAGCCAGGAGGAAGGCATTGCCTACTGCGAGCGCCTGTTCGCCCCGTGGCTGGATGGCCAGGCGCTCATCAGCAACGCCGCTCATCTGCGTGGTTCGGCCATCTGGATCCGCTTCCCGAGAGTGATCTGCGAGCGCTGGGTGCATTGGAACACGCTGGAGACGGCGCGCGGGCTGCGCGATATCCCGGTGGTGCTGATGGGAGATGCGGCGCACACGGCGCATTTTTCCATCGGCTCTGGCACCAAGCTGGCGCTTGAGGATGCCATCGAGCTGGCGCATTCGTTGCAGGCGCAGCCCGACGACATGGCGGCGGCCCTGACGCTCTACGAGTCCTTGCGCAGTGTGGAGGTGCTCAAGATCCAGAACGCTGCGCGCAACTCGACCGAATGGTTCGAGAACGTGGCGCGCTATGCCGATCTGCCGCCTGAACAGTTCGCCTATTCGCTGCTGACGCGCTCGCAACGGATTTCGCACGAAAATCTGCGTCTGCGCGACCCGCTCTGGCTGGAGGGCCACGAGCGGTGGGTGGCCGGGCGTAGCGGGCAGCCGCTGGCCGAAGGGCAGCGTCCGCCCCTGCCGATGTTGACGCCCTATCAGGCGCGTGATGTGCGCTTGCCCAACCGCATCGTGGTGTCGCCGATGGCGATGTATTCCTGCGTCGACGGCGTGCCGGGCGACTTCCATCTGGCTCACCTGGGTGCGCGCGCCATGGGCGGGGCGGGCCTGGTCATGGTCGAGATGACCTGTCCGTCGCCCGAGGCGCGCATCACGCCGGGATGTCCCGGCCTGTGGAACGATGCGCAGACGCAGGCTTTCAGGCGCATCGTCGACTTTGTGCACGCCGCCACACCGGCGCGTATCGGCATCCAGCTGGGTCATGCAGGGCGCAAGGGATCCACGCAGCTGGGCTGGCAGCGTATCGATCACCCCCTGGACAGCGGTAACTGGCCCCTGGTTTCGGCCTCGCCGCTGCCTTATCTGCCGGGCGTGTCACAGGTACCGCGCGAAATCACGCGCGCCGAGATGGAGAGCGTGCGCGAGTCGTTCGTGGCGGCCGCGAGACGGGCCGACGACGCGGGTTTTGATTGGCTGGAGCTGCATTGTGCGCACGGCTATCTGCTGTCGAGCTTCATTTCGCCCCTGACCAACCAGCGCCAGGACGTCTATGGCGGCAGCCTGGAAAACCGCTTGCGCTTTCCCCTGGAGGTGTTTCGCGCCGTGCGCGAGGCGTGGCCGGCGGGCAAGCCGATCTCGGTGCGCATTTCGGCGCACGATTGGGTCGAGGGCGGCATCGACGGCGACGCGGCCGTGGAGATTGCACGTCATTTCAAGACTGCCGGCGCGGACATGATCGATTGTTCTTCCGGCCAGGTCAGCCCGGCGCAGCAACCCGTCTATGGACGGATGTACCAGACCCCCTTTGCCGACCGGGTGCGCAACGAGGCCGGCATCGCCACCATCGCGGTGGGGGCGATATCCGAGGCCGACCATGCCAATGCCATCATTGCTTCGGGTCGGGCCGACCTGTGCGCGCTGGGGCGGCCACACCTGGCCGATCCGGCCTGGACCCTGCGCGAGGCCGCGCGCATCGGCTATCGCGATATCGCCTGGCCGCCTGCCTATGCGGCAGGCAAGCGTCAGTTGGAAACCCTTTTCGAGCGGGCGGCGTTGTCGCCGCAGGGAGAAACGAAATGACCGTTCTGTCGCCGTTGCAGGGGCGTCACGCCCTGGTCACGGGGGGCGCGCGAGGCATCGGACTGGCTTGCGCCCAGGCGCTTGGCGCTCAGGGAGCTGTCATCACCTTGATGGGCCGCCAGGCCGCAGGCCTGCAGGCTGCGTGCGAACAGCTGGCCGCCGCTGGCGTGACGGCCGGCTATGTCTGCGGCGATGTCGCACGGCAAGGCGAGGTCGAACAGGCTTTCGCCGCGGCACGCGCGGCGCGCGGGCCGCTGCACATTCTCGTCAACAACGCCGGACAGGCCATCAGCGAACGCTTCGATCGCACCAGTGCCGAGCTGTGGCAGCAGATGCTGCAGGTCAATCTGAGCGGCGTCTTTCACTGCGCCCAGGCTGCCTTGCCCGACATGCTGCAGGCCGGCTGGGGCCGGGTGATCAATGTGGCCAGCACGGCCGGGCTGCTGGGCTATGCCTATGTCAGCGCATACTGCGCGGCCAAGCATGGGGTGGTGGGTCTGACGCGTGCGCTGGCCCAGGAGGTGGCCCGCAAGGGGGTGACGGTCAATGCCGTCTGCCCGGGCTACACCGAGACCGACATCGTGCGCGACGCCGTCGCAAACATCATCCGCAAGACCGGCCTGGACGAGGCCGCGGCGCGCGCGCGTCTGGCGCAGCGTAATCCGCAAGGCAGGCTGGTGCAGCCCCAGGAAGTGGCCGACACCGTCGCCTGGCTGGCGCTGCCGGCAAGCGCCTCGGTCAATGGCCAGGCGATTGCCGTCGATGGCGGCGAAGCCGCCGCCTGATCCGTCCCGAACCATTCAGGAGATTCCATGAGCGAGCACACCATGAAGCACCACAGGCAGGCCATGGCAGGTTACACGGCGCGCCATTTCCGCTGGGAGGTCTCGTCCGACCACAAGGTGGCGACCATTACCTTGAACCGGCCGGAACGCAAGAACCCGCTGACCTTCGATTCCTATGCCGAGCTGCGCGACCTGTTCCGCGGGCTGGTCTACGCCACCGATATCAAAACCGTGGTGGTCACGGGAGCGGGCGGCAACTTCTGCTCGGGGGGGGACGTGCACGAGATCATCGGGCCGCTCACGCGCATGTGCATGCCGCAGCTGCTGGACTTCACCCGGATGACCGGCGATCTGGTCAAGGCCATGCGCGCCTGCCCGCAGCCTATCGTGGCCGCCGTCGATGGCGTGTGCGCCGGCGCCGGCGCCATGATGGCGCTGGCTTCGGACATACGGCTGGGCACGCCGGCCGCACGCACGGCCTTTCTGTTCACGCGCGTCGGTCTGGCGGGCGCCGATATGGGCGCCTGCACGCTGTTGCCGCGCATGATCGGCCAGGGGCGCGCCAGCGAATTGCTGTACACCGGCCGCGCGATGAGCGCCGACGAAGGGTTGGCCTGGGGCTTTTTCAATGCCCTGCATGCCAGCGAGGCACTGGCTGCGGCGGCCGAGACGCTGGCCGGGCAGTTGGCGGCCGGACCGACCTTCGCGCACGGCATTACCAAGAAACTATTGCACCAGGAGTGGAACATGGGCCTGGACGAGGCCATCGAGGCCGAGGCCCAGGCACAGGCCATCTGCATGCAGACGCGCGATTTTCATCGAGCCTACGAGGCGTTCGTGGACAAGCGCAAGCCGGTGTTCGAAGGGGACTGACGATGCGGGATCGCAGCTGGCTGGACTGGCCTTTCTTCGATGAAACCCACCGCGAGCTTGTGCCCGCGCTGGAAGCCTGGTGCGAACGGGTGCTGCCCGGCATCGATCATCGCGATACCGATACGGCCTGCCGCCAGCTGGTGGCGGCGCTGGGCGAGGGGGGCTGGCTGCGTTACTGCGTGCCGGCCGGCCCTGACGGGGCCTGGGGCGGTCGTCTGCCCGAAGTGGACTCGCGCGCGGTCTGCATCCTGCGGGAGACCCTGGCCCGCCATGAGGGGCTGGCCGATTTCGCGCTTGCCATGCAGGGCCTGGGCAGTGGCGCGATCTCGCTGATGGGCTCCGAGGCCTTGCGCCGCGCCTATCTGCCGCGCGTGGCACGTGGCGAGGCCATTGCCGCTTTTGCCCTGTCCGAACCGCAGGCCGGTTCGGACGTGGCCGCGATGACCTGCAGCGCTCGCCTGGATGGCGGGGAGTACGTGCTCGACGGCGTCAAGACCTGGATCTCCAACGGCGGTATTGCCGATTTCTATTGCGTGTTTGCGCGCACCGGTGAAGCGCCCGGGGCGCGCGGTATCAGCGCCTTTGTGGTCGATGCCTCCACGCCGGGCCTGTTCATCGATGAGCGCATCGACCTGATGGCGCCGCACCCACTGGCCCGGCTGCGGTTCGAGCAGTGCCGCATTCCGGCCAGCCACCGTCTGGGCGAGCCGGGCCAGGGCTTCAAGCTGGCCATGATGACGCTGGACATCTTCCGGGCCTCGGTCGCTGCCGCGGCGCTCGGGTTCGCGCGTCGAGCCCTGCACGAGGGGTTGCAGCATGCCCGCACGCGTCGCATGTTCGGCCACACCCTGGCCGATCTGCAATTGACTCAGGCCGCCCTGGGCGAGATGGCCTGCGCGATCGATGGCGCGGCGCTGTTGACCTACCGCGCCGCCTGGACGCGCGATGTTCTGGGCCGCCGCAGCACACGCGAGGCGGCCATGGCCAAGATGGCCGCCACGGAATCGGCCCAGCAGGTGATCGACCGCGCCTTGCAGATGTTCGGCGGCGCGGGTGTGGTCAGCGGCCAGCCGGTGGAGAAGCTGTATCGAGAAATCCGCGCCCTGCGTATCTACGAGGGGGCCACTGAAGTGCAGAAGCTCATCATTGCCCGGGAATTGTTGAAGGACTGAGCCCAGGCGACATCCGATACCACAGGCAACAGGGGGACATCATGGAAGCATCCGCGCATAAGGACACCTTCGCCCGCGATCATCTGCCGCCGCCGCAGCTCTGGCCGGAATTGCTGCTCGATGGACCGGACACGCGCTATCCCGCGCGCCTGAATTGCGCTGTCGAACTGGTGGATGCCATGGTGGGGCAGGGCCGAGGCGAACGCACGGCGTTGCGCTGGCCCACGCCGCAGGGCCAGGCCAGCATGAGCTACGCCGAGCTGCAGACGCTGACCAACCGCATTGCGCACGTGCTGCAGGAGGACATGAAACTGGTGCCCGGCAATCGTGTGCTGCTGCGCGGGCCGAACCATCCCATGATGGCGGCAGCCTGGCTGGGCGCCATCAAGGCCGGCATGGTGACGGTGCCGACCATGCCCCTGCTGCGCGCCAAGGAGCTCAAACAGATCATCGACAAGGCCCAGGTGCAGGCGGTGCTGTGCGATGTGCGCCTGAACGAGGAGGTGCGCCTGTGCCAGGACCCGGGCAGCGAGTATTTCTGTCCCGATCTGGCGCAGGTGGTGTATTTCAATGACAGCGCTCCGCAGGCCCTGGATCAGCTGGTTGCCGGCAAGCCGGCCGCATTCCAGGCCTGCGATACGGCGGCCGATGACGTCTGCCTGATTGCCTTTACCAGCGGCACCACGGGTGCGCCCAAGGGCTGCATGCACTTTCATCGCGACGTGCTGGCCATGTGCGATCTGTTTCCGCGCCATGTGATCCGCCCCGGGCCGCAGGATATCTTCTGCGGTACGCCGCCGCTGGCCTTTACCTTCGGTCTGGGCGGGCTGCTGTGCTTTCCCTTGCGGGTCGGAGCCAGTTGCGTGCTGGCCGAGAAGCTCACGCCGGCCGGCCTGCTGGAACTGATCCAGGATTTCCGCGCCACCATCGTTTTTACCGCACCCACCTTCTATCGCCAGATGGCGCCCCTGGCCGGCCAGTACCGGCTGGATAGTCTGAAGACCTGCGTGTCGGCCGGCGAGGCCCTGCCGGACGCCACCCGCAAGCTCTGGAAGGCGGCCAGCGGCATCGAAATGATCGACGGCATCGGCGGCACCGAGATGATCCACGTGTTTGTCTCCAGCCCGCCCGAAGAGGTGCGCGCCGGCGCCATCGGCAAGGTGGTGCCGGGCTATGTGGCGCAGGTGGTCGATGAGTTCATGCAGCCGGTGCCCAACGGCACGCCCGGGCGCCTGGCGGTCAAGGGGCCGACCGGCTGTCGCTATCTCGCCGATGCGCGCCAGGAGCGCTTCGTGCAGCAGGGCTGGAACCTGCCGGGAGACACGTTTGTGCAGGATGACGACGGCTACCTGTACTACCAGGCGCGCAACGACGACATGATCATCTCGGCCGGCTACAACATCGCCGGCCCCGAGGTCGAGGACGCCTTGCTGCGTCACGAGGCGGTGGCCGAATGCGGCGTGGTCGGCAAGGACGATGACGAACGCGGACAGGTGGTCGCGGCGTTCGTGGTGCTCAAGCCGGGCTACGACGAGACGCCTGAAATGGCCGCGGCCCTGCAGAACTACGTCAAGGCGACCATCGCGCCCTACAAATACCCGCGCGTGCTGGAGTTCGTCGAGGCCTTGCCGCGCACCGAGACCGGCAAGCTGCAACGTTTCGTGTTGCGCCGCCTGGCCGGGGGGGCCGGCTGATGGCGCGCGCCTATGACAGCCAGGTACGGATCCGCTTCCGGCATTGCGACCCGGCCGGCATCGTGTTCTACCCGCGCTACGTCGAGATCATCAACGATCTGGTCGAAGAGTGGTTCGAGCGCGGCCTGGGGCTGTCGTTTCACGCGCTGCACGTCGGGCGCGGCATCGCCACGCCCACGGCGTCGCTGCAATGCGAGTTCCGTGCGCCCAGCCGCTGGCAGGAAACCCTGCGCCAGACCCTCTGGCTGCAGCGCCTGGGCAGGACGTCGCTGCAGGCGGCCGTGCGTTTCGAGGGGCCGGACGGCCAGCTTCGCCTGGAGGCGGCCCTGGCCCTTGTCACCGTGGATATGCGCGACCTGCGCCCCACGCCTTTGCCTGAAGATCTGCGCGCGAGCATGCAGGCGTTTCTGCTGCCCGGGCAGGATTGATACAAAAGGATGAGATCGCTATGAAGATTCTGCAACCGCCGGATTGGCTGGCGCCGAGGGGTTACTCCAACGGCATGATGACCGAAATGACGGTTGGCTCGCGCCTGCTCTTCGTGGGCGGACAGATCGGCTGGAACGGCCAGCAGCAGTTCGAGACCGATGACTTTGCGCTGCAGGTGCGCCAGGCGCTGGAGAACGTGGTCGCGGTGCTGAAGGAGGGTGGCGCGGGGCCGCAGCACATCGTGCGCCTGAACTGGTATGTGAAGAACAAGCAGGCGTACGTGGCGGCCTATCCCGAGATCGGCAGGCATTACCGCGAAGTGATCGGCCGGCACTTCCCGCCGATGACCGCTTTCGAGGTGGCCGATCTGGTCGAGGATCGCGCCCTGGTCGAGATCGAGGTTACTGCGGTGGTGCCGGCCTAGCGCAACACGACCTGGCCGGCCTCGGGATCCAGTTCGGCACGAGCGCCGGCCATGTCTTCCAGAATCTCCAGGCGCTTGCCGCCTACCATCAGGGTGACGCCGCCGTGCAGGCGCCTTGCGGCGACCACCGTGGCGTCCGTCAGCGGGTTGAGCAAGGCGTTGAGCTGCTGTTCGTCCATGGCCAGTTGCGCCTGTTCACCGGCCACGCGGGCCAGGGTGGCGCGGGCGCGCTCGCTCATGCCGTTGGTGTCGCGTGCCGGATTCTCGCGCAGGAACAGCATCAGTTTCTCCAGCTTGGCCTGTTCTTCCTGGAGCCCGGCACGGCGTTGTTGCAGCGCTTCGCGCCGGGCCGCCGCGTGCGGGTGCAGGCCGACGGCCACCAGGGTGGGCACGGCCGCCAGCGAGCCGATGCTGCCAGCCCTGACGGCGCGTGCGGCGTGGGTTTCGCCGCCGGTGATCACGCCCAGGGGGCTGTTGGACGCGCCGACGGTGACGCCTTCGCCGGCATAGATGCGGCTTTGGCGGATCTCGCGCTCGGCGGCCACGCTCTTGTCGGCGTTGACCACGGCGTTCTCGATGAAGCGGGCCTTGACCGAACCGCCGGCGGTGATGTGGGCGCTGCGTGCCGGGCCAGCCTCGGCGTCGCCGGGGCGCGAGGCATGGCGACGCTCGGCCAGGCCGATGATGCCGCCATTGACGTTGATGTTGCCGCCGGCCTGCACGCGCGCGGCTTCGATGGTGCCCAGCACCACGACGTCGCCGCTTACGCGTACCTGCATCCCTGCGGCGATGTCGCCACGCACCTTGAGGGTGCCGTCGAACTGGATGTTGCCGGTGGCCAGATCGACCCGTTCGACCTCGACCAGGGAATTGACCAGGACCCCCTGCGGCACCACCATCGGCGAGCCGGCATTGGCGGCGCGCAGCAGATCCGGATCGTCGGGATCCGGCTCCACGCCGGTGAGATTGCGCGCGAAGGGCGTGTCCGGCACCGCGACGGGCGGCACCGCCTCGCCCAGCACGTTCAGGCCGGGCTGGCCTTGCTCGGCCGGCATGCGGCGCATCAGCGGCGTGCCGGGAGCGACCAGGGTCAGGTTGCCGAGCTCGCGGTAGTCGACCGGAGTGCTGTCATCGTCTTCCTGCTGGCGTGTCTTGAGCGCTTCCAGCAAGCTGACGAAGCGGGCGGGCGTGCCGGCGGTCGGGGCGGTGCCCTGGGCGATCAGGACGCTGCCGCGCCCGGCCTCCAGGGCCTGGTCCAGGGCGCGTTCGCGCAGGCCATACACCACGCCCAGCGTTTGAAGCTCGTCCTGCACTTGAGCCAGGCCGACCGGCAGGCCGCCGCGTGGCGGCGTCAGGCTCAGCAGCACCGACATCCGGTCGGGCGAGATTTCCAGCTCGAAGCTGCCGTCATGCACTTCGCCGATGGCCGCCAGCACCGGTTCGGCGCTTTCCCGACAGGCCTCGATGAAATTCACCGCGCTGCCCTGATCCAGCACGCCCGCATCCCAGCCCCGCGTCTGCAGCGCGGCCAGCAGATCCGGCCACGCTGGCGCGGCGACGCCTTCATGCGGGGTGTAGGCGGCGACCAGGGTGTTGGTGCCGGCAGGGCGTCTCAGGTCTAACGTGGTGTCGGCAGTCATCGGTTCTCCTGGCCTGCGCCCACGCTCGGGGCGGACGAAGGGAGTGGCAAAAGAGAAGCAATATTTAGAAATACAAAGACATATTAAGCCATACCATTGGCGCGGGCAAAAAAACCCCCGGCCGGGCCGGGGGTGTCTATGGCGGGCAGGTTCAGGCGGCTTGCCTGATTTCCCGGAAGGCCTCCTCGGCCTTGTCCAGCGTGGCCTGCAGCACGGCGTCATCGTGGGTGGCCGAGACGAAGCCGGCCTCGAAGGCCGAGGGCGCGAAGTGCACGCCGCGCGCCAGCATGGCGTGGAAGAAACGCTTGAAGGCTTCTCCATCGCAGCTTGATGCTTCGGCGAAGGAGGCCGGCACCTCGGCGCGGAAATACATGCCAAACATGCCGCCGACGCTGTCGGCGCTGAACGGCACGCCCGCTGCCCGGGCGCGTTCGGCCAGGCCCAGGGCCAGGCGTTCGGTGCGGGCCGACAGGTCTTCGTAGAAGCCCGGCTGGCCGATCAGGCGCAACGTCGCCAGGCCGGCGGCCACTGCCACCGGGTTGCCCGACAGGGTGCCGGCCTGATAGACCCCGCCCAGCGGCGCAATGTGACGCATCAGGTCGGCCCGGCCGCCAAAGGCGCCGACCGGCATGCCGCCGCCGATCACCTTGGCCAGCGTGGTCAGGTCCGGACGGACGCCGGTCAGGCCTTGCACGCCTTGCGGGCCGACCCGGAAACCGGTCATGACTTCGTCGAAGATCAGCACGCTGCCGTGCCCGGTGCACAGCTCGCGCAGGCCCTCGAGAAAACCCTGCGCCGGTTTGATCAGGTTCATGTTGCCGGCCACCGGTTCGACGATGACGCAGGCGATGTCCTGGCCGTGTTCGGCAAAGGCAGACTGCACGGCCGGCAGGTTGTTGAAATCCAGGGTGATGGTGTGGGCGACGAACTCGGGCGGCACGCCGGCCGAACTGGGGTTGCCCAGCGTCAGCAGCCCGGAGCCGGCTTTCACGAGCAGGCTGTCGGAGTGGCCGTGGTAGCAGCCTTCGAACTTGATGATCTTGTTGCGGCCGGTGGCGCCGCGCGCCAGCCGGATGGCCGTCATGGTGGCTTCGGTGCCCGAACTGACCAGGCGCACCTGTTCGAGCGAGGGCAGGCGCTCGATGAGCAGTTCGGCCAGCTTGACCTCGGCCTCGGTGGGCGCGCCGAAAGACAGGCCTGCGGTCGCGGCGTCCTGGACGGCACGCACGACTTCGGGGTGGGCGTGGCCCAGGATCGCCGGGCCCCAGGAGCCGATGTAGTCGATGTACTGCGTACCCTCGGCGTCCCAGATGTACGGGCCCTGGGCGCGCTCGATGAAGCGCGGCGTGCCGCCTACCGAGCGGAAGGCCCGCACGGGCGAGTTGACGCCGCCAGGGATGCTGCGGCTGGCGCGTTCGAAGAGTTCAGCGTTTCGGGACATGGCTTAGGCTCGGCTGGAAGTGAAGGGCGCAGCGCAGGCCTGAGCCGCGCTGCGGATGTCCGGGGCCTCGAAGAGGCCGGTGATGACGGCAATGCTGTCGGCTCCGGCGGCCGCCACTTGGGCGGCATTGGCCGGGGTGATGCCGCCGATGGCTACCACTGCCGGGCGGGGCGCGGCGCAGGCGGCAACCTGGGCCGCGGCCTGGCCCAGCAGACTGAGCGGGGCGTGGGTGGCCTGGGGCTTGGTGGGCGAGGGGAACACCGCGCCAAACGCCACATAGTCGGCGCCTTCGGCCAGCAGGGCCTGGGCGCGCGGCAGGTCGGCGTAGCAGGACACGCCCAGCAGCAGGCCCGGGGCGGCGGCGCGCACCTCGGCCAGGCTGGCGTCGTCGCGGCCCAGGTGGGCCCCATCGGCGCCGGCCTCTACGGCGCAGCGCCAGTCGTCATTGACGATGAACAGCACGCCCAGCTCCCGGCACAGGGGAGCCAGCTCGCGCGCCTGGGCCAGACGCGCGGCCGGGTTGAGGTGCTTGCGGCGCAATTGCAGGGCGCGCATGCCGCCAGCCGCCGCCTGGCGTACGGCGTCCAGCAGGCGGGCGGTGTCATCCCATTCGGGGGTGACGCCGTACAGGCCACGGGGGAAACGGGGAGCGTTCATGGCAGCATCCGGTTGGGGATCGGGCGGCCCATGCCTGCCGCGAAGCTGGCGGCCAGCCCCTGCTCGGCATGGGCCAGGGCTTGCTCGACGGCTTGCGGCATGCTGGCGCCGCCGGCCAGATAGGCGGCAGCGGCTGCCGCCAGCAGACCACCGCTGTCGCTGCTGCGCGCCGGCGGCGTCTGCCAGTTCCAGGTGTGCTGGCTGCCATCGCTGCCGACCAGCAGGTTGACCAGATGCCCCGGACGCAGCGGGCTGCCCAGCACCAGCGCCCATTGGGCGCCGCCGGCCAGCATGGCATGGGCGGGCGTGGGCGAGCCGGAGGTGTCGATGCTGCCGTCGGCCTGCCATTGCGCCAGGCGCATGTGCTCGACCACCACCAGATCGGTTTGCGGCAGCACCAGCTCCAGCGTGGCGGCCAGCATTTCCTCGGCGTCATCCTGTTCGGCGGCATCCTGGGGCAGCGGCGCCCGCGGGCCCAGGTGCAGTACCAGCGGCACCTGACTGTAGTCGGCCGCCAGCTGGGCCACCACGCTGGCGGTCTCGGGCGTGAACATGGCGCCGACCTTGATCGCCTGCACGGGCATGTCCTCCAGCAGGCAGCGCGCCTGGTCGTCCAGCAGGTCGGATGCGGTGGGATGGATGTCCTCGATGCCGGCGGTGTCCTGCACCGTCAGGGCGGTCACCGTGGCCAGGCCATGGCAGCCCAACCGGGCACAGGTCACCGCGTCGGCCGGCAGGCCGTCGGCGCCGGTGGGGTCCAGGGGACCCAGAATCAGTACGATAGGGGGAGTAACAGCGGTCACGGAGGGGGAGGACAGAGCAGGAAACCCTCATTTGCTTTACATCAGAGGGGCTTCCGGCGGGGTTTCGGTAAGATATGCCCATTCTAATGGATGCTTCTGTCGCTTTGGCCCCCCCGGGCCACGGGCGCTGGGGCAAGAGAGAACTATGCGTACTTGGATGTGTCTTATCTGTGGCTGGGTTTATGACGAAGAATCGGGTCTGCCCGATGAAGGGATTGCCCCGGGCACCCGCTGGGAGGATGTTCCTCCCAATTGGGTCTGTCCCGAATGTGGCGCCCGCAAGGAAGATTTCGAACTGATGGAAATCTGACACGTCGGCTCGCCCGACGGCGCTGGGCGGCGATGACGCCGGCCTGATGCGCGATTCAACCCTTCTTGGAGATCGCGATGACCGACACCCTCCGCCCGGAACCTGACGACACGCAGCCGTTGGCTACCGATTTTTCCAATCAATTCCTTCTGGCCATGCCCGGCATGGCCGACGAAAACCTCGCAGGCTCGGTGATCTATGTCTGCGAACACACTCCGCGCGGCGCGCTCGGGCTGGTGATCAACCGGCCCACCGAGCTGACGCTGGCGTCCTTGTTCGAACGCATCGACCTGAAACTTGAAATCGGCCCGGTGGGCGACGCCAAGGTGTATTTCGGCGGCCCGGTGCAGACGGATCGCGGTTTCGTGCTGCATGCGCCGGCCGGCGACTACAGCTCCAGCATCCGGCTGGGCGAACTCGCCCTGACCACCTCGCGCGATGTGCTGCAGGCGGTGGCCGATGGCAATGGCCCGGCACGCATGCTGGTGACCCTGGGGTATGCCGGCTGGGGCGCCGGCCAGCTCGAAAGCGAAATGAGCCAGAACGCCTGGCTCAATGTGCAGGCCGACGCTTCCATCATCTTCGATGTCCCTGCCGAAGATCGCTACCCGGCCGCCATGCGGCTGCTGGGCATCGATCCGCTCATGCTGGCGGGCGAAGCCGGACATGCCTGAAGAAACGCTGCTGGCCTTTGATTTCGGCGAGAAGAAAATCGGTATTGCCATCGGCAATACCCTGACGCGTCACGCGCGGCCGCTCGAGATCATTTTTTCCGAGCGCCGTGACGAACGCTTCGGACGCATTGGGCAATTGCTGCAGGAGTGGCAGCCCCAGCGGGTGGTGGTGGGGCTGGCCCTGAACACCGATGGCGGCGAACAGCCGGCCACTCAGCGCTGCCGCCGCTTCGCCAACCAGCTGCATGGTCGCTTCGGCCTGGAGGTCGAACTGGTCGATGAACGCGGCTCCAGCATGGAGGCCCAGCAACGCCTGGGCACGAATGCGCCGGACGACGCCATGGCGGCAGCGGTGATCCTGCAACGTTATCTGGATCGCCTGCCCTGATGCGCCGCTTCAACCCGCAGCTCGGCCCGCAGGGCGAGCTGCGTCATTTCCTGACCACAGAAGGGTTGTCGCGCGTGCAGCTGGAGGGCTTGCTGGACAGCGCCGCGCGCATGGCCGGCGCCCAGGTACCCGCCAGCCTGCAGGGACGCACGATCGGCCTGAGCGGGCTGGACGCGACGCTTGAGGGCATCATGGCGCGCGCCGTCAGGCGGCTGGGCGGAGGGCTTTGGGTCGGGGCGGATCCCCTGGCCAGGCCCGCAGATGCCCATGTGCTGGCCCACAAGGCCAGCGGTGCCGCCCATGGGTTGGCGCGCGGCCAGCCTCATGTCATCAATGCCGGCGACGGCTGGCATGCCAGGCCGCTGCCTGCGCTGGCCGACCTGCTGCATATCCGCCAGGCCAAAGGCGGGTTTACGGAGTTGCGCATCGCCCTGCTGGGAGATCTGCGCCATGACGGCCGCGGGCGCTGCCTGGTGCATGCCCTGACCACTCTGGGCGCGCCGCAACTGCGTCTGGCCACCGCGCGCGCGCTGCGGCCCGACGGGTTGGCGCAACTGGGGCTGAGCGCCCATGACGATACTGCCCAGGCGCTTGAGCAGGCTGATGTGGTCATCGACCTGGGTCTGCAGCCCGATGCGCTGGCGGTACTGCCCTCGGCGCGCGACTACGCCCGACGCTGGGGCCTGACGCCGGCCGCCAGAGCCTGCGCGCAGCCCGATGCGCTGTTTCTGGGCGACACGCCCGCCGCTGGCGTCGAAACCGCCGCCATGGCGGTGCTGCATACCCTGCTGGGAGCAAGGCCATGACTTGGCTTATCCGCGGCGCGCGCCTGATCGATCCGCAGCGCGGCCAGGACGCTGTGGCGGATCTTTATCTTGCCGATGGACGTATCCTGGCGCAGGCAGCCGCGCCGGCTGGTTTCACGCCGGCGCGCGTGATCGAGGCGCATGGCCTGGCCGTGTTGCCGGGCCTGACGGATCTGGCCTGGCGCGGCGGCGCCGATCCGGCCCGCGAGGCGCAGGCGGCTTTGTCGGCCGGGGTGACCCGTGTGGTGCTGCCGCCCGGGCAGGCGGGAATCGATGGCCCCTTGCAGGCCCTGCCGCTGGCGCCGCTGTGCGGGCCCGATGGGCGGCTGGCCGAGATGGCGCATGCCTTGCAGGATGGTTGCGTCGCCGTGGCGCAGGGCGATGGCCCTTTGCCCGGCAACCGCCAGCTCTGGCTGGCGATGCAATATGCCGCCGACCTGGATGCCACCCTGTGGCTGCGGCCCGAGGATGCCGCGCTGGCGCAAGGCGGTGTGGCTGCCGCCGGCCCTTATGCTGCGCGCCTGGGGCTGCCGGCGGTGCCCGAAGAGGCCGAGACGGTGGCGTTGCAGACCTTGTTCACCCTGCAGCGCGCCACCGGGGCGCGTCTGCATCTGTGCCACTTGTCCAGCGCCGCGGGGCTGGATCTGTTGCGGCAGGCGCGCCGCGCGGGCCTGCCCGTGACGGCCGACGCCACCGTCCAGCACCTGCACCTGACCGACCTGGACCTGGGCTTCTATGACGCGCGGGCGCATCTGCGCCCGCCCCTGCGCAGCCAGCGCGATCGCGACGCCATTGCCCAGGCGCTGGCCGACGGGACGCTCGATGCCCTGTGCTCCGATCACTGTCCGTTGGACGACGCGGCCAAGAGCGGGCCATTTGCGTTGACCCGGCCAGGCGCCAGCGCCGTCGAACTGCTGCTCTCCCTGACCCTGAAATGGGCCCGCGACCAGAGCCTGCCCCTGGCGCAGGCCTTCGCGTGCCTGACCAGCGGTCCGGCGCGTGTGCTGCGCCAGCCTGCAGCCACGCTGGCGCCCGGCGCGCCGGCCGATCTGTGCCTGGTGGATCTCGATGACGAATGGTTGCCGCAGCTCCACGGGCTGCGTAGTGTCAGTTGTCAGACACCGTTCGCAGGTATGATGCTGCCCGGCCGTGTGCGCGCCACTTTCTCGGGTGGGCGCCTATCTTGGGAGATGCCTGCTTGAACGTATTGCGTTTTGCCCTGCGGGCCGTGTTGCTGCTGCTCTGGATTCTGTTCGGGCTGTTCTGCGTCGGCCTGGTCTATCGCTTTCTGTCCAGCGCGCGGCGTGCGGCGCTCAATCGTTTCTGGTCGCGCTGGCTGATGCGATTGTGCGGGATACGGGTGAAGGTGTTCGGGCAGCCGAGGCTTTCAGGCGCCGTGCTCTGGGCCGTGAACCATGTTTCATGGATCGATATTTTCGTACTCAACACGGTGCGCGCAGCGTCGTTCGTGGCCAAGAGCGAAATCCGCGCGTGGCCGGTGATCGGCAGTCTGGCCGCCGGCGCCGGGACCTTGTTCATCGAGCGCGGACAGCGTCATGCCGTGCACGCCATGGGCCAGTCCATCAACGCCTGCTTCGAGCGTGGCGAGGCGGTCGGGCTGTTCCCGGAGGGCACGACTTCCGAAGGCTTCGAACTGCGGCCCTTTCACGCCAGCCTGTTTGAACCGGCGCGCGCCGCCGGCGTGGACATCCAGCCGGTGGCCTTGCGCTTCCTGCACCATGGCAAGCGCAGCGGCTTTGCCGCCTTCGTGGGCGAGGAGTCGCTGGTGGCGAATCTGTGGCGCGTGCTGGGGGCCACCGGCCTGTCGGTCGAGGTGGCATTTCTGGCGCCGGTGGCGACCCGTCACGCGGACGGCTCGCCTTTCACCCGGCTGGAAATCTCGCGCCTGGCGCGCGAAGCCATCCTGACCCAGCTCTGAGCAGGGCTTACTCGGACAGCGGGTCCTGGAACTGGCTGCACTTGATCTGCACCAGCCTGCGATCCTGCAGCCGCATGGCGCTCAGGGCGCCGCCCCAGACGCAGCCGGTATCCAGGCAGATCAGGTTGGGCCGCACCAGCAGCCCGAGCGTGGACCAATGGCCAAAGACGATGGTCACGTCGCGGGTGGCGCGGTTGGGCACCTCGAACCAGGGGACGAGACCCGCGGGCCATGCGCCCGGCGCGACCTTGGTGGCGAATTCCATCTGGCCGCCCGGCGTGCAAAGCCGCATGCGCGTCAGGGCATTAATGATGATGCGCAGGCGCTTGCTGCCCTTGTGATCTTCTTTCCAGATCACCGGTTCGTTGCCGTACATCTTCTGCAATGACTTCTGCCAGTTCGGCGCGCGCAGGGCCGCCTCGACCTCGGCGGCCAGCGATAGTGTCTTGGCGACATCCCATTTGGCCATCACGCCGGCATGCACCATCAGGTGGTTGTGGGCGAAGTGCGCCAGCGGGCGATACCGCAGCCAGTCGATGATGTCGGCTGCGTCGGGGGCGTTGAGGATGTCGTTGAGCGTGTCCGACTTGGATGGCTTGCGCACGCCGGCAGCCGCCGCCAGCAGGTGCAGGTCATGGTTGCCGAGGATGGACACGGCGCGATCTTCCATGGCCATGATGCGGCGCAGGGTGCCCAGCGAATCCGGGCCGCGGTTGACCAGGTCGCCAGCGAACCAGAACCTCGCCTCGGGATCGGAGGCGATGTCGGGGTGCGAGAGTAATTGCTGCAGCGGCGTGCAGCAGCCCTGCACGTCGCCGATCATCCAGATGCTGCCAGTGGTCATGCCGACGCTTTTCTCCAGGGCCAGCGGTGTTGCATAAAACGTGCCGTGATATGGCGGTACTCCATCAGGGCCAGGGCGCCAAGGGCCAGCAGCATGGCTGCGGCATTGGGGCCGAGCGCGGTCAGCCAGGGCGGCCAGCGGCTGAGCATGCCCACGTTCAACGCCAGCTGGTTGACCATGAAGAAGGCCACGCCCATCAGGATCCCGATGAAGACCTTGGCACCGACGCCACCGCGGCGCGTCTGCATGAACGCGATCGGCGCGGCGATGGTAATCATCACCAGCAAGGTGAAGGGATAGACGAACTTGCGCCACAGGGCCACCACCTGCCGGTCGGCCTGCAGCTGGTTGTGGTGCAGATAGTCGATGTAGTCGATCAGGGTGGCGGCGGACATGCGCTCGGGCGTGAGCACGCGCGCCAGCAGGCGCTCCCCGTTGAGCGTGGTATCCAGGCGCAGCGTGGGCAGGTTGATCACCTCGGCCGGCGGCGCGCTCGGCTGGCGTGCATTGGCCAGCGCCTGGGCGGCGCGCTCGTCCAGGCGGGTCTGCACGACGTCGGTCATGACCAGATCGCCATCGCTGAAGCGCCCGGTGGCTGCCGTCGACAGCGAGGCCAGCTCCAGGTCGGGCTTGAGCTCATAGAGCGTGACGCCTTCGACCTCGCCATTGGCCAGCAGGCTGCGGATGTTGATGATGCGGGTGCCGCCATCGCGGGTCGGCTCCTTGAACCAGTAGCCGCTGTTCAGGCGTCCGCCTCCGGCCTTGCCGCGAAAAGTCAGGTCGGCCTCGCCGCTCTTGATCTCGGCGGCCGGGGTGACGAATTCCGACAGCAGGGTGGCGCCCACCATGAGGGGGATGGTGATGATCCACAGCATGCGCATCAGACGCATGCCGCTCACCCCGGACACGCGCAGGATGACCAGCTCGTTGCGCTGCGCCAGCCCGGCCAGGGCCAGGATGGATCCGATCAGCAGCCCGATGGGCAGCAGGTCGTACAGGCGGGTGGGCAGGGCCAGGGCCTGCATGTAGAGCAGCGCCGGCATGCTGAACTTGCTGCCGACGTTGTCCAGGTCATCGACCAGCGCGAAGAACGTGAACAGCCCCAGCAGGGCCAGAAGCACCACTGCACAGGAGCGATAGATCTCGCGGGCCAGGTATCGGCGGGCGGTACGCATGGTTATCGAAAAAACCTTCAAGGCGCGCTCGCGATGGGCGCGCAAACACAAAACTTTAACAAATCCCGGGGCCGTTCTTGCGGCGGCGTGTTACGGGATGTCCACCAGGCGCATGCGCCGCAACAGCGTGTTGGTGCGCGAGTTCAGGTAGGCGGTATTGCGGTGCTTGTCGTAATAGCGCGGATTGGGCAACATGGCTGCCAGCCGGGCCGCCTGCGCCGGGCTCAGCTGAGCCGCGCTGACGCCATAATAGTGGCGCGCGGCCGCCTGCGCCCCGAATACCCCTACGCCCCATTCGGCCACGTTGAGATAAAGCTCAAGGATGCGCTCTTTCGTCATCGTGTGTTCGATCATATAGGTAAGCACCAGTTCCTGGCCCTTGCGCAGGTAGCTGCGCGAGCCGGACAGAAACAGATTCTTGGCCAGTTGCTGGGTAATCGTCGAGCCGCCGCGCATGCGGCTGCGCCCCTGCGACTGCTGATCCTGGTTGTATTCCCAGGCGCGCCGGATGGCTTCCCATTCCACGCCATCGTGGCCGGTGAAGTTGGCATCCTCGGAGGCGACCACGGCCCGCTTGAGCGACACGCTGATGCGGTCGTAGGGCACCCAGGTGTAGGCCAGCTTGGCGTCCGGATCGGTTTCGCGCAGTTGCGCCAGTTCCTGGCGCATGATGGCGCTGCTGCCGGGGTCGCGGTGCGCATACCAGACCACCATGCCGAACATGATCAGCTCGTAGATCAGCAGCAGGCACAGCAGGGCCATGATCAGGCCGCTGATCAGTCGGAACCATGAGCGGGGACGCCGGCCGGCCATGCCGCTCAGCCCTCGGCCAGCAGCTCGGTGCGCAGGGTCATGAGCACCGGCGAAGGGTCGGGGCGCACGCCATGCCAGAGATAGAAGCTCTCGGCGGCCTGGCCGACCAGCATGCCCAGGCCGTCGGCGCAGCGCGCCGCGCCGTCGGCCTGGGCCTGGCGCATGAAGGCGGTGGGACGGGCGCCGTACATCATGTCGTAGGCCAGCGCATCGGGTGCATACAGCGAGCTCGGCAGTGCTGGCGCCTGATCCTGCAGGCTGCTGGCCGTGGCGTTGATGACCACGTCCCAGCCGCCGGGCCGCGACGCCTCGGGTAGCCCGCCGGCCTGCAGTTCGGCGGGGCAGGAAAGCCCGCTGGCACGTGCGCCGTCGAGCAGCTCGGTGGCGCGCCCGGGGCTGCGGTTGACCACCCGGATGGTGGCGCAGCCGGCATCGGCCAGCGGTTGCAGCACGCCACGGGCGGCGCCGCCGGCGCCCACCAGCAGAACGCGGGCGCCCATCAGGCGGGCGCCCAGGCGTTGCAGGTCGCTCACCAGGCCGACGCCGTCGGTGTTGCAGCCGTGCAGTGTCCCGTCGCGCCAGCTCAGGGTGTTGACCGCGCCGGCCACGCGCGCACGCGCCGAAAGATGTTGCGAGGCCAGCTCGAAGGCTTCCAGCTTGAAGGGGACGGTGACATTCAGGCCCTGGCCGCCATCGTGGAAGAAGCGTCGTACCGTGTCGCGAAAACCGTCCAGGGCTGCGGGCAGACGTTCATAACGCAGGGCGATGCCGGTCTGGGCGGCGAACATGGTGTGAATCTGCGGCGAGCGGCTATGGGCCACCGGATTGCCGATGACCGCATAGTGGAGCAGGGCAGGCGCCTGAGTCATGGGGCGGAAGTTTCCAGGGAGTCGTTGACGAAATGCCAGCTGCGCGTGATCACCAGCTGATCCGTGTCGCGCGCCAGCTCGGGCGGGAAAGGCGCAAAGGGCGCAGCCAGTTGCACGATGCGCCGGGCGGCCTGATTGAGCACGGCATGGGGCGAGGGCTCATCGATCTCGAAGTCGGCCAGGCTGCCGTCGCTGCGCACGGTGACGGTGATGCGCAAGGTGCCGTACAGGCGCCCGCGCGCCTGATCGGGGAAATGCTGCGTGCCGACGGTTTCGATGCGGGTGCGCCAGCCATCCAGGTAGGCGGCATAGCGCGAGGCCTGGGCGGCCGGCGCCACGAAGGCCTTGCGTGGCAGTGCGTTATAGGCCTGGACCCGGCTTGAAAGGGTGGCGATCTGCGCGTTCTGAACCGCGCCGGCCTGGTCCTGCAGGGCCAGGCCGGGATCCTGGCGGCCGTCCCAGGGGTGGACCGCACTGCGGGCCGCCTCGGCCTGCTCGCTTGCCTGCAGCTGGGTCAGCAGGCGCGTCTGTTCGGCCTCCAGCTGCATCTGGCGCTCGCGCATGGCCTGCAGCACGATGGTGTCGGGCGCCTCGCCGGTGCGCGGCAAGGGCGTGCTGCTGATGCCGGCCCGGGCGTTGCCGCCGCCGTCCATATTCTGCTGGGCCAGCACCTGGGCGTGTTCGGGAGGGCTTTCGCTGCGGGCGTTGACCAGGGTGATCTCCAGGCCGCTGGCCTGCGGACGCGGGGCAGCCGGCGCGCTTATGCGCCAGGCGAGCAGGCCGGCATGCAGCAGCACCGAGATGGCCAGGCCGACCAGCAGGTAATGCCGGCGCGGCGCCAGAGGCGGGGTCGAAGGGGCGAGGGTCAGGTCCACGCGGGCATTTTAGTCTGCCCTGGACCGGTATCGCGACTGCCGGACCGCGGAGGCGGTCCGGCGGCCGGGTTCAGGCTGTAGCGTCGGCCTGGCCGAGATAGCGGCAGTCCAGCTCCAGGGTGAGTTCGTTCATGCCCAGGATCTCGATCTCGACGGCAGTGCCGCGCTCCAGTTCGGGCAGGCCGCCCACCCGCGTGACCAGCGGGGCATTGGCCAGGCGCACCAGATCGTCGCGCAGCACGTGGGCCACGCAACGACGCACCCCCTGCTGGCGCAGCCAGCGCAGGCACCAGTAGCGCTCCATGATGTTCTGGAACTCGCCCCAGGTGGCGTACTGGGCGTCAAAGGCGCCGATGATGGCGAAGAGATCAGCGTCCTTGGGCTTGAACGGCGCCACCAGGCGCGCCGAAATGCCATGCTCGACGGCGGCGATCAGCTGCCACTGGTTGACCAGGTCGACATAGCGGCGCAGCGGCGACGTGAACCAGGCGTACTGCGGCACGCCGATGGCTTCGTGGGGCAGGGCCTGGGTGCTCATGCGCACCCGCCCGGCCTGCTGCGAGCGATAGATGCCGGGCACGCCGTGCTGCTGCAGGAAACCGCCCCACAGGCTGTTGGCCAGGATCATGTACTCGGCCACCATGCGGTCCAGCGGCGCATTGCGCTGGCGCGGCACCAGGCGCACCGGGGTATCCGGGTTGTCGGCCGGCCCGTCCAGATAGAAGCTGTATTCGACCCGGTTGTTGTTCTCGGGCTTGCCGCGCACGATATCGCGCTGCCCGGAGAGTGCCTGCGACAACTGCCACAGCGGGCGCAGCCAGTCGCCGTAGGGCAGGACGCTGGCAGGATCGGCCAGCGCGGCTTCAGTGATCTGGTCATCGAGCTGGTTGTGGCGCAGGTTTTCGCGCACCACGACGCGCTCCAGGCGGGTTTCGGGGTCACTGACCTCGCCGGTGAGCGGATCGGCCGTCACATAGAGCGACAGCGCCGGCACGGGGCGGCCGGCATCCAGAGAGAAGGCCTGGATGACGTGGTCGGGCTGCATCGGGATCTTGTCGCCCGGCATATACACGGTGGACAGGCGAGCGCGCGCCAGTTTGTCGAGTTCGCTGCCGCGCGTGACCGCCAGACCCGGTGCGGCTACGTGGATGCCGACGCGCAGCCGGCCATCGGGCAGTTGATGGACCGAGAGGGCGTCGTCGATTTCGGTGGTGGTGATGTCATCGACCGAATAGATCTCGCCTTCGACCAGCGGCAGCTCGCGCTCCAGCGCCGGGATCGCGACCTCGGGGAAGTCCAGGCCGCGCGGGAAGTTCACCGCCAGGAAGCGACGCTGGTGCAAGGCCAGCGGATGCGGCCAGGCGCCCAGCTCCAGCAGCAACTGGTCGGGGCTTTTCTGCAGCTTGCTGCAGGCCGCATCCAACGCCTTCCATTGCATGCTGTTCTTGTCCGGGCGCACCAGCAACGACTCGGCCGCCTGGGCGATGGGCTCGGGCAGCCGGCCGGCGACCATATCGTCCACCCAGGCCTGCTGCTGTTCGGCCTGGCGCTGTTTTTTCTCCAGCGCTGCCAGGGCAGCCTGAAGAATGTCGGGTGGCGCCGGGCGGTAGCGGCCTTTGCCGCGCCGGTGGAAATAGACCGGTGCGCCATGCAGGCGCATCAGCAGGGCGGCATGCTCGACCGGGCTGGGCGCGTGGCCGAAATAGTCCGCCGCCAGCGTGGGCGCGTCGAACTCCTCCTGCGGCGCGCATTCCCAGAGAAAGCTCAGGTCGATGTCCTCGGCCAGGGCCGCGGCATCGCGCATCAGCGCCGCCGGCTCGGGCGAGGCGAACGTGAACAGGGTGTTGGCCCGCTTGATTTTGCTGCGCTTGCCGGATTCCGACTCCACCTGGAGGCTGGCGTCGGTTTCGGACAGGATATTCGCGGCCTTGAAACTGCCGTCGTCTTCGTAAAACACGTACATATATCGGTCCATCGGGCCGGCGCGCAGCATGCGTACCGGTAAAGCTAGAAGGTGGCGTAAGGCTGGCAGGCGCCGCGAGGGTCAGCCCGCCGCCAGCGCGAATTCGAGGACTTCCGGCATCCAGTGCGCGAAGTCGGACAGCCCATGATCGCTGCCGTCGATGATGCGTTGGCGACAGCCCTCGAAGCGATCGCGCATTTCTCGCCAGTCAAGGACTTCGTCGCCGGTGGCGGCCACGAGGAAATAACGTTGCGGCTGCGTCAGCCGGGGGACATCCAGCGCTTGCAGCTCCTGGACATACTCGGGCAAAAACACGAAGGGGGCGGCAGAATGATACATCGTGTGTTCGCCCACCTGGGTCGCCAGGTCGCGCGCGGCATGGACGGCCGGATTGAGCAGCACGGCGCGGCAGCCAAGTTGTTCGGCCAGCCAGGTGGCGTAATAGCCGCCCAGCGACGAGCCCACGACGGTCAGATGGTGCGCAGGCAGACCGTCCAGCAGGCGGCGCGCCTGCTGATGCGCCAGTTCGGCGGCCGCCTTGGGGCTGGCCGGCAGCTGCGGGCAGCACCAATCGGCCTGGCGGCCGCGCTCGGCCATGGCCTGCGCCATGAGGCGCGACTTGAATGAGTCAGGCGAAGAGCGGAAGCCGTGCAGATACAGGATTTTGCTGGCGGTCGTCATGGCGTGGGCTCCGGTGGGCTCAGGCGGTCTGGGCCAGGGCGTCGAGCAGCTTGCCGTGCACGCCGCCGAAACCGCCGTTGCTCATGACCAGGATGTGGTCGCCGGGCCGTGCCGCGGCGGCCACGGCGCTTACCAGCGCCTGCAGGTCTTCAAAGCTGGCGGCGCGCTCGCCCAGCGGCGCTAGCACCTCGGCGGGATCCCAGCCCATCGCTCCTTCCCGTGTCTTGTAGCAAAACACCAGGTCGGCGCCGTCCAGGGCGCCGGGCAGGCGCGCGGCCATGGTGCCCAGCTTCATGGTGTTCGAGCGCGGCTCCAGCACGGCAAGGATGCGTGCAGGCCCGACCTGCCGGCGCAAACCCTCGATGGTGGTTGCGATGGCGGTGGGGTGGTGGGCGAAGTCGTCATAGACCTTCACGTCCCGGACGGTGCCGCGCAGTTCCATGCGCCGCTTGACGCCGCCGAAACGGCTCAGCGCGTCGATGCCTGCGGCGGGGCTGACCCCGACATGCTCGGCTGCGGCCAGGGCGGCCAGGGCATTCATGCGGTTGTGCTCGCCGCCCAGCATCCAGCGCACCTCGCCGGCCGGCCGGCCGTCTCGCAACACGGTGAAGGCGCCGTCGTCCCGAACCTCGCCGGCCTGCCAAGCGCCCTGGGCGCCGATGCCGACGGTCGGGGTCCAGCAGCCACGGGCCAGCACGCGCTGCAAGGCCTCATCCCCGGCGGGCAGCACGATGCGGCCTTCGGACGGAATGGTGCGCACCAGGTGATGGAATTGCGTTTCGATGGCGGCGAGATCCGGGAAGATGTCGGCGTGGTCGTATTCGAGGTTATTGAGAATCGCCGTGCGCGGGCGGTAGTGCACGAACTTCGAGCGTTTGTCGAAGAAGGCCGTGTCATATTCATCGGCCTCGATCACGAAGGGCCTGCTGTCAGGCTGGTAGCGCGCCGATACCTTCAGGTCCGGAGCCACGCCGCCGATCAGGAAATTGGGGCGCAGGCCAGCCTGCTCCAGGATCCAGGCCAACATCGAGCTGGTGGTGGTCTTGCCATGGGTGCCGGCCACGGCCAGCACGTGGGCGCCGGGCAGGATGTTGTCGCCCAACCACTGCGGCCCGGACACATAGCGCGCACCGCTGTTGAGGATGGCTTCCATCAGGGGATTGCCGCGCTTGACCACATTGCCGATCACGAACAGATCGGGCTTGAGCGCCAGCTGATCGGCCTCGAAGCCTTCGATGAGCTCGATGCCTTGCTCGGCGAGCTGGGTGCTCATCGGCGGGTACACCCCCGCGTCGCAACCCGTGACCCGGTGGCCGGCTGCCCGCGCAATCAGCGCCAGCCCGCCCATGAAAGTGCCGCAAATGCCAAGAATATGTAGATGCATGGGGTTCTCCTGCAGGCATTGTAGAGGGCTGCGGGGCGGTCGTGCGCGGCGGCTCGGTATATGATGGGGCCATGAATCGCCGTCTTTTCCTTTATGCTGGCGCGGGCGCCGCGGTGGCCGCCATCGCCAGTTATGGCTATACCCGTTTTGCCACCCCGGCGCCGGCGACACCGCTGGACACCCTGCTGGATCTGTCTCTGCCCGACCTGGCCGGTCAGGCGCAATCGCTGTCGCAATGGCGCGGCCAGCCCATGGTGATCAATTTTTGGGCCACCTGGTGCAAGCCTTGCGTAAAAGAAATGCCCGAGTTGCAGGCTATCCACGAAAAAGCCGGCAAGGTTCGCTTTGTCGGCATTGGTGTCGATACCGCCGACAATATGCGCAAATTCGTCGAGAAAGTTCCGGTTTCCTACCCTCTTCTGGTGATGGGCGCCGGGGCGCTGGAGCTCCTGCGCGGCCTGGGCAATCCCTCCGGTGGCCTGCCTTTTACCCTGATCTTGAATGCAGATGGAAGCATTAGGCAGAAGATCCTCGGGCAGATCGATCCGGTGTCGCTGGAAGCGACGGTTCTGGAGCTTGCTGCGTGATCCCAGTTGCGCGAAGCGCTTGAATTGGCGTAAAAAGGCGGTTTATGGATTGTTTTGCCAGCAACTGGCAGGCCAAATGGCGCGACGCATCCTAGTTTTGCATGGCCCCAACCTGAATCTCCTCGGTACCCGGGAGCCGGAAATCTATGGCAGCCTTACGCTGGCGCAGATCAACGAGCACCTGGAAACCCTGGCGGCGGAGCTTGGGCTGACCCTGGCGGCTTGGCAGAGCAATCACGAAGGAGCCCTGGTCGATCGTATCCAGGCAGCAGCCAAGGACGGCACTGATTTCATCATCATCAATGCCGCTGCCTATACCCACACCAGCGTGGCGGTGCGTGATGCACTGGCCGGAGTGGCGATCCCATTTATCGAAGTGCATTTGTCCAACCTGTATAAGCGCGAGCCCTTCCGCCACCACTCCTATCTCTCGGATATCGCCATTGGCCTGATCAGCGGGCTGGGGGCGGAGGGATATGCGGCGGCCCTGCGTTACGCAGCGCGGCATTGAGACTCAGCCGGATCTTCGTTTTTCCTTCAAAAACATCACGAGCACCCGCCCGCGCGGGCGCTGTCAACATTCTCGGGAAGCAGCTTCTATGGACCTCCGAAAACTCAAGACCCTGATCGACCTCGTGGCGGAATCGGGCATTGCCGAACTCGAAATCACCGAGGGTGAAGGCAAGGTTCGCATCGTCAAGTTCTCCCAGACGCTGCAGCCCGTGGTCGCCGCTGCGCCGGAAGCCGCGCCTGCCGTGGTGGCCGCTGCTCCGGCTGCGGCCCCGGCTGCCCCTGCCGCGGCGCCCGCCATTCAGGGCCACGTGGTCAAGGCGCCGATGGTCGGCACCTTCTACCGCGCTCCCAATCCGGGTGCGGCTCCCTTCGTCGACGTCGGCCAGAGCGTCAAGGAAGGCGAGGCCCTTTGCATCATCGAGGCCATGAAGCTGCTCAATGAGATCGAAGCCGACAAGTCCGGCGTCATCAAAGAAATTCTGGTCGAGAACGGCGAACCCGTCGAATACGGTCAACCGCTGTTCGTCATTGGCTGATAGCGAAAAATGTTCGAGAAAATCCTGATCGCCAACCGCGGCGAGATTGCCCTGCGTATCCAGCGCGCCTGCCGCGAGCTGGGTATCAAGACCGTGGTGGTGCACTCGGAAGCCGACCGCGAGGCCAAATATGTGCGCCTGGCTGACGAATCCGTTTGCATCGGACCGGCACCTTCGCGTGAAAGCTACCTCAATATGCCGGCCATCATCTCGGCTGCCGAGGTGACCGACGCCGAGGCCATCCACCCTGGCTATGGTTTTCTGTCCGAGAACGCCGATTTCGCCGAGCGCGTCGAGAAAAGCGGTTTCGTTTTCATCGGTCCGCGCCCCGACACGATCCGCCTGATGGGCGACAAGGTCAGCGCCAAGCAGGCCATGATCGAAGCCGGCGTGCCGGTGGTGCCGGGCTCGGCCGGGGCATTGCCGGAAGACCCGCAGGAAATCCTGCGGATCGCCCGCGAGGTCGGTTATCCGGTCATCATCAAGGCGGCGGGCGGCGGCGGTGGCCGCGGCATGCGCGTGGTGTATACCGAAGCGGCTCTGCTGAACGCCGTCACCATGACCCGTTCGGAAGCCGGGGCGGCCTTCAACAACCCCGAAGTCTATATGGAGAAGTTCCTGGAAAATCCGCGTCACGTGGAAATCCAGGTGCTGGCCGATGGCGGGCGCAACGCCGTGTGGCTGGGCGAACGCGACTGCTCCATGCAGCGTCGCCATCAGAAGGTCATCGAGGAAGCGCCGGCCCCCGGCATTCCTCGCCGCCTGATCGAGCGCATCGGCGACCGTTGCGCCGACGCCTGCCGCAAGATGGGCTATCGGGGCGCGGGCACGTTCGAGTTCCTGTATGAAAACGGCGAGTTCTATTTCATTGAAATGAACACCCGCATCCAGGTCGAACATCCGGTCACCGAACTGATCACCGGGGTGGACCTGGTGCAGCAGCAGATCCTGATCGCCGCCGGCGAGAAGTTCACGCTGCGTCAGCGCGACATCACCTTCGAAGGCCATGCCATCGAGTGCCGTATCAACGCCGAAGATCCGTTCCGCTTCGTACCCAGTCCGGGCCGGATTACCAACTGGCATACGCCGGGCGGGCCGGGCGTGCGGATCGACTCGCATGCCTACAACGGTTACTTCGTGCCGCCGAACTATGACTCGATGATCGCCAAGGTCATCACCTACGGCGATACGCGCGAGCAGGCCCTGGCCCGCATGCGGATTGCGCTGTCGGAGATGGTCGTCGAAGGTATCCAGACCAACATCCAGTTGCACCGGGAGTTGTTGCAGGACGCCCGCTTCATCGAAGGCGGCACCAGCATCCACTACCTGGAACACAAGCTCGCCCAGCGTCCCTGAGCGATGCATCGCGGGGCCCGAAGGGCCCCGTTTTTTGTACAGAAGACGACGGCCGGGGCCCGCATTGCGCGGGCCTTGCCGCGAGGAAGAAGCCCCCCATGCGTGAATTGGTCCTTTACTGCCGCGAGGCGCAGGCCGAAGCCCTATCCGATGCCCTGCTGGAGGTCGGCGTGCTGTCGGTCTCGGTCGAGGATGCCGACTTCGGCACCGACGATGAGCGCCCCTTGTTCGGAGAACCCGGCACCGAACCGCAGGTGCAGGCCTGGGACCGCAATCGCGTGGTGGCGCTGCTGCCCGATGGCGCCGATCCCGCACAGCTGCTGGAGCAGGCCGCCCAAGTGGCCGAACTGGATGCCGCCCAACTGGCCGACTGGAGTCTGCGCGATGTGCCGGACGCCGACTGGGTGCGACTGACGCAATCCCAGTTCGGCCCCATCCGCATATCCGACCAGCTCTGGATCGTGCCCAGCTGGCACCGCGATGACGTCGAGTTGCCCACGCCCGCCGAAGGCATCCGCATCGAACTGGACCCGGGGCTGGCTTTCGGCACCGGCAGCCACCCCACCACCCATTTGTGCCTGGCCTGGCTGGAAGCGGAGCTGCCCGCCGAGGCCACGGTGCTGGATTACGGCTGCGGTTCGGGCATTCTGGCGATTGCCGCGCGCAAGCTCGGCGCAGGCGACACCATTGCCGTGGACATCGATCCGCAGGCGGTGCAATCCACCGAAGACAATGCGCGCGTCAACCAGGTCACGCTGCAGGCCGCCCTGCCCGATGCGCTGGGCGAAGGGCAGTTCCGCGTGGTGGTGGCCAATATTCTGTCCAACCCGCTCAAAGTGCTGGCTCCCATGCTGGCAGGGCGTGTGGCGCAGGGGGGTGAGCTGGTGCTCTCCGGGGTGCTCGAACGCCAGGCAGAAGAGGTTGCCGCGGCCTATGCGCCGTGGCTCGAGATGTCGGTGTGGCGCGCCCTGGATGGCTGGGTGTGCCTGTACGGCCGCAAGGCCTGAGTCCGACGGGGTCGGCCATCATGTCGCTGGTGACACGTTGCCCGAATTGCGGCACTGCCTTCAAGGTGGTGGCCGATCAACTGCGAGTGCGCAATGGCCTGGTGCGCTGCGGCGAGTGCCAGACTGTCTTTGACGGCCGTGCCTGCCTGCAGCCTTCGTCGGCCGCCGCGCCTGTCGAGCCTGCCCGGGAGGGGGCTCAGCAGGCGCCAGCCGGGCAGACGCCCGCACCGGCGGTGTTGCGCAGCCGGCCTGCCATGCTGCCTGCCGTGTCGCCTTGGCGCGATGAGGGGGAGGCGTCTGGCGCGCAGGATGATGACGAGGACGAAAGCAGGCAGACCCCGGCGATGCCGCATGTGCCTGCGCCGCCCTTCAGTCTGCCGGCATCCGTGCCCGAGCCCGAAGCCGTGGGCGCGCCGCCTGCGGCTGCGGAGCCGGTTGTCGACAGGACACTGCGCGCCGAGCCTCAAGTCTGGCGCCCCGGTCCACGTGAGCCGCGCTTGCAGCAGGACGACGCCGCGGCCGAGGGGCTGGCGGTGCCGGGGGAGACGCGCACGCGTTTCTCCAGCGCCACCGACAGCGGCCGTACGCCGCCGGCCTTCATGGATGACGATCACGCGCGCGCGAGCGGCCGCCGTTGGCGGCTCTGGGCCTGGGCCTGCGTGCTGGCCCTGCTGGCACTGGGGCTGCAGCTGGCCTACGTCTATCGCGACGTGCTGGCCACATCGGCGCCGCCCTTGCGTCCGGCGCTGGAGGCTGCGTGCCGGGCCCTTGGGTGCGAAGTGGGTTATCCGCGTCGGATCGAGCGCATCAACATCACTTCTTCTTCCCTGCGTGCCTTGCCGGGGGCGCTGGCCGAAGCGGCTGCCGATGGCGCCCAGGGGCGCAGCCGCATGGCCCTGCACGTGGTCATGCGCAATCGCTACGACAAGCCCCAGCCCTGGCCGGCCCTGATCCTGGAGTTGACGGATATTTCGGATACGGTGGTGGCGCGCAAGGTGCTATTGCCGCAGGATTACCTCAAGCCGGCTCAGGCTGGCCAGCCATTCGGCGCGGGCGAGGAAGTCTCGCTGGTCGTGCCCGTCGATGTCCACGGCATTGCGGTCAATGGCTATCAACTTGATAAATTTTTCCCTTGAAGGATGAACATGACGTCTCCGGTGCTGGTTTGCGGGTCCATGGCTTTCGATACGATCGCGGTTTTCGAAGGCCATTTCAAAGACCACATCCTGCCTGATCGCATTCAATCCCTGAGCGTGTCGTTCCTGGTGCCTGGGATGCGCAAGGAGTTCGGTGGCTGCGCCGGCAATATCGCCTATAACATGAAGCTGCTGGGCGGCGAGCCGGTGCCGGTGGCCACCGTGGGCGAGGATGCCGGCGACTACCTGGAGCGCCTGAAAGAACTGAAGATCGATGCCAGCCGCGTGAAGGTGCTGCCCGGCACCTTCACGGCGCAGTGTTTCATCACCACCGACCTGGATGACAACCAGATCGCGGCTTTCCACCCGGGCGCCATGTCTTTTTCGGCGCAGAACGACCTGAGCTCGGCCGAAGCGGCCTGGGCCATCGTGGCGCCGGACTCCAAGGAGGGGATGTTCGCGCACGCCCAGGCGCTGGCTGCCCGCGACATTCCCTTCGTCTTCGATCTGGGGCAGGCCATGCCGCTGTTCGACGGCGACGATCTCAAGCGCATGCTGGGCCTGTGCCAGGCGCTGACGGTCAACGACTACGAGGCCAGCGTGGTCGAGCAGCGCACCGGCCGCTCGATGGTCGAGATCGCCCGCGAGCTGCGTGCGGTCGTCGTCACGCGCGGCGCGCAGGGCGCCACGCTCTATACGGAAGGCCAGGAAATCCATATCGAGCCGAGTCCTGCGGATCAGGTGGTCGATCCCACCGGTTGCGGCGACGCCCATCGCGGCGGTCTGCTGTATGGCCTGACGCAAGGCTGGAGCTGGCTGGACAGTGCGCGCCTGGCCAACGTGATGGGCGCGATCAAGATCGCCTCGCGCGGGCCGCAGAACCACGCGCCCAGCCGGGCCGAGATCGCGCAACGCCTGCATGCCGCTTACGGCGTGACGCTCTAAAACGTCCGGTGCCCGGTAGTTGCAGTCTGTTTCGAGACCGATTTGGCAAAGCCGGGCAGCGAGGTATCATCGAAACTATCGGTATTCCCGCCGATTGAGGAGTTCCAATGAGCACAACTACTTCTTCGTCCCGCGTGACTGCCCAGTCGGGCCGTTTGGGCCGAGTCGCGCGCGGCGTGGCCGTGGTGACTCTGGCCGCTGGTATGGCTGTGTTGGCCGGTTGCGCCAACCGCAGCGCCTCCAGCGGCGTGTACAGCTATGACCAGGCACAACGTGAACAGATCGTGCGTACCGGTACGGTCACGGGTGTGCGCCCCATCACCATCCAGAACGACAAGTCCAGCGGCGCAGGCATGCTTGCCGGCGGTGCGCTGGGTGGCGTGGCAGGCAATGCCGTGGGAGGTGGTACGGGTCGTGCGATTGCCACGGTGGGCGGTGCCATCCTGGGCGCGCTGGCCGGCAATGCCGTCGAGAATCAGGTCGGCAAGACGTCCGGTCTGGAAATCACGGTGCGCCTGGATAACGGCGAGACCCGCGTGGTTGCCCAGGAGGCCGACGTGCCGGTCAGTGTAGGCCAGCGCGTGCAGGTCATCAGCGGTGCCGGCCCGACGCGCGTCGTGCCGTATTGATTTGTCGCGGCGCCTGGCGCCGCGGTCAACGAAAACCCCCCCTTGCCGCCTCGCGGCAAGGGGGGTTTTTTTTAGGCTGCGTCTTCAGATCAGGCCAAAGCCGCCGTAGGAAAAACGCGTCAGGATCATGATGCCGATCTGGGCCAGGATCAGCACCGCCAGCGGCGAGAAATCGATGGCGGTGCGCGGCAGCAGCCGGCGGATGGGGTCCAGCAGGGGGGCCGTCAGGGTCTGCAGCAGCGCCATCATCGGCGACATCGGATTGACCCACGACAGTACCGCCTGGATCAGCGTGAGCCAGATGATCAGATTGAGCGCCCAGCGCACGGTGGTGAACAGGGCCGTCAGCAGCATGGCAGGCAGCAGCTGCAAGGGCGGCAACTGGCCGGCGCTGACCAGCACCATCAACACGAAGAACACCAGGGCCGCCAGCCAGGCGGCCACCAGGCTGGTCCAGTCGATGCGGCTGCCGGCCGGGATCACGCGGCGCAGCGGCACGATGAGCCAGTTGGTCGCCTGGTAGACCACGCGCGCCAGGGGGTTGAAGGGATGCAGGCGGACGGCGTGCACCCAGGCGCGCAACAGTAGCGCTGCCCCGAACAGGGTGAACAGGATATTGATGAGAAAGCGCAGGATATCGCCGAGCATGGCAGTCAACTAACCAGACAATAACGGTCGCTATTGTCGCATGCGGGTCATTGCAACACGCGGTGGCAGAACGAAAAAGCCGCCCGGCTTGCGCCGGACGGCCAGGGTCGACCGAAAAGGTCAGCCTGTCCGATTAAGGACGGCCGCCGGTCGGGAAGGGCCACGAAGCGGCCGGATTCAGCGCAGTCTTGGCGCCCGGAGCGGCGGCGGTGGACGGTGCTGCTGCCGGCTTTTTGGCTGCCGTCTTCTTGGCCGGAGCCTTCTTGGCGACAGGCTTGGCAGCCGGTTTCTTGGCCGGCGCCTTCGGGGCAGCCGCCTTCTTGGCAACGGTCTTGGTGGTCACGGCTTTCTTGGCAGGCGCTTTCTTGGCGACCGCTTTGGTGGCGACAGCCTTTTTGGCGACGGTTTTCTTGGCGACGACCTTCTTGGCCGGGGCTTTCTTGGCGACCGCCTTCTTGGCGGCGACCTTGGTGGCTGCAACCTTCTTGGCCGGTGCCTTCTTGGCGACAACCGCCTTCTTGGCGACGACCTTCTTGGCCGGAGCCTTCTTGACTACGGCCTTCTTGGCGACGACCTTCTTGGCCGGAGCTTTCTTGGCAACGGCCTTCTTGGCGACGGCCTTGGTGGCGACGACCTTCTTGGCCGGGGCTTTCTTGGCTACAGCCTTCTTGGCGACGACCTTGGTGGCAGCGGCCTTCTTGGCCGGCGCCTTCTTGGCTACCGTCTTGGCGGCGGTGGCTTTCTTGGCGACGGTCTTCTTGACGGCCGGTGCCTTGGCGGCGACCTTCTTTACCGCGGCCTTGGTGGCCACAGCTTTCTTGGCGGGGGCCTTCTTGGCCACGGCCTTTTTGGCTGCGGGTTTCTTCGCCGCGGGTTTGGCGGCTTTCTTGGCAGTTGCCATGGTTATGCTCCTTAGGTTCAGGGGTCCCAGAACTTGAACCCGTGTGGTGGATCGTGTTTCGATCCGCACCCGGGTTATTCATCGGCGCATGCCGCTGTCCCTTGCGGGTTTCAGCCTGACGGCTTGCGCTAATGAATTCGGCACGACCATTTGATATAGCCCCCGCCACACCGGCGCGAGCCATCTCAAATGGCTAGCGGTAGGCAGCGGCGAACCGTCTGCCTACCGTCTTGTCCTGCGTGTGCGAATACCCCGACCGGGGGCACAACCATGGCAGGCCCGTGAGGGCCTTGCCGATTACTCCCAGCTCAGTGCACCACCGGTCTGGTATTCAATCACGCGCGTCTCAAAAAAGTTGCGTTCCTTTTTCAGGTCGATCATTTCCGCCATCCACGGGAAGGGGTTTTCTTCCTGCGGGTAGAGCGGCTCGATGCCGATTTGCTGGCAGCGGCGGTTGGCGATGAAGCGCAGATACGACTTGAACATCGGCGCATTCAGGCCCAGCACGCCACGCGGCATGGTGTCTTCGGCGTAAGCGTATTCGAGTTCGACCGCTTTGCGGAAGAGTTCGCGAATTTCTTCGCGGAACTCCGGGGTCCACAGCTGCGGATTTTCGAGCTTGATGGTGTTGATGAGGTCGATGCCGAAGTTGCAGTGCATGGATTCATCGCGCAGGATGTACATGTACTGCTCGGCAGCGCCGGTCATCTTGTTTTGACGGCCCAGCGCCAGGATCTGCGTGAAGCCGACGTAGAAGAACAGGCCTTCCATCAGGCACGCGAACACGATCAACGACTTCAGCAGCGTTTGATCGGCTTCCAGGGTGCCGGTTTCAAAGTTGGGATCGGCGATGGCGTCGATGAAGGGGATCAGGAACTCATCCTTGGCCCGGATCGACGGCACTTCGTTGTACGCGTTGAAGATCTCGGCCTCGTCGAGGTCGAGGCTTTCGACGATGTACTGATAGGCGTGCGTGTGGATCGCTTCCTCGAAGGCCTGGCGCAGCAGGAACTGGCGGCACTCGGGCGCCGTGATGTGGCGGTAGGTGCCCAGCACGATGTTGTTGGCAGCCAGCGAGTCGGCGGTGACGAAGAAACCCAGGTTGCGCTTGACGATGCGGCGCTCGTCCTCGGTCAATCCGTTAGGATTTTTCCAGAGGGCGATATCGCGCGACATGTTGATTTCTTGCGGCATCCAGTGGTTGGCGCAAGTCGCGAGGTACTTTTCCCAAGCCCACTTGTACTTGAACGGCACCAGCTGGTTGACGTCGGTCTTGCCGTTGATGATGCGCTTGTCGGCCATCTTCACGCGGCCGGCGGTTTCGCCGGCGGCGTTCAGGTCAGCGGGCGAAGCCGGCGCGGCCGGGGTGGGCAGCGCGGTGTCGCCGAACACACCGGTGGCAGCGCGCACAGCCGAGTCGCCGCCTGCGGCGGCAGGCGTCTTGGCGGTCTGTGTGGCGAGGTTGTCGTCTTCCCAATTAAGCATGATCGAATTCTCCGAATGTCGTGGTTACTGGCAGGCTTCGCACTCTTCGAAGCCGGGGTCGCCCGGCCGCATGGTGCAAGCTGCCCCGACGATTTCGGGTTCCGGCAAAACGGGTGCTGCAGATGCAACGGATGCGGTGGCGGTACCGCCAGCGCTGACGGCGTTCAGTTCGCCGCCGCGGCCCGTGGATTTCTCGGCGCTGGTGGCGCCCATGGTGCGCAGGTAGTAGGTGGTCTTCAGGCCGCGCTGCCAGGCCAGCTTGTAGGTGTCGTCCAGTTTCTTGCCCGACGCGCCTGCCATGTAGATGTTGAGCGATTGGGCCTGGTCGATCCATTTCTGGCGGCGCGATGCGCATTCAACCAGCCAGCTCGGTTCGACTTCGAAAGCGGTGGCGTACAGTTCGCGCAATTCGGCGGGAACGCGATCGATGCGGGACAGGCTGCCATCGAAGTACTTGAGGTCAGCGACCATGACTTCGTCCCACAGACCGAGTTTCTTCAGATCACGAACGAGATAATCGTTTACGACCGTGAACTCGCCGGAAAGGTTCGATTTAACGTACAAGTTCTGGAAGGTGGGTTCGATGCACGCAGATACGCCAATGATATTGGAAATCGTAGCGGTTGGGGCAATGGCGATGCAGTTCGAGTTGCGCATGCCTTGTTCTTTGATGCGCGCGCGCAACGCATCCCAATCGAGCGTGCTGGACTCATCGACTTCGACGTTGCCGCCGCGTTCGGCACGCAGCATCGCGATGGAGTCTTGCGGCAGGATGCCGCGCGACCACAGCGAGCCTTCATACGATTCGTAGCGGCCTCGTTCGCGCGCCAGATCGCTCGATGCCCAGTAGGCCTGGTAGCACACGGCTTCCATCGAACGATCGGCGAACTCGATCGCGGCTTGCGAGGCGTACGGCACGCGCATCATGTGCAGGCAATCCTGGAAGCCCATGATGCCCATGCCCACCGGACGATGACGCAGGTTGGAATTGCGCGCCTTCTCAACCGCGTAGTAGTTGATGTCGATCACGTTGTCGAGCATGCGCATGGCGATGCCGACGGTGCGCTTGATCTTGTCGTGGTCGAGTTCGTAGCTGCCATCAGCGGTCGGCTTCATGTGCGCGACCAGGTTCACCGAACCCAGGTTGCACACTGCGATTTCCGATTCGTTGGTGTTGAGCGTGATCTCGGTGCAGAGGTTTGAGCTGTGCACCACGCCCACGTGCTGCTGCGGCGAGCGGATGTTGCACGGATCCTTGAACGTGATCCAGGGATGGCCGGTTTCGAACAGCATCGACAGCATCTTGCGCCACAGCGAGATGGCCGGCATCTTCTTGAACAGCTTCAGCTCGCCGCTGGCGACCTTGGCTTCGTAGCCGACATAGGCCTCTTCGAAGGCACGGCCATACTTGTCGTGCAGATCCGGGCAGTCGGAGGGCGAGAACAGCGTCCATTCGCCGTTTTCGATCACGCGCTTCATGAACAGATCGGGAATCCAGTTCGCCGTGTTCATGTCGTGCGTGCGGCGGCGTTCGTCGCCGGTGTTCTTGCGCAGCTCGAGGAACTCTTCGATGTCCAGGTGCCACGTTTCCAGATAGGTGCACACGGCGCCCTTGCGCTTGCCGCCCTGGTTGACCGCCACGGCAGTGTCGTTGACCACCTTCAGGAACGGCACCACGCCCTGGCTCTCGCCATTGGTGCCCTTGATGTGGCTGCGCAGCGCGCGCACCGGGGTCCAGTCATTGCCCAGGCCGCCGGCGTACTTGGCCAGCAGGGCGTTCTCCTTGATGGCGTCGTAGATGCCTTCGAGGTCGTCGGACACGGTGGTCAGGTAGCACGAGGACAGCTGCGAGTGCAGGGTGCCGGAGTTGAACAGCGTCGGCGTCGAGCTCATGAAGTCGAACGAGGACAGGATCTCGTAGAACTCGATGGCGCGGGCTTCGCGGTCGTTCTCGCGCAGCGCCAGGCCCATGGCCACGCGCATGAAGAAGACCTGCGGCAGTTCGATGCGCGTGCCGCGCACGTGCAGGAAATAACGGTCGTACAGCGTTTGCAGGCCCAGGTAGCCGAACTGCAGGTCGCGGTCGGCGTTCAGGGCGCGGGCCACGCGCTCCAGGTCGAACTCGGCCAGCTTGGGGTCGAGCAGGCCGCCTTCGATGCCGCGCTGGATGAAGGTCGGGAAGTATTCGGCATAGCGCTGGGCCATGGAGGCCTGCGAGACTTCTTCGCCCAGCACTTCCTTGCGGATCGTGTGCAGCAGCAGGCGGGCGGTCACCTGGCTATAGGCCGGGTCTTTTTCGACCTGCGCGCGCGCCGACAGAATGGCGGACTTGAACACTTCGTCGACGGGCACGCCGTCGTACAGGTTCTTGACCGTTTCCTTGATGATGGTTTCGGTATCGATGAACTCGGTCAGGCCGACACCGGCGGCTTCGATGGTGGCGCGCAGCTGGGCCATATCCAGCGGACGGCGTACGCCATTCTCGACGACATGGAGTTGCGGCTCCGTGGCAGCGGCGGCCGGTTGTGCGCTGGCGGCCTGAGCCTGGGCGGCGGCGGCGCGCTCCTGGGCGCGGCGCTCGCGATACAGCACATAGGCGCGCGCGACATCGTGTTCGCCCGAACGCATCAGGGACAGCTCGACCTGATCCTGGACTTCTTCGATATGGAAGGTGCCGCCGCTGGGGCGGTGGCGCACCAGCGCCGCGACGACCTGGGACGTCAGTTGCTCGACCAGCTCGCGCACGCGCGCCGACGCGGCGCCCTGACCGCCATTGACGGCCAGGAAGGCCTTGGTCATGGCGATGGCGATCTTGCCCGGCTCGAAGCCGACGACAGAGCCATTGCGGCGGATGATGTTGTAGCTGGCCCAGCGGCCATTCTGGCCGTCATTCTGGGAGGGATTGGATTCGGGCGGCACGGCGGTGGGCCGAGTCACAGAGGCGATCGTAGTCTGCATGGAAGCTCCTGTGCGAATAAGGGAAACAAGGCAGGGCGGAAGGCCATGCCGGGGGCATCGGAATTGGGTGTGAGGGGAAAAATGCTAGGGCGGAGCGCCTTTCTGAGCGCGGCTCGCGGGGTAAGCGCTGAGCTAATCGACCACAATATATAGTGTACCACCCCCTCGCATGGCACTAATTCTAGTGAGGGTCCCCAAAGCTCACAAGCTGACTTGTGGCAGAAGTTCAGATTTAGTTGTTACCAAATACGGCGGGGGGG
>NZ_FKBR01000033.1:124194-283356 GCF_900078335.1 Bordetella trematum
GGGAGGTAAAAGCGGGGGCTTCATAATCCTCCAGAAGGCGGTCCCTTTCCTGACGGAAACGCTCCACGCTGGCGGCCTTGACATGGCCATAGCCGCGGATGCTTTCGGCAAGGGCAGCGATTGTAGCCGCAGCGCCGAGTTTGTCGACCGACAGATGGGCCAGCAAGGTCTGGACCAGGTTTTCGTACTCGCCGATGAGCGCACGTTCCATGCGGCGCTCCGCCGTGTGGCCGAAGGGGTCGGCCCAGGTGCCGCGTATGCCCTTGCAGCGCGCCAGCCAGCGCAGTGCGCTCAGGGTGCGCGGGCCGAGGGCCATTTTGCGCGGCACGCCGTTGTGAGGGTCCTTGCGCGCCAGCAGCGGCGGCGCCATGTGAAAGCGCAGGGTGAAGTCGCCTTCGAACTGTTCGGCCAGTTGCGTGGCGAAGCTGCCGTCGGTGTAGAGGCGCGCGACTTCGTACTCGTCCTTGTAGGCCATCAGCTTGTAGAGGCCGCGCGCCACGGCCAGCGCAAGCCTGGGCGTGGTTGCGCCGAGCTCGCGCTCGCGTGCCGCGACCCGTTCGACCAGGCTGCGGTAGCGCATCGCGTAGGCGGCGTTCTGGTAGGCGGTGAGGTCCTGGACACGCTGTTCGAGCAGCGTCTCCAGGCGTTCGGGCCGGTGCAGCGCGATCACCTGGGCGGGCGGCTTGAGCGCGAAGTCGAGCGTCTGCGGTTCATGCGCAGCCAGGCGGCCTGCGTCAAAGGCGCTGCGGTTGGCCGCCACGGCCACGCCATTGAGTTCGATGGCGCGCATGAGGGCGGGCAGCGACAGGGGCACGTCGCCGCGTTGCCAGGCATAGCCCAGCAGGAAAATATTCGACAGGATGCTGTCGCCGAACAGCCTGAGGGCCGCGCCATGTGCGTCCAGGGCCGTGGTCCGGGATGCGCCGGCGGCGTGGCGGATCTTCTCCAGCAGCGCTTCGCCACGCATGGGCACATCGGGTTGCCGCGTGAAGTCGGACACCGGCGCCACATAGGTGTTGGCCAGCACCCGCGTATGGCCATGGCGCAGCGCGCCCAGGGCGTCAGGCGCGACCGCCGCGACCGGGTCGCACAGTATGGCGGCGTCCGCCTGCTGCCAGTCCAGGCGGGCCGGGCCAGGGGCTGCGCCGGCGGGCGCCAGGCGGATGTGGCTGATCACCGTGCCGCCTTTCTGGGCCAGGCCGGTGATGTCCAGCACGCAGGCCGACAACCCTTGCAGATGGGCCGCCATCGAAACCAGTGCGCCGATGGTGATGACGCCGGTGCCGCCCATGCCTGCGACCAGCAGGCGGTAGGGCGCGTGCAGCGGCTCGAAGGCCGGTTCGGGCAACAGATTCAGGCGCGCCTGCCAGTCGTTGCGGGCGTCGCTGCGCTGTTTGCGCGGGCGCCCGCCCTCGACCGACACGAAGCTGGGGCAGAAGCCTTCGGCGCAGGAGTAATCCTTGTTGCAGCTGGACTGGTCAATCGCGCGCTTGCGGCCATAGGGCGTCTCCAGCGGCACGATGGACAGGCAGTTCGACTGCTTGCCGCAGTCGCCGCAGCCCTCGCACACGGCGCTGTTGATGAACAGCCGGCGGGCCGGATCGGGGAAGGTTTTTTTCTTGCGGCGGCGGCGCTTCTCGGCGGCGCAGGTCTGGTCGTGGATCAGGACGGTCACGCCCGGCGTGGCGCGCAACTCGCGCTGCAGGGCGTCGAGCTCGCGACGGTGATGCACCTGGATGCCGGCGCCGAGATCGATGCCGGCATATTTTTCCGGTTCGTCGGTGGTGACCACGATGCGCGCCACGTTCTCGCCGCGCAGCTGCTGGCAGATCTGGGGTACCGAGATGGGGCCGTCCACCGGCTGGCCGCCGGTCATGGCCACGGCATCGTTGAACAGGATTTTGTAGGTGATGTTGGCGCGCGCGGCCACTGCCTGGCGGATGGCCAGGTAGCCGGAGTGGTAGTAAGTGCCCTCGCCCATGTTCTGAAAGACATGCGGGGTCTCGATATAGGGCGCCAGCCCGATCCAGTCCACGCCCTCGCCGCCCATCTGGGTCAGGCCTGCGGTGTCGCGCTCCATCCAGGCTGCCATATAGTGGCAGCCCACCCCGGAGCGCGCCTGGCTGCCTTCGGGCACCCGGGTCGAGGTGTTGTGCGGACAGCCTGAACAGAAATAGGGCCGGCGCCGCATGCCGTCGGCGTCGTTGGCCAGCGGCTGCGGGCAGCTGAAACCATCGGTGCCGCTGCCCAAGGCCAGGCCGGCGCTGCGGCGCAGCCAGGCCGCCAGGCCCGGCGCCAGCAGCGACGGGCGCAATTGCCCGGCCGAGGGAATCAGCGTTTCGCCGTCCAGGCCGCGTTTGCCGCTGACGCTGGGGCGTTCGGGCAGGTTGTAGAGCAGATCTTTGACCTGGGCCTCGACGATGCCGTCTTTTTCCTCGATCACGAGGATGTGTTGCAGGCCTCGGGCGAACTCCAGCAGGCGCTGGCGTTCCAGCGGCCATACCAGGCCGGGTTTGTAGATGCGCACATGGCTTGGATCCACGCCCAGCCGATCGAGCGCTTCCATCGCGTCCAGGTGGGCTTTGCCCACCGTGATGATGCCCACGCCGGCAGCCGGGGCGGGCGAGACCAGCTTGTCGATGCTGTGGCGGGCGGCGAAGGCCGCCACCGCCTTGAGGCGGCGCTGCATGCGCAGTTCGATGGCCGGCGAGAGAAAGTCGCTGGCGTTGTATTCGCGCCCGGCTGCGTCGTCGTCTTCGGGCATGTCGAAATGCGCCGGCGGCGCCGCCTCGAAGGACTGGCCGGTCTCGACTGATTCGGAGGTGACCTTGAAGGCCACCCAGGCGCCGCTGTAGCGCGACAGCGCCCACCCCCAGAGCGCGAAGGTTTCGTATTCGTCGATGGAAGCCGGATGCACGACCGGGATGTGCCAGCCCACCAGCGAGGCTTCGCTGGCGTGCGGGATGGAGGAGGACACGGCGGTGTGGTCATCGCCGACCACCATCAGCACGCCGCCGTGGCGCGAGGCGCCAGCCGCATGCCCATGATGCAGGGCGTCGCCGGCGCGATCCACGCCCGGCCCCTTGCCGTACCACATGGCGAATACGCCATCGACCTTGCGGTCGGCGCGTGCGCCGGCCTGCTGGGTGCCCATCACGGCCGTGGCCGCGAGATCCTCGTTGATGCCCGGCAGGAAACGCACCTGATGCGCATCCAGCGTGGCCTTGGCCTTCCACATGGCCATGTCCACGCCGCCCAGCGGCGAACCCCGATAGCCCGAGACGAAGCCGGCCGTCTCCAGCCCGCGCTCGCGATCGGCGCGGCGTTGCGCCAGCATCAGGCGCACCAGCGCCTGGGTGCCGGTCAGGAAAATACGGCCCTGCTGGCGTTCCAGGTTGTCGGCCAGCTGGTAATCGTGATCGATGGGAGGAAGGGCCGCGCGGGTGCCGTCCATGAGAGCTCCTTAGTTTCGATCATGATAGGAGCGCGAGGCTTGGGGTTTATTGCGTTATCGGATCGTGAAATCCCTATAATTTGGAATGAACGTTTCGTTTCGACATCAAAATAAGGACGGAGACTATGGACAAGACCGATATCGGCATTCTGCGCGCCCTGCAGCAGGATGGCCGCGCTTCGGCACAGCAGCTCTCGGAACTGGTCGGGCTGTCGGCCGCGCCGGTGTGGCGTCGGGTCAAGGCGCTGGAGGGGGCCGGCGTGATCCAGGGATACAGCGCCCAGGTGGATCGCAGCAAGGTCGGGTTGGCCGGTTGCATGTTCGCGCAGATCAGCCTGGAGCGACACTCGGCCGATACCGTCGAGAACTTTGAGCGTTCGGTGCGCGATGCGCCCGAGATCCTGGAGTGCTATTCGGTCACGGGCGACTCCGATTATCTGCTGAAAATCCTGGTCGAAAGCCCGGCCGAGTACGACCGCTTTCTGCACCGCTTTCTGTTCAACCTGCCGGGGATTCGCCAGACCCGCAGCATCGTGGCCCTGCGCGAGATCAAGCACGAGGTGCGTCTGCCGCTTTGAGACGCGCGCCGGGTCATTCTCGCGGCCCCCTCTATATAGATAGAGAGGAGGCCCCGGGCAGCGTGGAGGCGTTATTGCGGCTGGATGCCGGACTTCTCGATCCAGTCTTTCCAGCGGTCGCTGTCTTCGCGCACGAATTGTGCAAAGGCGGGCTGGTCCATGCCCTGCGGCTGCAGGCCCAGCGCGCTGAGTCGCTCGACCGTCTCGCCATCCTGAAGCGCGGCCTGCATTTGTGCGCTCATGGCCTGCACCACATCATCGGGCGTGCCGGCCGGCGCCGACAGGCCCATCCATCCGACCACCGAGAAGTCCGGGTAATAGCTGGCCATGGTGGGTACCTCGGGCCACATGGGCGCAGGGGTCGGGCCGGTTACGGCGAAGGGCAGCAGGCCCTTGCCGCCGATCTGCCCCAGGGCGGTGAGGTAGTCGACGAAGGCGAAGTCGATCTGCTTGCCGCGCAGGTCCGTGATGATCTGGGTGATGTTCTTGTAGCCGGCGCCGCCGACATCGATGCCGGCGCGCTGTTTGAACAGTTCGGCCGGCACCTGTGAGGACGAGCTGTAATAGCCGAAGAACAGTTCGCCCGGACGCGCGCGGGCATGCTCGACCAGTTGCGGCACGGTCTTGAACGGGCTGTCAGGCGCCACCACGCCGACCGCGCCGAAAGTGCCCAGCATGCCGATCTGCACGAAGTCGCGCTGGGCGTCATATGGCAATTGCCGGAAGAGATGCTGGTTGGCGGCATGGGTGGAGTTGGTCGACAGCAGGAAGGTGTAGCCATCCGGTTTGGCGCTCTTGACGGCCATTGTGCCGACGATGCCGCCGGCGCCGGGCCGGTTCTCGACCACGACGGTCTGGCCGGTCTGACGGCCGAGATACTGGCCGAAGGTGCGCGCCGTCAGATCGGCGGCGCCGCCGGCGGCGGAGGGCACGATGAGGGTGATGGGGCGTTGCGGCCAGGATGGCGCAGCGCCTGCCGTGGCGCTGAGCGCCAGGAGGCTGCAAGCAATAAGGTGGCGGGGGATGGGGATCATTCAGGTCTCCTGAGGTGAGGCCGCATTCTCGGCGCGGCTCGGGCGGGTCGGGGCGGGAGCCAGGCGCTGGCACCACTGGAGGATGGCGGCCGCGCTGTCCTGCCAGCGAGGGCCGTACATCATGCAATGGGGTTGCTCTGGCAAGCGCAGATAGTCAAAACCGAAACACTCCGCCACGGCGCGATCCTGGCCGGGCGGATGACGGTCAGGGGTGTCCAGCCCTGCCTCGATGCACAGACCGGGCGCACGTACGCGCGTGGGATCGACCGGCACGCGCAACAGATAACGGTCGTTCAGTACCTGGGGGCTTTGCGGATTCATGCGCGTCTGCAGGGCTGCCACGTCGGTATCTTCAGGCATGGCGAGAAAGCGGCTGCGCACTTCGCAGGCCGTGGGCGGCGGGCGCAGGGCGTCGGGTGCGACGGCCGGCAGCGCCTGGGCGCCCGGAACATTGGCCGGGGGCGAGGGCGCCAGCAACACGATGCCGCTGACCTCGGTGGCGGCCGCGCATAGCAGCGCCGGCAGGGCGCCCATGCTGTGGCCGAGCACGATGACGGGCCCGGCGATCGCCTGGCGTGCGGCGATGGCGCTGTCGGCCAGTGCGCGGATGCCATGACGCACATCGGCCATCGCGGCGAGCGCACCGTGACCGGGATAATCCAGCGCGACGCTGTGCCAGCCTCGTTGCGCGAAGCATTGCAGGTAATGGGCATAGCACCAGGCGCCATGGTAGGCGCCCGGCAGCAGCAGCAGGCTGGGCCGACCGGGCCGGGGCGTGCCGGTCTGGTAGATCCGGCCTGCGCCGGCCGGCGCTCCGGCCAGCCGGTCGAAGCCGCTGAAGTCGAGATGATGATGGTGAAAATTCATGGCGGGCATGTTAGGGGCCCGCGATGAATAAGAAAATTTTATTATTCAAATATCATGATGAGTAAATCAAATAATCGATCGCGGCAGACCGGCTCGTGGAACTGACCATCACGCACTATCGCCACTTCCTGTGGGTGGCGCAGCTGCGCAGCTTCGGCCTGGCCGCGGCGCGCGCCCATCGTTCGCAGCCGGCCCTGTCGCTGTCGATCAAGGAAATGGAGCAGCGACTGGGCCAGCCGCTGTTCGAGCGCGGCGCGCGGGTCACACTGACCGAGTACGGTCGTGCCTGCCTGCCGCTGGCACGCGACCTGGTGGCCCATCACGATCGCGTGACCGGGGCGCTGGGCGGCATGGCCCGCAACGAGGCCGGCATCCTGCGGCTGGCCACGGTGGCAACCGTCGCGACCCACTGGCTGCCCGAACTGATCGAGCGCTATCAGGCGCTGTATCCCGCCGTGCAGCTGCAGGTCTACGATGACAACTCCGAGGGGATCGAGCGCATGGTGCTGTCCGGGCAGGCGGAGCTGGCAGTGTGCAGTCAGGTGCTGCATGATCGGCGGTTGGCCTATGAGCCGATGCTGCGCGATGCCTTCGGCCTGGTCTGCCGCGCCGACCATCCGCTGGCGGCGCGCAAGTCGGTGACCTGGGCGCAGATCCGTGCGCTGCCGCTGATCGGCACGGTGGCGCATCGTCAGCTGGCCGGTCATGCCGCTGCGGCCTTCATGCAGCAACGTCCGGTGTTTGTCTCCAACATGACCTCGTTGCTGGCGATGCTGGCGCGCGGCGTCGGCGTGACGGTATTGGCGCGGCTGGGCGTGCCGCCGGGCTCGGAGCTGGCCTTCGTGCCGCTGCGTGAGCCGCGCATCGAACGCGAGCTGGGGCTGGTCTGGCTGAAGGGTCGAACGTTGTCGCCGCCGGCGGCCAGCATGGCCGAACTGCTGCGCCAGCGGCATCCTTGCGTGCCTGTGAAACCTTGATCTGTTGCGCAAAAGCAGCGCGCGATGCCGCTGCATTGCAATGTATCCGGGGGGTCTTTAGAGTGAGTGGCGCGGCAGGCGCCCGCCGTTCGGCGCCATGTCCAGGCGAGGTTTTCAGGAAGAGTGATGATGTACGCATATGTGTCCTTCGCGCGTGCCGTTGGCGGCGCGGTGGTGGTGGCCGGCATGTTGGCCGGCTGCAGCGGCGCCAAGCGGCAGCCGGCGGCGCAGGCGCAGCAGGCGCCGCCAGCTTCAACGGAAGTCGTCTGCACGCCGTCGCCCGGCAGCCCCCTGGTCGGTACCTGGTATTCGGTCTCGCGCCCGCAGGGCTTCGCCGGCGAGCTGCAGACCCTGACCGTGCTGGCCGCTGACGGTTCGATGACGTATGAAACCCAGATGAAGGTCGGCAAGCGCATCCGCCCGGCCCTGCGCGAAACCGGTTGCTGGTCGGTGGCCGACGGGGTGTATGTACTGCAGACGACCCGTTCCAACGGTGTACCGGTCGATATCGAAGATCCGATCTATCAAACCCGTTATCAGCTCGTGAAGGCCGAGGCGGCGCGCCTGACCTTGCGCGAAATGAAACCCAAGGGGCAGCAGATCGTTGCGCGCCGCATGAAGCCTGGCTATCGCCTGCCGCAGTAGTCTCGCACCGGCGGCCCGATTGGGGTAAGGTCGGCGGCGTCCCTGTCCTCTTGCCGTCCTCATGTCCGCTACCTATTCAGAGGGGCGTGCCATCGCCCTGCTGGCGTTGGCCGCCTTTGTCAGCGCCAGCGCCTTTCGCATCTGCGATCCGATGCTGCCGCAACTGGCCCAGGAGTTCTCGATCTCGACCGGGCAGGCCTCCTATGCCGTGACGGCCTTTGCGGTCGCCTATGGCGTGCTGCAGATGTTCTTCGGCCCGGTGGGCGATCGTTATGGCAAGTATCGCGTGGTTTGCGTGGCCACCTTTGCCTGCGCCATCGGCAGCGCCGGCGCGGCCTTTGCCGGCTCGCTGGACATGCTGGTGCTGTGCCGCATGCTGTCCGGCGCCGCCGGGGCGGGGGTGGTGCCGCTATCCATGGCCTGGATCGGTGACAACGTGCCCTATGAACGCCGCCAGGCCACGTTGGCGCGTTTTCTGACCGGCACCATTCTCGGCATGGCGGCCGGCAGCCTGGCCGGAGGGCTGTTCACCGACACCATCGGCTGGCGGTCGGCGTTTCATGTCCTGGTGGCGGGCTACCTGCTGGTGGGGGTGCTGCTGTGGCGCGAGGTGCGTCTGCAGGAAGCCGCCGGACGGGTGGCGCCGGCGCCACAGGCCGGCCAGGGTTTCGTGGCGCAGGCGCGCCGCGTCTGGGCCACGCCCTGGGCGCGCGTGGTGCTGGCCACGGTTTTCATCGAGGGTTTGCTGGTGTTCGGGACGCTGGCGTTTGCGCCGGCCTATCTGCATGACCGTTTCGGCGTTTCGCTCAGCATGGCGGGCGCGCTGGTGGCACTCTATGCCGCCGGCGGTCTGTTGTACACGGTGGTGGCCGGTCCGGTGCTGAGGCGCCTCGGCGAGCGTGGCCTGGCGCGCGCCGGCGGCGTGGTGCTGTGCCTGGCCTTTCTGGCCTATCTGCTGGGACCGGCCTGGGGCTGGAGCGTGCCGGCCAGCATGCTGGCCGGCTTTGGCTATTACCTGCTGCACGCCACCTTGCAGACCAATGCCACCCAGATGGTGCCGGCTGCGCGCGGCACGGCGGTCGCCTGGTTCGCTTCCTGCCTGTTCCTGGGGCAGGCGGCCGGCGTGGCCCTGGCCGGTGCGGTGGTGGACAGCCTGGGGGCGGCGACGCTCTTCGGCGCGGCGGCCCTGGGCCTGCCTCTGTTGGGCGCGGTGTTCGCCCAGGCCCTGGGCCGGCGGCCGGCCGCCGCCTGAGGCGGCCGCCGGCGGCGTGGCGCTCAGGCCAGGCTGGCCAGGCGCTTGAGCACTTCGTCCTTGCCCAGCAAGACCAGCACGGCGTCAACGGCCGGCGTCTGGGCCCGGCCGGTGACGGCCACGCGCAGCGGAATGGCCAGCTGCGGCATCTTCAGGCCGCGTTCGGCCAGTTGCGCCTTGATCAGGGCCGACACGGCCTCGCGGGTCCAGTCGGTCTGGCTGGCCGCGGCGGCAAAGGCGGCCAGCGCCTCGCGCGCGGCCGGCGTCAGGTGCTGCTGCACCAGTTCGTCGGGAGCCGGCTGATAGGGGCCGCAGAACAGCATGGCATCGTCGGCCAGCTGCTCCAGGGTTTCGGCGCGATCCTTGAAGAGGGCGAGGATCTCGGCCAGGTCGGGGCGCTGGGCGTTGCCGCCACGACGTTCGATGCGCGGGGCGACGCGGCTGGCGAGCGTCTCGGCGTCGAGCGCCTTGATGTAATGGGCGTTGACCCAGTTCAGCTTCTTCGGATCCCATTGCGAGGCCGAACGCGACAGGTTGCGGGTGTCGAACCAGGCGACGAACTCGTCGCGGCTGAACAGTTCCGCGTCGCCGTGGCTCCAGCCCAGGCGCGCCAGATAGTTCACCATGGCTTCGGGCAGATAGCCCTGGGCGTCGTATTCCATCACGTTGACGGCGCCGTGGCGCTTGGACAGTTTCTGGCCGTCCGGGCCCAGGATCATGGGTACGTGGCCGTACTGCGGCACGTCTGCGCCCAGCGCCTGCAGGATGTTGATCTGGCGCGGCGTATTGTTGACGTGGTCGTCGCCGCGGATCACATGGGTGATGCCCATGTCCCAGTCATCGACCACCACGCAGAAGTTATACGTCGGGGTGCCGTCCGGGCGCGCGATGATCAGATCGTCCAGCTCTTCATTGTCGAAAGTGATGCGGCCCTTGACCATGTCTTCCCAGGAAGTCACGCCAAGCTGCGGGTTCTTGAAGCGGATGACCGGCTTGCGGCCTTCGGGAATGGCCGGCAGCGTCTTGCCCGGTTCGGGGCGCCAGGTGCCGTCGTAGCGCGGCTTGCGGCCGGCGGCACGGGCGGCTTCGCGCATGGCCTCGACTTCTTCGGGGGTGCTGTAGCAGTGATAGGCGGTGCCGGCGGCCAGCATGCCTTGCAGTACCTCGGCGTAGCGGTCCAGGCGCTTCATCTGGTAGAAAGGCCCCTCGTCGGGCTGCATGCCCAGCCAATCCATGCTGTCGAGGATGGCCTGCACGGCGGCATCGCTGGAGCGTTCCACGTCGGTATCCTCGACGCGCAGCACGAACACGCCCTGGTGATGGCGGGCGAAGGCCCACGAGAACAGCGCGGTGCGCGCCCCGCCCAGGTGCAGGAAACCCGTGGGGGAGGGGGCGAAGCGGGTGCGAACAGGTTTTGAGGATGTCATATGCCGATTGCGCGCCGCGTTGGCCGCGGCGTCTGTCCATAAAAGAAAAGCGGCGCGCCAGGCACGCCATTCACCGTGGAAGAAGCCCAGGTTGTATTGTTACGATGAGTGCATTTTAGATTAGTGACGGTCCACGATGCTTAGACATGTGCTTGCGCCACTCTTCGAGCCCCGCTCGTTGCTGATCATTGCCGATCACAGCCTGCCCGCCGCCCCGGTGTTGCCGGCCGCCTTGCGCGCCCGCAGCACCCTGGTGGATTGCCCCGAGGGCGAGGCCCCCGGGCTGCCGGAACGCTGCAACGGGCTGGCCGATGGCGAGCGCCCGGACCTGGCGCTGGTCTGCGTGTCGCCGGCGGTGCTGCCCGAAACCTTGCGCCGCCTGGCCGCCCTGGCCCCGCGCGCGCTCATCCTGCTGCCGCATGCCCTGCCGGACCCCTATCCGCGCGGCACCATGGCGCTGGTGCAGGCCTGGTCACAAGAGCATCACTGTCAGGTGCTGGGGCCGCGCTCTTTCGGCGCGCAGCGGCCCCACGCGGGCTTGAATCTCAGCCAGCATCCGACGCTGGCGCGTGCCGGGCGCGTGGCGCTGGTGGCGCAGTCGCGCTCCATCATGGCGGCGGTCATGGACTGGGCCGATGATGTGCATATCGGGTTTTCGCTGGCGGTATCGCTGGGCGATGAGGCCGATGTCGGGCTGTCGGAAGTGCTGGACTATCTTGCCAGCGATCCGCGCACCGACAGCATCGTGCTGTATCTCGATCATATTGGCGCTGCGCGCGAATTCATGAGCGCCCTGCGCGCGGCGGCCAGCGTCAAACCCGTCATCGTGCTCAAGGCCGGGCGCAATGAGCCGGGCGCGGCCGATGCCGTGCTGGATGCGGCGCTGCGCCGGGCCGGCGCCGTGCGGGTACGCTATTTCGTGCAGCTGTTCTCGGCCGTCAAGGTGCTGGGCTATGCAAGACGCCCGCGGGGGCGCCGCGTGGCGCTGCTGTCCAACGGCAGCGGCCCGCCCGAGCTGGCCATGGATCTGATCGGGCCGGAGGCGGCTGTGTTGCGCGCCGAGCTTTCGCCCGCCACGCAGCGCGAGCTGGCCGCCGCCCTGGAGCCGGACGCCCGCAGCGACAACCCTGTCATCACCTATACGCCGCTCACGCCCGAGCGTCTGCAGCAGGTGCTCGACACGCTGATCGGCGACAACGGCGTGGACGGCGTGCTGGTACTGCTGGCGCCCGATGCGCTGGCCGACATGCCCGCGGTGGCACGCCAGCTGGCCCAGATCGCGCCCAAGGCGCGCAAGCCCGTGGTGAGCTGTTTCATGGGCGATGCCGGCATGCGGCCGTTGCGGCGCATGCTCGATGACGCCGGCACGCCGGCTTTTCGCACGCCAGAGTCGGCGGCCGACGCCTTCGGCGTGCTGGCCACCCACCACTACAACCAGCAGTTGCTGCTGCAGACCCAGCCGCCGGAGCCGCCAGGGCGGCTGCCGGATATGGAGGGCGCGCGGGCTGTGATCGCCGAGGCGCGCGCCCAGGGACAGCGCGAATTGAGCACGGCCCAGTGCCGCAGCCTGCTGGATGCCTTCCATGTGCCGCTGCGTGCCGATCCGCTGGTGATCCGGCCGCTGGAGCCCGAGTCGCGCCCCATGGCCATCCGGGTGCGCACCGACGCGCGCTTCGGTCCCGTGCTGCGCTTTGGCGCGGGCGGTCCCGATGCCGTGCTGTCCGGCCCGGGGCGGGGCATGGATCTGCCGCCGCTCAATACTTTCCTGGCGCGCCAGTTGCTGGAGCGCAGCCGCGTATGGCGCAATGTGCTTGCCCCGCAACTGAGCGTGGCTGCCACCGACGCGCTGCAGCATGCCCTGGTGCAGGTCTCGGAACTGGTCTCGGAGGTGCCGGATATCGAGTCGCTCGATATCGACCCGCTGTATGCGGGCGAGTCACAGCTGCGCGCCGCGGGCCTGCGCATGACGCTGACCGCCGCACCCGCCTGTGGCGCGCCCCAGCTCTCGGGCTACCGCCACATGGCGATTCACCCCTATCCGTCCCGCCTGGTGCAGGTGCGTCGTTTCGATGATGGCACGCCCTGGGTGATCCGCCCGATCCGTCCCGAAGATGGCGAGCCGCTGCAGGAGTTCATCCGGGGCCTGTCCGAGCGCTCGCGTTATATGCGCTTTGTGTCGATGATGCGCGAGCTGACGCCGCGGATGGTGGCCCGCTATACCCAGGTGGACTACCACCGCGAGCTGGCCCTGGTGGCGGCGACCCAGGTGCCCAATCCGGCCAACCGGGGGCATCCGCGCGAGGTGATCATCGGGTTCGCGCACTATCTGCGCAACCCGGATGGCAGAGGGGCCGAGTATGCCCTGGTGATCGGCGATGACTGGCAGCGCCGCCGCCTGGGCGGGCAACTGATGAGTGCCCTGATCGAGGCGGCGCGCGAGCAGGGGCTGGAGTACATCGACGGGCTGGTGCTGTCGTCGAACCGGCCCATGCTGACCCTGATGACGCGGCTGGGGTTCACCAATGACGCCGACCCCGAGGATCCCTCCATGCGGCGCGTCTGGCTGACGTTGCGGCCCGACCCCGACGACGAGCCGGCCGCAGCGGGGGCTTAGCGCAGCACGTCGCGCAGGAAGGCGCCGATGTCGGCCACTTCGGGCAGGCACACCGAGTGCGGCATCGGGTAGGTGTGCCATTGCACGGCGTAGCCGAGCGTCTCCAGCGTGGCGCGCGAGGCTTCGGCGCGCGCCAGCGCCACCACCGGGTCATACAGGCCATGGGCCAGGAAGATCGGTGTGTTGGCGTTGGCGGGATGGCGCTCGTCGGCAGCGCTGTCGATCAGCGGCAGGTAGCCCGACAGCCCGACCATGCCGGCCAGGGTCTCGGGCAGGCGCAAGCCGGTGTGCAGCGTCATGGCGCAGCCCTGCGAGAAACCGGCCAGCACGATGCGCGAGGTCGGGATGCCGCGGGCGTTCTCGCGTGCGATCAGGGCGCGGATGGCGCTCTCCGAGGCGCGGATGCCGTTGGCGTCTTCCTGGCGCACCAGATCCATCACCAGAATGTCGTACCACGAGCGCATGGCCATGCCGCCGTTGATGGTCACCGGCGCGACCGGGGCATTCGGGAATACGAAGCGCACGGGCGTGCGCAGGCCCAGCTCGGGGACGATCGGCACGAAATCATTGCCGTCGGCGCCCAGGCCATGCAGCCAGATCACGGCATGGGTGGGGTTGGGAGCGGTTTCGACTTCGATGCAGTCGAGCAGGTTCTGGGTCATGGGGGGTCAGCTCGTGAGGGTCTTGAGGGCCTGGAACAGGGCCCGGTACTGTTTGCGCTGCGGCTCCTGGCCCGGATTGAGCGTGGCGTTGGCCTGGGCTTCCTTGCGTGCGGCGCGGATCACGGCGCGCAGATGCTGGGCGTCGGCGGCCGGATGGCGGGTCAGCAGTTCGGTGAGGGCTGCGTCATCGTCGAGCAGGCGTTCGCGCAGGCTCTCGAGACGGTGCATGGCGGCCGTTTCTTCGCGTGAGCCGTTTTCCCAGATGTCGAGCTGGCGCCGGATGTCGTCGGCGGGCGCGTCGCGCATGAGCTTGCCCACAAAGTGGATCTGGCGCCGCCGGCCTTCGCGGGCCGTGGTGCGTTGGGCATCGCGGATGGCCTCGTAGAGGCGCTCTTCGAGGGGCAGTTGGCGCAGGCGCTCGGGCGACAGTTCGACCAGCTGCTTGCCCAGGTCCAGGAGCGCGTGCATTTCGCGCTTGATCTGGGATTTGCTGGGACGGTCGTAGCCGTTGTCGTCGAAGTCGTCGCCGGCGGACATTTCGGTATCGGGAAGGCTCATGGAACACTGCAAAAAGACGGACTTGGCTATGATAACCGTCTCCGCAAATTGGACAGCAATGGTCACTACCTCCTCCTCCCTGCCGATCGCCGCGAATCACGCGCGTTTTTCCGAACTCGTCGAGCAAGTCCTGGCCTATGCGCGCCAGGCGGGCGCCAGCGACGCCGTGGCCGAAGTCTCCGAAAGCCTGGGCCTGTCGGTGTCCGTGCGCAAGGGGGACATCGAGACCGTCGAACAGACCCGCGACCGCTCACTTGACCTGACCGTCTATGCCGGCCAGAGCCGGGGTTCGGCCTCGACCTCCGATTTTTCCGAGGCGGCGCTGCGCCAGACGGTCGAGGCCGCCTGGCATATCGCCCGCCACACGGCGGCCGATGCGGCGGCCGGCCTGCCTGACGCCGACAAGCTCGCCACCGCCCAGCCCGACATGGGGCTGCACCATCCGTGGGCCATCGGCACCGAGCAGGCCGCCGAAATGGCCCTGCGCGCCGAAAGCGCGGCGCGCGCCGTATCGCCCCAGATCACCAACACCGAAGGGGCGGGCGTCAATACCTATGAAGGGCAGTTCGTCATGGGCAATACGCGGGGCTTCCTGGGCGGCTACGCCTACAGCCGCCACGGCCTGTCGGTGGCGCCGATTGCCGGGCGTGGCGAGCGCATGCAGCGCGACTACTGGTACACCTCCGACCGCAACCCCCTGCGTCTGGCGTCGCCCGAGGCGGTCGGGCGCTATGCGGCCGAGCGCAGCCTGGCCCGTCTGTCGGCGCGCCGTCTGCGCACGGTGCGCGCGCCGGTGCTCTTCGAGGCGCCGCTGGCGCTGGGTTTGCTGGGCGCCTTTACCCAGGCCGTCAGCGGCGGGGCGCTCTACCGCAAGGCCAGCTTCCTGGTCGATGCGCTGGGCAAACCGGTCTTCGCCGACCACATCGATGTGCGCGAAGATCCCCATATCCCGGGGGCCATGGGCTCGTCGGCCTTCGACGACGAAGGGGTCCGCACCGAGGCGCGCGATGTCGTCAGCGGCGGCACCCTGCAAGGCTATTTCCTGTCGTCGTATACCGCGCGCAAGCTGGGCATGGTGACCACCGGCAATGCCGGGGGCTCGCACAACCTGGCCCTGACTTCGCGGCTGACCCGCCCGCAGGACGACTTCCGCGCCATGCTCAAGAAGCTGGGCACCGGCCTGCTGGTCACCGAACTGATCGGCCAGGGCGTGAACTACCTGACGGGCGACTATTCGCGCGGCGCCTTCGGGTACTGGGTCGAGAATGGCGAAATCCAGCATGCGGTCGAGGAAATCACCATCGCCGGCAACCTGGCCGATATGTTCCGCCAGATCGTCGCCGTGGGAGCGGACTCGCTTTGCCGCGGCTCCAAGACCTCCGGTTCCATCCTGATCGAGCAGATGTCCATCGCCGGCGTCTGAGGGCGGGCTCGCCAGCGGCAGATCCTGCCTCGGACAATCCTGGCGCAGTCCGGGGACGCGCCTGCTAGACGGTGTGGATGTGGCAAGCCCACCCTTGTGACAGGGCGCACAGCGGCCCAGGCCAGTTCCGGCCCGGGTGGCGGCGTCCGTCATGGAGGGCTTGCTATGCCACGGCAGGATTGGGCCGCCTTGCAGCGTCAGGGCAACGAGCGCTTGGCGTTTTTCGAGCAGTTGGACGGTTTTTATGTGTTCACGCAGCGCAACCCCGCTGCGGCCACGCGTGCGCTGCATCGCCGCTTCGGAGCGCGGCTGCGGGCCGATCCGGCCTTCATGGGGTATTGCGTCATCGGTGCGCCGCCCGCCGGCCCGGCGCGCGTAAATCCCGGGTGGCCCGAGTCGGAGCAGCAGTTTTCCTTGCTGGACGTGCTGCGTACCCAATCGGCCGCGCCCGGACGCATCGGCGTGGTGACCCTCAACGGCACGCTCGAAGAGGAGGCGCTGCTGAGGCCTCTGCAGGGGCTTTGCGTGGATTACCTCGTCTGGCTGGCCGCGCGAGACGAAGCCCATACCTGTGTTTCCCTGTTCCAGGAGCGCGAATACGTGCTTGCCTACCTGGCGCGTTTTCTGGCCCTGGCCGAGACGCTCGACGCGGCCTCGCGCCGGGTTTTGCGCGCCCGTGTGAGCGCCTATCTTGCGCTGGACCGGCACGCGCTGCTGCGCAGCATCACGCCGGCCGTGCACCGTTACTTCAATCCGGTCAATCCAGACGACTCTTTCATTCCCCGGCAGCGTGAAGTCTATGCTGACGTCGGCGCGCGACGCGGTCAGGACGTGCTCAAGCTTGCCGGCCTGGTGGGCGAACTGGAACGCTCCCGGCTATGGGCGCTGGAGCCCGATGCCCTCGACTTCGGAGTGCTGAAGCAATTGCCTTTTTTCCTGCCTCTGGAGGCCTATCGTATGGCTGCCTCCGACAGGGACAGCGAGACGATCGGTTTTTTCTCCGACCCGCTCAATCCGGCCGGTTCCCATTTCGTTGCGCCGGACGACGAGGCCGCCTGGAGCGGGGAGCGGGCCAGTCACATCGATCGGGTTGAGCAGGTGCGCCTGGATACCCTCATCGATACGCCTCTGACGCTTCTGAAGGTCGATACCGGGGGCGGCGGCGAGATGGCCGTGCTGCGCGGCGCGCAGCGCCATGTGGCGCGGCCCCAGTGCCGGGTCTGCATCAGCGCCGACCGCTATCCCCAGGATGTCTTCGAACTCTGCGATTTCTTCGCCGCGTTGGGCGGGAGACGCTTGCGGCTGCGTCAACATGACGGGTCTCTACGGGGGCTGGTGCTCTATGCCGACGGCGGGGGCGAGGCCTAGGATCGAGGACCTGGGGGCGCATAGCCAGCGTCCGAGTTCGGCCTTCGTCTTATTTCAACTGATCCGCAGGGGTAGGCCCCAGCGGATTTTTTTTGGAGGGTTCTCCTTCAGCTGATGGAGATGGATCCGACAGACCGGCGTTCGCGCAAAAAAACATATTACTAAGGGTCGCGCCCTGTAACTATTGGTGGCGTCTCTTCATAAGGTTTCCCCAAATGCCGGAACTGGATTGGTCCGCCCTGCATGCGCAAGGCGAGGAAAAGCTGCGTTTTATTCGTCAGCTCGAAGGGTTCTATGTCTTTGCGCATGCCAACGCCAGCGTGATGACCCGCGGACATCATAGGCTTCTGGGCGCCAGCTATCGCGATGACCCCCGCTTCCTGGGGTATTGCTCCTTGGGCGCGTCTTCAAGCGCTGTCGGGGAGGCCAATGCGCAGTGGCCCGGGCACGGCGAGTATCTGCCTATGCCCGAGGTGCTGCAAAGGCAGATGCGCAGCGGCGGCCGGATAGGCATGCTTACGTTCTGCGCAACGCCGGAAGAGCAGATTCTGCTGCATCGATTCCGCGCCTGGACCTTCGATTATGTGGCCTATCTGACCGAGCGCAATCTGCCCGTGGTCTATACCCCCCTGGCGGAAGAACGCGACATCACGCTGACCCAGTTGCCGCGCTATCTAGCCTTGGTGGAGGGCATGGACGTGAGTTCCCAGCGCGCCATGCGCGCGCGGCTGGCGGCGTTGGCAAGTCTGGACCGCCACATACTGCAGAAGGAGGCGGCTCCATTGGCCCATATGTATTTCAATGGGATCAACGAGGATGACTCTTTCTTACCGCGTGCGCATGAAATCTATGTCGATGTAGGGGCTACCGAAGGCGCCGAACTGCTCAGGCTGGCCAGCCTGGTCGACAACCTGGAGCAGTCACGGTTCTGGGGATTGGAGCCCAATGCGACGGACTTCGTGCGCCTGAAACAGCTACGGTTTTTCCTGCCCCTGCGAGCGTGCCGGGCGTTTGCCCGCGAGCGCGACGGCGGTACCGTCGACTTCTATACCGATCCGGTGGTGCCGGATGCGTCCCGCGTGGTGTCCGGAGGGCCGGAAGACGCCTGGCGCCAGGCCAATGCCGCGCATATCCAGGCGGTGCCCTGCCTGACCCTGGATACGCTGGTGCCCGATCCCGTCACGCTCCTGAAAATCGATGTCGAGGGGGGCGAGCGGTCGGTGCTTCAGGGGGCGGTCGGCCACGTCAGCCGGCCGGAGTGCAGGGTTGCCGCGGCGGTGTATCACTACCCCAAGGATGTGCTGGAAGTCTGCGAGTTCTTGCAGGGCCTCGGACGCGAGCGTTTGCGCTTGCGACAGCATGGCAGCGGCCTGTGGGACCTGATCTGCTACGCCGATGATCCGTCTGTGACGGCCTGATGCGTACAAGGGATCATTGCGGCGAGCTGTCGCGGTTGAACCAATGGCTCTGCGAAGGCGGTTGCCCCATGCTGTGAAACACGGCGATGCCTCCATCGCTGAGGACCTCGGCCACGCCACACCCATTGACTGGCGCGTGTACTATCCCTCGCGTCAGGCCTTCGGGTGCTGGCCTGAGTGGGTAGAAAAGGAGGTCCTGGATGCAACGCCGTTCATTTTTGAAGCAAGCCGGCCTGGGCGCCATCGCCGGCGGCGCGACGGTCGCCGCCCCTGTGGTCGCGCAGGAGATGCCGGCTCTCGAATGGCGCATGGCTTCCAGTTTCCCGCGTCATCTGGAGACGTTGTTCGGCACCGGCGAGCGCTTTTGCAGATACGTCAGCGAGGCGAGCAACGGCAGGTTCCTCATCCGCCCCTTTTCCGCCGGCGAAATCGCGCCGGCGTTGCAGGTCTTTGATGCCGTGTCCAGCCATGTCGTTGACTGCGGCCATACCGTGTCGTACTACTACCATGACAAGGATCCGGCCTTCTGTTTCGATGCGGCCGTGCCTTTTGGGTTGACGGCTGCGCAGATGAACGCCTGGATGTTCGACGCCGACGGCCTGTCGCTCACGCGTGCGATGTTCAAACCCTTCGGGATCGTCAATCTGCCGATGGGCAATACCGGCGTGCAGCTGGGGGGCTGGTACCGCAAGGAAATCAAGACGGTGGCGGATTTCAAGGGCCTCAGGATGGGCGCGGCAGGGTTGGCCGGCCAGGTGCTGGCGCGCCTGGGCGCGGTGCCGCAGGCATTGGCGGGCGACGAACTCCTGTCCGCGTTGGGCAGCGGCGCCCTGGAGGCGGCCGAGTCCGCCGGCCCGACCGATGACGAGGCGCAGGGCATGCATCAGATGGCCCGCTACTGCTATTTTCCGGGCTGGTGGACGGGTGGCACCCAGGTTTCGCTCTATCTGAACGAGGGCGCCTGGCACGGTCTGCCGCGGGCCTATCAGGCCATCATCGAGGCTGCCAGCCGCAGCGCCCACGTGGCGATGACCGCGCGCTACGAGTCCCGCAATCCGGCGGCGTTGCGCCGGCTGGTCGCCGAGGGCGCCGAATTGCGGGCCTTTCCCCGGGCCGTGGTGGACGCCGCTTTCGCTGCGGCGGCCCAGGTTTATCAGGGGCTTTCGGAGCAGAGCCCCCAGTTCAAGGCCCTGCATGAAAGCTACATGGGCTTTCGCGATGCGGCGCTGCCCTGGTGGCGTGTCGGCGAAGGCGCTTATGGGCAGGCCCTGAGCACGGTGCTGGCCAATCGCAGGCCGTGATCCTGTTTGTGCGTCCCCATATTTCACCTCCTAGGCAAGGGGAGCTGGTTCCGGGACTTGCACAATATTTGAGCAGTCGTGCTAGAATGGCGAGCTTTTCCTTTATTTGGCGCTTGCGCACGGGCGGGTAATAACGCTTAGGCGCGGGCCGATATCTGACGGAAAAGCGCCCCGGCCAAGTTTTTTTGGCGGGCAAACTTTTTATTTTTAGGAACCATCATGAAGACCTTTGTGGCCAAGCCGCATGAAGTCAAGCGTGACTGGTTTGTGATCGACGCCAAGGGCAAGGTCCTCGGTCGTGTGGCCAGCGAAGTCGCACGCCGTCTGCGTGGCAAGCACAAACCCGAATTCACGCCGCACGTTGATACCGGCGATTACATCGTCATCATCAACGCTGCTGATATCGTTGTCACCGGAAACAAGGCGCAAGACAAGAAGTACTTCCGCCACACCACCTACCCGGGTGGTATCCGTGAAACGAACTTCGAGAAACTGCAAGAGCGTTTTCCTGGTCGTGCAATCCAGAAGGCCGTCAAGGGCATGCTGCCCAAGGGTCCGCTGGGCTACGCCATGATCAAGAAACTCAAGGTGTACGCTGGTGCCGAGCATCCGCACACCGCTCAGCAGCCCAAGCCGCTGGATATCTAAGGAAACGCCATGATCGGTAACTGGAACTACGGAACCGGCCGTCGCAAAACCTCGGTGGCGCGTGTGTTCATCAAGAAGGGTGCTGGCAAGATCACCGTCAACGGCAAGCCCGTCGACGAGTTCTTCGCTCGTGAAACCGGCCGCATGATCGTGCGCCAGCCGCTGGCTCTGACCGGCATGCTGGAAGCCTTCGACATCAAGGTCAACGTGCACGGCGGCGGTGAAACCGGCCAGGCTGGCGCGATCCGTCACGGTATCACCCGTGCTCTGATCGACTACGACGCGACGCTCAAGTCGGCGCTGTCGCAAGCCGGCTTCGTGACCCGCGATGCCCGCGAAGTTGAACGTAAGAAGGTCGGTCTGCGCAAGGCGCGCCGCCGGAAGCAGTTCAGCAAGCGTTAATCGCTTCATGCAGAAAGGCCGCGCAAGCGGCCTTTTTGCTTTGGCGGCGGGGAACCTGCGCCAGGGATCTTGGTCTGATTTCCTGGAGACGCTGCGTCAGCCCTGCGCCTGTTTCGCCAGCGATACAATCGCAAAAGCGTGTCTCTCCCCCAGGAATCAGCAACCATGGCTCAAGCAAGCAATTCCCGCATCAAGGTCGGCATCGTCGGCGGCACCGGATACACCGGCGTCGAGTTGCTGCGCCTGTTGTCGCAGCACCCCGGCGTCGAGCTGACTGCCATCACCTCGCGCAAGGAAGACGGCCTGCCCGTGGCCGACATGTACCCCAACCTGCGCGGCCGCGTGAAACTGGCATTTTCCGCCCCGGAAAAGGCCACGCTGACCGATTGCGACGTGGTGTTTTTCGCCACCCCGCACGGTGTCGCCATGGCGCAGGCCCAGGAGTTGCTGGCTGCCGGCACCCGCGTGATCGATCTGGCGGCCGATTTCCGCCTGCAGGACACGGCCATGTTCGAGCGCTGGTACAAGATGCCGCATTCCTGCCCGGACATCCTGGCTGACCAATCTGCCTATGGCCTGGTCGAACTGAACCGCCAGGCCATTTCGGCGGCCAAGGTGATCGGCAATCCGGGCTGCTATCCCACTACCGTGATCCTGGGCCTGGCGCCGCTGCTCGAAGGCGGCAAGCGCCTGATCGATGCCCAGCACGTGATCGCCGACTGCAAGTCCGGCGTCTCGGGGGCGGGGCGCAAGGCGGAGGTGGCTTCGCTGTTCGCCGAGGCAGGTGACAATTTCAAGGCCTACGGCGTGGCGGGTCACCGCCATCATCCGGAAATCGTCGAGCAGCTCGAAAAGCTGTCGGGCGAGAAGGTGGGCCTGACTTTCGTGCCGCATCTGGTGCCCATGATCCGTGGCATGTTCTCGACGCTGTATGTACGCATCCTGCCCGAGGCCCGCGACACGGACTTCCAGGCGCTCTTTGAAGCCCGTTACGCCGATGAGCCCTTCATCGACGTCATGCCGGCCGGCAGCCTGCCCGAGACGCGTTCGGTGCGAGCCTCCAACAATCTGCGCATCTCGGTGCAGCGTCCCGGCGGCGGCGACCAGCTGGTCATCCTCGTGATCCAGGACAACCTGGTCAAGGGGGCGGCGGGCCAGGCGGTGCAGAACATGAACCTGATGTTCGGGCTGCATGAAACCACCGGCCTGGATCAGGTCGCCATCCTGCCTTGAGCCGCCTTTGAACGACCCTGCTGCCGTTGCGCCTCCTTCCACCCGCGAAAGCGGGTGGCGTCGTGCCACCCGACTGGTGCTGATCGTATTGCTGCTGGGCGCCGCGGCGGCGGGGGGCTATCACTACGCCAGGTCTGATTCCGGTGACAAGGTCATGCTGACCCCGGAACAGGTCCAGGCGCAGGAGGCGGCGCTGCGCCAGCGCGACACCGAGCTGCGTTATCTGCGCACCCAGCTGGTCTCCGCCGATGGCGAGGTGGTGGTCGAGCGTGCGGCGCGCGAGGAACTGGAGGCGCAATTGCGCGCCTCGCAGGCCGAGCTGGGGCGGGTGCGCGACCAGCTCGCCTTTTACGAACAACTCTTGCCGCCCGGACCGGCGGGCGCCATCGATATTCGAGGCGCCGAGTTTGCCCGGGTGGGCAACGACCTGCGTTATCGGGTGTTGATGATGCGCAGCGGACGCAGCGAAAGCCCTTTCAGCGGCGAGCTGCGCTTCGTTGCCAATGGCATTCAGCAAGGCCAGACGGTCAGCGTCGAGCTGCAACCCCAGCGCGTCAAGACCGAAGAGTCGGCCGCTCCCGGCGCGGTGCTGCCGGCCGCCGCTGGCGGCGCGGTCGAGGCGGCGACGCCGGCTGCCGCCCCGGCCGACCCGGCCAACGGCAGCAATGGCAATGGCGGCAACCTGCTGGCAGTGCATTTCGACCATTTCCAGCGCAGTCAGGGGGTGCTGGCGCTACCCGAGGGGTTCGTCCCCGAGAGCGTCACCATTTCAGTGCTGGAAGGCAGCAACGTTCGCGCCACGCGCGAAGTGCGGCTGGAATTTTGAGGCGCGGCCCGGCTGCGCTATAGTGATCCCATCGGGCGGCAGGCTGCCGCCATTGGAATGTGGCCTTCCCGGCCAGGAGTGTGAACAATGAATGCTGTAACCGAAACCGTGGATCTGCAGGCGCCGCCGCCTGCGCTGGTCTTCACCGACTCGGCGGCCGCCAAGGTCAAGGATCTGCTGCTTGAAGAGGGCAACCCCGAGCTCAAGCTGCGCGTCTTCGTGCAGGGCGGCGGCTGTTCGGGCTTCCAGTACGGCTTTACCTTTGATGAAGTCGTCAACGATGACGATACCGTCCTCGACAAGGAAGGCGTGCAACTGCTGGTCGATCCGATGAGCTTCCAGTATCTGGTCGGTGCCGAGATCGACTACAAGGAAGACCTCGAAGGCGCCCAGTTCGTCATCCGCAACCCCAACGCCTCGACCACCTGCGGCTGCGGTTCGTCGTTCTCCGTCTGAGGCGCCGGGTTGGCGCAAGCCGCCAGCCCGCCCCAATGCAAAAGCCCCCGGCGAGCATGCCGGGGGCTTTTGCATTGGGGCATCAGTGGCCGGGGTAGAGCGCGCCGAGGATGCGCGGGCCGCGCGCGCCGGTGACTTCCGGGGAGCTGGCCGGCTGGCGGCTGACGCAGGCCTGGGCCAGCCAGGCAACGGCCATGGCCTCCATCCACTGGGCCGGCACGCCGGCGCTGTCGGTGGTGGCAACAGGGCAGGGCAGGGCGCGCGCCAGGGCCGCCATCAGGGCCGGGTTGCGCGCACCGCCGCCGCAGACCAGCACGTCGTCGAGCGGGGCGCCGGCGATGGCGCGGGCTACGCTGTGGGCCGTCAGATCCAGCAGCGTGGCCTGCACATCAGCGGGCGCAAGCGCCCGGCCATAGCTCGCCAGGTGGCCCGTCAGCCAGGTCAGGCCGAAGAGATCGCGGCCTGTGGATTTGGGAGCGGGCAGGGCAAACCAGGGCTCGGCTTGCAGCAGATGGGTCAGCAGGGCGGGATCGGCGCGCCCGCTGGCCGCCCATTTGCCGTCTTCGTCATAGTGATGGCCGGTGTGCGCCTGGCACCAGGCATCGAGCAGGACATTGGCCGGCCCGGTGTCGAAACCGCGCGGCGCCTGGCCGGGCTGCAGCAGGGTGACATTGCCGATGCCGCCCAGGTTGAGGATTGCGCGTGCGGCATCCTGGCCGAACATGGCGGCGTGAAAGGGCGGCACCAGCGGTGCGCCCTGCCCGCCGGCGGCGACATCGCGGCTGCGGAAGTCCGCCACGACGTCGATGCCACAGGCCTCGGCCAGCACGGCGGGGGCATTGAGCTGGCAGGTATAGCCCAGGTCCGGGCGATGACGCACGGTCTGGCCGTGCGCGCCGATTGCCCGCACCGCTTCGCGCGGCAGGCCGGCCTGGGCCAGCAGGCGTTCGCAGACTTCGGCGTATAGCGCGGCCAGGGCATTGGCCGCCAGGGCGGCCCGATGCAGTTCGTCGGGGCCGCTGGCATTGAGCGCCATCAGGGTGGCGCGCAGCGAGGCGGGCATGTCCAGCGTGGCGCTGGCCAGCAGTTCGGGTCGCTGCTGCGGGGACAGGCGCAGCAGCACGCCATCCACGCCGTCCATGCTGGTGCCGGACATCAGGCCGATGAAGCAGTCTCCCGGCCGGAGCGTGTCCTGGCCGGGTCGGGGGAGAGTCATGGGGCTGGCAGGGCAGGCAGGTCAGCGGGTGGCGACCTTGGCCTGCGCCTCGAGCGGGCTGTTCTGCTGCTGCAGCTGTGCCAGCAGTTCGATCTGGCGCTTGTGCGGCGCCACAGCCTGAAGGAAGGCACGCTTTTCGGCCGGTTCGAGGGTGCGGGCGATCGGCAGATCGACCGACAGCGGATCGACCGGCTGGTTGTTGATGCGGAACTCGTAATGCAGGTGCGGGCCGGTCGCCCAGCCGGTGGCGCCGACGTAGCCGATCAGGTCGCCCTGGCTGATCTTGTCGCCTTGCTTCAGGCCGGGTCGGATGCGGCTCTGGTGGGCGTAGAGGGTGGAGTATTTGCCGAAGTGCTTGACGATCACGACGTTGCCGTAGCCGTTCTTCCAGCCGGCGAACTCGACCGTGCCGTCTGCCGTGCTGTGAATGGGCGTGCCCGACGGTGCGGCGTAGTCCACGCCCTTGTGGCCGGTCCAGGTCTTGTGGATCGGGTGCATGCGCATGCCGAAGGTGGAGCTGATGCGGCTGAACTTCAGGGCTGTGCGCAGGAAGGCGCCGCGCAGGCTGGTGCCGTCGAAATCGTAGTAGCTGCCGGTCTTGTTGTCGGCGCTGAACCAGACGGCGTTGTGGGGCTTGCCGTTGTTGATGAACTCCACGGCCAGCAGGCGCCCGGCGCCGGCATAGCGGCCATCGTGCGAGCGGACTTCGTAGACCACGCGGAATTCGTCGCCGCGGCGCAGGTCGCGCAGGAAGTCGATCTTGCTGCCGAGGATGTCGGCCATCTGCATCGTGATCGAATCGGGGATGCCGGCGGCATCGGTGGCGGCGAACAGCGAGGAGTGGATCGTGCCCACGGCCACGCGGGTCTGCAGGTTGGTGCCCTGGGTGATTTCCTTGGCTTCGTAGCCGTCATCCTTGGCGGTGACCTGCAGCAGCTTGGTGACGACCTGGCCGCCGACCTCATTGCCCGGCGTGTGGATGTAGCGCAGCCAGATCAGCTTGCCCTCGTCGTCGGTGGCGGCTTGCACGGCGCGCCCCGGATAGAGGCGGTAGATGCTGCGCGCGCTCGGGTCGTGGGTCAGAAAGCCTTGCAGCTTGCCGTCATCGATGTCCAGGCGCTGCAATACGCTGGCCAGGGTGTCGCCCGAACGGATACGGGTTTCGCTGATGTAGGGAGCGGGGGCGTTGGCGCTGACCTGGATCTGCTCCTGCTGGAGGGGCAGGACGCTGTCGACCAGGCGCAGGGGGGGGAGTTCGCTGCGGTCGGGCTGTTGGACCATGCCCAGCGCGGCGGCGCCGGCAAACAGACCCAGGGAGCAGACTAGCAAGGTGCGGCGGATGAGGGAGCCGCCACGCTTGGAAGGGTCGGCGGGCGGGGCGAGCCGGGCGGCGAGCTTCTGGCTCAGGCGACGCACCAGGCTGTTTGTGCCTCTTTGCATTGGACAGACCTTAAGGGGGCTTGGCAACGAATGAGCGATGCGCGCTGTCGCACGGCTTTCCTCGGTGGCCTGTGGGCCAACGACGGGAGCGCCATGACGGCGCATCGCGGACAAACATTGAGTAACAGATTGCTTGCGGGACAACAACCGGCACGATTATGACGGTTGCGTATGATTAGGGGAGTATCCTAGCGGAATCAGCTAGAATTTTCGACCGAATTCTACAGTTTTTACACCTTTTTCCGTTGAATTCCCGTCTTTCGGGCCCTATCTCACATGTCGCAAGCCGAATTTCCTATTACCCCTGAAGTCGAAGCAGATTTGCGCATCGCCCGGCGCGGCTGCGATGAGCTGCTGGTGGAGGCCGAGTTCGCCCGCAAGCTGGCGCGCAGCCGCGCCACCGGCGTGCCTCTGCGCATCAAGCTCGGCCTGGATCCGACCGCGCCGGACATCCACCTCGGCCACACGGTCGTGCTGAACAAGATGCGCCAGCTGCAGGATCTGGGGCACAACGTGATCTTCCTGATCGGCGACTTCACGTCGACCATCGGCGATCCCAGCGGACGCAATTCGACCCGTCCGCCGCTCACCCGCGAACAGATCGAGCACAACGCGCAGACCTACTATGCCCAGGCCAGCCTGGTGCTCGATCCGGCTCGTACGGAAATCCGCTACAACTCCGAATGGTGTGACCAGCTCGGCGCGCGCGGCATGATCCAGCTGGCCTCGCGCTACACCGTGGCGCGCATGATGGAGCGCGAAGACTTCACCAAGCGTTTCAAGGCTGGCGTGTCGATCGCCGTGCACGAGTTCCTGTACCCGCTGATGCAGGGCTACGACTCGGTCTGCCTGAAGTCGGATGTCGAACTGGGCGGCACGGATCAGAAGTTCAACCTGCTGGTCGGGCGCGAGCTGCAGAAGGAGTACGGCCAGGAGCCGCAGTGCATTCTGACCATGCCGCTGCTGGTAGGCACCGACGGTGTCGAGAAAATGTCCAAGTCCAAGGGCAACTACATCGGCATTTCCGAGACGCCGGATTCGATGTTCGGCAAGCTGATGTCGATTTCCGATACGCTGATGTGGCGCTATTTCGAGCTGCTGTCCTTCCGCTCGCTGGAAGACATCGAGGCGCTCAAGACCGAGGTCGAGGGCGGTCGCAATCCGCGTGACGCCAAGGTGATGCTCGCTCAGGAAATCATCACGCGCTTTCACAGCAAGGCCGACGCCGAGCAGGCGCTGGCCAACTTCGAGGCGCGTTTCCGGGATGGCGCGCTGCCCGACGACATCCCCGAGGTGCAGTTGGCCGGTGCGCCGCTGGGCTTGCTGCGCGTGCTGCGCGAAGCCGGGCTGTGCGCGTCGGCCTCGGAAGCCCAGCGCGCTGTCGAGCAGGGTGGCGTGAAGGTGGATGGCAGCAAGATCGAGGACCGTTCGTTGCAGTTGGCGGCTGGTTCTTACATTTTGCAAGTGGGCAAGCGCAAGTTCGCGCGTGTTAACTTGACGGCATGACGGTACGGCGCGGTGGCGCGCCGCAGCTTTCCCTGAGGAGAACGACCATGAAACTTGCGAGCTTGTCCTTTGCAGACGGTGAGATGATTCCCGAGCGCTATGCCTTCGGCCGGATCGACCCGCAGTCGCGCGTCGCGCTGGCGGACAATTTCAACCCCCAGTTCTCCTGGAGCGACGCTCCGGAGGGCACCCGTTCCTTTGCGCTGCTCTGCCATGACCCCGATGTGCCTTCCCAGCCTGACGACGTCAACCAGGATGGCCGCGAGGTGCCGGCTTCGCTGCCCCGGGTGGATTTCTTCCACTGGGTGCTGGTCGATATCGCCGCCGAGCGCCGCGAGATCGACGAAGGGGCCTATTCCAGCGGCATCACGCCGCGCGGCAAAGGCGGGCCGCTGGCGCCGAACGACGAGCGTCAGGGCCTGAACGATTTCACCGGATGGTTTGCCGCCGACCGCGACATGAGCGGCGACTACTTCGGCTATGACGGCCCTTGCCCGCCCTGGAACGATGCGCTCGTGCACCGTTACGTATTCACGCTGTATGCGCTGGACGTGGCCAAGCTGGACGTGCAGGGCAAGTTCACGGGCGCCGACGTGCTGCGCGCCATGCAGGGTCATGTGCTGGCCCAGAGCAGCGTGACCGGCATCTATACGCTCAACCCGGCGCTTGCGCCGCGCCAGATCGGCGCCACCTCGGTGTCGTGACGGCCCACGGCGGCTCCGCAAGGGGCCGCCGGCCAGCCTTTGCTCCATGAGGCTGGCTCATGGCTCACATGAGCCATTTTCCTGATGGAACCCCATTGGCGGTTTTTGCCAACAGAAAGCGCGAATTCTGTGGCCGATACCGTATGCGCCGCCCCGGGCTCCGGGGCGGCTCAGGGTACACTAGCGGCATTCCTTTTGCTTCTTCCGTCTCAGGAACCTTCCCTCATGTTCGACCGCAAGCTCACCCTCGACAAGGTGGATCCCGACCTTTGGGCCGCCATCCAGCAAGAAGATGTCCGTCAAGAACAGCACATCGAGCTGATCGCTTCCGAAAACTACGCCAGCCCCGCCGTCATGCAGGCGCAAGGCACGCAGTTGACCAACAAGTACGCTGAGGGCTATCCCGGCAAGCGTTACTACGGTGGTTGCGAATACGTCGACATCATCGAGCAGCTCGCGATCGACCGCCTGAAGGCGGTGTTCGGCGCCGAGGCCGCCAACGTGCAGCCCAACTCCGGTTCGCAGGCCAATCAGGGCGTGTACATGGCCGTCCTGAAGCCGGGCGACACCGTGCTGGGCATGAGCCTGGCCGAAGGCGGTCACCTGACGCACGGCGCGTCGGTCAATGCTTCGGGCAAGCTGTACAACTTCATTCCCTATGGCCTGGATGCCAACGAAGTCCTGGACTACGAGCAGGTCGAAGCCCTGGCCAAGGAACACAAGCCCAAGCTGATCGTCGCTGGCGCCTCGGCCTATTCCCTGCACATCGATTTCGAGCGCATGGCCCGTATCGCCCACGACAACGGCGCGCTGTTCATGGTCGATATCGCCCACTACGCCGGCCTGGTGGCCGGTGGCCAGTATCCCAACCCGGTGCCGCACGCCGATTTCGTCACCTCGACCACGCACAAGTCGCTGCGCGGTCCGCGCGGCGGCGTCATCATGATGAAGGCCGAGTTCGAGAAGGCGGTCAACTCGGCCATCTTCCCGGGCATTCAGGGCGGCCCCCTTGAGCACGTCATCGCCGCCAAGGCCGTGGCCTTCAAGGAAGCCCTGGAGCCGGAGTTCAAGGAGTACGCGGCTCAGGTCGTCAAGAACGCCAAGGTGATGGCCGACACGCTGGTCAAGCGTGGCCTGCGCATCGTGTCCGGCCGCACCGAGAGCCACGTGATGCTGGTCGACCTGCGCGCCATGGGCATCACCGGCAAGGAAGCCGAGGCCGTGCTGGGCCAGGCCCACATCACGGTCAACAAGAACGCCATTCCGAATGATCCGGAGAAGCCCTTCGTGACCAGCGGCATCCGTCTGGGCACCCCGGCCATGACGACGCGCGGCTTCAAGGAGGCCGAGGCCGAACTGACCGCCAACCTGATTGCCGACGTGCTGGAGAATCCGCGCGACGAAGCCAACATCGCCGCCGTGCGCGCCAAGGTGAACGAGCTGACCTCGCGTCTGCCCGTCTACAGCGCCAAGTAAGCGACTGAAGGCTGTCTCAGGGCGGGCTCTGCGGGGCCCGCCCTGTTTTTATGTGCGCTGCCCGCAACATTGGCCGATGGCAGGCGCGCCGGAATCGGCGCTGTCATTACAATGGGGCGATGAACAGGCACAGGGGATAGACATGAAGTGCCCATTTTGCGCCAATGCGGACACCCAGGTGGTCGACAGCCGGGTCTCCGAAGAGGGTGACACCATACGCCGCCGCAGGCGCTGCCTGGCCTGTGACAAACGCTTCACTACCTATGAGCGCGTCGAGCTGGCGATGCCCACGGTGGTCAAGCGTGACGGCAGCCGCAGCGAGTACGACACGGGCAAACTGCGCGGCAGCCTGACGCTGGCATTGCGCAAGCGCCCGGTAAGCACCGAGGAGGTGGATGGCGCGGTGGCGCGCATCGAAGAAACCCTGCTCGGCAGTGGCCTGCGCGAGGTGCCGAGCGAGCAGATCGGCGAGCTGGTCATGAATGAGCTGCGCAGGCTGGATAAAGTGGCCTACGTCCGTTTTGCGTCCGTCTATAAAAGTTTCGAGGATATCGGCGAGTTCGTCGAGGCGATCCGCGAGATGCAGGGCCCGCGCCGCCCGGCCAGCGCCAAGCTGCGCAAGGACTGATCCTGAACGCGGCGGGCGCTGCAGATACAATTCCCGGCATGCCTGAAGCCAGTTTCCAAGATGTCGAATGGATGCGTCGCGCCCTGGCGCTGGCGCAGGGCGTGATCCACACCACTTCGCCCAACCCCCGGGTCGGCTGCGTGATCGTGCGCGATGGCCAGGTGCTGGGCGAGGGCGCCACCCAGCCGCCGGGCGGTCCGCATGCCGAGGTCATGGCGCTGCGCGCCGCGCAGGCCGCCGGGCATGCGCTGGCGGGCGCCACCGTCTATGTCACGCTTGAACCCTGCAGCCATTTCGGCCGCACGCCGCCTTGCGCCGATGCGCTGGTGGCCGCGGCGCCTGCGCGCGTGGTGGTCGCGCTGGGCGACCCCAATCCCAGCGTGGCCGGCAAGGGCTGCGCGCGTCTGCGCGCAGCCGGCATTCGCGTCACGCAAGGCGTATGCGAAGAAGAGGCCCTGGCCCTGAACGCCGGCTTCGTGGCCCGCATGAGCCGCGGGACCCCCTGGGCGTGGCTCAAGCTGGCTGCCTCGCTCGATGGTCGCAGCGCCCTGCACAATGGCGCATCGCAGTGGATCACCGGCCCTCAGGCGCGGGCCGACGGCCATGCCTGGCGAGCGCGGGCCGATGTGGTGCTGACCGGCATCGGCACTGTGCTGCACGACGACCCGAGGCTGAACGTGCGCGAGGTGGCTACGCCGCGCCAGCCGCGCAAGGCGCTGGTCGATGCGCAGCTGCGCGTGTCGCCCCAGGCGCGCCTGTTCGACGATGGGCCGGCCTGGGTCTTCACGGCGGTGAAGGATGCGGACAGGACGGCGCGTCTGGCCGAGCGTCAGGCCGAGGTGATCTGTCTGCCCGATGCCGGCGGACAGCGTGTCGATCTGGCGGCGATGATGCGCTGGCTGGCTGCCCGGGATTGCAATGAGGTTCACGTGGAAGCCGGCGCCGGTCTGTCGGGCGCGCTGTTCGAGGCCGGTTGCATCGATGCGCTGCTGGTATATCTGGCGCCCGTGCTGCTGGGCGATGCCGCGGGGATGTTGAATCTGCCCGCGCTGCACAGCCTGGAGGGCGTGCGGCGCTTTGCGTTTACCGACATGGTGCCGGTAGGCGGGGATGTGCGTTTGCTGGCCCGGGACCCGGTGCGCTGGCAGGCGCTGTTGGACAGTACCCGCCAGGCCCTGGCGCGGCCGTCCCTTTAGGAGAAACGTATGTTTACGGGTTTGGTGGCGGCGGTGGGCCGCATCGACAAGGTACAGCCCCTGAGCGGGGAAGCGGCGGGCGTCAAGCTGGATATCGATGCCGGCGACCTGGACATGAGCGACGTCGCCATCGGCGACTCGATTGCGGTGCAGGGCGCCTGCATGACGGTGGTGGCCCTGTCGCCGCGCGGCTTCGAGGTCGATGTCTCGCGCGAGAGCCTGCGCCTGACGGTTGGCCTGGACCGCGAGGGCGCGCCGGTCAACCTGGAGAAATCGCTGGGCCTGGGCGACAAGCTGGGCGGCCATCTGGTGTCGGGCCATGTCGATGGGCTGGGTACGGTGCGCCGCTTTGCGCCGGCGGGAGAGTCGCGCGAGCTGGTGATCGCCGTGCCGCAGGCGTTGGCGCGATTCCTGGCGTACAAAGGTTCGATTACCGTCAATGGCGTGAGCCTGACGGTCAATCGCGTGGATGACGCGGCCGAGGGCTGCGACGTCAGCATCAATGTCATTCCGCATACGCAGGCTGTCACCACGCTGGGTCAATTGCAGGCCGGCGATCAGGTCAACCTGGAGATCGATATGATTGCCCGTTATGTGGAGCGCATGCTGCGTGCCGGCGTGATGCCGGGCGTGGCCGGCTGAACCACGGACAGCGTCAGTGTCGGCAAGACGGCGGCCCGCGGGCCGCCGTCTTGCTTTGTTCTGCCAGGGGGGCGCTCAGCCGGCCTCGCCGGCCAGGAAGGATTCGATGGCGCTGACCAGCGCGAGGGGCGTCTCGTTCATCGGATAGTGGCCGGCGTTTTTCAGGATCTCGAGCGAGGCCCGGGGATAGCGGCGCAGGTAGGTGCGCGTCATCAGGGCCGCGGTGAAGGTGGGGTCGTGTTCGCCCACCAGAACTTTCACCGGGTGAGTGCCGGTGATCGCATCGCTGAAGTCGGTGTCGGCCCAGGCGCTCAGATAGGCGCCAAAGGCATCCGGGCAGGCATGGGCGGCCGAATAGTCGGCCTTCCATGCGACCCAGGTGTCGGGCAGGCGCATGCCGGTGCTGCGATCGATGATGGCCTTGCGGTATTCCGGCTCGCGGGCTGCGGCTTCGAGAAACTGCCGGGTCGGTGCATCGTATCGGACGCCGCCGCAAGGGACTGGCGCCACGGCTACCAGCGCCCGCACCCGATCCGGCGCCAGGGTGGCAATGCGTTCGATTGCCATGCCGCCCATCGAATGGCCGACGAGGCTGAAACGATGGATATCGAGTGCGTCCGCCAGCGCCAGCGCATCGTGGGCGATTTCGTCGATGGTGCAGGCGCCTGGCGTGTGCATGCGGTCGCCATAACCCCGGTAGTTCATGAAGAGATAACGGAAGGCATTGCCGTTCAGCCAGGGTTCCATGGGCGCGAAGGCATGGGCGTCGCCGAACCAGCCGTGCAGGACCAGCGCGGTGTGTGGGCCATTGCCCACGCAATGAAAGGAGTTGGACATCATGATTCCGCAGTGAAGGAGAGACCGTCTTGGGAGGGATCGGCGCAGGCCGATGGGGCAGATCGTAGGTCGCCCCGGCGGGGCCCGCCTTCGGCATCGGGTCAATCGCTATAGAATTTGGGCCATGCGCAATACCCTGGTCGATCCTTTCGAAGATATTCCTCGCGGTGTGGTCGTGACGGCGAATGAGTACGTTGCCGGATCTTCGTTCCCGGTCCATCGGCATCGGCGCGGGCAGTTCGCATTCGCCTCGCGGGGCACGATCAGTGTGGCCACGCCGCAGGGCCGGTGGCTGGTGCCGCCGCAACGTGCCTGCTGGGTGCCGGCAGGCATCCCCCATGAGATGACAATGCGTGGCCACGTCACCATGCTCAACGTCTTTGTGTCGCCGCAGGAGGTGCGGGCGCAGCAGCTGCCGGCCGATTGCGGCGTGCATGGCGTGTCGCCGCTGCTGCGGCATCTTCTGGAGGAAGCCATCGATCTGCCTGCCTTGTACGAACTCGAGGGACGCGCCGGCAAACTGATGAGCCTGCTGCTGGCGGAGATCGCGGTGATGCCGCGTCTGTCGTTGCATGCGCCGTTGCCGGCCGAGCCGCGTCTGGCTGCGGCTTGCCGGTGTCTGTTCGATGCGCCGTCGCTGGCGTTCGGGCTTGACCGCATGGCCGCCGAGGCGGGCATGAGCCGACGTACCTTCACGCGGCAGTTTCGCAAGCAGACGGGGGTGAGCTTTGCGCAATGGCGTCAGCAGGTGTGTCTGCTGGCGGCCATCGAGAGGCTGAGCGCCGGCCAGGCCATCACGCGCATCGCGCTGGATCTGGGATATGTCAGCCCGAGCGCATTCTCATCGGTATTCCGGCGCGTACTCGGAATGCCGCCAAGCCAGTATCTGCGGGCGCAGCGCGCAGCCTGAGCCCGGCGCTTGTGTCACCGGGCGCCGTTTGCGCTGGGCGTCAGCGCGCCGGCCGTTTCGTACGGTATCGAAAAGCATGTAGGGGAAACTCCGCAATCCAACCGCCACGCAGCGCGGTACCCTGTCTATTGTGTGTGGTGAAAGCGCGACGACTACATAGTGGGGTGGCCCCGGCGGCGCAATTAGGACTGGCGAGGCTGGAGTGACAGGCACACAATGACCTGGACCCCCTGAGTTTTGGCTCCGCGCCGCGGATCCATTTCACGTCTGGCCAAGTAGGAGGGTTTGCCGTGCATAGCATCCTCGATAGCTTCAAGTCCCAGTACGCCCGCGACCAGGACACCGAACTCTCGCTGCAAGAGTATCTGTCACTGGCCCGTCAGGATCCGATGATCTACGCCAGTCCGGCCGAGCGTATGCTCGCTGCCATCGGCGAGCCGGAACTCATCGATACACGCAACGATCCGCGTCTGTCGCGCCTGTTTTCAAACCGCACGATCCGGCGCTATCCCGCGTTCAAAGAGTTCTACGGCATGGAAGAGGTGATCGAGCAGATCGTCGCTTTCTTCAAGCACGCCGCGCAGGGTCTGGAGGAGCGCAAGCAGATCCTGTACCTGCTGGGGCCGGTGGGGGGAGGCAAGTCGTCCATCGCCGAGCGCCTGAAGGCCTTGATGCAGGACTACCCCATCTATGCGCTGAAGGGGTCGCCCATCAACGAGTCGCCACTGGGCTTGTTTGCGCCGGACCGCTATGCCGAGACCCTGCAGGCCGAGTACGGCATCGCGCCACGCTATCTGAGCGGCATCATGTCGCCCTGGGCGATCAAGCGCCTGAAAGAGTTCGACGGCGATGTCACGCAGTTCCGCGTGCTGCGGGTGCACCCCTCGGTGCTGCGCCAGGTGGCCATCGCCAAGACCGAACCGGGCGATGAGAACAACCAGGATATTTCATCGCTGGTGGGCAAGGTCGATATCCGCAAGCTCGATCGCTATTCGCAGGACGATCCGGACGCCTATAGCTACAGCGGCGGGCTGTGCCTGGCCAACCAGGGGCTGCTGGAGTTCGTGGAGATGTTCAAGGCGCCCATCAAGATGCTGCACCCCTTGCTGACCGCGACGCAGGAAGGCAACTTCAAGGGCACCGAAGGTTTTTCGGCCATTCCCTTCAATGGCGTGATCCTGGCCCACTCCAACGAGTCGGAGTGGCAGACCTTTCGCAACAACAAGCACAACGAAGCGTTCCTGGACCGCATCTACATCGTCAAGGTGCCATACTGCCTGCAGGTCAGCGAAGAGCAGCGCATCTATGAGAAGCTGCTGCGCAACAGTTCGCTGGCGCAGGCGCCGTGCGCACCGGGCACGCTGGAGATGATGGCGCAGTTCTCGGTGCTCTCGCGCCTGAAGGAGCCGGAGAACTCCAGCCTGTACTCCAAGCTGCGCGTGTATGACGGCGAAACCCTGAAGGATGTGGATCCCAAGGCCAAGTCGCTGCAGGAGTACAAGGACTACGCCGGCACCGACGAGGGCATGACGGGGGTGTCCACCCGCTTCGCCTACAAGATCCTGGCCAGCGTCTTCAACTATGACCAGGTCGAAGTGGCCGCCAACCCGGTGCACCTGATGTATGTGCTGGAGCAGCGCATCGCGCGCGAGGATTTCCCCGACGAACAGCGCCGGCGCTACCTGGAGTTCATCAAGGGCTATCTGGCGCCACGCTATGCCGAGTTCATCGGCAAGGAGATCCAGACGGCCTATCTGGAGTCGTACTCGGAGTATGGCCAGAATATCTTCGACCGCTATGTGACCTTCGCCGATTGCTGGATCCAGGACGAGGAGTTCCGCGACCCCGAAACCGGCGAGAGTTTCGATCGCGCCGCGCTCAATGACGAACTGGAGAAGATCGAGAAGCCCGCCGGCATCGCCAACCCCAAGGACTTCCGCAACGAGATCGTCAATTTCGTGCTGCGCGCGCGCGCCAACAGCGGCGGACGCAACCCGGACTGGACCAGCTACGAGAAGCTGCGCGAGGTGATCGAGAAAAAGATGTTCTCCAACACCGAGGATTTGCTGCCGGTGATCTCGTTCAATGCCAAGGCTTCCGCCGATGACAAGCGCAAGCATCAGAGCTTTGTGGATCGCATGGTCGGCAAGGGTTATACCGAGAAGCAGGTGCGCTTGCTGTGCGAATGGTATCTGCGCGTGAGGAAGTCATCCTGAAGGAGAGGCGTCATGAACACGTTCATCGATCGCCGCCTGAACGGGCGCAACAAGAGCGCCGTGAATCGCGAACGTTTTCTGCGCCGCTACAAGGAGCAGATACGCAAGGCCGTGCAGGAGAGCGTGCGCGAACGCTCGATCACGGACATGGACCAGGGCGCCGAGATCAATCTGCCGGCGCGTGATATCTCCGAGCCCCGCTTTCGCTTCGGCGAAGGCGGCGACCGGGAGATCGTGCATCCCGGCAACCGCGAGTTCGTCAAGGGCGACGCCATCGCCCGGCCCCAGGGCGGCCAGGGGGAGGGGGGAGCGCAGCCGGGCGAAGGAGACAGCGTCGATGCCTTCACCTTCAGTTTGTCGCGCGAGGAGTTCCTCAAGCTGTTCTTCGACGATCTGGAGCTGCCGCAGCTGGCCCGCACGCAGCTGGGAGACGTGTCGCAGAAGCACTGGCGCCGCGCCGGCTACACCACCACCGGTGCGCCCAGCCAGCTGTCGATCGCCCGCAGCCTGAGGGCCTCGCTGGCGCGCCGCATGGCGCTGGGCCTGAATGCGCGCAGCGAGGCCGATGAGGCCGAGCAGGCATGGCGGCAGGCGCAGGCGAGGCAGGCCGACGAGCAGGAGCTGGCTGCCTTGCTAGAGGTCTGGCAGGCCGCGCAGCGCCGCGCCGCGCAAGTGCCCTTCCTGGATGAGATGGACCTGCGCTATCGCCATCGGGTCGAGCAGGCTACGCCGGTGGCGCGTGCGGTGATGTTCTGCCTCATGGATGTGTCCGGGTCGATGGATGAGCGCAAGAAAGACCTGGCCAAGCGCTTTTTCACCCTGCTGTATCTCTTTCTGTCGCGCAAGTATGAAACCGTGGAGCTGGTGTTCATCCGCCATACGGACAGCGCCGAGGAAGTCGACGAGCAGGCTTTCTTCCACGATCCGAAGAGCGGCGGCACCATCGTCCTTTCGGCCCTGGAGCTGATGGATCAGATCGTGCAGGCGCGCTATCCGCCCGCAGCCTGGAACGTGTATGCCGCCCAGGCCAGCGACGGCGATTCGTTCGGCGCCGACGCCGGGCGCAGCGCACGCTTCCTGGCCGAGCGCCTGTTGCCGGCAACGCGTTATTTTGCCTATATCGAAGTGCCCGAGACGAGCGAGGCGCGCAAGAGCAGCCTGTGGGCCGAGTATGCCGAGCAGCAGGCGCCCCATTTCGTGATGCGCCGCATCCACGAACGCGGCGAGATCTATCCGGTCTTCCATGAGCTCTTCAAGAAGGAGGCCGCATGAGCACCGCCATGCTGGAACGCACGCCGGCCCTGCCCACAGGCGCGGACTGGAGCTTCGAGGCCCTGCAGCGCTACGACGAGGCGATCGCGGCCGTAGCCCGTGGCTATGGCCTGGATACCTATCCCAATCAGATCGAGGTCATCACCTCGGAGCAGATGCTCGATGCCTATGCGTCAGCGGGGCTGCCGCTGGGCTATCCGCATTGGTCGTATGGCAAGGAGTTCATCCGCAATGAGCAGTTCTATCGCAAGGGCATGCAGGGGCTGGCCTATGAGATCGTGATCAACTCCAACCCCTGCATTTCCTACCTCATGGAGGAAAACACCCTGCCCATGCAGGCGCTGGTGATCGCGCATGCCTGCTACGGGCATAACTCCTTCTTCAAGGGCAACTATCTGTTCCGGCAGTGGACCGACGCGGACGGCGTGCTGGATTACCTGGTGTTCGCGCGCAAGTATGTGATGGATTGCGAGGCGCGCCATGGCATCGAGGCGGTCGAGGCGGTGCTTGACGCTTGCCACGCGCTCAGCCTGCATGGCGTGGACCGCTACAAGCGCCCGCCGGCGCTGTCCCTGCGCCAGGAGGCGGCGCGCCAGGCCGAGCGCGAGGAGCACGCGCGGATGCAATACAACGACCTGTGGCGCACGGTGCCGCGTGGCGCCGTGCCGCTGGCGCCTGCGCCGCAGGAGCGCTTCCCGGCCGAGCCTCAGGAGAACCTGCTTTATTTCATCGAGAAATTCTCGCCCGTGTTGCAACCCTGGCAGCGCGAGCTGGTGCGCATCGTGCGCAAGCTGGCGCAGTATTTCTATCCTCAGACCCAGACCAAGGTGATGAACGAGGGCTGGGCTACGTTCTGGCACTACACCCTGTTGAACCATTTGCACCGGCAGGGCCAGGTCGGCGATGGCTTCATGATGGAGGTGCTGCAAAGCCATACCAATGTGGTGTGCCAGCGCGGCTTTGACGAGCGCGGCTATGGCGGCATCAACCCCTATGCGCTGGGCTTTGCGATGATGCGCGATATCCGCCGCATCTGCGAGGCCCCGGACGATGAGGACCGGCGCTGGTTTCCCGAGCTGGCCGGCGCCGACTGGCACGGGGCGCTGGACTTCGCAATGCGTAATTTCAAGGATGAGTCTTTCATTCTGCAATACCTGTCGCCGCGGCTGATGCGCGAGTTCCGCCTGTTTGCCATTGCCGATCACGAGGCCAGTCCGGTACTCGAGGTGGCCGCCATCCACGACGACGAGGGCTATCGCCAGTTGCGCAGGTTGCTGGCCGCCCAGCACGATCGCGACAACCAGGTGCCCGACGTGCAGGTGCAGCGCTTTCAGCGGGACAGCGATCGCGCGCTGGTGCTGCGGCATCGCCGCCACCGCGGGCGTGCGCTGGCGGCTGCCGAGGCCGAACAGGTGCTGCGCCACGTCGCCCGGCTGTGGGGGTTTCGCGTGCGCCTGGAAGAGGCCGGCGCCGACGGCACAGTGCTGGCTTACCGGCAGATCGACGTCTGATCGCAGGCGTTGCGCGAGACTGCGATTAGACGCGAACGTCGATAGCCCCTATACTTGGCAGCTCGTTTTAGCAAACACCAGACATCTGGCGGAGTGAAAACCGCTCCTGAGGATGTCCAGCATCAAGGCCGCGCACAGCGGCCCGGCAGAAATGCCGAAACCCCTGTCCAGGCCGCTCGCGGCCGAGGATGACACCCGCCGGCTCACAAAGCCGGTGCATTGCCGAACCGCATCGGGCCTTGCGCCTGTACCCGTCAGCCCCCTTGCGGTCACCAGACGAGCGCGCGCTCGCGCTGGCGGCAACCGCCCATTGAGGCATTGACCTGTGTTCTTCATGGACAGGTGTCCGCTCGTGCGCGCGCGGCAGGGGATTCGCTTTCTGCAATGGGGTAATGCCGCCCATCGCATGTTGCGCAACCGGCATCCGCGCGGTAGATGCGAGGGTGGCCGCAGGCGGACCAGTAAGGAAAAAAGACCAAGATGCAAGAGACAGAATTCTTCCAATTGTCGGCAACGACCGCGGTACTGCTATTGGTGGCGTTCTACGGGGCCACTTTTCTGATGTCGCTGATGATCGGCCGCAAGTCGGAGAACGTGGACGGCTACATGGTGGCCAGCAGCTCGGTGGGGTTCGGGCTGTCGGCGGCCAGCATGATCGCCACCTGGATCTGGGCAGCCTCTTTCTATGCCAGCGCGACATCGGGGTACAAGTACGGGCTCTCCGGGCCCATCCACTACGGGTTCTGGGGCGCCTTGATGGTGCTGTTCATCTACCCTTTCGGCAGACGCTTTCGCAAGCTGGCGCCCAAGGCCCACACGCTGGCCGAGGTGATCCACGCGCGGCATGGCGCATCCAGCCAGATGATCATGGCAGTGTCCAACCTGGTGGGCAGCTGCATCAGCCTGATGGTGAACTTCACGGCGGCTGGCGCGCTGGTATCCATGCTCAGCCCGCTGAGCTTCATTCAGGGCGTATTGATCGCCGGGCTGGGCGTGCTGTCGTACACCCTCTGGTCAGGGTTTCGCGCCTCGGTGATGACCGACTTCGCGCAGTTGGTGGCCATGATCCTGGCCGCCATCGTCATCATCCCGCTGATTTTCTTCAACGCCGGCGGTCCGCAGATGCTGGAAGCCAATATGTGGCGGCTCAATGCCGAGCAGGCCGACTTCTTCTCGACGCGGGCCTTTCTGGAACAGGGCGCACCTTATTTCGTGGCGGTGCTGGCCTATGCCATCGGCAACCAGACCATTGCGCAACGCTTGTTCGCCGTGCGCGAAGACCTCATCAAGCCGACCTTTCTGACGGCTACCGTGGGTTATGGCGCGGTGGTGATCGGCCTGGGCATGCTGGGCCTGCTGGCGCTGTTCGTGGGCCTGGAGCCGGTTGATGGCAACATGAACAACATCATCCCGCAGATGGCCTCGACCTATCTGCCGCCGGTGGGCATTGCGCTCTTTTTCATCCTGGTGGTGGGGTCGCTGTCCTCGACGGCCGACTCCGACCTGGCCGCGCTGTCGGCCATCGTCATGACCGATATCTACGCCAAGAACGTGGCCCGCGGCCGTCCGTGCCCGCGCCGCATGCTGATCTGGGGGCGCGCCACCATGATCGTGGCCACCATGATCGGGGTGATCTTCGCCAGTCTGCGGCTGGATATCCTGGTGATGCTGGTGTTTGTGGGGGCATTGTGGGGCGCGATCGTGTTCCCGGTGATCGTGAGTTTCTATTGGGATCGCGTCGATAACCGGGCTTTCTTCTGGTCGGTGATCTCTGCCGTGGCGCTCTTTACCATCGTGCGTTTCGAACTGATTCCGATCAGCGGCCCGGTTGCGGTGTTCTACGAGCTGTGCGCGGCCATCGGCGGCGGCGTGGTGCTGGGGTTGATGACGTTCGCCTTTTTCCGCCGCGAGCTGGCCATCGCGGTGGGCGTGATCGCGACCCTGGTGTTCGTGCCGTATTTCCTGGGAACGCTGCGCGAGTACATCGTCTTGCTGGGCTCGCTGACCGCCTATGGGGTGAGCACGGTGGTGTGCGTGGCGCTCAGCCTGCGCAGCAAGGAGCGCTTCGATTTCGATCTGCTGGCCGATCGTGTGACGTCCTTTCATGACGAGAAGGCCCGCATGCTGGACGCCGAGCCCCGGCCCACGCCGCAGCCCGCGCGCGGCTGAGTCCCTTTCAAGGAGCCATGAATATGCTGACTTTCTATTTTCTCGTCTGGCCGGTGATTTCTTTTGCGATCCTGGCGATTCTCATCGTTGCGCTGCGACGCGACATCCGGGCCGCCCGCAAGTCCGGCGATGCGATGCTCTGAGCGCTAGCGCCACTGCCTGGGCGGCATGCCCATGTGGCGGTGGAACATGGCGCTGAAGGCGCTTGGGCTCTGGTATCCCAGGTCCAGCGCCACCGTGGTGACCGGCACGCCTTCGGCCAGCCGGCGCACGGCCTCCAGGAGGCGCGCCTGTTCGGTCCAGCGGCGAAAGCTCAGGCCGGTCTCGCGCAGAAAGCGCCGGTACAGCGTCCGGTCGCTGACGCCCAGCCGCGCGGCGGCACACGCCGGCGTGGCGGCCAGCGTCGGCTCGGCCAGCAAGTCCGCGCACAGGTCGCGCAGGTCGTCGCTGGCCGGCAACGGCAGCTCAAAGCCGCCGGCAGGCAGGCGGCCCAGTTCCAGCAGCAGGGCTGCGCTCAGTACGTCGTGCTCGGGGCCGCCCTGGCGCGGGGCGGCCGTCTCCGACACCCGCAACATCAATTCGCGCATCAGGGGCGTGACCTCAAGGACGGCGCACCCGGCCGGCATGTTGCGGGTGAGGCTGGCGTCCAGGTAGAGCGAGCGCATGTCCACGGTGCTGCTCATGCGGATCTCGTGCACGACCTGCGCCGGGATCCACAGCACCCGGGTAGGGGGAACAATCCAGAGCCGGCGCTGCGTGCTGATGCGCATCACGCCATGCGAGGCATATAACAGCTGGGCGCGTTCGTGCCAATGTGGGCGGACATGAAAGTCTGCCTGCAGCGTGCGCCTTCGCGTGACCACGCCCGGCGCATCCGGATAGACCACGCTGATGATGGGGGCGCCGGGCTTGTCGGGATGGGAGGCTGGTTTGTCCATTTCTCGATAGTTTCAGTCAGAACACCGAGAGACAGAATAGTCGCTTCTCGGCACACTGGAGCATCCTCCCGGCTCTGGCATGGCGACTTTCATGAACGTTTCCGATCCTCCCCGACCGCACGCTCGTCCCGTGACGCTCTTGTTGAACGTGGCCCACGGCATCGACCATATGTTCCTGCTGATCTTCGCGACGGCCGTGGGCGCCATCGCCAGCGACTTCGGCTTTGCCCAGTGGGAGGACCTCATGCCCTATGGCGTGGCTGCCTTCTTCATGTTCGGCATCGGTTCCTGGCCGGCCGGCAAGTTGGGCGATGTGTGGGGGCGGCGGCGCATGATGCTGCTGTTTTTCTTTGGCATCGGTGCGGCCACGCTGCTGTGCGCGCTGGCCGGCAACGCCTGGCAATTGGCGGGCGCACTTGCCCTGGTCGGCTTGTTCGGGGCGATCTATCACCCGGTCGGCATTCCGATGATCGTGCAGCATGCGCCCAACCCGGGGGCGGTGATCGGCGTGAACGGGCTGGCGGGCAACCTGGGCGTGGCCGTGGCGGCGCTGGTGACCGGCGTGCTGGTCCAGACGCTGGGCTGGCGTGCGGCCTTCGCGGTGCCGGGTGCGCTGGCCATCGTCTGCGGCCTGATCTTCATGCGTGTCTGCCCCGAGGAGGCCGAGGCGCCTGCGCGACGCAAGGTCCGCGCGCCCGTCACGCTCTCGCCGCAAGCGCTGGCGCGCGCCTTCGCCGTGATGACGGCGGCAGCCATCACGGGCAGCCTGCTGTTCAATTTCACCACCAATGGCAATGCGCAATTGCTCGATGAGCGCTTGCAGCACGTCGTCGACGATCCGGTGCTGGTGGGGGCCTTGCTGGCCGCGATCTATGTGGTGGCGTCGTTCGCGCAGATTGTGGTGGGGCGCCTGATCGATCGCGTGGCGCTCAAGCCGCTGTATCGGTCCATTGCGCTGTTCCAGGTGCCCCTGCTGCTGTGGGCGGCCTGGGCGCAGGGGTGGGCGTTCTATGCCGCCTTGCTGGGGGCGATGATCTTCATCTTCGGCGCGATTCCTTTCACCGACGCCATGATCGTGCGCTATGTCGATGATCACAGCCGCTCGCGCGTGGCCGGCATGCGCCTGACGGTGTCCTTCGGGGTGAGTTCGCTGGCGGTATGGCTGCTCGGGCCGCTGGTCAAGGAGGCGGGTTTTACCACGCTGTTGCTGGTGATGGCGGGGCTGGCGGCCTGCACGGCGGCCATGGTCTCGCTGCTGCCGGGCGAACCTTCGTCCAATACGCCGCTGAAGCCGGCTCGCGCCGGCTCCTGAAGCGCGCCTTTCGCGGCTTACTGGGCCTTGATGCCTCGCGCCGGGATCAGTTCGGCCCACAGCGCCGTTTCCTTGGCCAGATGCTCCTGCAGGGCCTGCGGGCTGCTGCCGATGGCCTCGGCGCCGATGGAGGACAGCGTCTGCTGCACCTTGGGGTCGGCCAGCGCCTGGCGCATTGCCTGGTTGAGGGCCTGTACCCGCTCGGGGGGCGTGCCGGCCGGGGCAAAGGCGCCGAACCAGGGCATCAGCTCGTAGTCGGGCACCCCGGCCTCGGCCACGGTCGGCACATCGGGCAGCGCCTGCGACCGTTTGGCGGTGGTGACTGCCAGGGCGCGCAACTTGCCTGCCTGGATATGAGGTCCGGCCGAAGTGATGCTGTCGAACATATAGTCCACCTGGCCGCCGAGCAGGTCGGCAATGGCCGGCCCGCTGCCCTTGTAAGGCACATGCAGCATGTCGACCGGCGCCATGGCGGTGAACAGCTCTCCGGCCAGATGGATGGATGTGCCCACGCCGGCCGAGGCGTAGGTGTATTCGCCCGGCTTGGCGCGCCCCCGCGCAATCACTTCCTGTACCGAGGTCGCGTCATTGCGTTCGGCGTTGGTGACCAGCACGTTGGGCACCACGGCCAATAGCGAAACCGGCGCAAAGTCCTTTTGCGGGTCGTAGTTCAGCCCCGGATAGAGCGCCGGATTCACCGCCATGCCATTGGCCGCGATCATGATGGTGTAGCCATCGGGGGCGCTGCGGGCCACGCTGGACGCGCCGATGTTGCCGCCCGCTCCCGGGCGATTCTCGACCACGAAAGACGTCTGCATCTGGCGCCCCATGGCCTCGCCCAGGGTGCGTGCGATGCTGTCCATGGCCCCGCCAGGGGGAAAGGGAACGATCCACTTGACCGGACGCTCGGGGTAGCCGGCGGCCTGGGCGGCCGTGGCGGCGAAAAGGGCGCAGCCGGCCATCGCGGCACGGGCCAGAAGGGGGAACAAACGCATCACTGTCTCCTGATTATGGTTCTTCGAGGCGCGCGGCGGCCCGGCTCCGGGCAGAGGGCTTACCTCTGTTTGCAGTATTGCAATGGAAAAAACCCCGGTCCAAGACTATATTGGTCGCCATTCATACCTCCTGGGTATAGAGAAGTGGAGCTTCGACACCTGCGCTATTTTCAGGCCGTGGCGCGTGAAGGCAATTTCACGCGCGCGGCTGCCGCCTTGCATATCGCCCAGCCTCCCTTGTCGCGCCAGATCCGGCAGCTGGAGGAAGAGCTGGGGGTGCTGCTGATCGAGCGCGGGGTGCGCGGCTTGAAACTCACCGAGGCCGGGCGGTTCTTCTACGAGCAGTCCATGCAGCTGAGCGCACGGCTGGATGAAATCGTGGCCGGCACCCGTCGCCTGGGGGCGCAGTCGGCGCGCTGGTTCGGCATCGGCTTCGTGCCGTCGGCCCTGTATGGCTTCGTGCCCGAACTGATTCGTCATTTGCGCCAGGCCGACGCCCAGGTCGAAGTCGGCCTGAGCGAGATGAATACCCTGCCGCAGATCGAAAGCCTCAAGAGCGGCCGCATCGATCTGGGCATCGGGCGTATTCCCTTCGACGATCCGGCCATCGAGCGGCGGGTGCTGATGGACGAGCCGCTGGTGGCGGCGCTGCCGTTGAGTCACCCCCTGGCCAGGCGGGCCCGTCTCACCCTGGATGAACTGGCCGCTCAGCCTTTCGTGCTTTACCCGGCCCGCCCGCGTCCCAACTATGGGGACCACGTATTGGGTCTGCTGCGCGCTGCCGGCCATGCGCCGCGCGTGGTGCAGGAAGCCAATGAACTGCAGACCGCGCTGGGCCTGGTGGTGGCCGGCCTGGGCCTGACGGTGGTGCCGGCCAGCGTGCAGAAGTCGCAGCGCGCCGACATCGTCTGCCTGCCCATCGATGCCCCGGCCTTCACCTCGCCGCTGATCCTCAGCTGGCGACGCGACGACACCTCTCCCTTCCTGGCCCAGGCCATCGCGGCCGCCGACAGGCTGTCCCGCCAGGGCGCCTGAACACGAATGCCGCGGTCCACAGGTTCAAAAAAACCTGCTAGAATCGCGGATTCCCATTTTTTGCATCTGCAAAAAAGCCCAAGCCGGGCGGGGAAGTCCATCAGGACAGGTGGCCGAGTGGTTGAAGGCGCACGCCTGGAAAGCGTGTATACGTTTATAGCGTATCGGGGGTTCGAATCCCCCTCTGTCCGCCAGACATGTTGCGGTAGATTGACTCAGAAAGCCTGCGGTCTTTCTGCCGCACTGAAAAAGGCCACCCGCCATGCGGGTGGCCTTTTTCTTTGACCCCCACGCATGCCGTTGCGCATCGCGCCGCTACGCGCTCTCTTTTTTCCGCTCGCGCACGGGCGTCATTTTTTTCCGTTGAACTTGCTTTTGCCGCTTCCCCGGCCGGGTGCGTACGCGTATCGGCGGGCGTTGCATTAACGCTTGTTTGCTGTACCTGATTGTTTTGTCAGGTTACCCTAAGAAAATGAGATGCAAAGCACGGGCAGGGCTTTTGTTTAGATGGCTCCTGATTTCCGGCTGCTCGCGTTTCCTGTTTTGGTGATTGAGAAAGACTGGGAAGAAAGAGCGAAAAGCAGCTACGCAATGTTGCGCAGGTATGTGCAAAAAACAGGCGAGTGATGCTGTCGGATCGGTTTTGGAAGGCTATTCCATGCCGCATATCTTTCTGCGTTTGTTTTGACTATCAGCGGCGGAAACGCCTGGCGGCTCATGAAGACTAGCGACACCAATCAGAAACTCGGCCTTGTAGCGTTAGTTGCTATTGTTGTCAGCTCGATGATCGGAAGTGGGGTGGACAGCCTGCCCCAGAATATGGCGGAGACCTCGGCGCTCGGGCCCGTGGTCATTGCGTGGCTGATCAGTGGTTTCGGCATGTTCTTTATTGCCAAGACCTTCATGGTGCTGTCGGATGTCCGGCCGGACCTGCAGTCCGGCATCTACATGTATGCCCGCGAAGGCTTCGGGCCGCTGAGCGCCTTTGTCGTGGCCTGGGGCTACTGGCTCATGGTCATGTTCAGTAATGTGGCGTTCGCCGTCATGGTGATGGACACGCTCAATTACTTCCTGCCGGGAGACTTCACCGGCGGCAACAACCTGCCTTCCATCGTGGGCGCCTCCATTCTCATCTGGGGCTTTCACACGCTGGTGCTGGGCGGCACCAAGATGGCGGGGGTGTTCAATACCATCGGCACATTCATGAAGCTCATCCCGCTGGTGGTATTCGTCGGCGCGGTGACCTACTTCCTGGATTATGCGCAGCTCACCACCGATATCTGGGGCCAGCAGGGCTCTGCGACATCGAAACCCTTGGGCTCCATCCTGTCGCAGACGCTCTCGCCCATGTATGTGGCCCTGTGGTGCTTCATCGGCGTGGAGGGCGCGGTGGCGTTGTCGGCGCGTGCCATGAAGAAAGAGGACGTGGCTCGCGCGACCTTCATCGGCTTCGTCCTGGGCCTGCTCATCTGCATGATGGTGTCGGTGCTGCCGTTCAGCGTGATGGGGCAGAGTGCGCTGAGCGTGATTCCCAATCCGTCGACGGCGGGCGTGATGAAGCATCTCACCGGCGAGTGGGGGGAGGTGCTGATCAATCTGGGCGTCCTGATCTCGATTCTTACCAGCTGGCTGGCCTGGACCATGATCTGCGCCGAGATCCCGCAGGTGGCGGGCCAGAACGGCACCTTCCCGAAGATCTTTGCCCGGGAAAACAAGCGCGGCGCGGCCTCGGTGGCGCTGTGGGTGAGCAGCGGGTTCATGCAGTGCGTCATGCTGATGGTGTATTTCTCGCACGATGCCTGGCTGACGCTGCTGGGCATCTCGGCCATTTGCGTGCTGCCTGCCTATTTCGCCTCGGCCGCCTACCTGACCAAAATCTGCTTCAACGGCGAATACCGGAAACGTCAGACGCTCGGACTTCGTCTGGCACTGTTAAGTAGTCTTATTGGTGCAGGCTTCTGTCTGTTCATGCTGTACGCGAGCGATATCCGGTATGTGGCGATGACGCCGTTATTGCTGACGGTAGGTTTGCCCTTGTTTTTCTGGGCTCGCAAGCAAGATCCGTCGTCCGAAGCGGCCCTGAACAAGGGCGAGCGCATTGCGCTTGTCCTGTTGCTGGCCGTGGATATCCTGGTGGCCGTGCTTTATTTCATGGGATATATCAAATTCTGATTGCGGTATTTGTCGCAGAGTTCCTTTAGTCGGTATCAGAGGCCGGATGTGCCGGTCGACTTCAACTGAGAGTGATGATATGAAGTTTAATCACAGAGTGTTGGTCGTACTTTCCGATAACCTGGTAGAGGGGCTGCCCGCGGCTCAGACCATACAAGCGCTGGAGGCGGCCGTCGCCGAAAGAGGCTTCGAGGTTCAAAGAGCTGTCAATCCTCAGGCAGGCTTGACTTATATCCGTCAGAGTCCGCACTTCAGTTTCGTGGCGCTGCTGTGGGATACCAGCAATCCCAATATCGTCAATGAGAGCGTGGCGCTGATCCAGAAACTGCGCGAGCGCAATGACTCGCTGCCGATCTTCCTGCTCTCGGAAGTGGAAACGGTCGACGGCGTCCCGATTGCGGTGCTCAGAGAGGTCAACGAATACGTTTACCTCTATTCCGAAACGCCGCAGTTCACGGCCAACCGTATCTATACCGCAGTTCATCGCTACGCCGAGAAGCTGCTGCCTCCCTATTTCGGCACCCTCAAGAATTTCACCGAGGACGGCGATTACTACTGGGATTGCCCGGGGCACATGGGCGGCATGGCCTATGTCAAACATCCGGTCGGCATCGAGTTCATCAATTTCTTTGGCGAGAACATGATGCGGGCCGATATCGGCGTTGCGACCGCCGAAATGGGTGATTACCTGATCCATGCCGGTCCGCCCAAGCAGTCCGAGCAGATCGCCGCCGAGCTGTTCGGCGCCAAATGGACGTTCTACGGCGTGGCCGGCTCCTCCGGCTCCAACCGTATCGTGGCCCAGGGCGCGCTGGGCGCCAACGAAATCGCCGTGGTGGATCGCAACTGCCACAAGTCCCTCAATCACGGTCTCACGCTGTCGCAGGCGCGTCCGGTCTACCTGACGCCCAGCCGCAACGGCTATGGCCTGATCGGGCCCATCCCGGCCAAGCGCCTGCAGAAAGACAGCATCAGCAAGCTGATCAAGGACAGCCCGCTGGCGGCGACGGCGGTCAGCCCGGACCCCAGCTATGCCGTGGTCACTAACTGCACCTATGACGGCTTCATCTATAACGTCAACCAGGTGGTCGGCCAGCTGAGCGAAAGCGTGCCGCGCATCCATTTCGACGAGGCCTGGTACGCCTACGCGAAGTTCCATCCGCTGTATCGCGGCCGCTTCGCCATGGATGTCGCCGACGACATGCCCAACCGGCCCACGCTGTTCGCGGTGCAGTCCACGCACAAAATGCTGCCGGCGCTGTCCATGGCCTCGATGATCCACGTCAAGCCCAGCGACCGGGCACCGCTGGATTTCGACGATTTCAACGATTCCTTCATGATGCACGGCACCACGTCGCCGTTCTACCCGATCATTGCCTCGATCGACGTCGCCGTGGCGATGATGCAGGGCAAGGGCGGGTACTCGCTGGTGCAGGAGTCCATCGAGGAGGCCATTGCCTTTCGCCAGGCCATCGTCAAGGTCAAGGAAGAGCTGGTCGAGGCCGACGGCGACGCTTCGTGGTTCTTCGATGCGCTGCAGCCCACCGAGATCAAGGATCCGGCCACCGGCAAGGCGTATGCCTTCCACAAGGCCCCCATCGATCTGCTGAGCCACACGCCCGAACTGTGGCGGCTGAACCCGGGTGACGCCTGGCACGGTTTCGCGGCCGAAGACATCGGCGACGCCGACTGCATGCTGGACCCCGTGAAGGTGAGCGTCACTTGCCCGGGCATCACCCCGGATGGCAAGCACCTGGCCCACGGCATTCCGGGCGGCATCGTCAGCAAGTTCCTCGATGATCGCCGCATCGAAGTGGCGCGCACCGGCGACTACACGCTGCTCATCCTGTTCTCGGTGGGCATCACCAAGGGCAAGTGGGGCACCCTCATCGAGAGCCTGCTGGAGTTCAAGAAACTCTACGACAACGGGGCCAAGGCCACGGACGCCATTCCTTCGCTGGCCAGCGCGTCGCCGAAGTATGCCTCCATGACGCTCAAGGAACTGTGCCAGCAGATGCATGACACGATGCAGGAGCTGGATTTGATGAAGCACAGCAGCGAGGCCGTGCGCAGCATCCCCGAGCCCGTGCTCACGCCGGCAGAGGCATATCAGAAGGTCGTGCGCTACCAGACCGAGCGCGTCAAGGTCTCCGACTTTGCCGACCGCATCGCGGCCAGCATGCTGGTGCCGTACCCGCCGGGAATTCCCGTGCTGATGCCGGGCGAACGCCTGCCGGCCAACGATACCGGGATCACCGGCTATCTCAAGGCGCTGCAGGAATTCGACAAGCGCTTCCCGGGGTTCGAGCACGAGATCCAGGGCGTGAGCATCGATCAGGACGGCGATTACTGGGTCCGGGCCATCGTCGAGGAGGATCGCAAGCCCAAGGCCACGCCCAGCCATGTCAGCTTCAAAAGCCACCGCACTTCTTCGTTCAAGAAGGGGCGGCAGTAGCGCGAGTGACCGCCCGGCAGCACGGCCGCCGGGCGGCGTTTCCTTCTCCAACGCACAAGGCACAACATGACTGATAGCTCTAAAACATCTGCAAGTCCTGGCGCCTCCACGGATTCGGGCGGGGCGAGCGCCGGAGCAAAGCTCGGCATGCTGGCTCTCATCGCGATCGTGGTGGGGTCCATGCTGGGGGGCGGCGTCTACAGCCTGCCCCAGAACACGGCGGCCTCCTCGGCCGTCGGGCCGGTGATGATCGCCTGGATCATCGCCGGGATCGGGGTCTACTTCATCGCCAACGTGTTCCGCATGTTGTCCGACATGCGGCCCGACCTGCAGGCCGGCGTGTACATGTATGCCCAGGAGGGCTTCGGCTCTTTCATCGGCTTTAACGTGGCCTGGGGCTACTGGCTGATGACCTGCTTCGGCAACGTCGCGTTTGCCGTGATCCTGATGGACGCGTTTGATCAGATCTTCCCGGGCGTGTTCACCAACGGGAACAACCTGAATTCCATCATCTGCGGTTCCATCCTCATCTGGGGCTACAACTATCTGGTGCTGTCGGGCACCAAGGTGGCTGGCTTCGTCAACACCATCGGCACCATCGCTAAGCTGGTTCCGCTGGTGGTGTTCGTGCTCGCCCTGGGCTTGCTGATCGACTATTCGCAGCTGCTGGACAACGTCTGGGGCACGGCTCCGCAGGTGATGAGCGGTCCGGGAGAGGCGGGTACGCCGATGTCACTGAGCGCACAGATCATGGCGCCCATGACCGTGACGCTGTGGGCCTTCATCGGCGTGGAAGGCGCCGTGGTGTTGTCCGGGCGCGCGCGCAAGCGCAGCGACGTGGGCAAGGCGACGTTGCTGGGCTTTCTGCTGGCCCTGATCATCTACATCCTGCTGTCGGTGCTGCCTTTCGGCGCCATGACCCAGGTTGAGCTTTCCCAGGTGGCCAACCCGTCGACCTCCGGTGTGCTCAAGCACGTGGTGGGAGCGAGCTGGGGCAGCTGGGTGATGGATGCCGGGCTGATCATCTCGGTGCTGGCCGGCTGGCTGGCCTGGACCATGCTGTGCGCCGAAATTCCCATGGCGGCGGGCCAGAACGGCGCGTTTCCCAAGGCATTTGCGCGTACCAACAAGAACGACGCGGCCAGCGTGTCGCTGTGGGTGAGCAGCGGCGTCATGCAGGCAGCCATGCTGTTGGTGTATTTCTCCAACAATGCCTGGAACACGATGTACAACATCAGCGCGCTCATGGTCGTGCCGGCGTATATCACCACGACGCTGTACATGACCAAGCTGTGCCTCAATCATGAGTACAAGAAGTACGCCAGCAAGGGTATGACGCTTGCACTCATCAGCGGCATCCTGGGTGTGCTGTTCTGCCTGTTCATCTTCTACGCCAGCGAGGTCAATTATCTGGCGCTGGTTCCCATTCTGCTGACCTGCGGGCTGCCGATTTTCATCTGGTCGCGCCGCGAGAAGCATGACGGCAAGCCGATCTTCGAAAAGAAGGAGAAGCTGTACCTGGCCATCCTGCTGATCGCGGATATTCTGGTGCTCTGGCTGCTCTACACCGGCAAGATCGTGCTGTAGTCGCCGCTTCAGTCGGGCCCTTGAGCAAGGCCCGGTCTTTGAGCCAGCAGACCGGGCCTTGATATCGCATCCAGCCAGCTTGCGCAGCGCCGGACCCGGTGCGGCAGGCGAACCTTTCATCCGGTATCAACCCAATGACACGCTGTTTGAGCCTTCTTGGAATCCTCCTGCTCGGCGTCTCGGGCGCCCAGGCCGCGGAGTTCACGCCCAGCGGGAGCCTGGGCCTGACCCAGACGTTCTATGGCGACTCGGGCAATTACCGGACTGCCACGTCTCACCCGTCATTGACATGGAATTATCAGCTCTCTCCCGAATGGGGCCTGAGCGCCGAGTGGGATCGCACCTGGAATCGTTATACCTATACCGGGGCGCCCAAGCAGCAGAACAATGACTACAGCGAGCCCTCCTTCACGGTCAGCTACAACTACGGCAAGCTGGGCTCGTCCAAGGTCAACTGGTCCAGCTCCCTGAAGATAGAAACCCAGAGCAATTTCAACAACAACAGCCAGGGCTATGGCCTGCTGCAGACCGTTTTTGATTTCTCAAAGTACTTCCCCGAGAACGCCTACATCCAGCCGACCCAGTTGGCCATCGCGCCCATGTACGTCTATGGGAAGAACATCAGCGGGCCGTCGGGCACGGTGAATACCGGCGGAGTGGGCCTGCTCACCAACTGGAATCTGCCGGCGAATTTTTCCCTGACCCTGAATGCCTATGCCTTCAAGGACTGGTATCGCGGCAGCTTCATCGTCGGCGGCAGTAATGGCAGTTACACCAACGCCACCTACTTCATGCTGTCGGCCTGGCTGGAATATGCCAAGACGCTCTACAAGTTCAATGAGCGCACGTCGCTGGCCTTCAATTTTTCCGGTGGCCTGGATCCTTACGTCATGTCCAACCGCCGCGCGGCCTGGAATCCCTTCCTGGCGACCGACGAGATGTACCAGTGGCTCTCGCCGACGGTGATGAAGGGCAATTACAAGAATGCCTACGATCTGTTCGCGCTGCCGCAGCTGTCCCTGTCGTACACCTTGAACAAGCAGGTCTCCTTCAACGCCTTTGTGCAGGCGAAGTACTCCAATCAGCAATGGGGCAGCAGCGAGAAGAACTGGCGCTGGCAACCCCAGGCCGGCATCGGGGTGGTGTACCAGTTCTAGGCGGGTTCCGCAGTGGCCTGAGCGGGGGGGCGGATCGGTCTCTCAGGCAGGGGCCAAAGTGCGGGTCGCGTTGCCGTCGGGCGGGGCATCGTGGGCGAGCGCCAGTTCGATCCGGTTGCGTCCTGCCGCCTTGCCCCGGTAGAGGGCGGCGTCGGCCCGCTGCAGCGCGTCTTCGAGGCCGTGCGCGCCCAGGAAGGGGGGAGAAATCCCGAGCGTGATCGTGCAGCGCAGCGGCTGGCTGCCACGGCTCACCGTGAAGGGCTGGGCTTGGACGCCGGCGCGCAGGCGTTCGGCCAGGCTCAGGACGCCGGCCTCATCGGTTTCCAGGCAGATGACCACGAACTCCTCGCCGCCGATGCGGCCGATGAGGTCGCCGCGGCGCGCCGTCGCGCGCAGCAGGTCGGCGACATGGCCGATCACTTCATCGCCGGCCTGATGCCCGTGCGTGTCGTTGATCAGTTTGAAGTGGTCGATATCCAGCATCAGCAGATGGGCGGGCCTGGCGTGACGGACATTGAAGTACAGCTGCACGGCTTCCAGCAGTCCGCGGCGGTTGAACAGGTCTGTCAGCGGGTCGCGGGCGGCCATGCTGCGCAGATCATCGGTGAGCCGTCGCAACACCAGCCACACGATCGAAGGCGGCACGATGGTGGCAAGCGTCGACATGTAGATATAGAAGATGGTCTGGAAGTGGCTGTCCATGTGCAGCACGTCCAGACCCCCGTCGACGATCTTCATGAATTTCATGGCGTTGAGAATGCCGATGCCTGCAATCAGGATGGCGAAGAAAACCATCTCGCCATAAAAGTTCCGGGCAAAGGTGTGCACGCCGTAGATGACGGTCAGGCTCATCACCAGGAAAAGCAGGGTCGCCATCGCTGCCAGCATGGCATAGCGCGCAGTCGGCCCGGCGCCCCACTGCACTGCGCATTGCATGACGCCATAGAGGATGGCGAACAGGATCAGCGGGCGCCAGAGCGGCACCGAGCGCCCGAAAAAGCGCATGGCGCCGAGCCAGTAGGCAATCGGGGAGGCAAGCGTCAGGATATGGTTGATGACGCTCATGGCACTCCAGGCGGGGCCGCCTTCGAGCAGTTGCAGGATGTAGGCTGCCGCCAGCAGCAGATTGCCGGCGGCGAAGTAGTCCATCCCCATCCGGTTGCCGGGCAGCCGCCGGCTGATCAGCATGAACATGATCGAAAAGCACAGCAGGTGTGCGCACAACATGCCGACGAGAACGGATGCAACCATATGAATGCTCACCGGCGGCCGCCGCATTCGAACTGCGCGCGGAGGAACCGAAACCCCTGTCTGTGACGGTCGGAGACCAACGTGCCGGTGTGACCGGCCCGGTCGTCTGCCCGGATGGGCGGCGCAGGGCGGCAGCGGCGTGTGATTGTAGAACCGGAAATGTTACATGACGATACTTTATGTTCAATCCGGATTCTCACGGGTTGCCGCTTTCGCCGTGCCTGGTAGCCGCTTGCGGGCTGCGGTCTCCAGCCGCGCAGCAGCGGCTGGCCAGGGGGCTCAGGTGAGGTTCAGGCCGCCATCGGAAAGCAGGATTTCGCCGGTCAGGTAGTCGGAGGCGATCAACAGGGCCACGGCTTGCGCGATGTCTTGCGGGCTGGCTGAGCGTTGCATCGGTGCGCGCGTTTTCCACAAGGCCTGGGCTTGTGTCCAGTCTGCCGTCAGAGGGGTGTCGACCAGCCCCGGAGCCACGGCGTTGACGCGGATGTCCGGGCCGAGCGAGAGCGCCAGCAGGCGGGTCATGTGGTTGAGGGCGGCCTTCGCGGCCGAATAGGGAATCGACGCGCCTTTGGGCCGCACGCCGGCATGCGAGCTGATGTTGATGACCACGCCCGGGCGGCCGCTGGCAGCCGCGGCGCGCAATGCGGCCTCGGCATGGGTGATCAGGCGGAAAGGGGCGACGACGTTGACTTCATACAGCGATTGCCAGATGGCCGGGGTGGCCGCCGCCAGATCCGCATGCGGAATCATGCCGCTGATGCCGGCGTTGTTGACGAGGACGTCCAGCCGGCCCCAGACGGCGACGGCCTCCCGGATCAGGCGCGAGCGGTCGGCCTCGACGGCCAGGTCGGCCTGGATGTAGCGGGCCTCGGTGAGCTCGCAGGCCATGGCCTGCCCGGTCGCCACCGAGCTGCGCGAGTGCAGGATGACGGCATAGCCGTCACGCGAGAGCCGTCGGGCGATGGCTGCGCCGATGCCGGAGGTCGAACCGGTAACGAGCGCCACGGGGCGTTGCATCATCATGAAAACACCGGGGAGTCGGGAAAACCAAAGCGTGACACAGATTCCCCTGCGAACCCAGCTGCGCCGCTCTCAGGCGGGCCGCGCTGCGGTCTCCCGGACCCAGGCCACGAAGGCCTGCAGGGCGGATGACGCCGCATTCTCCGGCGGATAGAGCAGGTGGTAGTGCTTGGCAGGCAGGCGGAAACCGGGCAATGACGCTGCGGTCAGCACGCCGTTGCGCAATTCCTCCTGCACGAAGAGGTCGGTGACCAGGCCCAGCCCCGAGCCGTTGATGACGGCCTGGATGAGGTGGGCGGTGTATTCGAAACGCGATCCCGCCCGCGCGATGCGGGGATCCAGGCCATTGTCCAGCAGGCAGTCGCGCCAGCCGGAGGTGGGAGTGTTGGCCTCGAGCAATTGGTGCTGCCGCAGATCTGCCACCCGGCGCAAGGGCCGCCGGGCGAGCAGATCGGGCGCGCCGATGATGATGCCTTGGGTGCTGATGAGGTGGTGCCCGACCAGATGCGGCCAGTGGCCGTCGCCCACGGCGATGCAGGCATCGACCCCCTGGAATGACTTTTCGATTGCGCCGGTGCGCGATTGCAGATGGATCAGGATTTCCGGGTGCCGCGATTGGAACTCGCCCAGGCGCGGCATCAACCATTTTGAACTGAAGATCGGCAGCACGGCCAGCCGCAGGGATTCTCCCTGCGGGCGCGATTCATAGATGTCGAGGCTGGCCCGGCGGATGCGTGTCAGGGCATCCGAGATCGAGTGCGCGTAGCGGGCGCCTTCCGGGGTCAGCGTGATGCGCGGGCCTTTGCGCTCGAAAAGCGCCGCCTGCAACATGCCTTCCAGTTCCTGGACATGGCGGCTGATGGCGCTTTGCGTCAGGCACAGTTCGTTGGCGGCTGCGGTGAAACTGCCCAGCCGGGCGGCGGCGTCAAAGGCCAGCAGCTGGGCCATGGAGGGAGTCAGTTTGCGCAGGGTGATCATGCGTGAAACTCATGCTCGGATGAGTTTATTCTGGTTTGGGACGACAGCCGGACTCTCTATTATAGGGAGCGGGCAGGCCTTGCTTGCCTGCAGCAGTTTCTATCGAGACCACGAGGCGGCCAGGCATAGGCAGCGCAGCCTCCCAGGGAGATTCAAATGAGTTTTATGCAAGAGTCGGGCGTTCGCGAACGTGTGGGCGAGGCAGAGTGGCAGGTCCGCTGCGATCTGGCCGCCCTGTATCGTCTGGTGGCTTTGTTCGGCTGGGATGACCTGATCTTCACCCACATTACCGCGAAGGTGCCGGGCACCGAGCATTTCCTCATCAACCCCTATGGGATGATGTTTGACGAGATCACGGCCTCCAGCCTGGTGAAGATCGATCTGCAGGGCCGCAAGGTGATGGAATCGGAGTACGACATCAACCCGGCTGGCTTTACCATCCACAGCTGTATCCACGCCGCACGCAAGGACGCCATGTGCGTCCTGCATACGCACTCCATCAATGGGGTGGCGGTCTCGGCACAGAAGAAAGGCCTGTTGCCGCTGTCGCAATTCGCCTTCATCGTCCTGCCGTCGCTGGCCTATCACGATTACGAGGGCCTGGCCCTGAACGAAGAGGAGCAGCCCCGGCTGGTGCGCGATCTTGGCGACAAGCGCTATCTGATCCTGCGCAACCACGGGTTGCTGACGGTCGGCTCGACCATGGCTGATGCTTTCCAGTCCATGCATCGTCTGGAGGCGGCGTGCATGGTGCAGGTGCGTGCCATGGCGGGCGGCGCGGAGTTGCTCGACATCCCGCCGGATATCCTGGCGCGCGCCCATGTGGAGTCGCTCGACGACCGTGCCGCCAAGGCCGCGCTGGCATGGCCCGGCCTGCTGCGCCGGCTGGACCGGCGCAATCCCGGCTACGCGAGCTGAGCGGCTGCGTCACGCCGGCCCGTCTCGCCGGTCATGCCCGGGGGCGCACAGGCAGCGTGGGGGTCAGGCCGAGGCTTTCGTCGAAATCGACGGTGGGTTCCTTGTCCCATTGCTCGGTCTTGACCCAATTGCTGAAGGCTTCGATGGTGGCCACGCGTTTGTGCGAGCGGGGCAGCACCAGATAGAAGCCAGGCGTTTCGGCGGGGTCCATGCCCGCCAGGGCCTCCACGCCCAGCGGCGCGACCAGCCTGCCGGCGGCCAGATCGGCGTGGGCGTGCAGGTCGGAGACCAGCCCCACGCCCATGCCGGCGATCGCCGCGCGGCGCAGCGTGGCGGCGTCCAGCAGTTGCACGCTGTTGGTCTGCAAGGGCACGTCTACCTGCAAGTGCCGCAGCACCGTGTTCCACATGTCGTGCGCCAGCACCGGGTGCAGCAGGGTCTGCGTGAGCAGGTCCTCGGGCTTGCGGATGTGCCTGGCCAGCTCCGGCGTACAGCAGATGATCTTCGGATCGCGCACCAGCAGGGTGATGTCCAGATCCTTCCATTCGGCAAAGCCCCACTGGATGGAGACGTCGACCTCGTCGGCGGTGAAATCCGGCAGGGTCACCATGGTGGTCAGCCGCAGGTCGGCGTCCGGCATCTGTTTGGAGAAGCGGTCCAGGCGCGCCATCAGGTAGTGCATGGCGAAATAGGGGCTGACGTTGATGTTGATGCGCTTGCGGTTGTTGGCGCGCGTCACGCGGGCCACGCCTTCGGTGAGTTCGTGAAAGCCGGCCTGCACGAAAGGCGCCAGCAGAGCCGCCTGGTCGGTAGGTTCGATCAGGCGGCCGCGCCGGCGGAACAGCGTGATTTTCAGGCTTTCTTCGAGCAGTTGTATCTGCTGGCTGACCGCCTGCGGACTGATGAGCAGTTCTTCGGCCGCCCCGCGGAAACTGCCATGCCGCATGACGACCCAGAAAGCACGGAGGGAATTCAGCGGAGGCAGGCGCGGGCTGCGTATCATCGTCGTAAGGGCAGAGTGAGAGAGGCGACGGCATTGTCGATGCGGCGAAGCGCTTCGACAAGCGTAGCATCGGATGCGGCCGTGGAGATGCGAAAGAAGGGCGACAGGCCGTAAGCCGTGCCCGGCACCGACGACACATGCGCCCGGGCCAGCAGATAGCGGCTGATGGCGACGTCGTCGTCCAGCGTCTGGCCCTGCGGCGTGCTCGCACCGATCAACGCTGCGCAGCCGATGTAGGCGTAGAACGCGCCTTCGGGCGCCGACAGCGTGAGTCCCTCGATGGCTGCGATGTCCTGCACGACCAGATTGCGCCGTCGCTCGAATGCGGCGCGGTATTGCGCGACGCAGTCTTGCGGCCCTTCGAGCGCAGCCTGGGCGGCGATCTGCGCCACGGTGCAGACGGCCGTGCAGGATTGCCCCTGAATGTCGGCCATGGCCTTGATGAGGCGGCGCGGGCCTGCGCCATAGCCGATGCGCCAGCCCGTCATGGCGTAGGCTTTGGAGACGCCGTTGACGATCAGCGTGCGCTCGCGCAGGGCCGGGCAGGCCTGCGCAAACGACACGAAGGCGCGGCCGTCGAAGATGATGTGCTCATAGATCTCATCGGACAGGACATGCACCTGGGGGTGCTGCGCCAGGACCTCGCCCAGGGCCTGCAGCTGCGCGGCGCTGTAGGTGGCGCCGGAGGGGTTGCCGGGCAGGTTCAGAAACAACCATTTGGTGCGCGGCGAAATGGCGCGGCGCAGCGTTTCGGGCGTGAGCCGGAAGCCATCCTGCGCCGAGCAGGCCGGGGTGACCGGCACGCCGCCCAGCAGCTTGGTCATCTCGGGATAGGAGACAAAGTAGGGCGCAGGCAGGATCACCTCGTCGCCCGGGTCCAGGGTGGCCATCAGGGCATTGAAGATGACCTGCTTGGCGCCGCCGGCCACGGCGATTTCGTCGATGTCGTAGCGCAGGCCGTTTTCCCGCGCCAACTTCGCCGCCACCGCGTGGCGCAGGGCGGGCGTGCCCGGCGCGGGCGTATACAGCATGCGCTCCTGGCGGGCCGCGGCGAACGCCGTGTCGATGACGTGCGCCGGCGGCGAGAAATCCGGCTCGCCCAGGCTCAGATCGATGACGTCCACGCCGGTGGCGGCCAGCTCGCGAGCCGCCAGGGAGGCGGCCATGGAGGCCGAAGGCTTGACGGCGGACAGCCGTTGGGCGATCAGGCTCATGACGCTTCTCCCGTGGCGTAGCCGCGCAGCCGGTCCAGCTCGATGGCATCCGCGCTGCGCTCGGCCGGATCGCCATAACCGCCGCCGCCGGGCAGGTTCAGCACCAGGCGGCGTCCGGCCGGCACGTGCTGCCAGCCTTTGGGCCGCAAGGGCGTGCCATCGTCCAGGGCCACCTGGCCGGCCGCGCCCGGCGCGCCGCCGTTGCGTCCGCGGGGCGCGGCGGTGACGCGGTCGAACATGGCCGAGAAGTCGAACTCATGTCCTTCGGCCGGCGCGATTTCGATGACCTGCCCCAGCCCGCCGCGATAGCGTCCGGCTCCGCCCGAGTCGGGCCGCAGTTCCTTGCGCCAGATGACGATGGGCCCCGTGTGTTCGGTAGCCTCGATGGGCATGGTGTGCACGCCCGAGGGAAAGGCCGTGGCCGACAGACCGTCCAGGCCCGGGCGTGCGCCCATGCCGCCCGAGTTGAACATCAGCACTTCGGCGCGGCGGCCCGGCTGGCCCTCCACCGGCCGGGCGGAGATGTGCACGTTCCACAGCGCGCCTGCGCCTTCGGCCAGGATCTGGCCGGGCAGCGCCTGGGCCAGGGCGCCCAGCACGACATCGGGAACCAGGTGGCCGATCACGTGGCGCACCGATACCGGAGCCGGGCGCTGGGCGTTGAGCACGTTGGGCGGAGAAGTCACGGAGAAGGCTGCGAGCGAGGCGGCATTGTTGGGAATGTCGGGCGCCACGATGCACTTGATGGCGTAGCAGGCATAGGCCTTGGTGTAGATCAGGGGCACGTTGATGCCCCAGCGGCTGGCGGGCGAGGAGCCGCTGAAGTCCACGTTCACGCCGTCCCGGGCGATGGTCACGGCGGCAGCCAGCCTGATCGGATCATCGTAGCCGTCGGTCATCATGTCGTTGGACCAGGTGCCCTGGGGCAACCCGGCGATGCGGGCCATGATGGCGGCATGGGTATGGGTCAGGATGAAGGCGCCCAGGCTTTCCAGGTCGGGCAGCCCGACTTCCGTCAGCATCTCCATGAGGCGGCGGTGGCCGACGTCGTTGCAGGCGGCCAGCGAATAGAAGTCGCCGATGACCTGGTTGGGTTCGCGTACGTTGGCGCGCAGAATGCGGATCAGGTCCTGATTGACCTGGCCGCGTTCGGCGAACTTCATGATGGGAATCTGGATGCCTTCTTCGTAGACCGATTTTCCGTCGGCGCCGAAGCCGCGTCCGCCGACATCGACGACGTGGGCCGTGCAGGCAAAGAAGCCCACCAGCCTGCCATCCCGGAATGAAGGCGTGACCATGGTGATGTCATGCAGGTGGCCGGTGCCTTTCCACGGATCATTGGTGACATAGGTGTCGCCGGGGTACATGTTATCCAGCGTGATCTCGTCGATGAAGTGGCGAACGGCCTCGGCCATTGTGTTGACGTGGCCAGGCGTGCCCGTGACCGCCTGTGCGAGCATGTCGCCGCCGGCGTTGTAGACGCCTGCCGAAAGATCGCCGGCTTCGCGCACCGAGGTGGAGAAGGCGGTGCGCAGCAGGGTCAGCGCCTGTTCTTCGACGACGGAAACCAGGCGGTTCCACATCACCTGCATACGAATTTCGTCTATCTGGCTCATGGTTCAGTGTCCTTTGCGAACGAGCAGCAAGGTGCCGTCGGCTTGCACGATGGCGTCGAAGGGGGAAGTGACCACCGTGGAGGTTTCGCGCTCGACGATGATCGCCGGGCCGCTGATGCGCGCCCCGGCGGCCAGGGTGTCGCGTTCCACAATGGCGCTGTCTTGCTCGCAGCCCAGCGCCGGGTCGAAGACCGGACGGCGACGGTCGGCGGCGATGGCCTGTCCCTGATCCTGCAGCGCCTGGGGCTTGGCGGCAGGATGGATCTCCTGCACCTTGACCGAGAATGTGACGAACTCGATCGGCGGGCCTTCGACGGCGCGGCCGAAGAACTGCGCGTAGCGATCGCGAAACGCCGCTTCGATCATGCCCTCGTCATCGGCGCTGAAGGCGCGGTCCGGCAGGCTCACGGGGATTTCCCAGCCCTGGCCGGCATAACGCATGAAGGCGGTGATTTCACGCTCGATGTCGGCCTGGGTGCCTTCCCGCACGAAGCCTTCGGCGGTGCGCTTGAGGTCGTCGAGCAGGAGATTGAGGGCGGCGCTGTCGAAGCCCTTCAGGCGCGCCACCTGGGAAGCAACCGCCTCGTAGCCGAACGGCGCCTTCAGAAACCCGATGGCCGAACCGACGCCGGCGCCGCGCGGCACCAGACAGCGGTCGATGCCGAGCTTCTCGCAAAGCCGGGCGGCATGCAGCGGGGCAGCGCCGCCAAAGGCGATCATGGTGTTCTCGGCGATGTTCTTGCCGTTCTCCACGGCATGCACGCGCGCGGCGTTGGCCATGTTCTCGTCGACCACATCGCAGATCCCGAAGGCGGCGTTCTGGGCGTCGAGCTTGAGCGGCTGGCCGACTTCCTTGAGCACCGCCTGGCGGGATGCCTGCGCGGACAGCGGGATCTTGCCGCCGGCAAAGTTGTCGGGGTCGAGTTTGCCCAGCAGCAGGTCGGCATCGGTGACGGCCGGGCGCTGCCCGCCGCGGTCATAGCAGGCCGGGCCGGGTTCGGAGGCGGCCGACTCGGGGCCGACCTGGATGCGTCCCAGGGCATCTACCCAGGCCAGGGAGCCACCGCCTGCGCCGATCTCGATCATTTCGATCACGGGGATGGAAATGGGCATGCCCGATCCCTTGCAGAAGCGATAGGTGCGCGCCACCTCGAAGGTACGCGCCGTCTGCGGCTGATAGCCTTCGATCAGGCAGATCTTGGCGGTGGTGCCCCCCATGTCGTACGAGACGACACGTTCGAGGCCGAAGCGGCGCGCGATGTCTGCGGCGAAGATGGCGCCACCGGCCGGGCCGGACTCGACCAGGCGCACCGGAAACTGGGCCGCCGTGTCGACCGAGATCAGGCCGCCGCCGGAGTGGATCATGTAGACCGGGCAGACGGCGCCCATTTCCTTGAGGCGGATCTGCAGGCGCTGGAGGTAGCTCGCCATGAGCGGTCGCACATACGCGTTGGCGCACACCGTGTTGAAGCGTTCGAACTCGCGCATCTGCGGCGATACCTCGGCCGACAGGGAAATGGGCAGGTCCAGGTGGCGCTGCAGGATCTCGCGCGCGCGCCGCTCGTGGGCGTCGTTCATGTATGAGTGGATGAAGCCCACGGCAACGGCTTCGTAGCCAGCGTGCTTGATCTGGCGGGCGATGTCTTCCAGCGCCGCCTCGTCCAGCGGCTGCAGCTCTTCGCCCTGGGCGCTGATGCGGCCCGCGACGCTGTAGCGATCCTCGCGGGGAATCAGGGGGGGCGGCAGCGTGATGTTCAGGTCGTACTGCTCGAAGCGGTTCTCCGTGCGCATCTCGATCACGTCCCTGAACCCCTCGGTGGTAATCAGCGCGGTGCGCGCGCCGCGCCGCTCGATCAGGGCGTTGGTCGCCAGGGTGGTGCCGTGGATGATGAGGTCGATGTCGGCCAGCGAGATGCCAGCGTTGCCGGCAACGATGGCGATGGCATCCAGGATGCCCTGTTCCGGCGCCGCATAGTTGGTCAGTACCTTGGTGGAGTACAGCGTGCCGCGCACATCCAGCGCGACGTCCGTGAAGGTGCCGCCGATGTCGGCGCCCAGGCGTATGTCTTGGCCCATCATGAGGTGATTTCCTTTGCTGCGAGCGCCTGCTGGCGGATCTGGTTGAGCGTCTGGCGGGGGGTAATGGCTTCGGGAGCGATGACCAGCTCGAGCAGCGCGCCGCTGCCCGAGGCACGCGCGCGTTCGAAGGCGGCCGGGAACTCGCCGGTGGCCTCGACACGCTCGGCGTGCATGCCGTAGGCCTTGGCCAGCGCGACGAAATCCGGATTGCGGCTCATGGTGGTGCCGCTCACCCGTTCCGGATAATGGCGCTCCTGATGGGCGCGGATGGTGCCGTAGATGCCGTTGTTGAGCACCAGGACGATGGGCTGGGCGCCGGCCTGCAGGGCGGTGGCCAGCTCGGTGCAGTTCATCTGGAAATCTCCGTCGCCGGCAAAGCACACCACGGTCCGTTCCGGGTGGACGATCTTGGCGGCAATCGCTGCCGGCAGGCCGTAGCCCATCGCGCCCGATTGCGGGCCAAGCAGGCGGGCCCGGGGGCCATAGCGGAAGAACTTGCCCGGCCACACCGTGAAGTTGCCGGCGCCATTGGTGAGGATGGCGTCGTCCGGGAGGGCTTGCCTCAGGTAGGCGCAGACCTTGCCCATATCTACCGGCGAGGGCAGATCGGGCAGCTCGAAGGCCGCTTCGTAGGCCTGGCGAGCCTGGGCGCGCCAGGACGCCCAGCTTCCTTGCACGGGCTCCAGTGCCCCCAGTGCCTGGGCGAAAGCGTTGGGGCCGGCCTGGATGGCCAGCGCGGGACGATAGATCTTGCCCAGTTCGAGGTCGCTCGCGTGGACGTGGACCAGCGTCTGTCCGGGTTCTGGCACCGATAGCAGGGTGTAGCCTTCGGTGGAGTTCTCTCCGAAACGGTTGTTGATGGCGAGGATCAGGTCGGCGTCCCGGATCAGGGTCCTGACCGACGGGCTCATGCCCACTCCGGCCTCGCCGCAGAATACCGGCGAGTGATTGTCGAACTGGTCCTGATAGCGGAACACCGCCACCACCGGGATGTCGCTGGCCTCGGCAAAGCGCTGGATGGGCCCGGTTCCCGACTCGTCCCAGTTGCAGCCGCCCAGCAGGATCACCGGGCGCTGCGCCTTGAGCAGGTGCGCGCGCAGCGCCTGCATGGAGGCGGCCGCCGGCGCCGGCTCATGCACCTGTACCGGGCCGCGCAGCGGCTCGGCGGTCGTGAGCGTGGTCAGCATGTCTTCGGGCAGCGCGACCACGACCGGCCCCGGACGACCCGAGATGGCCATGGTCCAGGCGCGCGACAGGATCTCGGGGATGCGTTCGACCCGGTCGATCTCGACGGCCCACTTGGCCAGGGGCCCGAATGCGGCGCGATAGTCGACCTCCTGAAAGGCTTCGCGCCCTTTCATGTCGGTGCCCACCTGGCCCACGAAAAGGATCATGGGGGCGCTGTCCTGCAGCGCCGTGTGTACGCCGATCGATGCGTTGGTCGCGCCCGGGCCGCGTGTGACGAAGCAGATGCCGGGCGTGCGCGTGAGCTTGCCATAGGCCGCCGCCATGAAGGCGGCGCCGCCTTCGTTGCGGCACAGCACGAAATCCAATGTGCCGGCGGTGTCATGCAGCGCATCCAGCACCGCCAGGTAGCTTTCCCCCGGCACGCCGAAGCTCTTGGTCGCTCCCAACGCGACCAGGCTGTCGACGAGCAGCTTTCCCCCGTTTCTTTGCATGGTGTCCCCCATCGTTTACTCGGGTTGGTGTGGTCAGGGCGCGCTGCGGACGGTTCAGCCAGGCGCGCCTCACAGCAGGAGATCATGCGATGAGTGCGCCATCTTGAAAATCAAGAAATTGATTTTTTTGGCAAGTTTTACTTGTTTGCTTCCCAGAGGAATCAACGCAAGAATTTGTCTGCGTGGCGACGTGCTTGGGAGTTGCCGGAGCGCCCCTGCCAGGCAGGGCTGGCGGCCTTGGGAGCGGGCCGTTTCCGGGGGTCTCCTGGGCTGCCAGATCCGCAGAGCGGGGACGCGCAGCGTTCGGAACGCTGCCGCCGGCCGGGGCGCAACAACGATCGCGATGCCACGCCGTGCACTTCGCGCAAGCGACAACCCCGCTTGACGGCCGGCCCTGCAGCAGAGCCCGGCCGGGCGGCGAGGTCCGCAACACGTCCGTGCATCCACAAGGCTTCAATGCACGATCGAGCTGTTCCACAAAGGTCCCAGAGACCGCCGCCACACAAGGCGAAAAATAGGGGAATTAATCATGCGAACGATTGCAAAATGGATAGCCACGCTCAGCCTGGCGCTCCCGGCTGCGGCAGCCCATGCCCAGACCACCTGGACCATGGCGTCCGGCTACCCTGAAAACAGTTTTTTTACCCAGAACATCCGCCAGTTCATCAACGAGGTCGAGAAGGAAAGCGGCGGACGGCTGAAGATCGACCTGCATCCCAATGACACGCTGATCAAGCACGACGCCATCAAGCGTGCGGTGCAGACCGGCCAGATCCAGGCCGGGGAAGTACGGCTGGGCGTCCATGGCAATGAGGATCCCGTCTACGCCCTGGATGGCCTGCCCAACATTGCCGGCAACTACGATGAGGCCTGGATGCTGATGCAGGCGCAGCAGCCTTACCTCGAGAAAATCCTGGGGCGCCACAATATGCGCGCCATTGCCTTCGTGGCCTGGCCCGGCCAGGGGCTGTACACCAAGACGCCGCTCGCCTCGCCGGAGGACTTCAAGGGAAAGCGCCTGCGCATCTACTCCCAGCCGACCCTGAAGATGGGCCAGATGCTGGGATTCCAGGCCACTATCCTGCCCTTTGCCGAAGTGCCGCAGGCCTTCGCCACCGGCCTGATCGATTCGCTGTTCACGAGTGCGCAGACCGGCATCGACACCCAGGCCTGGGATAACGTGAAGTACTTCATGTACACCGGAACGCTGCACAACAAGAACATGCTCGTCGTCAATGAGCGCGCCCTCAAGCGCCTGGATGATGATCTGCAGAAAATCGTGCTCGAGGCCGGCGAGCGCGCCAGCAAGCGCGGGTTCGAAATGAGCCGCAAGGCCAGCGACGACACCATCGCCACCTTGCGTGAGCATGGCATGGAGGTTTCCGAGGCGCCCGAATCGATCCTCAAGAAGTTCTCCGAGGTCGGCCAGGCCATGATCGAGGACTGGCGCAAGACCGCCAATCCCGAGCAGCAGAAAGTGCTCGATACCTATCTGGAAATGAAGCAGAAGGCCGGGGGCTGAGCCATGCGGACCTTTCTGAATGGCCTGTACAAGGCCAGCGGATTGGCTGCCGCCTGTTTTCTGGCAGCCATCGCGCTGGCCGTCGTGGTCCAGGTGGCCGGGCGCGTGTGGGGCATGACGGTCGACTCGACCGAGATATCGGGGTTCTTCATGGCGGCCTCGACCTTCCTGGGTCTGGCCTACACCTTCCGCGAGGGAGGCCATATCCGCATCGAGCTGCTGGCCAGCCGTCTCGAGGGGGCGGCACGCAAGGCGCTTGAGCTCTGGAGTTGCCTGGTCGGCGCGGCGCTCACGGGCTATGTCTCGGTGTACGCCGTGATCTTCGCCTACGAGTCCCATGAGTTCAACGACATCAGCCCCGGGGTGCTGGCGATTCCTTTCTGGATTCCGCAGGCCGGCATGGCCGCCGGCCTGTTGATCCTGACGGTGGCCCTGCTGGACGCCGCCTGGCAGGTGGCGCATGGTCGCAAGGCCGGCTATGAACACAACGAAGATGCGGTGCTGGGTGAATGAACCGGCAGCCAAAGGCAGAACGTAATGGGTGAATCGACAACTTTGCTGGCCGGCCTTTTGATGCTGGTCGCCCTGCTGTTGCTGCTCGCCAGCGGATTGTGGGTATCGCTGTCGCTGCTGGCCATCAGCATTCTGGGTCTGGTGCTGTTCACGGAGGCGCCGGTCGGGACATTGGTGGTCTCCACCATCTGGGATGGCAGCTGGTCCTGGGCGATGACGGCCCTGCCTCTGTTCATCTGGATGGGCGAGATTCTGGCCCGGACCCGGCTGTCCGAGGACATGTTCAAGGGGCTCGCACCCTGGGTGAACTGGCTGCCCGGCCGGCTGTTGCATGTCAATGTGCTGGGCTGCGGCATGATGGCGGCCGTGGCGGGCTCGTCATCCGTCACGTGCGCGACGGTGGCGCGCATGTCGTTGCCGGAACTGAAGCGGCGCGGCTATCCCGAAGGCATGATGCTGGGCACTCTGGCGGGATCGGGCACCCTGGGGCTCATGATTCCGCCGTCCATCATCATGATTGTCTACGGCGTCACGGCCCAGCAGTCGGTGGCCCGGCTGTTCATGGCCGGCATTTTGCCCGGCCTGCTGTTGATGGCGCTTTTCATGGGCTACGTGATGCTCTGGTCGATGATGCATCGCGATCAGGTGCCGCCGCGTGATCCGCCCATGCCGTTGCGCGCCAAGCTCTGGAATTCGCGTCGCCTCATTCCGGTGGCGCTGTTGATCGTGACCGTGATCGGCACGATTTATGGCGGCGTGGCCACGCCGACCGAGGCGGCCACCTTCGGCGTGCTGGGCGCACTTGTCCTGGCGGCAGCCACAGGCGGGCTGAGCTGGCGCAGCCTGGGAGAGAGCCTGCTGTCGGCGATGAAGATATCCTGCATGATCTCTTTCATCGTGGTCTGCGCGGCGGTGTTGTCCATTACGGTCGGCTTTCTCGGCATTCCGCAGGTGCTGGCCGCCAGCGTGCAGGCCATGGATCTGTCGCCCATGATGCTGTTGCTGGTATTGACGGCGTGCTTTCTGGTGCTGGGCTGCTTTCTGGAGGGCATTTCGATCCTGGTGCTCAGCAGCGCGGTGGTGCTGCCCATGGTGCAGGCAGCGGGCATCGATCTGCTGTGGTTCGGCATCTACATCATCATCGTGATCGAGATTGCGCAGCTCACGCCGCCGCTGGGCTTCAACCTCTTCGTGCTGCAATCCATGACGGGCCGCAGCATCTGGACGATCATCCTGGCATCACTGCCTTTCATCGGCTTGCTGCTGCTGGCCGTGGTGCTGATCACCGTGTTTCCCCAGATCGTCACTCTGGTGCCCGACATGATGATGCGCTAGGGTGGCGGGTCGTTCGTCATGGAAAAGCGCCGCCGGCCATTGGCCGGCGGCGCTTTTTCCCGGGGCCCTGGCCCGGCAACCCGATGAGGGGCTGCCGCGGGGATCAGGCCGTGAACCAGATGAACATCCCCATGGTGAGGATGGAGAGCAGGGTGCTCCAGAACAGGGTTGACGCCATCTCCTGGGTGCCGCATTTGTATTCGACCGCGAAGATGACGGCGATGGAGGCGGTGGGAATGGCCAGGGTGACGCTGACCAGGCCGCGTTCGGTGACCGGCACGCCGAAGACCAGCATGAGCGCCAGGATGATGCCGGGCAGCAGCAGGTTCTTGCTGATAACGTTGACAATGACGGGCAGCGAGACACTGACCTTCTGCGAGAACAGCACGATACCTACCGCAAACAAGGCCACGCCGCCGGTGGATTGGCCCAGCAGCGTGAACGAACCCTTGAGCGAGCGCGGCAGCTCCAGCCCGCTCAGCAAGAGGATGAACGCCAGCACCGGGGCCCAGACCACGGGTTGCCGGATGGCGTTGAGCAGGCTGGCGCCGGCGATGGCGAGCGCGCTCTTGCGTGGGGCGGAGGCATCCTGTTGGCCGCCGACCAGGAAGATCAGCGCCAGGGGGACCTGCACCAGGTTCATCAGCAGGCTGCCGGTGGCGATGGCGATGTCGGCCCCGTTGGGGTAGAGCACCCCCAGCACCGGCGTGCCGACGAAGGGGACGGCCGGCCCGGCGATGGCAATGGCGCGCAAGGCCGCCAGTTGCGCGCTGGAGCGGAACACGAAGCGCGAGAGCACGAACACCAGTATCAGCCCGCCGACCATGCCGACCGCGGTCCAGACAAAGAGCGGGATGTTCTGGGTAATGGCCGACAGCGAGGTGCTGAGGATGCCTGCAAACAGCATGAGCGGCAGGGCATAGAGCATGACCATGCGGTTCAGCACCGTGGCCTGGTCCTGGGAAAAGCTGCGCTCCCAGCCTGCGAAGTAGCCCAGCATCAGGGTGACGACGATGGGCAGCAACGCCGTGATGATGGTTTCCAGCATGACGTTCTATCTCCGATCAGCAGCAAGGGGGAGGCGCCTGCCGTCCACCCCCGATACCGCGACGGGAGAGGCCAGCCGGCGGCCGCAGACCGGCACCGACGCGCGGTGCCGGCTGTCAGTCAGCCCGGTGACTCACAGCAAGGGCGGGATGGTGGGCAGCACCGGCACTTCGAGCACGGTGGGACCCTTGCGCGTGAAGGCCTCGGCGCAAGCGGCGCGCACTTCGTCCAGGGTTTCGGCGCGCACGCCATGCGCGCCGTATCCCTTGGCCAGGGCCACGAAATCCAGGCCGGGCAGATCCAGGCCCGGTACGCCGGGGGTTTCTTCCAGCACGGCGAACGACTTCAGGATGCCGTACTGCTCGTTGCGCGGCACCACGAACAGAATCGGCAGTTGATGCTGGACGGCTGTCCACAGGCCCTGGATCGAGTACTGGAAGGAGCCGTCGCCGATGATCGCCAGTACCGGCCGGTGGCGCCCGCTGTCGCGCTCGGCGAGCGCGATGCCGATGCTGGCGGGCAGGTTCCAGCCCAGGCTGCCGCTGGCGAAGGTATAGAAAGAGTCCGGACGGTCGATCGGCCAGGCCGTGTGCAGTTCGCCCAGGTTGGAGGGCGACTCTTCGACCAGCACGGTGTCCGCCGGCGTGGCGGCGCGCAGGCCCTTGAACAGGGCCAGGGACGACAGCTTGCCGGGCTTGTCCTGCGCATCGGCGCTGGCGGCCGGGTGCGGCGCCAGGCCGTGGGCCTGCTTGACGACCGGCGCGGCCGGCGCGCTGCGGCCCTGCACGAGTTTCTCCAGCGCCTGCAGCGACAGCACCGCATCGCCAAGCAGGCTGTCGCCTACCGGTGCACGGCCGGACTCGGAGGGGTCGTCCGTGATGTGCAGCAGGCGCATGCCGGCGGGGATGTACTCTCCCTCGACATAGGGGTAGTAGCGGAAGACCGGCGCCCCGATCACGATGGCCAGGTCATGGCCGGCCAGCTTCTTGGACAGGGGGCCGATGGCAAAGGGCAGACCGCCGCTGTAGAGCGGATGCGTTTCGGGAAAGGGCGGTCGCTCGGATGCCGGGGCGGCGTAGACGTGCGCCTGCAGCTTCTCTGCCAAGGCAATGGCCTGTTGCCAGCCATCGCCTCGCGCGATGGCCGATCCGTAGATCAGGGCCGGATGGCGGGCGCGCGACAGCGCCTCGGCGAACTCGGCGATGCGATCGGGGTCGGGCGCGATGCGGGTGGTGACCGATCGCAGCACGGCCGGGCCGGTGGCCGGTTTGTCCCAATCATCCAGCGGGATGGAGAGGAACACCGGGCCAGCCGGCGGCTGCATGGCCATGGCATAGGCGCGCATGAAGGCGGCGGGCACGTCTTCGGCGCGCACCGGCTCATAGCTCCATTTGACCCACGGCTTGGGCAGCAGCGCGGGTTCGACGTTGGTGAGCCAGGGCTCCATCAGCAGCATGTCGCGCGTCTGATTGCCCGCCGTGATGATCAGCGGCGTCTTGTTCTGCGAGGCGGTCAGGATGTTGCTCATCGCATTGCTCAGGCCGGCCGAGGTATGCACGTTGACCAGCGCCGGGCGCCGGTTGGCCTGCGCAAAGCCGTCGGCAGCGCCAACGGCGGAGGATTCATGCAGGGTCTGGATATAGCGGAAGTCTTTCGGGAAATCCTTCAGGAAGGTTTCCTCGGTCGAGCCGGGATTGCCGAATATGGTGGTCAGGCCGAGGTCGCGCAGTAGTTGAAAAGTGACTTCACGAATGGTCTTGTCTGACATGCTGGCTCCGACGATGAGGGATGAGAGGGAAAGACGGTCTTTGCCTTCTGAATAACCTTGCAGCTGCCAATGTACCGGCATGACATGAAACGTAGATGTCCGCGGTGATTATCTTCCGGGGTTTGCAGGGCCGTAATGGAGGTATTTTCGGAAACAGAGGCGATTGCCTCCCGGCCGGCCCGGAGTCTGTCCGTTTTACTATGAAACGAAAGGGGTTTCTTGATTTTTTCCAAGGTTTGCTGGATAACCCTGCCGTGGCGTTTTTTTAGTAAACGGCGACTTAATCGGGGTTATTGGCAAATCAATGAATTCTCAGTATGGCGCGCCTGTATGCCGGTTATTTGAAAACCGAGAACGCAAGGCGCGGCCACCAGGAAAATCACGCGCCCAGCGCGTGCGCGGCCTACAGGACGGCGCTATAGATCGCCAGCGCATCGGCCTCGTTCAATTCCCGGGGGTTGTTGACCAGCAGGCGGGTCTGCTGCATGGCATCGTGGGCCAGCCGGGGCAGATCCGCCTGGGTCACGCCGACTTCGCGCAAGGTGCGCGGGATGCCCGTGGCGGCGATCAGGCGTTCGAGGTGGTCGATAAAGGCGTCGCACCGCCCGGCCGGACTGCCGGCGGAGCTTGGCAGCAAGGCGTCGGCCAGTTCGGCGTACAGGAGGTGTGCCGCCGGGGCGTGGAATTTCAGCACGGGTGGCAGCACCAGCGAGTTCGACAGGCCGTGGGGTACGTGAAACACACCGCCGAGGGGATAGGCCAGTGCGTGCACGGCCGCAACCGGTGCATTGGCGAAAGCCTGACCCGCCAGCATGGCGCCCAGCATCATGGCTTCACGCGCCCGGCGATCATGGCCATTTTCGCAGGCCGCCAGCAGATGGCGCGACAGCAGCGCCAGAGCTTGCAGGGCCAGCATGTCCGACAGCGGGTTCTTCAGGTGTTTTGAGGTATAGGCCTCGATGGCATGGACCATGGCGTCGATGCCGGTGGCCGCCGTGACGGACGGCGGCAGGTCCAGGGTCAGCTCGGCATCCAGGATGGCCAGATCGGCCAGCAGGACGGATGAGACGACGCCCATCTTGGTGGTGGCGCCGGTGGTGACGATCGAGACGGCGGTGACTTCCGAGCCGGTGCCGGCCGTGGTGGGCATCTGCACCAAAGGCAGGCGCGGGCCGCGCACGCGGTTCAGGCCATACATCTCGGCCAGCGGCTGGCAGCCCGCCACCAGCGCTGCGAGCAGCTTGGCGACATCCATCGATGAGCCGCCGCCCAGGCCCAGGATCAGCTCGGCACGCGCGCGGCGCGCCTGTTCCGCGGCTTGCAGCACCACCTGCTCGGGCGGATCGGCCACGACATTGTCGATCACGCTGACCTGCCAGCCGGCTTCGCCAAGGCTGGCCAGCGCCGGGGCCAGCAGCCCGCTTTGGTGAAGGAAGGCATCGGTCACGATGCAAAGCCGCGTGAGGCCGGGATAATGCTCGCGCAGCAGGATGCCGAGTCGGCGGGCCGCGCCGAACTCGGCGACAAGGGTGGGAACGGTCTGGAACCGGAAAGCGGTCATGGGGTGTCCTGAAGGGAAGAGGGCGGGCGGTCGGCGCGTCATTCAGACGCGTCGCGGTGCAGCATGGCGCGCAGGAAGCGGGCTGCGCGCTGTGCCATCGCCCGTCCGGTGGCATTGCGCCCGGCCGAGGTGAGAATGCCGTGCGGCTGATCTGGCAGATGGTGGTGCTCCAGCATGGCGCCGGCCTCGACGGCCCGCGCCGCGTAGGCGATGGCATCGTCGGCCAGGGGATCCAGGCCGCAGCTCAACAGGAACAGGGGCGCCGATGACAACCGCCTGGCCAGCAGGGGCGACAGCCGGGGATCGTCCAGGGCTGTCGACGGACCGACGTAATGCGTGCGGAACCAGTGCATGGAGGCAGCAGTCAGCGGGAAGCCGGCCGTGATGCGGCCATAGGAGGGGGTGGCGCAGCGCAGATCGGTCACCGGGTAGAAGAGCGCCTGCGCGCAGGGCCTGCAGCCGGATGGGCGCAACGACGCCTCGTTGGCCAGCACGGCAGCCAGATTGCCGCCAGCGCTATCGCCGGCCAGGCCCAGGCGCGTCATGTCGATGGCCAGCGCGTCGGCCTGTTCTGCCAGCCAGCGCAAGGCGGTGGCGGCATCGTGCAGCGCTGCGGGAAAGGGATGTTCCGGCGCCAGCCGGTACTCCAGGGCAAAGACGGTGGCTGCACTTTCGTGGGCCAGCAGCCGGCACAGCGTATCGTGGGTGTCCAGATCGCCGACGACCCAGCCGCCGCCATGCAGGAACAGGATGGCCGGCGTGGATTCCCCGGGGCGGCTGCGGTACTCGCGCAGGCGCAGCGCCGCACCGTGCTCGCCGGACAGCGTGTGATCCCTGACCTGCGGCAGGTCGATGCAAGGCAGGCCGTTGGCGGCGCAGCCGCGCCGGTAGTTCGAGCGGGCCTGATCCGGCGGCACGTCCTGGAAGGACACGGCGCCGTTGTCGCGGAATTGCCGTATCAGTTCGCGGGCGTGCGGCGCGATCTGCGACAAGGGGATGGGAGGAGGAGCCTGCATGCGATGCCTGCCTATAGCCAGTGATAGTCCGCCGCCTTCCACTGCGCGGCGGCGCGATACTGATCCACCGTGCCGGACCAGTTGTTGATGACCCTGCCCGATGTGTTCTTGTACCAGCTGGAGCAGCCGGAAGAGAAGGCCGAGCGGCCCATGTCGGCCTGCACCCGGGCATTGAAGCCAGCGAAAACCTCGGGCTTGACCGCCATGGCGCGGCCTTGCCTGCCGGCCGCGCCGAGCGCCTGGATGATGTAGCTCTGCTGGATCTCCAGCATCGTGATGATGGAGTTGTGGTTCAGATTGGTGTTGGGCCCATAGATCACGAACAGATTGGGAAAGTCGGGCACGGTCATGCCCAGATAGGCCTGAGCGCCGTCCTGCCAGGCGCGTTCCAGCGTGGCGCCGGCTCGTCCGTGCACTGCCAGCTCGCCCTGGAAGGCCTGGCTGGCAAAGCCGGTGCCGAAGATCACCACGTCAAAGGGCAGGGCTTCGCCGTCGGCGGTCAGGATGCCGTGCTCGTGAAAGCCGGCGATCGGGCGCAGCTCCAGGCTCACGTTGGGCCGGCACAGGGCGGGATAGAAGTCATCCGAACGGAGAATGCGCTTGCAGCCGAACTCATAGTCCGGGATGAGCCTGGAGCGCAGCTGGGGATCGCTGACCTGATTGGCCAGGTGCTCCAGGGCGATGCGACGGCCTTCGGCCTGGTCGGGGCTGCCGGACTGGGTGCGCTGAAAGCCTGCTTCCCGGAAGGCATGCAGATGCTGGCGCGAGGCCTCGAAGGTCGCGGGCTCGGCCTCGTAGGCGTCCAGCTGCTCAGGCGTGAAGACCACCTGGTTGCGCGGCATGATCCAGTTGGCCGAGCGCTGGAACACCGTCAGGTGGGCGACCTCGGGGGCGATCTCGGGCACATACTGCACGGCGGAGGCGGCGTTGCCGACCGAGGCGACCCGCTTGCCGGCCAGCTCGACGCGCTCGTCCCAGTGGGCCGAGTGAAAGGCGCGGCCCCGATAGCTTCCCAGCCCCTTGAAGGCGGGAATCGAAGGCTGGTTGAGCTGGCCCCAGGCCGGCACGAAGAAATCGGCCGTGTAGCGTTCCCGGCCTTCGACCTGGAAGCGCCACAAGCCTGCCGCTTCATCCCAGCGCGCTGCGCTGATTTCCTCATTCAGGCGCAGATGGCGGTGCAGGTCGTAGGCATCGGCCAGCCGCTGCAGGTAGCCCAGCAGTTCTTCCCGCCCGGCATACATGCGGCTGACGCGCAGATGCGGGAAAAACGAGTAGCAGTAGAGATGGGCCTCGGTATCGCAGGCCGCGCCGGGATAGGCGTTGTCGCGCCAGACGCCACCCAGGGCGGCCGATTTCTCGACGATGACGAAGTCGTCATCGCCATGGCGCACGAGCTGCGCGCCCATGCCCAGGCCGCCGAAGCCTGCGCCGAGAATGAGGGTCTTGAAATGCGGGATGCGGTCAGTCATAGGAAAGTGGTGAGAGGGTTGCGACGCGCGCGCGTCAGGGGCGGGCCTGGCGCTGGGCGTGGGCGCGGTCGACGTCATGCAGCGAGATGTTGCGTGTCTCCGACAGCATGGCCAGCGCAAACAGGGAGAGCACCGCGGTGCCGGCCAGGTAGATGACGATGGGGCCGGTGCTGTCGTAATCGCGCAGCAGCACCGTCGCGGTCAGGGGGGCGATCGAGCCGGCCACTACGGTGGCGATCTGGTAGCAGAACGACGCGCCGGAGTAGCGCATGGCCGTTGGGAAGATCTCCGAGAAGTAGGCCGCCTGCGGGCCGTAGCACAAGGCCTGACAGAACAGGCCCAGGCAGATCACGCCCAGGATCAGGGCATTGGAGCCGGAATCCAGGCCGGGGAAATAGAGGAAGGCCCACAGCAGCAGTCCGGCGTATCCGATGCCGATGCAGGCCTTGCGGCCTATGCGATCCGACAGGTGGCCGCCGAACAGCATGGCGAAGAACTGGAAGATGTTTGCCACGAACATGATGAACATGACCTGCTGCGAGGGCAGCTTGGCATGCACGGTCAGATAGGTGATCGAGAACACCACGATGATGTAGTAGGCGGTGTTCTCGCCGACCCGCAGCAGGATGCTGAAGAAGGACGTGCGCGGATAGGCCTTGAGCGCATCCTTGAGCGAGGCGGCCTTCTGGCGCGCCGCCTTGTGCTGGCGATAGGTTTCCACGAAGATGGGTGCGTCTTCGACCGAACGGCGGATGTAGTAGCCGATGAAGACGATGGCTGCCGACAGCCAGAAGGCCACGCGCCAGCCCCAGTCGAGGAAGGCCTCCTTGGACAGCATGGCCGACAGGCCGAACAGCACGATGGACGCCAGCACGTTGCCGATGCAGGCAGCCGACTGCGGATAGCTGGCCCAGTAGCCGCGCTGATGCGGCGGAGAGTGCTCCGAGATCAGCAGTACCGCGCCGCCCCATTCGCCGCCCACGGCAAAGCCTTGGATGAAGCGCAGGATGACCAGCAGGGCGGGAGCGGCAAAGCCGATGGTGGCAAAGCCGGGCAGGCAGCCCATCAGGAACGTCGAGGTGCCGACCAGCAGCAGGCTGAACTGCAGCAGCTTCTTGCGGCCCAGGCGGTCGCCGAAATGACCGAATACGATGCCGCCCAGGGGACGGGCGACAAAGCCCACGGCATAGGTGGCGAAGGCCGCGATGATGGAGGTCAGCGGGCTGTCGACCTTGGGGAAGAAGAGCGGCCCGAAGACCAGCGTGCTGGCCACCCCATAGATGAAGAATTCGTACCACTCCGCGACGGTGCCGGCCATGGAGGCGGCAACCACCCGCTTGACCTCGCTGGGGGGTGTCTGTGTGGTGTCGGGAATGCCGGCCGCCGATACGGCGGCGTCGCTATTGCTGGCCATGCCTGTTGTCTCCTCAAGATCCTGCTGTTGTTTGTGTTGTCTGCGCATCTGTCGCCACACCTTGAGCAAGGTGGCGATTTCGAACAGAATGCGATGCATGGCGAGAGACTATCGCCGCCTGAAGCACCGGGTCTTGCGCCAAAGCGCAGCCCACTTGCGCAGAAATGCAAGGGGCGGGAGAACAAGAGGAGAGGCCGATGCAGCTGGTTTTCGATCCGCGACAGCATGCCCTGCAGCGGCGTCGCGACATGTGGCAGGACGCCCTGTGCCGCGCCTATATCGCCCTGGATGCCGAACTGCCCGACACCAACGGTCACCACGGCATACTGCGCAAGGGCTGTTTCGGGCCGGTTTCCATCACGGATATCTCGCTGCCCGGGCATGTGGTGCGGCGGCGCCGGCAACATCTGGCCCGTCTGGACAAGGATTGCTTCTATCTGCAGATCCTGCAACGCGGCCAGGCCCGGCTTGAGCAGGCGCGCCGCGAGTTGCCGTCCAACCCGGCTGTCGCGGCGCTGTTCTATTCCGGCGAACCCTATGATCTGCAGTGCTTGGACGACATCCACGCGCTGTACCTGGAGATTCCCCGCGCCACGCTCAAGAGCCGTCTGCCCGGGCAGGAGGATCTGGTGGCGGGCAATGTCGGCATCGCCAGCGGCGTGGGCAAGCTGGCTGCCCAGTTGTGCGTCAGCCTGGCGGCCGAAAGCCAGGCCATCGACGTCCGGGACCAGGCCCGGCTGGGGGAGGATCTGCTCAATATCGTGGCCCTGGCCATTGACCGCGACGCCGGGCGCCGGGCTGACCCGGAACGCCATCAGCAGGCCAGGCTGCGGGTCATCCAGGCCTGGATAGAAAGCCGGCTGGGCGAGCCCGAGCTCACGCTGGAAACCATCGCCCGACAGCACGGCATCTCCGTGCGCCTGTTGCACTATCTGTTTCGTCAGGAAGGCAGCTCGCCGGCCGAGTGGATCTGGAACCTCAGGCTGCAGAAGTGTTACGACGAGATCGCGGCCGGGTCCGGGGGGCGTTCGCGCACCATCACCGAGATTGCCTACGCCCATGGCTTCAGCAGCTCATCGCACTTCAGCAATGCGTTCAAGGCGAAATACGGCTTGCGGCCGAGTGAAATCCGGCGCGGCTAGCCGGGTGGTCGGGCCGGCTTGTCGTTCAGTATTGTGTCGGTACAATCGGGCATAAATTGCGAATCTTTACGAGCCTCGGTCTCGTCGCAACCGTCTCTTTGACACGATAGGCCGGGACGCTGCGGATGCGCCCGGTCGGAGCATCGTCCAATGATTGCCCTGGGCCTGCTGGGTTCCTTCCGTTTGATGGTCGATCAATGCGACCGCACGTCTTTGCTTCGCTATGACAAGGTCAAGCTGCTGGCAGCCGTGCTGTGCCTGTCCGAAGGGCGCGCCATGCACCGCGACGTGCTGGCCCGGATGCTCTGGCCGGATGCCCCGCGGGATCAGGCGCTTGCGCGGTTGCGGCATGCCTTGCATGGTTTGCGCAGGGCGCTGGGAGAGGCCGCGCAGCAGGTATTGAGCAGCCACGACGGTGCGATTGCGGTGTCGGCCGGCGCGGTGCGGGTCGATGTGCTGGATTTTCTGGCCGGCGGCCCGTCACCCGGGCCGCAGCGGCTGAGCCTGTATGGAGGGCCTTTTCTCGATGGCCTGAAGGTCCCTGAAGTCGACGTTTTCATGGCCTGGCGCCAGAGCTGGGCCGACCGCCTGGCGCTGGAGCTGCTGCGGCTGCGCGTGCAGGAGATGGAGACGCTGCAGGCTTGCGGCGAGCTCGACCAGGCCCTGGAGGCGGCCAAGGCATGGGTGCAGCAGTCCCCCGAGCAGGAGGCGTATCACCGCTTGCTGATCGGCGTGCTGATGCAGCGCGGCGAGCGTCCGGCGGCCTTGCAGGCCTATGCCCAGTGCGAGCAGGCCCTGCGCCAGCACCTGGGTGTCGCGCCCGCCAGCCAGACGCGCGATCTGGTCGATGCGGCCTGGCCGATGCGTGGCGTCGAGGCCACGCCGCGCCAGAGCGAGGATTACCGCACGGTCACCACGCTGGCGGTGGCCCTGTCCTGGCAGCCTGGCGAGCAGGCTGCCAGCGATCTCGACGGCGATCTGGTCCCCGATGAGGCCGTCGCCTATCTGGATTCCTGGCACGATCAGCTGGTGGAAATGTTGCGTCAGCACGGCGCCTGGCTCAGTCAGGCCAGCGGATCCACGTTGCTGGCGCACTTCGGTTTTCCGCAGGAGCAGTCCGCGCCGGTGGCGCGCGTGCTGGCGCTGGCCTGCGCCATCCGCGCGCTGCGCGCACCGGAGAACATCCGCATCGGTCAGGCTGTGCATGTCAGCCTGGCTCTGGTCGACGAGCAGCAGGTCAACGCCCATAGCCTGTTCGGTCAAATGGTCGTGCCCTTGGCCTGGAAGGCGCGGCGCGGCGAAATTCTGCTCAGTCCGCAGGCGGCCGCCAGGCTGTCGGATTGGCAGATCGAGCAGCGGCGCGATGCCGCAGGCCCCTGTTTTGCGCTGGGCGAGGGCCCCTGGCCCAATGATCCGGTCTATGGCTGCCAGCAGGCGTTCGAGTTTCTGGTGCAGCAGTGGGGCCGCTGCCGCGAGCGGGCCGACAAGCAGGCCTTCTGGATCAGCGGCGGCCTGGGCCTGGGCAAATCGCGCCTGGCCCAGGCGTTGCTGTCTTATGCGGCGCGCGAGGGCGCCCAGCCTCTGATGCTGGATCTCGCACAACCCGACGTGCTGGCTGCGGCGCTCGCGTTCGTGCAAGCCGGGCCCGATGCGCCGCGGCGCCATGCCCTGCGCCTTTGCCTGCAGGGTGGGGCCGGCATCGCCGATGGCGAGCTGGACGAGCTGCAGGCGCGGTTGTCGCAGCCGGCGGACGAGGCGGCCTCGCCGGGCGTCTGTCGTTTGCTGCGCGCCGTGGCGGCGTGGGCGGCAACGCGCCGCCGGTCGCTGGTGGTGGTGCTGGATCATGCCGACCGCCTCGCGCGGGATCAGGACGCCCTGCTGGCCGAGGCGTGGAAGGCGCTGGCGGCGCATCCGGCCGGGGTCTTGTTGCTAATCCTGGCGCGCCAGGATCAGCCGGCGCTTGCGGCGGCGCAAGCGCTGCCCCTGTCGCCGCTCACGCCTGCCGATGCCGATCGGGCCATGAGCTTCTATGCACGCGGGCGGCGTCTGCCGGGCAGCGCCCGCGACCGCATACGTGAGCTGGGCCGGCGCAACCCCATGCTCATCAAGGATATGGCGCACATGATGCGGCTCGGGTTGCCGCCGGAGTATCTGCCGCGCCTGGCGGATCGGCTGCTGGAGGAGCTCGCCGGGCTGGATGAGGTGGCCCGCCGCGTCCTTTACACCGCCGTGCTGTGGGAGCAGGCCAGCGTGGCGGGGCTGGCCTGTGCCTGCGAACTGGATGCGTCCCGCACGCAGCAGGTCTTGGACGGTCTGGTGGCGCGCGGTCTGCTGCAAAGCGCGTCGGCGCAGGGCATCGAGTGTGCGCCCTTGTGGCGGCGTGCCTTGCGGCGTCTGATCGGCAAGGAGGAAAGCCGGCGGTTGTATGGCCGGCTGGCGCTGAGCCTGATCCAGGCCCGGCAGGCTCACGAGCAGATCGCCGCCTGTCTGGCCCAGGCCCATTCTTCCGAAGCGGCCCTGTGGTGGCGGCGCGCCATCGATGCGGCGCTGGCCGAGGGCCAGACCGGCCAGGCCGCCGAGCACCTGGCGCAGGCCCTGGGCAGCCTGCAATACATGAACGACGTCGAACTGCGCCGCCAGTATGAACATCAGAGCTATGTGACGCTGGGGGCGCTGGAATTCAGCCATGGCGGCCCGGCCGCGGCGCCCGCCTCGCAGGCCTACCGTGAGGCGGCCAGGCGGGGCGGCAGCCCCCAGGATGCCCTGCCGGTACTGTGGGGCGAGTGGGTGCTGGCGCACGGGGCGGGCCGCTTGCCCGAGAGCCTGGCCTGCGCCAAGCAGTTGCAGTCTCAGGCCAGTCGCCTGGGGCAGAGCGCCTGGTATGGATGGGGCCTCTATGCCGAGGCGCAATACCTGTTCTGGAAAGGCGCGGCGCAGCAGGCCGAGGAAGTGCTGGAGGAGGCCTTGCGTGCCCTGTCGCAGATGGCGTCTCCGCCGTCGCTGGCCAGCGCTCTGGGGCACCATTGCCCGGCCATGGTGCACAGCCTGCTGGGCCTGACCCGGGCGGTGCAGGGGCGTCACGGGGCGGGTCTGCAACAGGCACGGCTGGCTTTGCAGCTGGCCGCGCAGAGCCAGTCGCGCATTTCCGCCGTCATCGCCGAAATCCAGATGCTGCGCATTCTGTATCTGCAGGGCGACCTGCCTGCTCTGGCCCTGCGCAGCCAGGGCTTGTTGCAGGCCCTGCAGCCGCAGTGGCCCGGCAGTGTCTGGGCAGCGGTGGCCGAAACCTATGTGCTGTACTGCCGCCTGGTCAAGGGAGAGGAGATCGGCCAGGATCTGGAGCGGCTGCTGGCGCTTGCCCCCGAGTTCGCCCGCAGCATGCCGCTGGCCGAGGACGCGTTTCTCTGCATCCTGGCGCGTTGCCTGCTGGCGCAGGGAGCGCTCACGCGGGCCGCCCAGGCGCTCGACCGGGTTGTGGACATTGCCCGGCAGCGCGCTTCGCGATTGCTGCTGCCGGAGGTCCATTGCCTGCGTGGCGATCTTGCCTGGGTGCGCGCCGACCAGGCGGGCGCGCAACAGGCCTGGGCCCTTGCACAGCAGGAAGTGCTTCAGTCGGGCCTGTATGCCTATGAGGGCTGGATACGCCAGCGTCGTGCGTGCTTTCCCGATTTCGCCGCGCGCCGCGAATGGGTGCAGCGCCAGCCGGGCTAGCCTCAGAACTGGAAGTTGATGCCGGCGAAGACCTGCCATACCGGCACCCCGGCGCCCTTTTTGTCGACCGAGTATTGTGGCTCGACGAAGGCGTTGATCGAACTGTGTCCGCCCAGCTTCGTCACCCGCCCCAGACCCAGGCCGATGGGTATGGCGCGCGTGTGCTTTTCCATATCAAAGGTCCACACGGCGCTGGAGCGCAGGTAGAAGCCCTGCGGCAGGTTGTAGAACAGTGCGGGCTGGAAGGTCGCCATCCTGACCTTGTCGCGATTGGAGTTGCCGGCAAACGATTGCTGGAAGGTCAGCAGACCGCCGGCCAGGCCCCACTTGCGCGTGGCGACCAGCGCAGCAGCCGGACCGATCTGCCATTTGCCCTGGCCGAGCCAGTCGTTGGAGGCGGTGGGCATGACCAGCATCGGGCCGATGCCATAAGAAAAATCCTCCCCCGAGTGCATGAAGATATCCATCAGGCTGATGTCGCCCAGCCCGGATTTGCGCCCCAGCCTGTCATGGCTGAGCGCCATGATGGGGATGTTGATGCGCCACAGCTGGGGGCGGCCGAAGGTCTTGTTGGGCAGCACGCCTCGCACCAGGGTCTGGTTGGCCCAGGCGTTGTCGATATTGTGCAGCTTGGGCACGTAGTAGTCGTGCAGGCTGACAAGCGGGCGCGGGCTGAGGGGGTTGTTGGCCTCGTTCTGCGACTGGGCCATTGCCTGGGCGCTCAACAGGCCGGCTGCCAGCAGGCAGTAGATGGGCTTTTTCATGCGGACTCCTGTTCGAAAAGCCGAAGATAGGAAGCCCGCGTTGAATAAGCATTTAATGCCCGATGCCCGCGGCGCCAGCCAGGGCTGGAGGCGCGCCAGGCTGTGCCGCAGAATCGGTCGCTTCATGTTTCAAGGAGAAGCGCGCCATGGCACAGGCAATTGCGAGACGTTTGTTGGCGGCGGCATGGATGAGCGCCGGGCTGGCGACAGCCCAGGCGGCCCCGGCGCAGGACGTGCCGGCCGCCGAGGCATCCCGGGCCACCGCGCAGCGTCACGCCCAATGGATGCGGACGTTGCCGTTTTCAGACCGTCAGGATTTCGAGGATGCCGCGCGTGGCCTGATCCATCGCGAGCCCAGCCTGCGCATCCAGGGCAATCGCGGCAACGTGGTCTGGGATCTGGATTCCTATAAGGCCTTCATCACCCAGGACAGCGCAGCGCCGGCCACCGTGCACCCCGGCTTGTGGCGGATGGCCCAGCTGAACCTGCTGGACGGGGTCTATCGGGTCACGGACGGCATCTACCAGGTGCGGGGCTACGATCTGTCCAACATCACCTTCGTGCGCGGCCGGACCGGCTGGATCGTCTTTGACGTGGGGACCTCCACGGAAACCGCCGCGGCCGCCGCCGCGCTGATTCAGAAGCACGTGGAGCCGGCGCCCATCAAGGCGGTGATCTACAGCCACTCTCACATCGATCACTACGCCGGGGTCAGGGGCGTGGTGGACCAGGCGGCCGTGGATGCGGGGCAAGTGGAGATCATTGCGCCCGAGGGTTTCTTCGAGCATGCCATCAGCGAAGGCGTGATCGCCGGCAATGCCATGAAGCGCCGCGCCACCTACATGTACGGCGCCTTCCTGCCGCGTGGGCCGCGGCACGGCGTGGGGTCGGGCCTGGGCATGACCAACCCGCTGGGCACGGTCTCGCTGATCGCGCCTACCCGCCTGGTGGCGCGGACCGGTGAGCAACTGGTGGTCGACGGGGTGGAAATGGTGATGCAGCTCACGCCCGGCACCGAGGCGCCGGTCGAGATGAACACCTATCTGCCGCAGTTCAAGGCCATGTGGATGGCCGAGAACACCACCCACACCATGCACAACGTCCTTTCGCTGCGCGGCACCCAGGTGCGTGATGCCAGACAGTGGGCCTATTACATCAATCAGACCCTGGAGTGGTTTGGCGACAAGGCCGAGGTGAAGTTCCAGGCGCACCATTGGCCGGTCTGGGGCCAGGAGCGCGTGCAGGCCTACCTGACCCGGCAGCGAGATCTGTACAAGTACATCCACGATCGCAGCGTCAACCTGATGAACAAGGGCTACACCGGCGAGGAGATCGCCGAGCGGATCGAGCTGCCGCCGACCCTGCGCGATGATTGGGCCGCCCGGGGCTACTACGGCACGCTGAAGCACAACGCGCGAGCGGTCTATCAGTACTACATGGGCTGGTATGACGGCAATCCGTCCAGCCTGGACGTGCTGCCGCCGGTCGAGGCCGCGCGCAAGTACGTGGAATACATCGGGCGCGACCGCCTGATGGAGCGCGCCCGGCACGACTTCGACCAGGGCGAGTATCGCTGGGCCGCCATGGTGCTCAAGCATGCCGTGTTCGCTGATCCGCAGGACAAGGCGGCGCGGGAGCTGCTGGCTGCCACCTATGAACAGCTCGGCTATCAGGCCGAATCGGGGCCGTGGCGTTCGATCTATCTGCAGGGCGCCCTGGAGTTGCGCCATGGCACGCCAGAGGTGCCCGTGCCGGCGGGCAACAATGCCGACATGCTGGCGGCACTGACGCCCGAGATGATGTTCGACCTGATGGCCGTGCGGCTGGATGCCGAAAAAGTGGCAGGCAAAACCTTGGCCGTGGCCTTCCGCTTCCCGGATCTGGATCGTACCTATACCCTGAGCGTCGGCAATTCGGTGCTGAACTACAGCACGCGCGATGGCTTGCCGGCACAGGCGACGGTGGAAGTCTCGTTCGACGATTTCAAGCGCATTCAGGCCAGGGCGCTGGACTGGAAGAGCGCCATCAAGTCGAAGCGGGCGCGCATTTCCGGGGCGCCGCGCAAGCTGGTCGAGTTCGCCGGCCTGTTCGAAGAGCCGCCGCTCTGGTTCAACATCGTCACACCCTGAGCGCCTCGGCCAGTACCGTGAAAATCCGCTCGTCGGTGCATTGGGCAACATTGAAACGCAGAAAGCGGCCTGCCTCGGCGGCAGGGCTGAAAGCATCGCCCGGCGCCATGACCACGCCGGCCTTCAGGCAGGCGCGGGCGACGTCGGCCGCACGCCTGCCTTCGGGCAGCCGGCACCAGAGAAACATGCCGGCCGCCGGGGTCAGCCAGGGCTGGATGCCTAGCCGGCGCAGGCGGGCCGCGGTACGTGCCAGTTGCTGGGCCAGCCGCAGGCGGGTGGCCTCCATGTGCCGGCGATAGCCGCTGTCGGTGAGAATGCGATGGATCAGGTCTGCCGCCATGCGGCTGCTGCTGAAGGTGGTGGCGGTCTTGAGGTCCAGCAGGCCTTCTATCCAGTCGGCGCGCGCAGCGATGTAGCCGCAGCGCGCTGAGGCCGACACGGTCTTGGAGAAGCTGCTGATGTGGATGACGCGCGTCAGGCCGTCAAAGGCCGCCAGGCGCGGGGCAGGCGTGGTCTCGAAGTCGGCGAAGATGTCGTCCTCGACGATGGTCAGGCCGGCGGGTTCGGCCAGCTTGAGCAGGCGGTGCGCGGTCGGCGGGGCAAGCACGGCGCCGGTCGGATTGTGGATGCCCGAGTTGGTGATGTACAGCCGCGGCGCATGGGCATCGAGCGCCGCCTGGAACGCGGCAAGGTCCGGGCCGCCGGGGGTATAGGGCACGCCGACCACCTTGACCCGATGCGCCTTGAGCAGGGCATGGAAATTGAAGTAGCAGGGGTCGTCGACCAGTACCGTGTCGCCAGGCTCGAGCAGGAAACGGCAGATGAGGTCGATGGACTGGGTGCCGGAATCTGTCAACAGGATCTGCTCTGGCGGGACATCGATGCCGGTGGCGGCCATCCGGCGTGCCAGCACCTGCCGCAGCGGCGGGTGGCCCAGCGGCGTGCTGTATTCGGTCAGCGCCGGTGTGGTCGCGCGCGCCAGCCCGCGCAAGGCGCGCCGTACGCCTTGTTCATACATCCAGCTGTCCGGCAGCCACCCGCAGCCCGGACGCAGGGTGTCGGGGCTGGCATCGAGCGACTGGCGCGAGATCCATAGCGGGTCCACTTCGCGATCCATGCGTGGCCCGATTTCGGCCAGGGCCAGCGGCGCGATGGGGCCGCTGACATAGAAGCCTGAGCCGGGACGCGACACCAGCAAGCCCTCGGCGGCCAGGCGTTCATACGCCTCCACCACCGTCGAGACGGATACGCCGAGGGCCCTGGCCTGGGCCCTGACCGAAGGCAGGCGGGCCCCCGGCAGGGCCTGGCGGGCGGTGATCCGGCCCTGCACCTCTTTCATGACCCGCTGGATCCGGGTGCCGTTGCGTGCCATGGTGCGCTCCACTGTGCTGGATTCAAAACATAACAGTTCTTCTTATCTGTACTGTACTGTGCGTGGACGCTGCAGGATAGCCATGCTGTACTCGCCGGATGTCTCAAGGAGCGTATTGCATGGAAAAAGCCACGAGCGGCTGGGTGAGCGGTTTGATCGGCGTCGCGATTTTTGCGGGCTCGTTGCCTGCCACCCGCGTGGCGGTGACGCAGCTGGATCCCTTTTTTCTGACCTGCGCGCGCGCCGCCATTGCCGGCCTGCTGGGACTGGCCCTGCTGAGCTTGCTGCGCCAGCCCAGGCCCGTCCCCGCGCAACTGCCGTCGCTGGCGCTGACGGCGTCGGGCGTGGTGGTAGGCTTTCCGCTGTTGACGGCCTTGGCGCTGCAGTACGTGACGTCGGCGCACTCTATCGTGTTCCTGGGGCTCTTGCCGCTGAGCACGGCCATTTTTGCCGTGTTGCGCGGCGGCGAACGCCCGCGTGGGCCTTTCTGGCTGTTCTCGCTGGCGGGGGCGGCCTGCGTGACAGGCTATGCCGCGCGCGCGGGCATCGGCGCCTCTGTCCAGGGGGATCTGCTGATGCTGGCTGCCGTTGCGGTTTGCGGCATGGGCTATGCCGAGGGCGCCAGGCTTGCTCGTGTGCTGGGCGGCTGGCAGGTCATCAGCTGGGCGCTGGTATTGTCTTTGCCCATTATGCTGCCGCTGACGCTGGCGCTCAGGCCTGCGTCCTTTGCCCCCATCACGCCGGCCGTCTGGTTCAGCTTTGCCTATGTGTCGCTGTTCAGCATGCTGATCGGCTTCGTGTTCTGGTATCGCGGCCTGGCCCTGGGCGGCATCGCGGCGGTCGGGCAGTTGCAGCTGTTTCAGCCCTTCATGGGGCTGGGGCTGGCAGCGCTTTTTCTGCACGAGGAGGTCAGCATGGCGATGCTGCTGGCGACGCTGGTGGCCGTGGTCTGCGTGGCGGGCGCGAGGAAGTACGCCCGTTGACGACGCAGGCGCTAGGGCGTCTGGCCCACGTGCTGGTGCAGGATGCGGCGGATCTCCAGAATGGCTTTGGGGGTTTCCTGCACGCTGTGCGAGTAGGGGATCACCAGCTCCGAGGCCGCGCCTTCCAGGTGGGCGCTGCGATAGGGCACCAGTCCGTCGGAGGACTCCGTCAGCGGCAGCCTGGGCGTGTTGTTGGCAATGATGCTGTGATAGCGCACGGCAGGCGAGATTGGCATGCTTGCGCTCAGGGTGATGAACGGATCGCTCTGGCTGAGGTTGTCAATGCCGGTCGGCAGGTAGAGCGGCTCGGAGGACGGTGCTTGTGCGCCGTCCGGGCTTTGTGTCAGCTGCGAGAATTTGCGCAGTACCGTGGCCGGTAGCGTGATCAGGTTGGAGACCCAGCGCGCCAGGCGGTTCTCGGCGAACTCGGTGCCGCGATGCGGGGCGGCGATGAAGACGGCGCGGCTGATGCCGTTGAAGGGCTCGAAGCGCATCATGTCGCCGAAATCGGCCTGGGCCTGCGCCAGTTGATCCGGACTCAGCCGGTGCTTTTCCTGCAAGGCGTCCCAGAGCAGGTTGCCCGACGAGGAAACCATCAGGCGGCTGAGCACACCACCCATGCTGTGGCCGATGATGACCATGTCCTGCGAGGCCTGTGCAGCGCGATCCGGGTCGAAGTGATTCAGGGTCTGGCGCAGGGCCTTGCGGATCTCGGCGTTGTTGTGCGGGATGGGCGCATTGGTGGGGTAGTAGACCTGCCAGATCTGATAGTTGCGGCGCAGCACCTCATCGCCCAGGACCTCATTGGCCAGGTTGATCCAGGCCTCGGGGCTGCTGGCCAGGCCATGCAGCATCACCACGATGCGGCGCTTGGGGTCATAGGGTTGCAGCAGGTAGATGTGCGGTGCGTCCAGGCTGTCTTCGCTGCCCAGCGCATTGCGCAGGGCCTGGGTGGCAAACCCGGAGCGGGCCAGCCACAGGCCATAGCCGGAGGTGAAGTTGGCCGCCAGGGGTACGCTCACGCCACCCAGCGGCACTTCGTAGCGCCGATAGGGGTCGTAGACCGTAAGGGTGGCGCGGTGGGTCTCGAGCACCTCCTGCAGCGTATTGCCGCGGAAGGTCAGGATCACCGTCAGCGCGGGAAACGGCGTTTCGCTGTAGGCGCTTTCGAAGGTCAAGCGCTCGTTGACGCTGGCGGCCATCACGGCCACCAGCTCGGCGCCGAAGCCGTCGCGGCGGTACATGCTGCGCAGCCCCTGGAAAGTGAGCGTCGAGGCCGGGATCAGTTCCTTGGGCTGGATCTCGCCGCCGCGCAGGCGCAGGTCATCCATGACGGCGCGCAGATGCCAGTCGCCGACCTGGATGTAGCCGGTATTGTCGACGATGCGGGCAGTGTCGCGATAGCGCTCGAAAAGCACGGTGGTCGACTGCTGCACGGCGAAGTTGTAGTAGTCGCGCACCTGCGACTGACGATCCTCGAAGGCGCGCGCGCTGGGCGGTCGCGCCGTGAAGAAGAGGTAGGCATAGGCGTAGCGCGCGCTTTGCAGGTAGGCATCGAACATCGCATCGCGCTGCGCCGCGTCGCTCGGGCTGCTGCGCTCCAGCGTCAGGGCGCGCAGCAGCCATAGCTCCGACAGCGTGGCCAGCCGGCGCTCATCGTCCAGGCCATCGTTGCGGCGGACGTCGTCGATGCAGGCAGGCTGCGCCTTGCGGCAGCCGTTCATTTCCAGGCCCAGCACGGCGATGGCTTCGTCGGCCGCGGCACTGAGCCTGCCGGTGGTGAGCACGTCGCCCCGGCGCTGCGTCACGTAGTCGCGGGTGCTGACGGAGGAGACCTTGACGCCCGCGCAGCCGACGCACAGCAGCACGAGCAGGAGGCTGGAACAACGCGCCAGGAGTGAGCGTGAAAGAGGCATCGCCGTAGGGAAGGCAGGGTTAAACGCAAGGAGAGCGCCGCCCGATATCATATTCGGGCGGCGCTGCTGGTGCGTGTGACGGCCTCGCCGGACGATCCTTGCAGGCGCGGCCCGGGCACGGGGCCGGGCCGCCTGTTGGCGTTCAGGGGCGTGCCACCGGCTTGCCACTGGCGACATCGAGCACCGAGCCGTCGGCCAGGCTGATGCGATAGATCTCGCGCAGCACGTTGCCGGCGAAACCGATTTCGACGATCGAGACATCCTTGAAGGTGGCGGGCAGGCCTTGCGGCAGCACCGTGTTCAGTTCGGCGGCCAGCGCATCCATCGAAGCCTTGTGCTGGGCGTACGGGGCCATGCTGTAGACCAGCGTGGTGTGCGGGTTGTGGGTGCGCAGTTCTTTACCGCCGCTGACCACGTTCACGCCTGAGACACCCTGTTCGGCGACCAGCTTGCGGCCGGCTTCGCCCATCTTGGCATAGACGGGGCCGGTCACGCGCGGCAGCGGGCCGTCGCGCAGCGGCGTGAGGGCAGCGGTGGCCTGGGTGTTGTAGGCCATCATGGCCTCGAAACCCGCGCCTTCCTTGGCCACGCCGAGATCCAGCCACCAGGGGTGCCCGGCATCCTTGGCGGCTTCGGTGGTGTAGAACTTGACCAACTGGGCCTGGATCGGCGCCGGCGGCTTGGGCAGCGCCTTGAGCATGCGGGCGGGCGTCTGCGGATCGGCGCTGTGGATATGCACCACCGTCACATGGGGGATGTTCGGCGTGGCGGCCTCGGTGTTCAGGCCGTCCTTGAGCAGGGCAGCCTTCACGCGCGGCATGACTTTCGCGTCGAGCGTGGCATTGACATCCTGCGGCAGGCGGTAGACCAGGCCATAGGTGGCCTTGTGCTCGCGGAACTGCGGCTGCGACAGTGCCTGGTTATCGATGGAACCCTGGGCCGCGGCGACCGTGGCGGCAGAGGCGAGCAGGGGCAGGGCGAGAACACGCAGCAGAGGGGAAATCATGGGGCGGGGCTCCTGGTATCGGCCCGGGCATCGGGCCATGGGTGTCTTGTTCCGGACACTGCAGGCATTGTGTGGCGGGCGTGTTGCGCCGCCATGACCCATGGGCCAAGAATGCTGATGGCAGGCGCAAGATTTCCGATCTCGCCGGGGCTGTGGCCGCCTTGCGCGGATTGGCGTGCTGCGGTCTTTGATGAGCTCTCGCCGGGGCGCCCTATACTGGTTGTCATCGACGGCCCGGCCGTCTCCCTGCCCGCACGCCATGGATGACTCAAGGTATCGACCCCTGATTCACTACAGCCCGCCGCAGGGCTTCATGAACGACCCCAACGGCCTGATTTTCCTGGATGGGGTCTATCACCTCTACTACCAGCACAATCCCGATGCGCCCCGGCCGGGCAATGTGCATTGGGGTCATGCAAGCAGCCGGGATCTGCTGCGCTGGCGTACGCACGCGCCGGTGCTCGCTCCCGATGCGCGCGGGCAGGCATTCAGTGGCTCGATGGTCTGCGACGCCGGCAATACCAGTGGCCTGTTCGAGGCCGCGCCGGGCGGCGTGGTGGCCGTATACACGCGCGCCGGGCCGCAGCGCCAGGCCCAGGAGCTGGCCTGCGGGCCGCTGGCCGGAACACCCTTGACCCCCTACGAGGGGAATCCGGTGCTGGATATCGGTTCCGGCGCGTTTCGCGATCCCAAGGTGTTCTGGCATCCGCCCAGCCGGTGCTGGGTCATGGTGATCGCCCTGGCCCGGCGCCACCAGATCATCATCTACACGTCGCCGGATCTGCGGCGCTGGCGCGAGGCCAGCCGGTTCGGGCTGGCTGGGTTGCTGGGGCTGGATTACGAGTGCCCGGACCTGGTCGAGCTGCCTGTGGAGGGCGGCGGCAGCCGCTGGGTGCTGTTCATCTCCATCAATCCGGGAGCACCGCTGGGAGGCAGTGCGGTGCAGTATTTCGTGGGCGACTTTGACGGGCAGCGCTTCACGCCCCTGGATGGCGCGACCCGGCTACTGGACAGCGGGCCCGACTGCTATGCCTTGCAGACCTTCGCCAACCTGCCGGGCGAGACGTTGGCCATGGCCTGGATGAGCAATTGGCTGTATGCCGCCGATACGCCCGCCTGGCCCGCGCGGGGCGCCATGACGTTGGCGCGGCGGATGGCCTTGCGTTGCGAGGGAGATCATTGGCTGGTGGTGCAGCGCTTTGCCGGCCTGGCGCCGATGGACGGGGATGCCGACCTGTCGCGCCAGTGGCGTCAGGCGACGGGTAGCCTGGCTCGTTTTGACTGGCCGGCCGGCTGCGCGCTGGAGTTGAAGCTGGCAGCTTCGCTCAGTCCGGGCAGCCGCTACCGAGTGCGGATTTCAAATCGTGCCGGCGAGTGGCTTGAGGCAGGCTTCAGCCAGGGCGTCTATCCCGGCTTCTATGTCGACCGTTCGGGTCTGCGGGGGTTCGAGCATCCGTTCTGGATGCACAAGGCGATCCATTCGGTGCTGCAGCCGTTTACCTCGTTTGACGCCCATCTCGTGCTGGACCAGTGCTCGCTCGAACTGCTGGGCATGGAAGGAAGCGTGGCGATGAGCCTGCTGCATTTTTTCCGGCAGCCGCCGCAGACCGTCGAGGTGTTCATCGACGGGGGCGCGGGCCTGCAGGCCAGTCTGCAGGCCCGCGCCCTGGCGCCCTGACGGCAAGGCGCTCAGGCCGGTTTGGGCGGTTCTTCGTCCAGGCTGTTGGCCGGCTCCAGTTCGTTGCCGAGCACATCGGTGCTGGCCTGCCTGGAGGCCCGCGCCAGCCTGCCGGGCGTCTGCCCGGGCGCGGCGGCGCGTCCCGGCGCCACCGGCGGGCCGGCTTCGGCCTGCTGCATGCGCATGGCTGGCGCGTTGCCGTTCTTGTCCTGGCCGAAGTACAGCACGCGGTGCGGATAGGGCAGCTCGATGCGGGCGGCATCGAAATGCTTCTTGACCAGGCGGTTGTAGCCGCGCTGCACGGCCCATTGCATCCCCGGGGTGGTCTTGATCAGGATGCGGATGGTGACGCCGCGCTCGCTCAGGGAGGTCACCCCTGCGACCGTGATGTCGTCCAGCAGTTCGGGCGCCAGCACCTCGTCCTGCTGCAGCTCAGCGAAGGCGGCCTTCAGGTGGACCACGGCGTCATCGACGTTTTCGCGATGTGCGATGGTGTATTCGCCCACGTGATACGAGAAGTCGCGCATGTGGTTGACCACGGTATCCACCGAAGAGAAGGGCACCAGGTGGTAGGCGCCGTCCAGCGTGCGGATGCCGACTGAACGGATGGTGAGCTTCTCAACGGTGCCGAAGACGCCTGCGACCTCGACCACGTCGTTCTGGTTCATGCCATTCTCGAGCTGGATGAACACGCCCGTGATGATGTCCTGGACGAGCTTCTGTGCGCCGAAGCCGATGGCCAGGCCGACTACGCCTGCGCCGGCGATCAGCGGGCCGATGTCGATGCCGATCTGGGCCAGCAGCACCAGCACCGTCATGGTGACGATGACAACCATGGCCGCGTTGCGGAACAGCGTGAGCAAGGTGCGTTCACGCGCGCTGGGCTGCCCCGGGGAGGTGCCGTTCAGGCTCAGGCGATGTTCGATCACGCTGGCCACCAGCGTCCACGAACCCACCGCGATCAACAGCACGATGCCGATACGCACCAGCATGAAGATGGCGGCGCGCCCGCGATCGGACGCCAGGCTGGCGCTGAGGTCGAACACCTGCCAGGCGTCGAGCACGACCAGCGTGGCCAGCACCAGCAGCAGCAGACGCAAGCCCTTCAAGGCGGCCGGAACGTAGGCGTTGAGGCGGCGCTCCAGCAGCGGCAGGCGATTGCGCCAGGCGCCGGGCAGCTCGATGCGGCGCGCCGCCACTCGGGTCAGCACGGCCGACAGCACCAGCGCAATGGCGATGGCCAGCAGGCTTTGCAGCGTGGCCTGCACCATGAAAGGCAGGGCGCGGTCGGGCGCCAGCTGGCTGGCGCCGAGCAGCACCGTGAAGTAGGCGATGGCCAGCAGATGCCAGATACGCGCCAGCATGCGCAGCAGGGTGCCGAAGAAGGCCGATGCGTGCTGTGCCCGCAGGAGCAATCGCTCGCGCAGCAGCTTGCGGTTGCGCCACACCACGCGCAGCGCGTAGATGTACACGCCGAGCATGATCACCAGCCCCAGCATCTGCCCCACGGCCGGCGAAAAGATGGCCTTGATCAGTGGCACGGCGATCAGCAGGCTGTAGCTGCTGACGCTGATCAGGCGCTCCAGCCAGTTGTTCCAGAAGGTGGCCTCGTCGTCAGGCATGTCCACCAGCCGCAGATGCGGATAGCGGGTGGCGAAGACCATGCGCACCAGCGTCTTGACCGCCTCGGTGGCGAGGAAGGTCTTCAGGAAGACATCTTCCAGCATGCCGATGCTGGCCGGCTGGCCGACCAGCCAGAGGCTGGCGATATAGCCCGCCAGCGTCGCCAGGGCCACCACCGCCAGATCCAGCAGCAGCGTGGCGCCGATGGCGGTAGCGTTGCGATAGCGCAGCGGGCGGTGTGGGTCATTGCCGGCTGGGCCATCGGCCAGCCGGCGATCGACGCGGGCATAGTAGAAACCGGCAAGCCAGCGCAGCACCGCCCAGGCCAGCAAGGTGATGGCGGCGACGATGGCGAAATTGGTCAGGACGCTGCGCCAGATTTCGGCGCTTACGTCGGACATCCCCTCGCCGCTGCCCAGCGAGCGGAAAGTATCCACGGCGGTATTGAGTTCCTGCCCCAGCGAGCCCAGAAAGCGCGCCAGGTCGGCGCTGAAGTCCGCTGTGCCGTCGGTCGTCAGGGGCGCGGACTCGCTGGCGGCTGTCTGCTTGCGCAACTGCTGGATCAGGGCCTCGCGCGAGGCCGGATCCTCAAGCAGATCCGCCAGCTGCTGCGACGAAGCGGGAGCCGCAGTCTCGGCATGGCCGGCGGCAGGCGTCAGCAGGAAGAACAGCAGGCCGAACAGCAGGGGCAAGAGCGCATGCCAGTGCAAGCGGGCCGGAAATGCAGAAAGAAAGGGGATCGTATGTCGTCGGGGTAGTGTCATCGTATCCAGTGAAAACGGGAGGGAAGCGAAGGCGGGCCGCAAGGCAGCGCGGCCCGGAGTCCTCGCGCCGCGACACGGCGAGTCGTCAGGAAGCAGGTGTCGGCCACCTTGCGGCCGTGGCCTCCAAACCCTGCATCCTACGTGGCTCGCGCAAAAAAATGAACCCGTCCGTCCGCCTTTCCCGGATGCGCTCAGGGCTCGTGCTGGCGCGCGCGCCCCAGTTCGCGCAGCGCCTGCAGGGTGGTTTGCAACAGCCGGCCGCAGGGTTCCCCCTGGCGGATGAACAGCCCGATGGAGCGCGTGGGGGCGTTCTTCAGGCGGGTCTTCCTGACGCCGCGCAGGGCGCTGTAGTCGACGGCGGACTCCGGCAACAGCGCGATGCCGCAGTTGGCCTGCACGAAGCGGGCGATCGCACCCAGATCGCGCAGGGAGTACATGGGCTCGAAGCGCTGGGCCTCTTTCTGGAAGACGCTCTCTGTCAGCTCGCGCACACTGGTGCCGGGCAGCATGCTGATCAGGGGCAGGCGTCCCAGCTTTGCGGTGTCCCAATGCCGCAGCGGCGCAGCGATCGCTGCGCTGTGGAACAGCACGAAGGGTTCGCTGAACAGCTCTTCGTACAGCAGGTCGGCCGGTCTCTGGTCGCCGCGCGCGGTGATCGCCACATCGACCCGGCGCTCGCGCAGCAGCGCAAGCGCCTCTCCGGCGATGGAGTCCCTGACTTCCTTGCTGAGCACGGCGGTCGACGACGACTGCCTGACCCGGATCGGCCGCTCGCTGGATGAATTCGATTATGTGGTGCTGCGCTCGAAGACGCACTTTCGCGCCTTCTTCGAGCCGGCCAGCGCCGCGATTCTGATCGTGGACACGCCAGACTGGGGGCCGGCCGATCTGACCTTGCTGCCGTACCGGCATGTGCCCCGTGCGCACACCTATCCTTTCGATGCCGCTGAGCCGGCCTAGCGGGGCGCCGGTGCGTTGCAACTGTGTCTCGGCGGCTTCCAGGGCCTTGATGGCGCCCTTGCCCTGCTTGGCAAGCAGTTGCGCGACCAGCACCTCGACCGCCGCTACGCCGGCACTGATGGACGGGAAGAATGATGGGCTTTCGTTCGAGAACGGCAACACGCAGTCGGCCTGCAGCGCGATGGGGGAGACGCTGCTGTCGGTCAGGGCGATCACCTTCTGCGCGGCGGCGCTCGCCGTGCAGAAGGTGATCGCCGGGCAGGGCCTGCTGGCCAACGTGCTGGAGCGCGGTGAACAGCTGCGCGCCGGTCTGCGCGAGGCGTTCGCCGATCACCCCAATGTGGGCGATGTGCGGGGCCGGGGCCTGTTCGTCGGCGTCGAGTTCGTCGCCGATCGCCAGACCAAGGCGCCGCTGGCGCCGCAGCAGCGTATGCATGCCCAGCTCAAGACGGCGGCCATGCGCAATGGCCTGCTGGTGTACCCCATGGGAGGTACGATAGATAGCGTGCGGGGCGATCATGCCCTGATCGCGCCGCCATTCATTACGACCGCCAGCCAGATCGACGCTATCGTGGACCGTTTCGCGGCATCGGTGCAGGCCGTGTTGCCGCGGGTCGGCCAGACGTTCGCGCAGGAGGCATGATGAACGCCGCTCAAGACAAAACCCTGATTCTCTCGGTGGCGCCCAACGGGGCGCGCAAGACCGCTGCCGATCATCCCCGATTGCCTGTCACGCCCGATGAGCTGGCGTACTGCGCCCGGCAGTCGCTGCGCGCGGGCGCGGCCATGATCCACATGCATGTGCGTGATGATGCAGGGCGGCATTCGCTGGATGTGACGCGTTACCAGGCCGCCACCGAGGCAGTGCGCCGCGCGGTAGGCCAGGAACTGGTGATCCAGATCACGACCGAGGCGGTCGGCATGTATTCGCCTGCGCAGCAGATCGACGTGGTCAAGGCCTTGCGGCCGGAAGCGGCGTCCGTGGCCTTGCGCGAGGTGTTGCCCGATGAAAGCCATCTGCCGGCGGCAGCCGGGTTCTTCGCCTGGATGCACGAGCACGGGACAGTGGCGCAATACATCCTGTATGACCGCGCGGACGTCGAAACCTATCTGCGCCTGCGCCGCGAGGGAGTGATCGCGCCCTCGCGGCACTGGGTGCTGTTCGTGCTGGGGCGCTACACGCCCGGCCAGGTGTCTTCCCCGCAGGATCTGCTGCCCTTCCTGGACGCCTGGCGGCAGGCAGACCCGCAGGCTGGCCTGCCGCCCTGGTCGATGTGCGCGTTCGGCAGGCGGGAGGCCGATTGCGCCAGTGCCGCGGCCTTGTTGGGCGGGCATGCCCGCATCGGGTTCGAGAACAATATGGCCATGCCGGATGGCAGCGCCGCCTACGACAATGCCGCCCTGTTGCAGGCGGTGCGCGATCCGTTGGCCCGCCTGGGCTACCGGATCGGCGATGCCCAGGCGCTGCGCGCCATGACGGCGTAGCGCAGCGTTTCTAGCGCGGCACGCCCAGGCCGTTGCGGCGCCAGCGACCGAAGTGGCACTGCTGGCGCGCCAGCTCGGCGATATGCCGGCTGATGGCGTTGTTGGCGTGCACGGCCACGTACTCCAGCGGCGGCAGGGCCAGGTTGGTCTGCACCGCGCACAGCTCATTGGAGCGGATGTAGGCGCTGAAGTACTCGCGCGGCAGATAGGCCACCCCCAGGCCGGCGCTGGCCAGTTCGGCCAGCGCGATCATGCTGTTGCACACCACCGTGCTCTTGGGGCGCAGGCGCATGGCCGCCAGGGCGCGCAGCAGGCCCTGGTGCAGCAGTGAGCCTTCGGAGTAGACCAGCAGCGGATGCTCCATCAGCGTCTGGACGGGCACGACGCCCTGCGTGGCTGGCACCAGCCCGGGGCGGCACATCCACACCGAATCCATGTAGCCCAGCGGGATGCTGGCGAAGGGCGGCGCGAGCGCATCGACCGCCGGGCAGATCACCAGGTCCAGGCGGCGCGACATCATCTGCGGCCACAGACTGGTGGTCAGGTCCACCTTGGGTTCGAGCACGATCTCCGGATAGACCTGCTGGATGCGGCCGATCAGGCCAGGCAGCCAGGTCAGCGCCACCATCTCGGTCACGCCGAAACTGAAGCGTCCCGAGTAGCTGCCCTCGGCTCCCACCCGGCTGATGACGCTTTGCTGCAGTTCCAGCATGCGCTCGAAATCGGCCAGCAGTTCACGACCCTTGATGGTCAGCTGGGTACGGGTCGCGGCGTCGAACAGTTCCACGCCCAGCGCGTCTTCCAGTGTCTGGATGCGTTTGGAGATGGTCGACTGCGTGGCGTTCAGGCGCTGCGCGGCCGCGTGAAAGCTGCCCAGGGTGTGCACCCAGTACACCGCCTCGATCTGTTTCAGGGTCAACAAACCACCTCCTCTTGCCTGTCTGATGAAAAAAAGAGATTGGGATCGAGCAGTTTAATTCGCTTTATCCGATTTGGCGCGCATGGAAGAATGGCCGCAAAGCAAAAACGGTCGCCTCAAGGCCGGACCATCAAGGGAGGAGAACATGAAGATCCTGCAGCGGTTTTTCCTGTTGTGCGCGGTACTGGTGGTAAGCGGGGCGGCGCTGGCCGCCGAGACCGGATGGCCCTCGCGGCCGGTCCGTCTGGTGGTGCCCTTCCCGCCAGGCGGAGGCAATGACGTCTTTGCACGCGAGTTGGCGCATGCCCTGCAGAAGCGGCTGGGGCAGACCTTCGTGGTCGAGAACCGGGGCGGCGCCAGCGGCAGCATCGGAATGACGTCGGTGGCCCGTTCGGAGCCGGATGGCTATACCTTTCTGGTCACCTCGAACTCGCTGGTGACCAACAAGGCGCTCTCCGATAGCATGCCTTACGACATCGTGAAGGACTTCGAGCCGGTCAGCCTGGCGGCCAGCCTGTCTGTGGCGCTGGTGGTCACGGACAAAGTCCCTGCCAAGACCCTGCCCGAGTTCATCGCCTATATCAAGAACCACCCCGACAAACTCACCTACGGTTCGACCGGCGTGGGCAGCCCGGCCCACCTGACCAATGCCTATCTGAACATGGAAACCGGCATGAGCATGCTGCACATCCCGTTCAAGGGTCAGGGGCAGCTGGTCACCGAGATGCTGGGCGGGCGCGTCGATGCGGCGTTTCTGGTCATCACCTCGGCGATCCAGCACATGAAAGCCGGCACCCTGCGCGGGCTGGCGGTCACGGGCGATCAGCGCAGCCGCGTGGCGCCCGAGCTGCCGACGCTGGATGAGGCAGGGCTGCCCTCGCTGAAAATCGACTGGTGGCTGGGCGTGCTGGCGCCCAAGCACACGCCGGCAGCCATCGTGGACAAAATGAGTGCCGCCATCGCCGCGATTTCGCGCGATCCGGCTTTCGCCGAGCGTCTGGAGGCGCAAGGCATCATCCCCATCGGTTCGACCCCGCAAGCCTATGCCAAAGTGCTCGATGAAGATCTGGCGCGTTGGTCCGGCGCGGTCAAGCGGGCCGGCATCACTGTGCAATGAGGCAATCCCATGACCCATCCCTGCGTGGCCGAACAATTGTCGGCCTATGGCGACCGACTGCTGGGCCTGATTCCGGCCGAACGCATCCGGCTGGTGGACTTTCCGCGTCCCGATGCGGCGCTGATCGCCGGCTATCAGGCGCTGCCGGATCTGACCTCGACGGTCGCCGACATCCTGGATACCTATGGCTTCGACACGGCCATTCCGGCCAGCACGCTGGCGCCGCTGGATCCCGGCCAGCGCCTGGTCGGGCCGGCCGTGACCATTCGCCATGTGCCGGCGCGCTCCAACAGCGGCTTCACCCTGGCCCAGGGCACGCCGCCGCCCCAGTTGGGCGGGCGCGACCAGATCACGCTGTGCCTGGCGGGCGACGTCATGGTGATCGAGGCGCACGGCATTCGCGATGCGTCCAATTTCGGCGGGCTGATGGCCGTGGCCATGAAGGAGGCCGGCCTGGCCGGCCTGGTCACCGATGGCTGTGTGCGTGACGTGGCCAACATGCGGGCCATGGGCCTGTCGGTCTGGGCCGGCGGCATCACGCCGCGCACCGGAAAACACCGTATCGAGCTGGCCGAGTTCAACGGTCCGGTGGATATTGCCGGCGTACAGATCCGCCCGGGCGATCTGCTGCTGGGAGACGCCGATGGCCTGATCGTGGTGCCGCAGCACGTGGCGGCCGAGGTGTTGGCCCGTGCCCAGGCTGCCGCGGGCCTGGAGCAGCATCTGCTGGCTGCGCTCAGCAGCGGCGCGTCGGCACGGGAAACGGCCGGCATCCTGCCGCCGGAGAAATGGTGATGGCGGCCGGCCGATCCGGGATCGTGGTGGGCTTTGTGGGCGCCGGGCAACTGGGCACGGCGCTGATGCAGGGCCTGTGCGCGGCCGGGGTGCCGCGGGTGCTGGCCTACAGCGTGCCCGCCGACACCCAGGCGCCGGTGCGCGTGCAGGCGGCCGGCGCGACCTTTGTCGCCGCGCCCGAAGGGCTGGGGCAAGCCGATATCGTTTTCTCCGCCGTCACCTCGCAGGCGGCCCGCCAGGCCGCCGCCGACTGCGCACCGCATCTGGCGCCGCACGCCATCTATGTGGACCTGAACTCCATGGGGCCGCAACAGAAGCGCGCCGTGGAGCAGGCCCTGCAGCCCAGCGGGCGCGACTTCGTCGATGCTGCCGTGCTGGGCGCGGCGGCCGACGGCATTCGCGTGCCTATCGTGCTGGCGGGTGTCCGTGCCGGGGACGTGGTTGCGGCGCTGACGCCTTTCGGAATGAACCTGCGCGCCATCGGCCAGCGTTGCGGCGATGCGGCGGCTATCAAGATCGTGCGCAGCGTACTGGCCAAGGGACTGGAGACCCTGTATGTCGAGGCGCTGGTGGCGGCGCGGCGCATGGGGGTGGAGACCGAGGTGCTGGACAGCTTCTGCGCCATGCTGGACAGCCGGTCGGCCGCCTCGATGGCGCAACTGCTGGTGACCACGCATGTGCTGCATGCCGAGCGCCGCATGCACGAGCTCGACATGTCCGTGCAGGTGCTCGATGAGCTCGGCGTGCCGCCATCGATGGCCCGCGCCACGCGCGACGTCCTGGCGCGTACCGCCCAGGCGCGCGTGAGCGATGCCTTCGGCGGCCGCTTGCCCGCCGATCTGGATGCCGCTCTGGCGGCGCTGGATCCTGTCATGGGTGCAACGGCGCCTGAGCGCCGTTGCGGGGAGTGATCCTGCCGGATCCGCGCTCAGCGGATCCGGTATTTCTTCACGGCTTGCAGCAAGCTGGCGCCATTGCGCATGTAATTCTGCATGTCGCTTTCGATGCGCAGCAGCTCATGGGCCTTGGCCGCAATCTGCTCGGCCTGCGCCGGATCGATCACGATCACGCCGTCGCCATCGCCCACCAGAATGTCGCCCGGGCGGATATAGACCCCGGCGCACATCACCGGCTGGTTGCGCAGGGTGGTGGCAAGGCGGTGCTGGCCGGCGCGTGGCGACGTGCCCTGGGCGAAGATGTTCATGCCCAGTTCTTCCATCTCGTGCAGGTCGCGTACGGCGCCGTCGGTCACCAGCCCCTGGGCGCCGACGATGCTGGCGCGCACGGCCATGTTGCCGCCCCAGTTGGCATGTGATGCGATGCCCTGGGTGGCGATGACCAGAACCGAGTCGGGCCCGCAGGCGTCGATCACTTCCTGGATGGCGAAGGACAGACCCGGGTCGATCTCCTCCTGGCCGGCATTGGGGGATTTCGGGATGCGGCCGATGGTATGGGCGCGCGCCAGGATGCGATGGCCTGCCAGCAGGCGCACGCACGGATCGAGCGTGGTGTCGGGCAGACCCAGGGCCATCTTGGCGTCGAACAGCAGGCTGACGGGCAGATCCTGCAGGCAGGCCAGAGCGGCATCCCGCTGGCCAGCGGCATGATTCGGGGAAGGCATAGATTTCTCCTTGGAGATCAGTTCAGGGTGATGTCGGTCTGACGCACGACCTCATCCCACTTCTTCAGTTCGGCGGCGACGTGGTCGCGCAGTTTCTCGGGGGAAGAGTCCTTCACCGGGTCGAAACCCATGCTGGCGAGCTGACCGGCGATGGCGGGGGCGGCCACGGCGTCCGAGAATGCTTTGGCCAGTTGCTGGACAGCCGCCTCGGGCGCGCCAGCCGGCGCGAAGACGCCGCTCCAGGAGTACACGTTCACGTCCGGGTAGCCGGCCTCGGCCATGGTCGGCACCTCGGGGGCGGCCGCCGAACGCTTCACGCTGGCCACGGCCAGGCGCTTGAGCTTGCCGGCCTCGACATGCGGATTGGTGGCCGCAAAGGTGTCGAACATGAACAGGGTGCGTCCGGCCAGAAGATCCTGGATGGCCCGGCCGGAACCCTGATAGGGGATATGCACGGCGTCCACGCCGGCGGCGCGCTTGAACAGTTCGCCGGCCAGATGCAGCGGCGCACCGACGCCCGAGGATCCATAGGAAACCTCGCCGGGGCGCTGCTTCAGATAGGCCACCAGTTCGGCGACGTCCGCGGCCGGCACGGAGGGGTGGGTCACCAGCACCAGCGGTACCTCGGCCACCTGTGTGATCGGCGTGAAGCTCTTGACCGCGTCAAAGGGCAGCGATTTGTAGAGCGACTGGTTCATGCCGTGCGTGGCGGCGGTGCCCAGCAGCAGGGTGTAGCCGTCGGGCGTGGCGCGCGCGGCCTCGGTGGCGGCGATGTTGCCGGCTGCGCCGGGGCGGTTCTCGACCACCAGTGGCTGGTCCAGGGCTTGCGACACCCGGGGTGCGATCAGGCGTAGAAAGATATCCTGGCCGCCGCCCGGTGCGAAAGGCACCAGGATGCGGATGGGCCGTTCGGGGTAGCCGGCGGCGCGGGCCCCTTGCGACGTCAGGCCGCCGGCCGCCAGCAGGGCGGCGGCCAGGGCTGCGCATAGCGCCTTGCGGCGCGGATGTTGGAACACGTGGGTCTCCTCCAGCGGCTGCTCGGGCCGCGGGGCCCGTGCGCCGCGTTATGGGTTTTACTGCTCGAACATCGGATCGATGGGCACCCTGTAGCCAGTCACCAGCCGATTGGTTTCATTGGCCATGCCGACGATGCTCATCAACTCTCCGAACATGGCGTCGGTCATGCCGGCCTTGTAGGCGCCGGCGCTGTGGCTGGCCACGCAATAGCCGCAGTTGTTGGTGATGCTCACGGCCAGGTACAGCATTTCCTTGACCACCGGGTCAAGCACGCCGGGGCCCATCACTTCCTTCACGCCGGCCCAGGTGCGGCGCAGCAGCGGCAGATCGTTGGCCAGGTATTTCCAGACATTGTTGACGTCATCGACCTTGCGGGTGGCCTTGATGTCGTCGAAGATCTCGCGTACGGCGGGCGAGGCGTTTGCGTATTCGATGGCTTGGGGTTTGGGCATGGTGTCCTCCGGGGTCAGATATCGAGCGTGATGCCTTTGCGCTTGATGATGTCACCCAGGTTGAGCATGTCCCAGGTGGTTTTGCCGGTCAGCAGTTCGGAGCGAAAGCGCGTCTCCTTGGCCTCGCGTTCTTCGCAGGCGGCGATGAGCGCCCGAGCCTCGCCGATGGGGACGATGACCACGCCGTCATCGTCGCCGATCACCAGGTCGCCCGGGTGCACGGTGACGCCGCCGATCACGACCGGCTGGTTCAGGGTGCCCAGGGTCTCCTTGACGGCGCCCTTGATCGATACGCCGCAGGAAAACACCGGGAAACCCACTTCATGGATGGTGGCGGAATCGCGCACGCCGCCGTCGACCAGCAGGCCGGCGATGCCCATTCCCATGGCGCAACTGGCCATCACGTCGCCGAACAGGCCCTGCTCGGTGTAGCCGCCGGCGTCGCAGACGATCACGTCGCCGCGCTGGGCCATTTTCAGGGCGGCATGCAGGGTCAGGTTGTCGCCCGGCGGGCAGGAGCAGGTGAAGGCGCGGCCCAGCAGGCGCATGCCCAGGCGGATGGGTTTGACGGTCGACTGCACCGCGCCGCGCCGGCCCATGGCTTCGTGGGCAGTGGCCGAAGCCACCTTGGCATAGGCCTCATAGAGAGCCGGGTAGTCGATCTTGGTATCGGGCATGTTCTTGTCTCCTCGGGTGTTGGCAATGGTGATGGGGCATCAGCGCGTGACGTTGGCCACGCCCCAGACGTAGTTCTTGCGCGGGAACTCTTCCCAGTACTGGCGCATGTCCTTGTGAGGGAAGTCCTGATAGGGGTGTTTGCGCAATTCGTCGACGTCGATGTCCACGCCCAGGCCGGGGGCCTGCGGAATGTCGGCCCAGCCAGCCTGCATGGCGATGCCGGGGCGCGCGATGCGCTCGCAGGCCGACTGCAGGTTGATGAAGCACTCGGCGATCAGGAAGTTCGGGATCAGTGCGGAGAAATGCACCGTGGCGGCCAGGCCGACGATGGTGCTGTTGTAGTTGTGCGGGCTGATGGCCACGGCGTGGGGCTGGGCCATGGCGGCGATGTCCAGCATCTGCTGCAACCCGCCCACCGCGCAGATGTCGGGATTGAGGATGTCGGCGGCGCGTTGCGCCAGCACCTGCGCGAAATCTTCCTTGGTGTAGAGCGTCTCGCCGGTGACCACCGGCGCGCCGATGGCACGGCGCACTTCCGCCACCAGTTCGATGTTGTCGGACAGGCACGGCTCTTCGTAGCAGAAGATGTCGTACTCGGCCAGGCGCTGGGCTACCCGCACGGCATGATGCGGCGCCACGCGGCGGTGGGCGTCGATCAGCAGGTCCACATCCGGGCCCAGGGCTTCGCGCATGGCGCGCACGTTGGCCACGGCGTAGTCTTCCTCGGCGCGCGAAATGAAGGTGCGCCAGGGGCCGGGGAAGGGGTCCCACTTCATCGCGGTGTAGCCCATCTCCTTGACCTGCAGCGCGCGTTCGACGGTCTCGTCGATGTTGCTCACGCCGTACCACCAGCCGTTGGCGTAGATGCGCACCTGCTCGCGGCAGGCGCCGCCCAGCAGATTGCATACCGGCAGGTTGGCTTTCTTGCCGACGATGTCCCACAGCGCCAGCTCGATGGCGCTCCAGGCGCACAGGAAGTCCACCGACGAGCGGCGGATGGCGAAGTCGTCGAACATGACCTGGCCGGCATGGCGGATGTTCAGGGGGCTGCGGCCGATCAGGTAGGGGGCCATCGAACGCAGATACTCGTCGACGACTTTTTCCTTCTTCACCCCCACATACGATTCTCCCCAGCCATACAGACCGTCATCGGTTTCGATGCGGCAGAACAGCAGGTTTTTGCCGCTGGCCGGGTAGAAGAAGAAGGTCTCGATACGCGCAATTTTCATGGCTGACTGTCTCCGTCACAGGCGCCTCGCACCGGGCGCGTCTGTCTTGGGATGGCAGTCTGCCACTGCCATGTGGCGAATTAAAGCGAATTAAATTCTGTCTTTGCGATGCTTTTTTTTCATCAGGAGGGAAGCGGAGCCTGAGCCCGGCCTGCCGCCAGGTATTCCGTCAGGAAGTCCACCAGCGGGGCGACGATCTCACTGTCGGCGGATTCCTCGCCGATGACCGTGATCTCGGTCTTGGGCAGCGGCGCCCAGCCTGATGGCGTCTGCCAGGTGCGCATGCCTGCCTGCATGAACGAGCGGCCCAGCACCGTCAGTCCCAGCCCGCCGGCGACGGCGGCCTGCACGCTCATCAGGCTGCTGGCGGTGCACACGATATTCCAGTCCTGGCCGCGCGCGCTGAGCGCTTCCAGCATCAGTTGGCGGTAGGTGCAGGGCGAACGCAGCAGCACCAGCGGCAGCGGCGCCTGCGGATCCAGCTCGAAATCGGCGGCGCACATCCAGACCAGCGGTTCGCGCCAGATGACCCGGCCGCGCTGGGCCGAGCGGTCTTTCTTGGCGATCACCACATCCAGTTCGCCTTCGTCATAGGCTTGCAGCAGATCGCAGCTCAGGCCGGTCTTGAGCGCCAGATGCACGCCCGGGTGCAGGCGCGAAAAACGCGACAGCAGGGCGGGCAGCTGGCCGGGAATGAAATCCTCCGAGATGCCCAGACGGATATTGCCGCCCAGCGCCGGGCGTGCGATGCCGCGCATGGCTGCGTCATTGAGCTCCAGGATGCGCTGCGCATAGCCCGCCAGATGCTCGCCGGCCTGGGTCAGCAGCAGGGAGCGGCTGGTGCGCTCGAACACCCGGCAGCCCAGCCGCTCTTCGAGCCGCAGGATCTTCTGGCTGACGGCCGACTGCGATCGATTGATGGCGTCGGCGGCCGCCGTGAAGCTGCCGCTGTTGGCCACGGCGATGAAGGCGCGCAGCAAATCGATTTCCAGATCGGGCAGACGGGATTGGTTCATTAGAAACCTTTCTGGATGGTATTTGATTTATTCGTTTTTGATTTGAATCTGGGCTTCCTATCATGCCATCAAAATCCAACCCTCGAGGAGCCCATCATGCAAGCCATCATCCTGACTTCCCACGGCGACGCCGGCGTGCTGCAACTGCAGGAGATGCCGCGGCCCGAGGTGCGTCCCGGCCATCTGCTCATCCGCATGGCGGCCACTTCGGTCAACCAGATCGACATCAAGATCCGCCAGGGCTTGCCGATCGGCCCGGAGCTGCCTTCCTCCATCGGTTGCGACCTGGCCGGTGTGGTCGAGGCGGTGGGCGAGGGTGTGAACGGCTTTGCTCCCGGTGATGAGGTCTATGGCTGCGCGACCGGCGTCAAAGGCGTGGGCGGCTCACTGGCCGAGTATGTGGTGGCCGACGCGCGTCTGGTCGCGCCCAAGCCGCGCAGTCTGTCGATGCGCGAAGCTGCCGCTTTGCCGCTGGTGGGCATCACGGCCTGGGATGCCATGGCGCGCAGCGGCGTGAGCCAGGGCGAGCATGTGCTGGTGCACGGCGGCGCCGGCGGCGTGGGGCACGTTGCGATCCAGCTGGCCAAGGCCCGTGGCGCGCGCGTGGCCACGACGGTGCTGTCGCAGGAGTCGGCCGACTTTGCCCGCGCCCTGGGGGCCGATGATGTCATCCGCGCCGACCAGGAAGAGGTGGCCGATTACGTGCAGCGCCTGACCGGCGGCGCCGGCTTCGACATGGTGTTCGACACCGTGGGCGGCGCCAACCTGGATCGCGCTTTCCAGGCCGCCTGCCTCGAGGGCCGGGTGGCCGCGACGGCCGCGCGCAGCACGCATGATCTCTCCCCGCTGCACGCCAAGGCGCTGTCGCTGTATGTGGTGTTCATGCTGATCCCCATGCTGCACAACCGGCAGCGCGAGCGCCATGGTCGCATTCTGCGCGAATTGGCCGGGCTGGTCGATGCCGGGCGCCTGCGTCCCTGCCTGGATGCGGCGCACTTCAGCCTGGCGCAGGCAGGCGACGCCCATCGCCGGCTGGAGTCCGGTTCGGTGCTGGGCAAGGTCGTGATCGACATCGCCTGAGCGCTCGACTGCCGGGGCGTATCCCAAGGTTATGATGATCGAGGCGCGAGGGTCGGTCTGCGTCCCGCGCGTCCCCCGCCTTGATCAAGTCACCCGGAGCCCCGCATGCCCAAGATCACCATCGATTTCGTTTCCGACGTTGCCTGCCCCTGGTGCGCGGTCGGCCTGGGCGGGCTGCTGGCCGCGATGCAGCGCACGCAGGGTGAGGCCGATGTGGCGCTGCGCATGCGCCCTTTCGAGCTCAATCCGGACATGCCGGCGGGCGGCCGCAATACGCTGGAACGGCTGATGGAAAAGTACGGCCTCACCCGTGAGCAGGTGCTGGCCAACCGCGAGACCATCCTCGAACGTGCCGCTGCCGTGGCGATGCCCATGGGCAAGGTCGACGCGCAGCGCTCGTACAACACCTTCGATGCGCATCGTCTGTTGCAGTGGGCAGGGGAACTCGGTCAGGCCGAGCAGATCGCGCTCAAGCGTGCGCTTTTGCAGACTTACCACGAAGCCAATCTGGATACGGCGGATCCCGAGGTGCTGGCGCAGGCTGCCGCACAGGCCGGGCTGGACGCCGGACAGGCGCGCGAGGTACTGGCCAGCGGCCGTTATGCCGACGAGGTGCGCGCCGAGCAGGCCGTCTGGCGCGAGCGCGGCATCACCTCGGTGCCATCGGTGGTGCTCAATGGCAAATACCTGATCTCCGGCGGCCAGCCGCCGGAGGTGTTCGAGCAGGCGCTGCGCCAGCTGGCGCAGCAGGCCGAAGGCTGAGCGCCGGCCCGCAGAGCGGGCTGGCGCTTCAGACGGGCAGCGTCAGGTAGACCGCTTCGCGCCCCACGATCGGCTGGCGCGTCGGCATGAAGATGGTGCAGTTGTCGCAAGGGGCGATGATGTCCTCATCGCCATTGCGCGCGATCCGCTCGCCCTTGTGGAAGGTTTCGAAACCCACCAGCGGGCGGGTGAACCAGAAGCTCTCCGACTTCACCAGGTGGATTTCCAGCAGGCGGAAGCGCTGCGGCTCGGGCGGATGCTGCAGGCTTTCGGGCGCCTCGATCAGCCCCAGGTGCCCCAGAAAACGCAAGCTGGTGTCGATCGCCAGTTCGCTGGCCGAGCGGGCGAAGTGCTGGCCGCACTCGACCACCAGAGAACCCAGGCTGCTGGAGTCGGCCCGGCCGTGGCGGTCATGGCCGATCACGGGCGAACCCGGGCCTTTGCCTGGAGGCATGAGCAGGTGCACGGCGGGCGCGCCTACGGCGGTGGCCAGCGCCACGTTGCGGGGCAGGTCGTAATACACCCAGAAAGGCGGCACCGCCTGGCTGGTCGAATGGATGTCCAGCACATAGTCGGCGTCGGCGACGACGTGGCGCAGCTCGCGGGCGCGGCGCAGTTCGGGGCTGTCCTCGGCGCCGTCGAGCATCTCCGGCGACCAGATCCGGTTCAGGTTGTGCACCAGTTGGCGATTCTCGTAGGGGCGCGCCGGATCGAACGCCTCGTAGGCCTGCACGTTGGCGAAGCTGACGGTCAAGGTGCCGTGCAGCGGCCGCAGGCCCTGCTCCAGGATATGTACCGCGGCGGCCATGCCGCAGATTTCGTTGCCGTGGGTCAGGGCGTTGATGAGCACATGCGGGCCAGGCTGGCCTGACTCGAAACGGTGCACATAGTCGATGCCGGTATTGCCCTGCCGGTAGGCGGTGATATCGCGAGGCAGGACTTCCAGGGGCGGTTCTTCTGACACGAAGGTGGACATGGCGACGCCTGAAAAGGGACACGATTCAGGATAGCGCGCGTTTGACGCCCCGGAATTCAGGGTTTCCCTGGATGGATCCGGCGCCCGAGGGCTGTTGTGGGAAAAGGTTTGTCCTGTGACTTGATCGGGCGCAAGATACGCTGACGTCAGTCGCGTTACCGTTTGGCTCCCCGGGCGCGGGCCCGCCACCTTTCCGATCTGAGGTTGCCCCCATGTATTCACACATCCTGATCCCCACCGATGGCTCCGAACTGGCCGAGCGCGCGGTCGAGCGCGGCCTGGGCCTGGCGCGCAAGCTGGGTGCGCGCGTCACTCTGATCCGCGTGGTGCAACCGCTGCAGCCGCCGGCTGGCGAGTCGGTGCAGCTGCGCGCCACGCTGCAGGAATACGAGCGCGCCGAGCATACCCAGATTGAACAATGGATGTCCGAGGCAGCCGAGCGCGCCAAGGACAGCGGCCTGGCGTGCGAAGCTGTGACGGCCGTCAGCGTGCTGCCGCATGAGGCCATCGTCAAGGCCGCGGTCGAGCGCGGCTGCGATCTGATCGTGATCGCCTCGCACGGGCGCAGCGGCCTGTCGGCCTTGTTGCTGGGCAGCGTCACACAGAAGGTGCTGACCCACTCCGAGCTGCCTGTGCTGGTGTATCGCTAGGCCTCAGGGGCCGGCGCGGTTCAGCCGGTATGGCTGATGAAGTAGACCTTCTTGACGAAGTGATCGACTTCCCAATGGCCCTTGAAGCCTTCCGGCATGATGAACGGATCGCCCGGCTTGAGCTCGTGCACGGTGCCGTCCGGATCGACCAGCCGCGCCTGGCCTTCCAGGATGTAGCCGAACTCGACATAGCCGGTCGTATCCGAGCGGAACTTGCCGGCCGTGCTTTCCCAGACGCCGGATAGCATCCGGCCTGCGTTCGCCTCGAAGGCGTTGACGCTGCGGAATTGCGTATCGCCTTCGATCGGGCGGCGCGGCTGGCTGATTTCTGGATTTTGCAGGGGGCCGGTCGGGATACGGACCAGGCCGGGCAGAGCGTCGGACATCGATGTAGCCTCAGGTAGGGCCGACAGACCGGCCCGGGCCGCCGATCGTAGCCGTAGCCGGCCCGGCCGGGCAAGCGCTCGCGCTCAGGGCTGTGGCACGCGCAGGCCGGGCGGCAGGTTGGCGCGCACTAGGCGTCCGGCGATGGACTCCATCATGGGCAGCGCAGGCAGTTCATCGCCCGGCCCGAACCAGCGCGCATCGCTCAACTCGTCTTCCTGGATGCACAGTTCGCCGCCGGCATAGTCGGCCGTGAAAGCCACCATCAAAGAGTGCGGGAAGGGCCAGGACTGGCTGCCGAAATACTGCAGGTTCTGCAGCCGCAGCCCCACCTCCTCGGCGACCTCGCGGTGCACGGCCTCCTCGATGCTCTCGCCGGCCTCGACGAAGCCGGCCAGCGCGGTATAGCGCGCGGTGGCGTAGCGGGTATGGCGCGCCAGCAGGATGTGCTGGCCACGACGTACCAGCACCATCATGGCCGGCGAGATGCGCGGATAGGCGTGCAGGCCGCAGTTCGGGCATTGCAGGCAGAGTTCGCGGGCCGAATGCTGCATCGGTGTAGCGCAGGCGCCGCAATAACGATGAGTGCGGACCCACTCGGCAATCTGGAAGGCGCGCCCGGCCAGCGCCGCCTGTTCGCCCAACTGCCCGAGCAGGGCGCGCAGCTTCAGAAAGGCATACCCGGCCGGCGGTTCGACATCGCGCGCGATCTGGATGCTGCGATGCTGAGGTTCGCGTTGAAACCACAACGGCTGCATGCTCTCGATGCGGATGCCCAGCAGGTGACAGATAGTGGCGTCCGGCAGTTCTAGGGTGGTTTCGCGGATCAGCAGCTCATCGCCGCGGAAAATGAAGTTCACGCTGGCCTTCCTGGTCGGGGCGGGAGAAGGCTGTCAGTCTAGCGTTTTTGCCTGTCTGCAGCCTGTGCGGCGACAGCCAGGGATGGCGCTTTTGAATCAAAATGAAATAAAATTCCTCAATTGTTGCAATCCTGTCGAGAATGTTTTTCCTGGCTTTGCCGTGTCTGGCAGGCTGGCCGGCAGCGCGAATCAATCACACTCATTGCCGTTTTGTGTACTTTTCTTGCGTTTTCGCAGAGCGTGCCGTGCCTGCTTGTGTGTATACCTGGGGAAACAATAATTTTCGATTCATTCCTGCCTGCTCGCCTGCTGAGGGGCCGGTCGGAATGCCGACGCGCAGGTGCAAAATGAGGCAGGGTGGCATGGCGATCTTTTTCACGATTCACGGCAATCTCTTGCGTCAGCCAGAGCGTTCAGGTCCGGCGCCGGGCGCGGATATTGCCGGCAAACAGCAGGGAGGTTGCCATGCGTGCCTCGTTTGATGCCTATGCGCACGTGCCCGAAAGCGTGGCGGAAGGATTGGGCCCGGGCGTGCTGTTGTTGTCGGCCGATCCCGGCCAGGGGTTTGCGCTGTCGCAGGCGCTGGTGGCTTCCGGCTTCATGGTCAGCCGCTGCCAGACTCTGCCGGCCATGTACGAGCTGCAGGCTTGCGCACGCTATGGCTTTGCCATTCTGCACGCGAGCCAGAACGAAGTGCTGGCGGCCGCGGCGCGTTTGCGCACCTTGTCGCCGGGCGTGGGCATCGTGGCCCTGACGGCACCGCTGTCGGCCGAAGCGCGGGTGCAGCTGCTGCTGTGCGGCGTCGATAACTGTCTCGAAGAACACGCCAGCCATGAGGAAATCGCCGCCGTGCTGCAGGCGCTGGCGCGCCGCGGCATGGCCCAGGCTGCGCCGGCGCGCGCGCTGTCCATGCTGGCTGACGGTATCCAGGCAGCCACCCCGGCCGGGGCGGCTGCCCCTTCCGAGGCGGTCGGCCTGGAGCGGGGCTGGCGTCTGCTTGAAGACGGCTGGGTGCTTGCCAGCCCCGATGATGCCCGCCTGACCCTGACCGGCACCGAGCGCGCCTTGTTGCAGGCACTGGTGCAGGCGCCCACCCAGCGCCTGAGCCGGGAAGACCTGCTCGAGGTGGTCGATGTGCGTCCCGGGCGTGCCGAGCGCAGTCGCCTGCGCTATGTCGATGTCCTGATCTGCCGCCTGCGTCGCAAGGCCACCCAGCGCCAGTTGCGCCTGCCCATCCGGGCGGTGCATGGCTGGGGTTACATGTTCAGCGGCGGCGAGTAAGCGACCGCCCGGCGACGATCAGGCACGGCTCTATAATCGGTGACGGTCTCATTGCGGATGTGTCGCAATGGCCGTGTTTTCCGGGGCTGCCTTGACTCATTCTTCCGATCGTTCGCTTTCCGCCGAACTCGTGGCGGTGCTCGTTGCGGTGACGGCGGGTCAGCCGCGCGTGCTGACGACCGACTGTGGCCAGATGCTGCCGGCCGGCCCCTTTGAGCTGAGCCACCGCTCGTTGCAGGCCGGTTTGCGTGCCTGGGTCGAGATGCAGACCCATCACCCCCTGGGCTATGTCGAGCAGCTCTACACCTTTGCCGACCGCGATCGCTCCAACGAGGCGGGCGCGCGGGTCATCTCGGTCAGTTATCTGGGACTCACGCGCGAGGCGGGCGCCACCGGGGTGGCGCAGGTCGGCTGGCAGGACTGGTATCACTATTTCCCCTGGGAAGACTGGCGGGGCGGCATGCCTGCCATGCTGGCCGGCATCGAGTCGCAGCTGCGTCAGTGGGCGGGGGCGGATCCTGCCCTGCGCGCCCAGCGCCGCCAGCGCCTGGCCTACAGCTTCGGCCTGGATGGGGCCCCCTGGAACGAAGACATGGTGTTGCAACGCTACGAGCTGCTCTACGAGGCGGGCCTGGTGCCGGAGGCCGGCGGGCAGTTGCCCGGCCAGTTCATGCGCCATGATCACCGGCGCATCCTGGCCACGGGCATTGCGCGTCTGCGTGCCAAGATCAAATACCGGCCGGTGGTGTTCGAGCTGATGCCGGCCGAATTTACCTTGCTGCAACTGCAGACCGCCGTCGAGGCGCTGGCCGGGCGCGGGCTGCACAAGCAGAATTTCCGCCGCATGATGGAGCAGCAGGATCTGGTCGAAGAGACCGGCGGCATGGCGAGCGGCTCGGCTGGCCGCCCGGCCAAGCTGTTTCGCTTTCGCAGCGACGTCATGCTCGAACGTGCGATTTCCGGCAGCAAGCTGCCTCTGGCGCGCCAGTTCTGAGCCTCGCCTGCGGCTGGCGTGCTTGACATACACTTATGCTCAGGTTTAGCATAAATAAACGCGCAACCGCTTTTTTTTATCTTCATATATACTCAAAATGAGCATAAATATCATCAGCCCGACTCGCGCCCCGGAGACGGCGCAGGTCGTGCCGGCCCTGCCGCAGGTCATGCTGGAGCCGCTTGTCCGTGCCACCCTGCTCGAAGATCTGGGCCGTGCCGGGGATCTCACTACCGATGCCATCGTGCCTGCCGAGGCGCGGGGGCAGACCCGGCTGGTGGCGCGCCAGGCTGGCGTGCTGGCAGGGCTGGACCTGGCCCGCCTGGCGTTTCGCCTGATCGATCCCGAGATCCGCTTTCACGCCTTGCTGGCCGATGGCGCGCGCCTGGAGCCTGGCGCCGAGATCGCCCGCATCGATGGCCCCGCACGCGGCATGCTGACCGCCGAACGCACGGCCCTGAATTTCCTGGGCCATCTGAGCGGCGTGGCCACCGCCACGGCCTCGATCGCCGATGCCATCGCGCACACCCGCTGCAAGGTCACCTGCACCCGCAAGACCATGCCGGGGCTGCGTGCGGTGCAGAAATACGCGGTGCGCGTCGGCGGGGGCAGCAACCACCGCTTCGGCCTGGATGATGCCGTGCTCATCAAGGACAACCACGTGGCCCTGGCCGGCGGCGTGGCCCAGGCGCTGACGCTGGCTCGCGCGCACATCGGCCACATGGTGAAGATCGAACTCGAGGTCGATACCCTGGCCCAGCTCGATGAAGCCCTGCAAGCCGGCGTCGATGTGCTGCTGTTGGACAACATGGACAACGACACCCTGCGTGAAGCCGTGCGCCGCGTGGCGGGCCGTGCCATTACCGAGGCTTCGGGCCGCATCACGCCCGAGACGGCGCCGGCCATTGCCGAAACCGGCGTGGACCTGATGGCCATCGGCTGGTTGACCCACAGCGCCCGCGTCCTGGACATCGGTCTGGACAGCTGATCCCGCGGGGCCTGCCCGGCGAGGCAGGCCCTGTCTACCTGAACCTGCGCTTCACACTGCCCTGGCGGGCCGGTGGGGCGGCCTGCATCCTCACGCAACGGAACTCACCACCATGCGACGTTTGATCTTCAGTCTTTTTGCGATGCTGGCCTTGGCCGGCTCCGCGCTGGCCGAAGCCCCCTTTCCCTCCCGGCCCATCACCATCATCGTGACTTTCCCGCCGGGCGGCGGCACGGATCTGCTGGCCCGCAAGCTGGGGGCGGTGATGCAGCAGAAGCTGGGACAAAGCGTGGTGGTGGAGAACCGCCCGGGCGCCAGCGGCAACATCGGCGCGCGAGCGGTGGCCGAGGCCCGGCCGGATGGCCATACGCTGTTGATGGTCAACAGCTCCTTTGCCATCAACCCGGGGGTCTTCCAACATCTGGAGTTTTCGCCCGAACGGGATTTCGCCGCCGTGATCAACGTGGCCTTCGTGCCTTCGGTGATCATCACGCCGCCCGGTTCGCCGTTGGAATCGCTGCCCCAGGCCCTGCGGCTGGGGCTGCGCGAAGATCCGGTGCCTTACGCCACCTGCGGCAACGGCACGCCCCAACACCTGGCCGGGGAACGCCTGCGCCAGCTGAGTAGCTCGGCCTTGCAGCAGGTGCCGTACCGGGGTTGCGGCCCGGCCCTCACGGACGTGCTTTCCGGACAGGTCCCCATGGGCATCGTGACGGCCTCGAGTGCGGCGCCTTTCATCCGCTCGGGGAAACTGCGCGCCCTGGCCGTCACCTCGGCGCAGCGCTCGCCCCTCATGCCTGATGTTCCGACCGTGGCCGAGCAGGGCTGGCCGGAATACGAACTGGATCAATGGCATGGCCTGCTCGCGCCCGCGGGCACGCCGCCGGCGGTGATCGGGCTGCTCAATCGCACCCTGGTGGCCATCATGGCGGACCCGGGCATGCGCGCCGAATTGCAGGCCCTGGGGTTCAACCCGGTGAGCAGCAGCCCGCAGGCGTTCCAGCAACTGGTGCTGGACGACATCGAGCGGTTTCGCGCCCTGACGGCCAGCATCGGTCTGCGCGCCGATTGAGCGGCACGCAGATCAGGCGGCGCGCATCGCCTGGTTCACCTGCTGTTCCAGTTCGCGTTGCAGCGAGGGCTCAAGCTTGAGCTGGCGTGCCAGCTCGTCCAGGTAGGCGCGCTCCATGTAGCTTTCTTCGTCGACCACCAGCACGCTGGCCAGGTACATCTCGGCGGCCATCTCCGGCGTGCACGCGGCCCGCGCCACGGCGGCCGGATCGAGCGGCTGGCTCAGTTCGGCCTCCAGCCAGCGGCGGTCGGCGGCGTCGCCCGACAGGCGGGAGAGTTCCTGTTCGAGCAGGGCGCGCTCCTCGGCGCCGATGTGGCCGTCGGCCTTGGCGGCGCCAATCATGGCCACCAGGACCGCATTGCAGTGTTTCTCGGCTTCGGGGGCGGGCAGGCGGTCCAGTGTGCGGGGCGCGGCCGGCGCCGGCGTGTTCTGCTGGCGGGCCTGGTTCTCCTGCCATTGGCCATAGGCGCGGTAGGCGAGCGCGCCCAGGGCGGCCATGCCGCCGTACATCGCCACCTTGCCGCCCATCTTGCGGGCTTTCTTGCTGCCCAGCAGCAGGCTCAGCGCGCCCGCACCCAGGGCCCCGCCACCCAGCCCGGCGAGAAAGGAGCCGCCGTTGCCGCTCTTGGCGGTGTTCTGGACCTGTTCGGTGGTCTGCTGCATCAGGCCGCGGCCGGATTGCAGCAATTGGTCGAGCAGTTGCCGTGCGCTCATGGAGAACCTCCTGAATTTTTGGGTAAGGTACGACTGCCCCGGCGCGCGAAAGTTTCAATCTCCTGTCGTGTCTGGGCGGCGCGCAGACGAAAAAAAGCCCCTGGCAAGCCAGGGGCGGCAGGGACGGGCGTGGCGCCGGTCTTATTCCTGCATGCCGGGGACCACGGTCGAGAAGCCCGCGTCCACGTGCGTGATTTCACCGGTGACGCCGGCGGCCAGATCCGACAGCAGGAAGGCGGCCACGTTGCCGACGTCGTCGATGGTGACGTTGCGGCGCAGCGGGGCGGTGGCTTCGACGAACTTCAGAATGCTGGAGAAGTCCTTGATGCCGCTGGCGGCGAGGGTCTTGATCGGGCCGGCCGAGATGCCGTTGGCGCGGATGCCGCGCGGGCCCAGCGAGGAGGCCAGGTAGCGCACGCTGGCTTCCAGGGCGGCCTTGGCCACGCCCATGGTGTTGTAGTTCGGGACCACGCGCTCGGCGCCGAGGTAGGTCAGCGTCAGCAGGCTGGACTGGCGGCCCTCCATCAGGGGCAGTGCAGCCTTGGCCATGGCCGGGAAACTGTAGGCGGAGATGTCATGCGCGACGCGGAAGGCTTCGCGCGACAGGCCGTCCAGGAAGTCGCCCGCGATGGCTTCGCGCGGCGCGAAACCGATCGAGTGCACCAGACCGTCCAGACCATCCCAGCGGGTCTTGAGTTCGGCGAAGGTGGCTTCGATCTGGCTGTCTTCGGCGACGTCGCAGGGCAGCACGATGTCGCTGCCGAATTCGGCCGCGTATTCGGCCACCCGCTCCTTGAAGCGGTCGCCCACGTAGGTGAAGGCCAGTTCAGCGCCTTGCTGGTGGCAGGCGCGCGCGATGCCGTAGGCGATGGAACGGTTCGAGAGCACCCCGGTCACGAGGATGCGCTTGCCAGCGAGAAAGCCCATTGTGTTTTCCTTTGGTTGCCTTGCTTGAAGACGGCTATTTTACGGCCAGCGCGACGATCAGCCGCGCGAGCCGGTGCCGGGCACGCGCAATTGCGTGCCGATCTTCAGGTTGTTGCCTTTGAGGTTGTTCAGGGCGCGCAGCGCATCCACGGTGGTGCCGTAGCGCTTGGCCAGGCTGAACAGCGTGTCGCCGGAGCCCACCTTGTGCGTGCGCACGTGGGCGCGGGCCGCAGTGCGCACGGCCGGCTTGGCCGGCGCCAGGGCCGGGCTGTCCAGCGCGCCGATCGGCGTGCTCAGCGAGGCCAGTTGCACCGCGCTGCCGGCGTCCGGCTTGGCCGGCACCAGCAACGTCTGCCCGAGGGCGCTTTTCTGGCGCGAGGGCACGTCGTTGATTTCGCGCAGGCGGGCCTCGGTGACGCCGAAGCGCTTGGCAATGGCGGCGTAACTCTCGCCCCGGCGGGAAGCGTAGGTTCCCCAGGTGCTCAGGTCGCCCTTGTGATTCTGCAGATTGGCCTGGAAGGCTGCGGCGCGGTCGGCAGGCAGCAGCAGCGTGGGGGCATGTTCGCCACGGATCAGGGGGCGGTTGAACGATGGGTTCAGCGCCTTGAACTCCTCCACCGACATTTCGGCGAAGCGGGCAGCCAGCTCGACGTCGATGTCGGCATTTTTCTGCACCGCCACGAAGTAGGGCGTGTTCTCCACTTTGGGCAGGGCCACGGCATACTTGCCCGGATCGGCGATGATGTTCTTGATGGCCTGCAGCTTGGGCACGTAATTGCGTGTTTCGTCGGGCATGCTCAGCGACAGATAGTCGGTCGGCAGGCCGGCGGCATCGTTCTTGGCCATGGCCCGCTGCACCGACCCCTCGCCCCAGTTGTAAGAGGCCAGGGCCAGGTACCAGTCACCCTGCATTTCGAACAGCTTTTCGAGGTAGTCCAGGGCGGCGTAAGTGGAGGCGATGGGGTCGCGTCGCTCGTCTCGCCACCAGTCCTGCTTGAGCTTGAAATAGGTCCCGGTCGAGGGGATGAATTGCCACAGGCCCGAGGCCTGCGAGCGCGACAGTGCAGTCGGGTTGTAGGCGCTTTCGACAAACGGCAACAGCGCCAGTTCGGTGGGCAGGCCGCGGCGGTTGACCTCGTCGACGATGAAATACAGATACTTGCCAGCACGCTCGGCCATGCGCTGCACCGATTCCGGGTGGGCCGCGTAATAATCGGTCCACTGCTGCGACAGGTCGGTGTTCAGGTTGGGGATCGCGAAGCCGCGGCGGATGCGGTCCCAGGCATCGCGCGGGGGGCTGGTCAGGTCCACCGTGCGAGAGGTGTCCTTGGCCACGTAGCGGCTGGATGAGCCTTCGGCCCCCTGCTTCAGTCCGCTGCTGGCGCAGCCGGCCAGAACGACAAGAAAAACGGGTAGCAGGAGTCGTAGAAAGCTCATGGGCGTGTCACTTGAAATTGTTTTTCCAATCGCGCAGGGCTGCGAATACCGCTACCGGACCGGCCAGACTGTGCCCGGCCCATGCCTCGGCTGCCTGGATCACGGCGGGCTGCGACGTCCGAAGAAACGGATTGGTCTGCCGCTCCCTGTCGATCGTGGACGGCAGGGTGGGGCGGTTACAGGCGCGCAGTTGGGACGCCTGTTGCTGCCATTGACGCAGGGCGGAATTGGCCGATTCTACCGCCATCGCCCAGCGAAGGTTCGCAAGAGTGTACTCGTGGGCGCAAAAAACCTCTGTATCTTCCGGTAAAGCCGCCAGTTTGGCCAGCGAAGCCGTCATCTGTTCGGGTGTACCCTCGAACAGGCGGCCGCAGCCCGCGGCAAACAGCGTGTCCCCGCAAAACAGCAGCGGCCCGCCGCCGGCATTCCCGGCATAGGCGATGTGGCCGGCGGTATGGCCGGGCACATCCAGGGTCGTCAGGGACAGACCCACTTCGGGGATCTCGACCCGGTCTCCCTCGCTCAGGCGGACATCGCAGTGCGGCAGGCTCTCCCGGGCCGGGCCATAGACCGGCACGGTCGCGTGATCGAGCAGTTCGAGCACGCCGCCGACATGGTCGCCATGGTGGTGGGTGAGTAGAATGGCGCGCAGCCCGAGCCGGTTCGCGGCCAGGAATTCCAGTACGGGCTGGGCCTGTCCGGGGTCGACCACGACGGCCTGGCCGTCGCGCACGATTGCCCAAATATAGTTGTCGCTGAAGGCCGCGATGGGAATGACCTGGCTGGCCTTGTCCTGGAGTTCGGGATGAGCTGGCATCATGAGAGGAAGGCGAAGTGGCGGAAATGACATCGCCGATTGTAGATCTGGCCGACTGGTTCGAGACTCCCCCGGGAAAATACGTCCTGGACTGGGAGCGCGCCCGCTTCGACGAAGAGGTGGCCGACGTGTTCGGCTACTACGCCTGGCAACTGGGGCTGGACGAGCCGGATTTCCTGCGCAGCAATCGCATGCCCTTCAAGGCTTGGGCGGGGGGCGAGATCCTGAACGCCGAGGCGCCGTGGCCGGCCCGGGTGCTGGCCCAGCCCGAGTCCCTGCCGTTCGAGTCCGGCAGCGTCGACCTGCTGGTGTTGCCGCATCTGCTGGAATGCGCCCAGGCGCCGCACCGCGTGCTGCGCGAGGCCGAGCGCGTGCTGATGCCGGAAGGGCGGCTGGTGATCTCGGGCTTCAACCCCTGGAGCCTCTGGGGGGCGCGCAATGCCCTGCCGGGCATGGAGGCCTGGCTGCCGGTGTCGGTGAAATCGCAGGTCTCGCTGCACAGGCTGCGCGACTGGCTGCAGTTGCTGTCCTTCGATGTCGACCGGGGCCGCTATGGCTGCTTCGTGCCGGCCTGCCGCAGCGAGCAATGGCTGCGGCGCTGGCGTTTCATGGAAGGCGTGGGCGAGCGCTGGTGGCGCATGGGCGGCGCGGTCTATGTAGTCTCGGCCGTCAAGCGGGTGACCAGCATGCGCATCATCGGGCCGTCCTGGAAGAAAAAACGCAAGGCGCCCAAGCGGGCCGCCGTCGTGGTCAACCGCCAGACCGACTGATCCCGGCCCGACCGCCTGCGGGGGCGGTGTCATGCAGGCCGGGAGTTTTTCCAGTATCTTGGGCGGCTTTCCCAGAATTACCGGATACTCCCATGTCTACTGCTGCTGCCCCTGCCGATGTCGTTGAAATGTGGACGGATGGGGCGTGCAAGGGCAACCCGGGCCCGGGCGGCTGGGGGGTGCTCATGACCTTCGGCGAGCATCGCAAGACCTTCTGCGGCGGAGAACCGCAAACCACCAACAACCGCATGGAGATCCTCGCCGTCATCGAGGGTCTGCGCGCGCTGAAGCGGCGCTGTACGGTCATCATCCATACCGACTCCCAGTACGTCATGAAGGGCATGACCGAATGGCTGCCCAACTGGAAGCGCCGGGGATGGCTCACCGCCGACAAAAAACCGGTCAAGAACGCCGAGCTCTGGCAGGAACTGGATGCCCAGGTGGCGCGGCACCAGGTCAGCTGGCGCTGGGTGCGCGGCCATAACGGCGACCCGGGCAATGAAATGGCTGACCAGCTCGCCAACGAGGGCGTGGCCAGCGTCATGCGGCGCTGAGGCGAGGCGGGAAAGCCCTAGGTGCTCACCCGCATTGCTGCCGGGAGGTAAGACCTGATGCTACAGTCGCTAGCTTCCGTTCCTTTGTGCGCGCCAGGCGGCGCCATCCTGTTTCCGCATGAAAAAAGCCGCATTGCTCGCCGCGCTTGTCGCCGGTCTGGCCGTCGGGGCCGCTGGCGCCTGGTTTGTGCCCCGCTGGATGGCCGCAACGCCTGAGGTCACGCCAAAGGTCGACGCCGCCCCGGTGGCCGCGCCGGTGCGCGTGGAAGTCGCCCCGGTGGTGCAATTGCCCTGGCCGCGCGGCATTTCTGCGGTCGGCAGTCTGCGCTCTGACGAGGCGGTGATGCTGCGCCCGGAAGTGGCCGGTCGCATTCAGCAGATCGATTTCAAGGAAGGTCAGGCGGTCGAGAAGGGCCAGGTGCTGGTGCAGCTGGACGCCTCCATCCCGCGGGCCGAGTGGCAGCAGGCGCGCGCCAATCTGGCGCTGGCCGAGACCCAGCACCGCCGTGCCGTGGATCTGCACGGGCGCGGCTTCGTCAGCCAGCAGGCGCGTGACGAGGCGGTCAGCAGCCTGAAAGTGCAGCAGGCCGCGGCCGCACTGGCTCAGGCCAAGCTCGAAAAAATGACCATCCGCGCGCCCTTCGCCGGTATCGTGGGCCTGCGCAACGTGTCGGTGGGTGACTACGTCAGCCAGGGGCAGGATCTTGCGCCGCTGGAGGCGGTCAACCCGCTGAAGGTGGATTTCCGCGTGCCTGAGATGTATCTGGGCAAGCTGCGGGTGGGGCAGTCGCTGGCCGTGCGCATGGATGCCCTGCCGGGGCAGGAGCGCGTCGGCACTGTGTATGCGGTCAGCCCGCTGGTCGACGCCGGCGGGCGGTCCATCCTGCTGCGCGCCACCGTGCCCAACGACGATGATGTGTTGCGCCCCGGAATGTTTGCGCGCGTGCAGCTGCAGTTCGGCGCGGAGCCGGCGCTGGCGGTGCCCGAGGCGGCGCTCGCCCCGTCGGGCCAGAAACAGTATGTCTTCCGGGTGGCCGACGGCCGGGCCGAACGGGTCGAGGTGGTGTTGGGCGAGCGGCGCGAAGGCCGTGCCGAAGTGCTCAGCGGCCTGGGCGAGGGCGATGTGGTCGTGATTGCCGGCCTGCAGCGCCTGACCGATGGCGCGCCGGTGCGCGTGCTCAATCCGGACGCGGCGCGTTGATCCGGAGCCGGCCATGGTCATCTCGGAAATCTGCATACGCCGCCCTGTGTTCGCCACGGTGCTGTCGCTGGTCATTCTGCTGATCGGCATCATTTCGTATTCCCGCCTGACCGTGCGCGAATATCCCAAGATCGACGAGCCCATCGTCTCGGTGGACACCACCTACAAGGGGGCCTCGCCCGAGGTGGTCGAGTCGCAGGTGACCAAGCCGCTGGAAGACCAGCTGGCCGGTATCGAAGGGGTGGACGTGATGACCTCGCGCAGCCGCTCCGAACGCAGCCTGATCAATATCCGTTTCAATCTCACGCGCGACCCTGACGCCGCTGCCGCCGAAGTGCGCGACAAGGTTTCGCGCGCGCGCCGCTTCCTGCCCGACGAGATCGACGAGCCCATCATCGGCAAGGTCGAGGCCGACTCCCAGCCCATCATCTACATTGCCGTAGAGTCAGGGCCGTACTCGGCCATCCAGACCTCGGACATCATCAACCGCTACGTCAAGACGCGCTTGTCGGTGCTGCCGGGCGCGGCCGAGGTGCGCGTCTTTGGCGATCGCCAGCCTTCCATGCGCATCTATGTCGATCGCGACAAGCTGGCGGGCTACAACCTGACCGTGCAGGATGTGGAGGCGGCGCTGCGCAGCCAGAACGTGGAAATTCCGGCGGGTCGGATCGAATCCCGCGCGCGCGAATTCTCGGTGGTGTCCTCGACCGACCTGCAAACGCCGAGGCAGTTCGAGAACATCATCATCGCCAACGTCAAGGGCTATCCTCTGCGCTTGCGCGACGTGGCCGACGTTCGCATCGATGCCGCCAATGACCGCATCCTGTCGCGTTTCAACGGCAAGCAAGCCATCAATATCGGGGTCACGCGCCAGTCCACCGCCAACCCGCTGGAGCTCTCGGCCGCCGCGCGCGCGGAGGTCGAGCGCCTGAACCTCAGCCTGCCCGAGGGCATGAAGCTCAACATTTCGTATGACACCTCGGTGTTCATCGAACGTTCGATCGAGTCGGTCTACAAGACGATCGCCGAGGCCATCGTGCTGGTGGTGCTGGTGATCTTCTTCTTTCTGCGCAACCTGCGCGCCAGCCTGGTGCCCATCGTCACCATCCCCGTGTCCCTGATCGGCGCCTGCGCCATCATGTACATGTTCGGGTTCTCCATCAACACCCTGACCCTGCTGGCGATGGTGCTGGCTATCGGCCTGGTGGTCGACGACGCCATCGTGGTGCTGGAGAACATCTTCCGCCACATCGAGGATGGCATGCCGCGGCTGCAGGCGGCCATCCAGGGCTCGCGCGAGATCGGATTCGCCGTGGTCGCCATGACGCTCACGCTGGTGACCGTCTATGCGCCGCTGGTGTTCGCCACGGGCCGCACCGGGCGGCTGTTCATCGAGTTTGCCCTGACCCTGGCGGCCGCCGTGCTGGTTTCGGGTTTTGTGGCGCTGACGCTGACGCCCATGATGTGCGCCCTGCTGTTGCGCCATCAAACCAGTCACAATCGTTGCTACAACTTCATCGAGCGCGGGCTGGAACGCTTGGGGCGGGGCTATCGCACGGCGCTGGGCTGGTCGCTGTCGCATCGCGCGACGGTGGTGGGCCTGGGGCTGGTCGTGGCGGCCGGCAGCGTGGGGCTGTTCAGCGTGGTCAAGAGCGAACTGGCCCCGATCGAGGACCGGGGCGTGATCTTCGGCATTGTCAACGCGCCCGAAGGCGCCACCCTGAGTTACACCCTGGACAGCATGCTGGCCATCGAAGCGCTGTACGGGGGGATCGACGAGGCAAGCGTGGCGCAAAGCACCGTGGGCTTCCCCACGGTCACGGACGGCACGGCCATCCTGAGGCTGAAACCCTGGGAGGAGCGCAGCCGCCGCCAGCAGGAGATCGCCCGCGAGCTGCAACCGAAGTTCGCGGCCCTGCCGGGTGTGAAAGCCTTCCCGACCAACCCGCCGTCGCTGGGGCAGTCGGCACGCTCCAAGCCGATCGAATTCGTGATCATGAGCCAGGCCTCCTATCCCGAGCTCTCCAAGCTGGTGACGGTGTTCCTCGATGCCTTGCGTGATTATCCCGGTCTGCAGAACCTGGACACCGACCTGCGGCTCAACACGCCCGAGCTGCGCGTGCAGGTCGATCGCGACAAGATGGCCGACGTGGGAGCCAACGTGGATGTGGTGGGGCGCACGCTTGAGTCGATGCTGGGCGGGCGCCAGGTCACGCGCTACAAGGACGAAGGCGAGCAATATGACGTGATCGTGCAGGTCACCCCGCGCGATCGGGCCACGCCTACCGACATTTCCGATATCTACGTCCGGGCGCGGGACGGCAGCATGGTGCAGCTGGATAACCTGCTGTCGGTCCATGAAAGCGTATCGCCGCAATCGCTCAACCACTTCAACCGCCTGCGGGCCGTCAAGGTGGACGCGTCGGTGGCGCCGGGCTATGCCCTGGGCGAGGTTCTCGATCACATGCACAAGGTGGCGCGCGAAGTGCTGCCCCAGACCGTGGTGATCGACCTGGACGGGCAGTCGCGCGAGTTCCGCGATTCGTCGGGCAGCATCTATCTGGTGTTCGCCATGGCGCTGGCCTTCATCTATCTGGTGCTGGCGGCGCAATTCGAGAGCTGGCGCAGTCCCTTCATCATCATGCTGTCGGTGCCCTTGTCCATGACCGGGGCGCTGCTGGCGCTGTGGCTGAGCGGCGGAACCTTGTCCATCTACAGCCAGATCGGCCTGATCACCCTGGTGGGCCTGATCACCAAGCATGGCATCCTGATCGTCGAGTTCTCTAATCAACTGCGCGAGCAGGGCAAGCCCATGGTCGAGGCGGTGATCGAGGCCAGCGTGCTGCGCCTGCGCCCGATTCTCATGACCACCGGCGCCATGGTGCTGGGCACCGTGCCGCTGGCCCTGGCAGGCGGCGCCGGCGCCGAGTCGCGCCAGCAGATCGGCTGGGTGCTGGTAGGCGGGCTTAGCCTGGGTACACTATTGACCTTGTTCGTGGTGCCGGTCGCCTATACCCTTATTGCGCCGTCCATCCGGCACGCCGCCGGGGTCGCCGCCGAACCGGCCTCAGCCACCAAGTAGCTACTGTTATTCCTGCCTGCCATGCGTCAGATCATCTTCGATACCGAAACCACCGGACTGGACCCTGCCCAGGGTCACCGCATCGTCGAAATCGGCTGTGTCGAAGTCGTCAACCGGGCCGTCACCGGCCGTAACCTGCATATCTACCTCAATCCGGATCGCGACAGCGATCCCGAGGCGCTTGCCGTGCACGGCCTGACCACCGACTTTCTGTCGGACAAGCCGCGCTTTGGCGAGGTGGCTGCGGAGTTCCTGCGCTTTATCGAAGGCGCCGAACTGATCGCCCACAACGCCAACTTCGACGTCAAGTTCTTCAACGCCGAGTTGCAGAACACCGGGCACAAGACGCTGGACAACTACTGCGGCAGCATCACGGACTCGCTGGCGCATGCGCGCACGCTGTTCCCGGGCAAGCGCAACTCGCTCGATGCCTTGTGCGATCGCTTCGGCATTTCCAACGCCCACCGCACCCTGCACGGCGCCTTGCTCGACTCGCAACTGCTGGCCGAGGTCTGGCTGGCCATGACGCGCGGCCAGGATGCCCTGCTGATCGACGTCGATGATGGCGCCGGCAGCGGCGGCGCGCAAATTGAGCTGGGGCAGTTCGATGCTTCCGTGCTGCAGGTGGTCGCCGCCGAGGGCGAAGACCTGGCTGAGCATCTCGCCTACCTGGAAGTGCTCGACAAATCTGCGGACGGAAGCTGCCTCTGGCGTACCTTTGAGCCTGCTGGCCAGACCCCATCCTGAGTCGCAATCTTCAGATTTTTTCCAGAACGCTTGCATAGTTAAAAAAATACATGCTAGAATCTTTCTTCTCTTGGGGCGGTTAGCTCAGTGGTAGAGCACTGCCTTCACACGGCAGGGGTCACTGGTTCGAACCCAGTACCGCCCACCAAGAACCCCAAAGAGAAAACCCGCCGCATTCCGTGCAGCGGGTTTTTTGTTTTTGCGCGCCTGCGGCGCTGCGGGAGGCCTGTCGCGTGTCCTCGTCCCGATTCTTCCTGACTGCCGGTGGCCGCCATGCACATCTGGGTTGATGCCGACGCCTGTCCGGCCGTCATCAAAGAGATCCTGTTCCGGGCGGCACAGCGCTGGCAGCATCCCCTGACGCTGGTGGCGAATCAGATGCTGCGCACGCCGCCCTCGCCTTTATTGCGGGCGGTGCAGGTGCCAAGAGGCTTCGATGTCGCCGACGACTATATCGTCCGCCATCTGGTGGCTGGCGACCTGGTGATCACCGGTGATATCCCCCTGGCTGCCGAGGCGCTGGAAAAGGCCGCCCTGGTGCTCAGCCCGCGTGGCGAGCGCTATCTGGCCGACACGATCCGCGAGCGTCTGGCCCTGCGCGACATGATGGAAGAGCTGCGGGCCACGGGCGTGGACACGGGCGGCCCGTCTGCCCTGAGCCAGGCGGATCGGCGTGCGTTCGCCAGCGCCCTGGATCGGCTGATGCTGGATGTTGCCCGTTTGCGCCCCTGATGACCGATGATCGCGTCTATCTGAGCGGAAAGATAAAGATAAGTCTTGTTTTCAGTGTAGTGGCTTGACGTGGCGCAACGCAGTGTTGCTTCGGGGCCTCTGTTGCGTCCCCGCCTATCTGGTTACCATGGCATCATCTTGCTGATGCAGGCGCGGGGAGTGCCTGCGCCAGCGTGCGGCCAGCAGGCGCCGGGGTGTCAGCCCACGGCGCTGGGCGCGTTGCGTAGTTGAAGTCGTGCGGGCGGAATCCGGGGCAAGGTGGCGGCCGGAAGCGACCGCCTTCCGTCTGGAGGACGATAAGATGCACCCTAGCACCAACACCATGATCGTGATTATCTGCATCGCGGTTGCGCTGATGCTGGTCGGCTTTGGATTGCGTGACCGCAATCTGGGCCTGGGATTGATGGGCCTGGGCTTGATCGTGGCGGTGTTGACGATCGTCTACAAGGCCTACATCACCTTCAGTTCCTTTTACTGACCGGAGCCGTCCAGCTCGCGCGTCATATAGCTTGCGCCAGGGCCGTATCCGGCCAGCTTGGCAACCAGTGCCGGTGTGTGCGGCACTGGCCGATAGCCCTGTTTTTCCCAGTATCCCACCGCGGGTGCCAGCGACACGAGGCTGGCGCGCGTCAGGCCCGCCTGGCCCGCGCTCAGGGCGCTGTCGCGCAGCATCAGGCTGGCCAGGCCCAGGCCCTGGGCCTGTGGCGAGACCGCACAATCGTGGACGAACCAGCTGTCGGCCTGTTGCGGCAGGCGCTCGAGGGGCTGGTTGAGTGCAGGCGGCAGATCGGCGCTCCAGGGGTAGGCGACCAGATAGCCCAACAGGCGCTCCTCCCGGATCGTCACCCGGCAGGTCCAGGCGGCGAGCGCCAGACGGTTCAGGAAAAAAGCTTCTTCTTCGAGGATGTCGGCCGGATAGACCTGGGCCTGAAGCGCCAGCACGGCAGGCAGATCGCTGTCCGTCATGGGGCGGCAGAGGGTTTGCAGCATGGTCGGATCAAGAGGTTTGGTACCGGTAATCATTGTAGTCGCCGGGCGTAAGGGCTGCTTTTGGCGGATTCGGGCATTGGTGAAGGCGGATTTGATAAAAATTTGACATTCGGGTTTGCATACTCGCAGCACATTCCACCCAGTGGGTCTGCAGCATGCGATATGAATTCCGTTCTTCTTCCTTGCCCGCCGCCCTGGCCGGCACGCCGGCCAGCGCCGACATCGAGGCTGAAACCCGTCAGGCGTTCTTCGTCCCGGCGCTGGTCAGCTGTGTCGTGCCCTGCCTCAACGAGGCGGACAATCTCAGGTTGTTGTTGCCAGCGCTGCGCAATCGCCTGGAGGCCATGTGCGATCGCTGGGAAATCATCGTCGTCGATGACGGCAGTACGGACGATACCGCCGACCTCATGGCGCAATGGACGCTGGTCGACGGATTTCGCTATGTGCAGCTGGCGCGCAACTTCGGCAAGGAGGCGGCGCTGAGCGCAGGGCTGGAGGCTGCCGATGGCGAGGCGGTCATCTGCATGGATGCCGATCTGCAACATCCGCCTGCCCTGATCGAGGAGATGCTGCGCCGCTGGCGCGCCGGCGCCGAGATGGTTTACGCCGTGCGCCGCGATCGCCAGGACGAAGGGCGTTTCAAGCGCTTCGGAACCGCCTGCTTCTACCGTTTGATGTCCGGGGCACGCGTCCAGGTGCCGCCCGGGGCCGGCGATTTCCGGCTGCTCGATCGCCGGGTAGTGCAGGCCCTGGTGTCCCTGCCCGAGCGCACGCGCTTCATGAAAGGGCTGTATGCCTGGGTAGGCTTCAAAAGCGAGGCCCTCACCTATGTGCCGCAGGCCCGCGTGCACGGGGAAAGCCATTTCCGTCCCTGGCGGCTGATCCGCCTGGGGCTGGACGGGCTGACGGCCTTCACGACCTGGCCGTTGCGCATGGTGAGCCTGCTGGGTCTGGCGCTGGCGGTGTTGGCCATGATCTACGGCGGCTATCTGGTGGCCGCCTATTTCGCGCAGGGCAACGCCGTGTCCGGCTGGACCACCATTGTGACCGCTCTGCTTTTCTTCGCCGGCATCAATCTGATCTCCCTGGGCGTGGTGGGCGAGTATGTCGCGCGGGTCTTCGATGAGGTCAAGGGGCGTCCGCTCTATATCGCGCGCCAGCGGCGTGGCCGGGCCCGGGGCGCGCGCCAGGGGGAGGCCCGATGAAGGCGGTCGCGTTGTCCAGGGCGCCCGCCGATGCCCCTCGTCTGCCCGCCTGGGTGGTGCTGGCCGGCATTGCCGTGTGGCTGGCCTGCCTGGCCTGGGCACGGCCTCTGACCCTGCCCGACGAAGGACGCTATGCCGGGGTGGCGTGGGAGATGTTGCGCAGCGACTCGCCCATGGTGCCGCTCATGAATGGCATGCCTTATTTTCACAAGCCGCCGCTCTATTACTGGCTGGCGCAGATGTCGTTTGCCGTGTTCGGCCTGAACGAATGGGCCGCGCGCCTGCCGTCCTTGCTGATCGCCTGGGCCAGCGTGGCGGCGCTGTATGCTTTTGCGCGCCGTTACCGGGGCGAGCGCTTCGCGCTGACGGCGGCTGCGGTGCTGTCGACCATGCCGTTCTTCTACGGCGGAGCGCAGTTTGCCAACACCGACATGTCGGTCGCGGGCCTGATCGCCCTGTGCGTGCTGGCGGGTGTGCACACGGCGCTATGTGCGGCCGCGGGGCAACCCTGGCGACGCTGGGCCTTGACCACGGCGGCGGCTGCCGGCCTGGCGGTGCTTGCCAAGGGATTGATCGGGCTGGTGTTGCCGGGGGCCATCGTGCTGGGCTGGTTGCTGCTGCGACGTGACTGGCGCGGCATCAAGGCTTTGCTCTGGCCGCCTGCCATCGGCATGTTTCTGCTGGTTGCCGTGCCCTGGTTTGCCTACCTGCAATGGCGCTATCCGGGTTTCTTCCATTACTTCTTCATCTATCAGCAGTTCCAGCGTTTCACCCTGACCGGCTTCAACAATGTGCAGCCGTTCTGGTTCTATCCACCCGTGCTGATCGGCCTGACCCTGCCCTGGAGCTTGTGGCTGGGCGGCGCGCTGCGGCGGTCGTTCTGGCGCCACGAAGACCAGGACGGCCTGCGCGGCCTGATGCTGCTGTGGCTGGCCGTGATCGTGGGCTTTTTCTCCATTCCCAGCTCCAAGCTCATCGGCTATGTGCTGCCGGCCCTGCCGCCGCTGGCCTTTCTGGTGGCGGATCTGGTGCTGCCTGCCTGGGAGCAGGGGCGGCGCGCTCGTGTATGGGTATCGGCGGGCGTGGCCGCGGCGCTGTGCGTCACGGGCATCGCGGTGGCCACCCTCAAGCCGCGCGGTGGCAATGGCCCGTTGGCGCGTCAGGTGATCACGCTGATGCAGCCCGGCGACACCACGGTGGCCCTGCACCAGTTCCCGTTCGACCTGGGCGTTTACGGCAACCTGCGTGAACCGGTCTGGGTGGTCGACGATTGGCGCAATCCCGAGATCCCGACGCGCGACAATTGGCGCAAGGAGCTTTATGACGCGGCTCAGTTCGAGCCCGAGGTGGGGCAGGGGGTGCTGGTCTCCAACGAGGACTTCAATGCCAGGCTGTGCAGGGCCGACACGGGGGCCAGGTTCTGGATCTGGGGGCAGCCCTCCGATCAGGATGCCTATCCGGCCTTGCGAGGCGAGTCCGCCCTGGTGGGCGACAGCCGCCGCCGGGTCTGGCGGATCGAGGTCAACGATGCCGTGCGTCAGCGGGTTTGCGGGCAAACGCCCACAGGCGGCTCGCCACGAAAGTCAGCCCCGCCTGAGCAAGCAGAATGAACGCAAGCAAGAGTTCGTAGGGCACGCGGGTGACGTGCAGCAGCCAGATGTAGGCGGCCTCATTGAGGGCGAATCCGGCGGCTGACACAAGAAAGAAACGCCGCGCTGCTATGGTCCAGGAAATTGCAAGATGCCGGAATGTCAGCAGATAGTGACCGCTGAAAGACACCACGAAGGCGACCAGCCAGCCGATCACATTGGCCCATGCGGCAGGCAGGCCGGCCAGTTGTACGCAGAGCACGACCACCAACCAGTGGGTGGCGGCCGCAGCGGTACCGACGCAGACGAACCAGGCAATTTGGCGAAGCACGGTGGGCAGGCAGGGAAGTCAGTAAGGGATGCAGGGATGGATACGTTAAGGCAGGCTCGTCGTGTCGCGATCTGCGGCGATGATTTTGGCATGGATGCCGGCATTGATCACGCGATTCTCCGCCTGATCCAGGCGCGCCGCCTGAGCGCGGCAAGCTGCATGAGCAGCGCGCCAGGCTTTGCCACCCGGGGCGCCGAGCTGCTGAACAGTGGCGCGGATATCGGCCTGCACCTGAACCTCACCGAACGCCTGGGGCTGGCCGATACCCCGCGGCCGGCGCTACGCCGGCTGCTGTGGCGGGCCTACAGCCGCCAACTCGATCTGCAATGGGTCAACCAGGAGATCTGCCGCCAGCTTGACCGCTTTGAAGATGTGTTGGGCCTGGCGCCGGATTACATCGACGGCCACCAGCATGTCCACCAACTCCCCGGCGTGCGTCAGTTGCTGCTGGCCGAATTGCAGCGGCGCTATGCCGGGCGCCGGCCCTGGCTGCGCCTGACGTCTGTGGCCGCGCTGGACGGCCTGCCCTGGGCTGCACACATCAAGGCTCACGCCATCGCCAGCCTGGGTGGTCACGCGCTGGCCGCGCGCGCGCGGGCCTTGAACTGGCCATCCAACCGGGGGTTTCTCGGCGTTTATGGGTTTGAGGGCGGGCGGCGCGGCTATGCGCGCATGCTGCACCATTGGCTTGTGCATGCCCGTGATGGCGATCTGCTCATGTGCCACCCGGCCCTCGCCGGTGAGATTGAACATGCCGCACAGCGCAAGGCGGAATACGAAGTGCTGGCCGATCCGGATCTGGGCGGCTGGCTGGCCGTCAATGGTCTGTCGGTGCAACGCATGAGCGTCATCCTGGCCTCGGCCGCCTGGGCTGCGCCGGGCGCGGTCGGCGCACGCTGGCGGCCCGCGACAGGCCGTTGAACCAGGCTCAGCGGCCGGCCATCCTGGCCGGGCGATAGGCCTGGCTCGCATCCTGAATGAAGCGCGTCACGGCCTCCGAATAGCTGCTGCCCGCGCGCACCGCACCCGAATGCGACACCCCATCCAGCTTGACCAGCCGCTTGAGCCCGGCGGGTACGGCCACGGCCGCGGCGTACAGCACGTCGCTCATGGCATGAGGCACCACCTGGTCGGATGTGCCATGCAGCAGCAGCAAGGGCGTCGACAGGTTCGCCAGCTTCCGGGCGGAGTCAAAGGGTTGGGTCACCAGCCAGGAGGCGCCCGGCAGGCGGCCCCAGCGGTATAGCGTCATCATGTCGGCGATGCTGCTGAAGCTCGACTCCACGATCAGGCCGGCCACCGGCGGCCGGGCCGGCTCGGACAGCAGGCCGATGGCGATTGCGCCGCCCAGGCTGTGCCCATACACGAAGCGGCGAGCCGGATCGGGTTGGCGGCGCGCCAATTCCTGGAGGGCCACACCGGCATCCTGCAGGGCGCTTTGTTCCGAGGGCAGGCGGGCCGACGAGTCGCCGAATCCGCGGTAGTCGATCGCCAGCACCGAGTATCCCAGCCGGGTCCAGGCCTCCAGGCGGAACACGCTGCCATTCAAATTCCAGCGTGCGCCATGCAGATACAGCACGGTGGGGGCATCTGGCAGCGGGCTTGCCCAGTACCAGGCGCGCACGGTTTCATTGCCCCCCACCGCAAGATCGAAGACCTCGGTGCCGGCCGGCGCTTCCCGCCACCAGCGCTGGGGCGCGGGTTGCGGCGAAAAAATAGTCTGGCGCTGCCAGCTGTCGATGGCAGCGCATCCCCCCGCGCCGGCGGCCAGCAAGAGGGCGGAGAGGAACCAGAAGCGGAATCGGTACAGGAGGGTCAGCATAGGGTTTGACTCAGACTGCCTCCCGGCAGGCGAGTTCCCGCCGGCTACCTCAGGTCTGCAGCAACTCCAGGGCGATGGGGTAGAGCGACAGCACCAGCAGGATGGCCATGCTGACGTTGAAGGCGCGGATGGCAGCGGGCCGGTGCAGCACGCGGCGCAGCGCCATGCCAAAAGACACCCACACTGAAATGCTGGGCAGATTGACCAGGCCGCACACCAGCGCCGCAATCCAGAGATTGTTCAGAAAGCCCTGTTGCGGGGTATAGGTGGCGACGACGCCGACCGTCATCACCCAGGCCTTCGGGTTGACCCACTGGAACAGGGCCGCCTGCAGGAAGGTCAGCGGGCGGGCGCGCTGCGAACCGTCCTCAAGCGGACCGGAGCGGGCGATGCGCCAGGCCAGATAGAGCAGGTAGGCGGCGCCGCCATATTTGAGCGCGGTATAGAGCCAGGGAAAGCGGGCGAACAGGGCGCCCAGGCCCAGACCGACCAGCAGGATCATGACCGAAAAGCCGATCGTGATGCCCATCATGTGGGGGATGCTGCGGCGAAATCCGAAGGTCAGCCCTGATGAGGCCAGCATGACATTGTTCGGGCCGGGGGTAATGGAGGACACCAGCGCGAACAGGGCCAGCGGCCCGAGCAGCGACAGCGACAGGATGGGGGCGTGTTCCGTCAGCATGGACAATTCCGGAAAGGTCAGGGCGATAGCAGTTCAACGTGGGGCCCGGCAATCCGCCCGCCCCTGGAGGGGGCGGGATCGGGGGGGCGGCGCGTGCATTGCGCCGCACTTGCCGGACACCGGGAACCCTGTCACTCTACGCATTGCCAGCAATACAGTACCGGTACACTTTGACGGGTCAGTTTGATAACTGGCCTGGTAGAACTTCCATGACAGTCTTTTCCGAACTCCCAGGCGGCGCAACCGCCGGCCCGCCCGCCGGGTGGCAGCCCGTACGCGAGAGCGACGCGACCCTGGTCTCCCAACTGGCCGATGACCTGGCGCGCCGCATTGACGAGCAGGGGATGCGCCCGGGCACGCGCCTGCCGTCCATCCGGCGCATGGCCGAGCAGGCGGGCGTCAGCCGTTTCACCGTGGTCGAGGCCTACGATCGCCTGGTGGCGCGCGGTCTGGTGCAGTCGCGTCGGGGAGCGGGGTTTTTCGTGCGCGCCCGCAGCAACCCGCTGGCCCCGGTCAACCGCGGCGCCGGTGGCCTGACTGTGCCGGCCCGGGTCGATGTCGCCTGGCTGCTGCGCAGCATGTTCCGCGATAGCGTGCCGGGCTCGCCGGGCGGGGCAGGCCTGTTGCCGGCCGACTGGCTCGATCCCGATCTCGTGGCAGGCGCCATCCGCGCCGTGGGCCGCTCGGTGCGCCAGCAGCTGGTTTCCTATGGCAGCCAACAGGGTTATCTGCCGCTGCGCCAGCAACTGGCGTCGATGCTGCAGGGCGAGGGCATTCCCGCCCATCCTGAACTCCACCTGCTGACGACCAACGGCGTGACGCATGGGCTGGATCTCATCGCCCGTCTGCTGGTCAAGCCGGGCGACACCGTGTTGGTCGAAGACCCCGCCTGGTTCGTGTTCTTCGGGCGTCTGGCGACATTCGGGGCGCGCGTGATCGGAGTGCCGCGCGGCCCGGATGGCCCGGACCTGGCCAGGCTGGAACGCCTGGCGGCTGAGCACAAGCCCCGGTTGTTCATCATCAACAGCGTGGTGCACAACCCGACCGGGCATTCCCTGTCGGCCGGATCGGCCTACGGCGTGCTGCGACTGGCCGAGAAACACGATTTCATGGTGGTCGAGGACGATACCTATGGCGAGCTGCATCCTGGCGGCGCCATGCGCCTGGCCGCGCTCGATCGCCTGAACCGCGTCATCCTGGTGGGCGGGTTCTCGAAGATACTGGCTGCCAGCCTGCGGGTCGGTTATGTGGCGGCCCGCAGCGACATTCTGCAGTCCCTGGCAGACCTGAAAATGCTGGCCGGCCTGACCTCGCCTGAGCTGGGGGAGCGGGTAGTGCACCGGGTGCTGATGGATGGTCAATACCGGCGTCATGTCGACCGGGTGCGCCAGCGGGTCGATGAGGCAAGGCGTGAATGTCTGCGCCGGTTGCAGCCTCTTGGCCTGACGGTGGAGCACGAGCCGCAGGCAGGCATGTTCATCTGGGCCGATTGCGGCCGCGACTCGGAAGCGCTGGCGCGCCAGGCGGCCGATCGCGGCATGCTGCTGGCGCCGGGAACCCTGTTTTCGCCGGCTCAGCAACCTTCGCGGATGCTGCGTTTCTCGGTGGCCATGGTCGACGCGCCCCAGGCTTGGGACATCCTGCGCGATTTGATGGGGCCGGGCAGCGCCAGGAACGATGCCGGGCCACTATACTCTCAGGCTTGATCCCGTCCGCGACCGCGTGGGCGCTTACCGAAGGATGCCTGGATGAGCTTGCCGATTCGACCCCTGACCGAGAATTTCGCCGTCGCCCCGCAATTGGGTCCGCAGGATATGGCGGCCGTGGCCGAGGCCGGCTATAAAAGCGTGATCATCAACCGCCCTGATTTCGAGGCCGGTGCCGATCAGCCGACCGCCGCCGATGTGTCCGCCGCTGCCGAGGCCGCCGGCCTGGCCGTGGTCTACCAGCCGGTGGTGGGCAGTGCCATGACCATGGCCGATGTGGCCCGCTTTGCCGAGTTGCTGGAGACCCTGCCCGCGCCGGTACTGGCCTATTGCCGCACGGGCACGCGCTGTACCAATCTTTTCGCCGCTGCGCAGCAACTGGCTTGACCGGTATCAACCGCGCAACCGCGCGCAATGGCGTTTTTCCGGTAGCATGATATTTCTGACTAGAAAGGAGCAGGCAGCATGTTCAAGAAGATCCTGATTCCCACCGACGGTTCCCCGCTGTCCGCACAGGCGGCCAACGCAGGCATCAGCTTTGCCCGTTCCGTGGGCGCCGAAGTCGTCGCGCTGCATGTGACGCAGCCTTTTGCGGCCACCATCGGCTTTGACGGCATGGCTGCCGCCTATGCCATCACCGACGAAGACTACGAAAAGGCTGCTGCCGAGCAGGCCGACAAGTACCTCAAGCAGATCGTCGACCGCGCCCACACCGCCGGCGTGACGGTCGAGTCGCGTGCCGTGTCCAATTTCAACGTCGCCGATGGCGTGGTGCAGGCCGCCACGGACGCCGGCTGCGACCTGATCTTCATCGGCAGTCACGGCCGCAGCGGCCTGTCGCGCCTGCTGCTGGGCAGCGTCACCGCCAAGGTGTTGTCGCTGGCCACCACCGCCGTGCTGGTCTATCGCGTCAAGGAAGACAAGAAATAATCGTCTGCGACGGTCTCAGGGCCGGTTGACGATCCCCCCGCCAGGCCTTCGGCCGGCGGGGTTTTTTTTTGGGAGAGGCGTGCGGGGCGGTACGCTCAGGCCGCTGCGACCTGGCTGGCAGCCGTGCGGCGCACCCGCAGCGAGGCCAGGCGGACGCCGGCCAGGATCAGGACAAAGCCCACCGCGTGATAGTGTCTGGGCGCTTCGCCCAGGAGCGGCCATGACAGCAGGGCGGCATAGGCCGGCACCAGGAACATCGCCAGGCCGGCCGTTGAGGAGCCGGCGCGCCGGACCAGCTTGCCGTAGGCATAGTAGGCGCCCAGGCTCGGCACCAGAGCCAGGAAAAGCAGGCACAGCAGCAGGCGCGGGTCGCTCCATGTCGGGGCATTGCCCATCAGGCTTTCCATGCCGGCCATGGGGGCCAGGGCCAGCGCGCCACCGCCGATCAGCGCAGCCAGACGCAGGCTGTCGGGCAACTCAGGCATGGGCAGCCGCTTATAGAGTACGGTGTACAGCGCCCACCCGGTGGCCGCCAGGAGTATCCAGAGATCGCCCTGCCCGAAACGCAGGCTGGCCAGGGCGGCAGCTTCGGCGCGTGTGAGCACGACCAGTACGCCGGCCAGGGCCAGCAGCAGGCCGGCGGCGCGCAGTGGCGGCATGGGCTGGCGCCAGATGACGGTTTCCAGCAGGCTGACCAGCAGCGGGCTGCAGGAAAAGATCAAGGCGATATTGGTGGCGCTGGTATGGCGCGCACCGATGTACTGCGGGGCCACGGCCACCCCCATGCCCAGCAGGGCCAGCGGTGCCAGCACTGGCGCGGCGCGTCGCAACTGGGCGCGACAACGCCAGGCGCTGCGCGCCACCCAGGGAGCGAGCAGCACGAAGGCGAGCAGCCAGCGGCCGAATGCGAGGAACACCGGCGGCAGCTCTGCGGCCTGGGCCCAGCGGGCGGCAATCATATTGGAGGCAAAGAGGGCGGGCGCCAGCAGCAGCAGGGCCAACGTGGTGACATCGCGCCCGGCAGGGGCGCTGGAAACGGAAACGGCAGACATGGACGACAACGGCGCGGATCACGCGCGGCAACAGGCAGGGCGGGGCGCCGGGTAAGGCAGCCCCAGGGGGCAACCGGCCCGGGTAAGGGCCGACTCAAGGAGATTCTATGCCGTTGTGGTCAAAATAGGGTTCTTTGTTTTTGCTATAAAGGCGTTTTTGGCAGAGGATAATTTTTATTATCAAAAAATCGAGAAACAATCATCTCCAAAGAGCCGTCATGAGCGTCAAACTTGATGAAACAGACCTGAAGATTCTGCGCGAACTGCGCCAGGATGGACGGCTGAGCAATATTCGTCTGGCCGAGCGTGTCGGCCTGTCCCCGACCCCCTGCTGGAACCGCGTGCGTGCGCTCGAAGAGGCGGGGGTGATCGAAGGTTATGCCGCGTTGCTGAGCCAGAAGGCGCTCGGCCTGCCCGACACGGTGCTCATCGAGGTCACCCTTGAGCATCACGACGAGGCCACATTGCAGCGCTTCGGCGAAGAAATCATCGCGTTGCCGGAAGTGGTCGAAGCCCTGCTGGTGACGGGCGAGTACGACTACCTCATCAAGGTGGCAGTCAGCGGAACCGAAGGCTATGAACAATTCCTGCGCCAGCGGCTGTACCGCCTGCCTGGTCTGCGCCACAGTCGTTCGACGTTTGTGCTCAAACGCCTGAAGCAATCCGCCTCAGTGGCGGTCTGAGGGCATTCAGGCCAGGAAATCGGCGATCGCGTTGTTGAAGGCGCGCGGGTTTCCCAGGTTCATGCCGTGCGAGGAGCCGGCGATGTCGACGCGATGCGCCTGCGGCAGTTGTGTTTGCAGCCAATCCAGCATGGCAGGGTAGGGGGCGGGGCTGAGCGCTCCGCCGATCAGCAGCACCGGCAGCGTCAGGGCGCGCACATCGCCCAGCGGGGTGGCCGGTTCGCGTGCCTGGCCCAGCAAGGTGGTGGCATTGTCACGCACCATGTCCTTGAACCAGGGCACCATGCGCCGCCAGGTATCGGGGCCGGTGACGGTATCGATGAACAGCGCCAGGCCGCCATCGGCGTCGCCCGCTTCGATCATGTTGCGGGCGCGCTGGCGGAAATCACCGCGGCTGTCCTGATCGGGACGCGACAGCCCGGGATCGGCCAGAACCAGGCTGCGCACGCGGGCGGGTGAGCGCAGGGCGGCTTCCAGGGCGATGCGTCCGCCGCGAGAGTGGCCCACGAGATGGGCGTCGCCGCCGGCGACCTGCTCGATGAAGGCCAGCACATCCTCGGTATGACGCCAGATGGAAAATCCGTCCCCGCTGCCATCCCAGCGTTCGGGCCAGTAATGCCGTAGCGACAGGGCCAGCACCCGGAAGTGTCGTCCCAGGGCCGGCAATTGCGGCTTCCAGTAACGTGCATCGCACAAAGAACCGTGAACGAGCACCAACGGAGTGCCGCTGCCGGCCTCGGCATAGTGCAGGGGATAGCCGTCAATCTCGACGGTTTTCAGATCAAGGTCAGGTTCGGTGCGCATGGGCGACAGGGGTTGGGACGATGGCGCAAGATTCTAGGCTGAAACGGTCTGAAGCTGGCTGATACACTGCATCGGTATCCATTTCGTTTGAACGTCCCCCAATGCTTGCTGTCGAGATTGAACAATTGCCGGAATCGGCCCGCCGGGTCGCCCTGTTGCTGCAGTCCCTGGGCCACGACAAACCAGTAGTGATTTTGCCCTCTACCGGGAAAACCTCTGCCGAGGCGGCCGCCGGCCTGGGCTGCGAAGTCGCCCAGATTGCCAAGTCGATCATTTTCCGCCGGCTGTCCGATGGCGCGCCCGTGCTTGTCGTGGCCAGCGGCGTGAATCGCGTCGACGAGGCCAAGGTGGCCGCGCTGGTGGGAGAGCTGGGCAAGGCCGATGCGCGCTTCGTGCGCGAGTCCACGGGCTATGCCATTGGGGGCGTGTGCCCCATCGGCCACGCGGTCAAGCCGGTGATGCTGCTGGATGAAGACCTGTTCCAGTACGACAGCCTCTGGGCGGCGGCGGGCCACCCGCATGCCGTCTTCAATCTGACGCCGGCCCAGCTGCAAGCCATGACCGGCGCCCCGAGCGCTGCGGTGGCGCTACGCGCCTGAGGCATCTCAGAGAACCTGCAGGCGGCTCTTGGCTGTGGCGGCGGCATCCGAGCTGGGATAGTCCCGCACGATGCGCTGCAACGTCGCCTTGGCGCCGGCGCGATTGTTCAGTTCGATCTGGCTGCCGGCGATCACCAGCAAGGCATCGGGCGCGCGCTCGTTGTCGGGCGCCTTCTGCACCATGCTGTTGAGCTCCTCGATGGCCCCCTTGTAGTCGCGCGTTGCGTAGCGGGCGCGGCCGAGATAGAACTGGGCCATGGGAGCGAGCGAACTGTTGGGATACAGGGCGATGAAGGCCGCGAGGGATTCGGCGGCATCCTTGTACTGGCCCTTGCTGTACAGGTCGATCGAACCATCGTAGGCGGCTTGCTCCTGCGGGTCGCTGATCTGGCCGCCCGGCGCGTTGCCGGGTGCGCCCTGGCCTTGCGGACCCGGCTGGTGGCGGGAAATCAGTTCGATCTGGTCACGCAATTGGGCCATTTCCTGTTGCATGGACTGGATCTGGTCAGCCAATTGCAGGCGCGCGCGCGCATTCTGTTCCGACTGCTGCTGCAACTGCTTGCGCAGGTCGAGGATGGCGCGGCGCGCTTCGTCATCGGAGAAGGCCTGTGCCGGCGCGGCCAGCGTAGCCAGCAGGACGCTGGCGGACAGTGTCAGGTAGCGTAGGGAGTAAGCTCGATCGCGCATGGAATTCCTGGGTCGCTGAAAACGAAACGTCGGGACGGCCGGTAGACCGTCCCGACGCTTGTGTGGGGCTCTTGGGTATTGCTAGAGATTAACGCTGATAGACGATGTCTGCGCGGCGGTTCTCTGCAAAATCGGCTTCGGTCATGCCGGTGGCCTTGGGTTTCTCCTTGCCGAAGGAGATCGCCTCGATCTGGGCATCCGCGACGCCCAGCAGCGTCATCATGCGACGCACGGCATCGGCACGACGCTGGCCGAGGGCCAGGTTGTACTCGGCGCCGCCGCGTTCATCGGTGTTGCCTTCGATCTTGATTTGTTGCTGCGGATGGGCAGCCAGGTATCGGGCATGGGTTTCGACCAGGCCACGATACTGATCCGACACGCCGTAGCTGTCGAAATCAAAGTACACCGAGCGCTGCTGCGCCAGGACGCTCTGGGGGTTGAAGGGGTCCAGGATTTGACCCATGTTCGAGCCATCCTGGGAGTTGCCGCCAGCTTGGCCGGCTCTGTCGTCGAGGGGGACGGAGCTGCAAGCTGCCAGAGCAGCAGCCAACGCGGCAATGGTTAGGCTTTTGGCAATGCGCGACTTCATGATAGTTCCTTTGCAAAGAGAGTCACACGTGTTATCGAGTAAAAGGGCCCCACGTCGGTTCACGTATTTCCCCATTCAGGACAGACAGCGTTTGCCGTACGCGGCCATCGCTCGATACACCGGCAAGTGCGCTTCGGCCATTTTGCATCGTGGCGTAAAGCACCTGCATGCCATTGGGTGCGAAGCTCGGTGACTGGTCATCACGACCATCCGTCAGCACGTTCTCCGCACCGGTGGCGAGGTTTAGCGAAGCGATACGGAAGGCGCCATCGCGTCTTGCAACGTACAGCAACGTCGTTCCATCAGGAGAAATTCGGGGTGAGATGTTGTAACTACCATTAAACGTCAGGCGACGGGCGTCACCGCCGTCCAGGCTGATCTGGTAGATCTGCGGGCCGCCACTGCGGTCGCTGGTGAAGATGATCGAGCGTCCGTCGGGCGTGAACACCGGCTCGGTGTCGATGCCGGGCGAGCGGGTGATGCGGCGCGGCTTGGCGCTGCCGTCGGCCGATACGATGTAAATCTGCGACAGCCCATCCTGCGTCAGGGCGACAGCCAGTTGCGAACCATCCGGAGACCAGGCCGGGGCGCTGTTGTTGCCCTTGAAGTTGGCCACCGGGATCTGTGAGCGACCGCGCAGCGACTGGACGTAGACCACCGGTTTGCCCGAATGGAAGCTTACGTAGGCCAGTTTGGAGCCGTCCGGCGACCAGGTGGGCGAAATGATGGGTTCGCGCGAGCGCAGGGCCACCTGCGGGTTTTGCCCGTCGGCGTCGGCGACCTGGAGTTCGTAGGTGTTGCCCTTCTTCAGCACATAGGCGATGCGGGTGTTGAACACGCCACGAACGCCGGTGATCTTTTCGTAGATGCGATCGGCGATTTGGTGGGCGATGCTGCGCAGTTCCTGCTCGGTGGCCGAGAATTCGGCGGTATCGAGCTGGTTTTTCTTGACGGTGTCAGCCAGGCGGTAGCTGATGCGGAAGCGCCCGTCCGGGCCCTGGGCAATGGTGCCGTAGGCCAGGAAGTCCGCGCCACGGCCGCGCCAGTCGTCATAGGCGATGGCCGAGTCGATCGTCAGGCCGGCGCCGGCCGTGTTGATCAGGCGGAACTGGCCGGTGCGGCTCAGGTCGGCACGGATGACTTCGGCCATTGCACGGCCCCGGGTTTCGTCACCGGAGAAGTCGGCGATGCCGATGGGGTACTGCGTGGCGCCGGTGCCCGAAATATCAACGCGCAGCTGCGCATGAGCGGGCTGCCAGGCGAGCAGGGCAGCCAGCATCAGCATCGCCATAAAGGCTTGCATGATGCCGGGCAGGGTAGCTCGGCGATAAGCGGATGTCATGGTCGGCGGTCTCCTGTCAATCATACATACGGTACACAACGTCGATCAGGGGCTCGTAACTGCCCGTCGACGGTTTGGGGAAGGGGTTGCAGCGGCGGATACCGGTTTCGACCGCGCGGTCGAAGCCGGAATTGCCGGATGAGCGCGTCAGCGTCACGTTGCGTACCCGGCCATCATTGCCTAACTGTACCCGGTATTCGGCGGTAGGATTGGCCGATCCGGAGCGCGATGGTGTCGGATAGGCAACACCCGGCTGCACGCAAGCGCGTACCTTGGCGCCGTAGCCGGTGTCACGCCCGCCTCCGGCTTGGTTGCGGTCGGCGGTGCCGCCCGGGCGGCCGGGGTTGCCCAGGATGTCGTTGCGGAACGCGTCGCGCAGCGCCTTGTCGGCGGCCGCCTTTTTGGCGGCTTCATCCTTGGCCTTTTTCTCGGCGGCGGCCTTTTCGGCAGCCGCTTTCTCGGCCGCCGCCTTTTTGGCGGCCTCTTCCTTGGCTTTCTTTTCGGCTGCGGCTTTTTCGGCTGCTGCCTTTTCGGCTGCGGCTTTCTCGGCAGCCGCTTTTTCGGCGGCAGCCTTCTTGGCAGCTTCGTCCCTGGCTTTCTTTTCAGCCTCTTCCTTGGCCTTCTGCTCGGCGACCTTGCGCTCCTGCTCGAGGCGCTGCTTTTCCTTCAGCTCGGCCTGGCGGCGGACTTCTTCCAGGCGCGCCTTTTCCTTGGCGCGCTCGGCAGCCTGGCGCGCCTGCTCTTCCTGTTCGCGCTTGCGGGCCTCCTGGAGTGCGATCTCGGGGTCGGGCTCAGGCGGGGCAGCCTTGGGTGCGGGGGGCGGCTCGGGCTGTGGTTCGGGTTCTGGCTCCGGCGCCGGCGCAGGTTCCGGCTTGGGTTGCGGCTTGGGTTCCGGTTTGGGGGGCGCTGGTTCGGGCTCCGGTTCCGGCTTGGCCGGCGTTGGCGCCGCCTGCGGGTCGTCGCCGTTCATCCATAGTTCGACCTGGACCGGACCGGGGTTTTCCGTCTGCCAGTTCAGGCCGAAGATAAGCACGACGACCAGCAGCACGTGCACCAGCACCGCCAGCGCAAAGGACCGTCGGGTGTCTTTGCGCTCAAGGGAGCCGGAAGCAGGGCTGTCGGAACGTAGGATCGGGGGCATGGGCTCAAAACGGTGGCTGGCACGGGGCCAGCCGATCAACGATTTCTGGCGGGTTTGGTGTCGGCCGGCTGCGCGCCGCCCTGGTCTACCAGCAGGCCAAGACGGGTGACGCCGTTGCTGCGCAGCTCATCCATTACCTTGACCACGGTCTCGTAGGGCACTTTGCCATCGGCGGCAATCACCACCGGGGTCTCCGCGGTGATGCGCGAACGCACCTGATCGACCAGTTCGTTGCGGGCGATATCCTGCAACTCGGCGCCTGCCTCGCGCAGGCGAAGGGAAATCTTGCCGTCCTCGGCGATTTGCACTTCCAGCGGCTTGGCCGGCACATCGGAGGCACTGCCGACCGAAGGCAACTGGATCAGCCCGGGCGTGATGAGCGGCGCGGTGACCATGAAGATCACCAGCAGCACCAGCATCACGTCAATATACGGTACGACGTTGATATCGGCTTTCATGCGGCGGCTGCCCCGGCCGCTGGAGCGTACCGAAGGCATCAGCGCACCTGCCGCTGCAAGATGTTCAGGAACTCATCGACGAAACTGTCGAAGCGGATCGAGATGCGGTCGATGTCGTTGGTGAAGCGGTTGTAGGCCACCACGGCGGGAATGGCCGCGAACAGGCCGATGGCGGTGGCGATCAGGGCTTCGGCAATGCCGGGAGCCACCGAGGCCAGTGTGGCCTGCTGCATGTTGGACAGGCCGATGAAGGCGTGCATGATGCCCCAGACCGTGCCCAGCAAGCCGATATACGGACTGACGGAGCCCGCCGAAGCCAGGAAGTTCAGGTGGGACTCCAGCGTATCCATTTCGCGCTGGTAGGCGGCGCGCATGGCGCGGCGCGGCCCGTCCAGCTGGCTGGCGGCATCGGCGCCGCCGCGGCGGGCCTTCAGGAATTCGGTCATGCCGGCATCGAAGATCCGCGCCAGCGCGCCCTGTTCATCGCGGCGGCTGGAGACGGCCTGCTGCAGCATGGCCAGGTCGCCACCTGACCAGAAGTCATCTTCGAACCGGCGGGTCTGCTGGTTGGCGCGGCGGATGGCCATGCGCTTGGCGAAGATGTATGTCCAGGAAACGACGGAGATGGCCAGCAGCAGCAACATGATGAGCTGAACCGGCAGGCTGGCATTGAAAATCAGCGAAGACAACGACATGTCGCTGGTCACTTGCATGGCTATTCCTGAGTGAATTCCAGTTTGGCGCGGAGAAAATCGGGGAGCGCGGCGGGTCGCATGCGTTCGGCATCGACGCAACAGATTTGGATCTGGCCTTCGGCCAGCAGTTCCCCGTTGCGTTCGGCGCTTTGCGCAAAGTGTATCGAAGCCCGCCCCAGGTGTGTGATCCGGCTGCGCAGGGTCAGCAGGTCATCGAGCCGGGCCGGGCGCCGGTAGGCCATGTTCAGCGACTGGACGACGAACAGGCGTTTTTCTTCCAGGGCCAGCCGGGATTGATCGACCCCGAACTCGCGCAGCCATTCGGTGCGGGCACGCTCAAAGAATTTGAGGTAGTTGGCGTAAAAGACCACTCCCCCGGCGTCGGTGTCCTCATAGTAGACGCGGACGCGAAAGATGGACTCGGTGGACAACGTTGGGCTCACGATAAATGGCAGGCCTTGGGGGAAACCCGGGTCTACTAGGACCCGGGGCGCAGTCTACAGCGTTTCGAGTTTGTCCAGTATCTCTTTCAGTGCCGAATCCACGGAAATTTTTGCAGCTTCCGTATCGCGGCGGCCTTGCAACTCGACCACGCCGTCGTTCAGCCCGCGATCGCCGATGGTGACCCGCAGGGGCACGCCGATGAGCTCCCATTCAGCGAACATCACGCCGGGGCGGCTGTCGCGGTCATCCAGGATGACGTCGATGCCGCGTTCGCGCAGGGCCTCGTAGAGCTCGGTGGCCTTGTTGCGAACAGTTTCACTTTTCCCCCAGCCGACCGGGCAGATCACGACCTCGAAGGGCGCGATGGCGCGCGGCCAGATAATGCCGCGCGCATCGAAGTTCTGCTCGATGGCCGCGCCCACGATCCGGGTCACGCCGATGCCGTAGCAGCCCATCTGCATGATGGCCGGCTTGCCGGTTTCATCCAGGAAGGTCGCTTTCAGGGCTTCCGAATACTTGGTGCCGAGGAAGAATACGTGGCCGACTTCGATGCCGCGCTGGATGGCCAGCGTGCCCTTGCCGTCCGGTGACGGGTCGCCGGCAACCACATTGCGAAGATCCGTCACCAATTCGGCCTCGGGCAGATCGCGGCCCCAGTTCACCCCACGCAGGTGGAAGTCCTCCTGGTTGGCGCCGCAAACGAAGTCAGCCATATTGGCCACCGTGCGGTCGGCAATCACGCGCACCGGCTTGGCCGTCTTGACCGGACCCAGATAGCCGGGCTTGCAGCCGAAGTGTTCGACGATCTCGGTTTCCGTGGCGAAGCGGAAGTTGTGCAGGCCGGGCACCTTGCCGGCCTTGATTTCGTTCAGTTCGTGGTCGCCGCGTAGCAGCAGCAGCCAGATCTGTACCTTGCCGTCCTCGCCATCGGTGGCCAGAACGATGGACTTGATGGTTTGCGACAGCGGCAGTCCCAGCAGCGTGGCGACGTCCTCGCACTTGGCCGCACCGGGGGTGGGCACGCTGGCCATGGCTTCGGCGGGCGCGGCACGTTCGGGCAGCAGGCTGACGGCCTCGGCCAGCTCGATGTTGGCGGCGTAGTCGGAGTCGGGGTTGAAGACCAGCAGGTCTTCGCCGGTATCGGCGATCACCTGAAACTCATGGCTGCGCGAGCCGCCGATCGACCCGGTATCGGCGGCCACGGCGCGGAATTCCAGCCCGAGGCGGCCGAAAATGCGCTGGTAGGCGTCGAACATGATGTCGTAGCTGCGCCCGGCGCTGGCCTCGTCACGATCAAAGGAGTAGGCGTCCTTCATGGTGAATTCACGCCCGCGCATCACGCCGAAGCGCGGGCGGCGCTCGTCGCGGAACTTGGTTTGGATGTGATAGAAATTCACCGGCAGCTGACGATAGCTGTGGATTTCATTGCGCGCCACATCGGTGATGACCTCTTCGGAGGTGGGCTGCAGCACGAAATCACGCTGGTGGCGATCCTTGATGCGCAGCAGTTCCGGGCCGTACTGTTCCCAGCGGCCCGATTCCATCCAGAGCTCGGCCGGCTGGACGACCGGCATCAGCAGCTCGATGGCGCCGGCCCGGTTCATTTCCTCGCGGATGATGTTTTCGATTTTCCGGATCACCTTCAGGCCCAGGGGCATGTAGGTGTAGATGCCGCCTGCGAGCTTGCGGATCATGCCCGCGCGCGTCATGAGCTGGTGGCTGGCGACTTCCGCGTCGGCGGGCGCCTCTTTGAGGGTGTTGATGTGGTAGTTGGATGCGCGCATGTTTAAAGGTGGCAGCAGATACGTATAATCGTCCGTAATTGTATTGAATTCGGTGGGGGTGGCCATGCTTGATCGCGAAGGCTACCGTCCCAATGTCGGCATCATTCTCGTTAACGGAAAAAACGAGGTCTTCTGGGGCAAGCGAATCCGGGAGCACGCCTGGCAGTTCCCGCAGGGCGGCATCAAGTACGGCGAAAGCCCGGTGCAGGCCATGTATCGCGAACTCCACGAGGAAGTGGGCCTAAAGCCCGAGCATGTCCGCATTTTGGGGCGAACACGTGATTGGTTGCGTTACAACGTGCCGGACCACTTTGTCCGGCGTGAGTGGCGTGGACACTATAAAGGACAGAAGCAGATTTGGTTTCTCCTGCGCCTGACCGGGCGTGACAGCGACGTTTGCCTGCGCTCGACGCAGCATCCGGAGTTCGACGCCTGGCGCTGGAGCCAGTATTGGGTACCGCTGGATGCTGTGATCGAGTTCAAGCGCGACGTCTACACGCAGGCGCTCAACGAACTCGCCACCATCCTGTTCCGTCGGCATCACGAAACCCGCTATTTGCGGCAGCGTGTGCACGGCCCCAGGAATACGGACAACCCGGCAGAAACGGACGGACATGCGCATATTGTTGGTTGAAGATGAGCGCGACATGGCTTCATGGCTCATGCGCGCGCTTGCCCAGAGTGGTTTCCTGCCTGATCACGCGCCCGATGCGCGCACGGCGGAAGGGCTGATGGCCGGTAACGAGTACGACGCCATCGTGATGGATTTGCGTCTGCCCGACAAGCACGGCCTGGTGCTGTTGCGCGAAATGCGCAATCGCGACGACCGCACGCCGGTTCTGCTGCTGACGGCCCAGGGGGCCTTGCAGGATCGGGTGCGGGGCCTGAACCTGGGGGCCGATGACTTTCTGACCAAGCCTTTCGCCCTCGAAGAGCTGGAAGCCCGCCTGACCGCCCTGGTGCGGCGCAGCCGCGGGCGTCAGCATCCACGCCTGCAATGCGGTTCGCTCTCCTATGATGGCGAGAGCCGCGCTTTCACACTGGATGGTTCGCTGCTGTTTCTGACGCCGCGCGAACATGCCGCGCTGGCGGCGCTGTTGACCCGCAGCGGCTACCCGGTCGACAAGGCGCAGCTCTTCGGCAAGGTTTTCACCCACGATAGCGAGGCCAACCCGGACGCCATCGAGGTTGTGCTGCACCGCTTGCGCAAGAAGCTGGCGGGCAGCGACGTGCGCATCGTGACGGTACGCGGCCTGGGCTACATGCTCGAAAGCGTGGCGCGTGAGTCTTCCGAATCCTGACCCGCAGCCGCGCTGGCCCGTCATGGGCATCCGGGCGCTGCTCATCTCCCTGCTGCTGCCCGGCGTCATCCTGCTGCTGGTCATCGACAGCCTGAATGACTACCGCACCCTGGCGTCGATCACCAACGAAGCCTATGACTCGGCTTTGCTGGAGCCTGCCAGGGTGCTGGAAAGCAGTCTCGAATTCATGCCCGACGGCAACCTTCAGGTTGCCACGCCGCTGTACGCCCAGGTGATGCTGGAGTCGCGTGCCGGGCTGCGCAAGTACTATCGCATCGAGGAAATCGATCCGCCCTGGCAGCCCTCGCAGAAAGGGGAGCCTCCGCCCGGGCAGACGCTGGCGGGCATGCCCGAAATGCCTCGCCCGCCGGTCTGGCCGTCGGGTGACGGTGAGCCCGTGTTTTATGACGGGGTCTACCGCAGTGATCCAGTGCGGATGGTGGCCGTTTTGCGCGACCTGCACTATCACGGAGTGCACCGGCAGGTCATGGTGATCGTGGCCGAGAGCATTGGCAAGCGTCTGGCGGCCGAAGAGGCCGCCAAGCGCCAGGAGGTGCTGCGCGATGCGCGCATGCTGGCGCTGGTGGCTTTGCTGGTCTGGTGGGGCGTGAGTTGGGCGCTGCGGCCCCTGGGGCGGTTGCGCAACGATATTCGCTCGCGCCCACAGGATGACCTGACACCGCTGGACGCCTCGCGCGTGCCCAGCGAAGTGATCCCGCTGGTCGAGGCGGTCAATTATCACATCGCCCGCCACCGCCGGGTGATCGACGAGCAGTCCCAGTTTCTGGCCGACGCCTCGCACCAGTTGCGCACGCCCCTGGCCATCATGCTGACGCAGGCCCAGTATGCCCTGCGTGAGCGTGATCCGGCGCGCGCGCAGGAAGGGTTGCGTGCCATCGTCGAACAATTGCGCAGCACGCGCCGGCTGACCGAACAGCTGCTGTCGCTGGCCCACGCCCATCAGGCCGAGGCCACGCCGCACCGTGTCTTCGACCTCAACGAACTGGCCCGCGAGGTGGTGTTGCAGTATCTGCCCCTGGCCCATGAGCGTCGCCAGGATCTGGGCTGGGTGGATGCGCGCGGGGATCAAGGCATGTGGGCCGAAGATGGCCGGGCGGTCGCACCCGTGCTGGGCAGCGAGGCCGAAGTCCACGAAGTGCTCTCCAATCTGATCCACAACGCCATCAACTACGCCGGCAGCGGTGCGCAGATCACGGTTTCGGTGGTGCCGGGCAGCTCGGGCGTCGATGTGATCGTCGCCGACAATGGTCCGGGCATCGAGGCCAGCATGCGCGAGCGTGCCTTTGCGCGCTTTGAACGCATCATGGTGGATCGCACGGCGACCTCCTCGGGCAGCGGCCTGGGGCTGTCCATCGCCCGAGCCTTCGCGCGCCGCAATGGCGGCGATATCGAGCTGCGTGACGGCGAGCCGAATGCCGCCGGCGGCTATGGCCTGGCAGCCGTGTTTCACATGCCCCGCGCTTTCGAGACAGCCGAAATTCAGCTGATGGACAATCAAAAGAAAGCTTATTAAAAGCTTCGCTTCCGGCGGGGCTAGGGATTACCCCGGAATTCAGTTTTCCGACAGCGCGTAGAAAGCGCTTTCGCAGCTTCGCTTCCTATCCTGCAGGCCTGTTTTCTTCACGAGGACAGGCCCTGCGCCTCTTTTCCGGGCCTGGGGGGATACCGCGTCACCAAGACGCGAAAGGAGCGAGCGTGGATTTATCAAGTCGACAAAAAGATTATTACGGAGGGGCCCTGATGGTGATCGTCGGGCTGGGTGCGGTGTACGCCGGTACGCAGTATCACCTGGGGAGTTTGTCGCACATGGGGCCGGGTTTTTTCCCGGCGGCGATCGGCACTTTGCTGGCCTTCGTGGGCCTGCTGATCGCCTTGTCGGCACGGCCGGCGCCCACTGCCGATGACGTCAAGCCCGCGGCGGATGGCCATCAGCATGCCTTTCCCGACCTGCGTGGGGCTGCCTGCATCGTGCTGGGCATTCTGGCATTTCTGCTGCTGGGCGAGTGGGGCGGGCTGCTGCCGGCCACCTTCGCCATCGTGTTCATTTCGGCGCTGGGCGATCGCAGCAATACGCTCAAGCAGGCTTTCCTGTTGTCACTCGCCATGTGCGCCGTCGCCGTGGCGGTGTTCTGGTGGGCCTTGCAACTGCAGCTGCCGCTGTTTCAATGGAGCTGATGCGCCATGATCATGGAATCTCTGAGTGACCTCTGGTATGGCTTTGGCATTGCCTTCCAGTGGCACAACCTCATGTGGTCGTTCTTCGGGGTGCTGGTCGGCAACCTGATCGGCGTACTGCCCGGATTGGGGGCGCTGTCGGCTATTTCGATTCTGCTGCCGCTGACCTATGTCATGCAGCCGGTGCCGGCCATCCTCATGCTGGCCGGCATTTTCTACGGCTCGCAGTACGGCGGCGCCATCGGCGCCATCCTGTTGAACCTGCCTTCGCACCCGCCTCATGCCGTCACCTGCCTGGACGGCTACCCCCTGACCAAGCAGGGCAAGGGCGGCACGGCGCTGGGCATCACGATGATCTGCTCGTTCTTTGCCGCCTCGGTCGGCATTATCGTCATGATCTTCGCCTCGCCGCTCCTGGTCGAGGTGGCCTTCAAGTTCGGCCCCACCGAGATCTTCTCGATCATGCTGCTGGGCCTGCTGGCCGGCGCCACGATGTCGCGCGGTTCTGCCCTGCGTGGGGTAGCGATGACATTGTTCGGCCTGCTATGCGGCGTGGTCGGCACCGATGTGAACACCGGCTCGATCCGCTTTTCCTTTGGCCTGATCGACCTGTCCGACGGACTGGAACTGGTGGCGGTGTCGATGGGCCTGTTCGGCGTGGCCGACTTTCTGATGAGCGTCAACCGCATGGCATCCATCGGCAGCGGCGCCAAGCTGCGCGTGCGGGACATGCGGCCCAGCAAGGCCGAGATGAAAGAGGCCTTCATGCCCATGGTGCGGGGCACGCTGGTGGGAACCCTGTTCGGGGCCATGCCGGGCACCGGGCCGACCATCACCACCTTCGTGGCCTATGCACTGGAGCGCAAGATCTCCAAGACGCCGGAGAAATTCGGCACTGGCATGATTGGCGGCGTGGCCTCTCCGGAAGCTTCCTCGCACTCCAAGACGCAGGTGGACTTCATCCCCACCATGAGCCTGGGAATCCCGGGCGACGCCGTGATGGCGCTGATCCTGGGCGCTTTGCTGATCCAGGGGATCCAGCCGGGGCCGCAGCTCATTACCGAGCATCCGGATATCTTCTGGGGGCTGATCGCCAGCTTCTGGGTCGGCAATGTGCTGCTCATGGTGCTCAACGTGCCGCTCATCGGCGTGTGGGTCAAGCTGCTGCAGGTGCCGTACCGCTATCTGTTCCCGTCGGCGCTGTTCTTCATCGCAGTCGGTGTGTTCAGTACCCAGAACAGCCTCTTTCAGATCTGGGAAGTGTTGGCCTTCGGGGTGATCGGCGCCTTGTTGATGTTCCTGGACTTCTCGGTCGCGCCCATTCTGCTGGGGTTCGTGCTGGGGCCCATGGTCGAGGAGAATTTCCGGCGAGCCTTGTTGCTGTCGCGCGGGGATCTGGCCGTGTTCGTCGAGCGCCCCATCAGCGCCTGGTTCATCGGCGCCAGCGCCGTGCTTATCCTGGTGCAGGTGTGGGCCTTCATGCGCCGCAATCGCCGCAAGCCCGCCGACGTGGCGCCCGGCGCGGCTTGAGGTCGCCCGCAGCGGTGCGCGCTTGCTCTTCAGGGCGCCATGCGCCGCATGCCCAGCGGTTCGTAGGTTGGTGGCAGGCGTTCGAAGAGGAAATCCAGGAACACCCGCACGGCCGGGATCATGCCGCGTCGTGAAGGGTAGATGCAGTGCACGATGCCCTCGGGCAGGCGCCAATCGGGCAACACCGGCACCAGCTCGCCGCACCGCAGCGCCTCCTGGATCGCAACGGAAGGCAGCAGGGCGATCCCGCGTCCGCGCATGGCGGCTTCGGTCAGAACGATAAAGTCGTTGCACGACAGCCGCGGGCTCACCACGATCTGGCGTTTTTCGCCGTCGCGATGGTGCAGGGCCCAGACCACTTCGCTCTGTGGATCATTGAAGCTGAGGGTCAGGTGCTGCGCCAGCGCCTCGGGGGCGGCCGGTGTGCCATGTTGGGCCAGATAGCCGGGGCTGGCCACCAACATGCCCGAGGCCATGCCCAGCTGGCGCACCACGAACTCGGCGTCGGTGTCCAGGCGGGTGCGCACGCGCAGCGCCAGGTCGACTCCCTCATTGATCAGGTCGATTCGCCGGTTGGTGGCCAGCATGCGGATCGATATCTCCGGCCAGGCCTCCATGAACTCCGGCAGCAACGGCGCCAGCAACTGCTGGGCAATCGAGATCGGACAGCTCACGACCACCGGCCCGGACGGCTGGCTTTGCAACTGCTGCATGGCTTCTTCGGCCGCCAGAGCCGAAGCGGTCATTTCCCGGCAGTAGTGCAGATAGCGTTCGCCGGCGCTGGTCAGGCGCAGGCGACGTGTCGTGCGCTGCAATAGGCGCAGCCCCAGGCGTTCTTCGAGTTGCGAGATGCGCCGCGACAGGCGCGACTTGGGAATGTCGAGCGCCCGCGCGGCGGCGCTGAAGCCGCCTTGCTCGACCACCTGGCAGAAATAGTAGAGATCGTTGAGGTCCTGCATCGGGCTGTCAGGCGGCCGCGGCCGCCGGCTCCATTACTTGTTCAGGCGCGTGATCAGGCTGGAGGTATCCCAGCGTCCGCCGCCTTGCCGCTGCACGTCGCCGTAGAACTGGTCCACCAGCGCGGTCAGGGGCAGGCGGGCGCCATTGTGACGCGCTTCGCTCAACACCAGACCGAGGTCTTTGCGCATCCAGTCAACGGCAAAGCCGAAGTCGAACTTGCCATCGACCATGGTGCCGCCACGATTCTCCATCTGCCAGCTTTGCGCAGCCCCCTTGCTGATGACGTCGAGCACCAGTTTCATATCGAGCTCGGAGGCCTGCCCGAAGGCGATCGCCTCGGCCAGGCCCTGGACCACACCGGCGATGCAGATCTGGTTGACCATCTTGGCCAGCTGGCCCGCGCCTGCCTCGCCGACCCGGGTGACGGCCCGGCCGAACGCCGCTGCCACCGGCTGGATGGCGTCGAACACGGCTGCATCGCCGCCGCACATCACGGTCAGCACGCCGTTGACCGCGCCGGCCTGGCCGCCGGATACCGGCGCATCGATGAAGTTCAGGCCGCGGTTCTTGGCGAGCGCGTAGAGTTCGCGCGCCACGTCCGCCGAGGCGGTCGTGTGGTCGACGAATGTGGCCCCGGCAGTCATGCCCGCGAAGGCGCCATCCTCGCCCAGCACCACGCTGCGCAGATCGTCATCGTTGCCCACGCAGGCAAATACGATTTGTGCGCCCTGGGCGGCTTCGCGCGGGGTGGCCGCCAGCTTGCCGCCGAATTCCTGTACCCACGCCTCGGCCTTGGCCGGGCTGCGGTTGTACACCGTGACGTCGTGACCGGCCCGCGCCAGGTGTCCCGCCATCGGCAGGCCCATGACGCCCAGACCCAGGAAAGCGACCTTGTGCGCGGCGACGTTGTCGTAGGTTTTCGAACCGATGCTTGGCATGTCTGATTTTCCGGAAAACGAGGTTGTGAAGCCGATAACTTACCCCAATCCTCCCGGCCCTGTGCAGTCTCGCGAGAAAGGGAGGGGCAATAAAAAACCGGGCCCGCGAGGGCCCGGTTCGGATGACGCCTTGAGGTGTCGCGAGGATCAGTCTTCCTCGACGAAAGTCTCTTCGCGCTTCTTGCGGATGGCCGGCAGGGCAACCAGGATCACCAGGCCCAGCGCCAGGGCCAGCAGGGTGGCCGACAGCGGACGGTTCAGGAAGGTCATGAAGTCGCCGCGCGACAGCAGCAGGGCGCGACGGAAGTTCTCTTCCATCATGGGGCCCAGCACCAGGCCCAGCAGCAGCGGGGCGCCTTCGCACTTGAGCTTGGACCAGACGTAGCCGATCACGCCGAAAGCCGCGGTCATGAAGATGTCGAAGGTGTTGTAGTTCAGCGAATACACACCGATCGTGCAGAACACCAGAATCGCGGGGAACAGAATGCGATAGGGCACCTTGAGCAGCTTGACCCACAGGCCGATCAGCGGCAGGTTCAGCACCACCAGCATCAGGTTGCCGATCCACATCGAGGCGATCAGGCCCCAGAACAGCTCGGGGTGGCTGGACATGACCTGCGGACCCGGCTGGATGTTGTGGATGGTCATGGCGCCAACCATCAGAGCCATCACGGCGTTGCCGGGGATGCCCAGCGTCAGCAGCGGGATGAAGGAGGTCTGCGCGGCAGCGTTGTTGGCCGACTCGGGGCCCGCCAGGCCGGCGGGGTGACCCTTGCCGAAACGCTCGGGGTTGCGCGAGATCTTCTTTTCCAGCGTGTAGGAGGCGAACGACGACAGCACGGCGCCACCGCCCGGCAGGATGCCCAGGGCCGAACCCAGCGCAGTGCCGCGCACGACCGCCGGAGCCGCTTCCTTGAATTCCTGGAAGTTGGGATACAGCGTGCCGATCTTGTCGGTGATGTCGACGCGGTTTTCCTTCTGCTCCAGGTTGGTCATGATTTCGGAGAAGCCGAACACGCCCATGGCCACGATGGCGAAGTCGATGCCGTCCTGCAGTTCTGGGATGCCGAAGTCATAGCGGGCCACGCCGGAGTTCACGTCCGTGCCCACCATGCCCAGCAACAGGCCGAGGATGATCATGGCGATGGCCTTGGGCAGCGAGCCCGAGGCCAGCACCACGGCGCCCACCAGGCCCAGCACCATCAGCGAGAAATACTCGGCCGGGCCGAACTTGAACGCAACTTCCGCCAGCGGAGGCGCGAAGGCAGCCAGCAGCAGCGTGGCCACGCAACCGGCGAAGAACGAGCCCAGGGCCGCGATGGCCAGGGCGGCGCCTGCGCGGCCGTTGCGAGCCATCTGGTGACCGTCCAGCACGGTCACCACTGCGGATGTCTCCCCTGGCAGCGCCACCAGAATGGCAGTGGTCGAGCCGCCGTACTGGGCGCCATAGTAGATGCCGGCCAGCATGATCAGGCCAGCCACCGGCGGCAGCACATAGGTGATGGGCAGCAGCATGGCGATGGTCGGCACCGGGCCGATCCCCGGCAGCACGCCGATCAGGGTGCCCAGAATGCAGCCCAGCAGGGCATAGGCCAGGTTCTCGGGCGTGAACGCCACCGAGAAACCCAGCATGAGGTTGTCAAACAATTCCATGGCGAGTGTGCTCCTCTAGCCTTAAATGAACGACGGCCACAGCGGGAAGATCAGTCCCAGGCCCTTGATGAAGGCGAGGTAGCTGAACACCACCAGGAAAATGCCGTTGGCAACGGCGACCTTGATGCTGAACTCATGGCTGGCCAGGCTGCTGAGCACCACCAGCAGGAATACCGAGATGTAGACGCCCAGATAGTTGAGCACCACGGCGTAGAAGACAACGGAGCCGATCACCAGGAAGACGATGCGCCAGTCGAAACGGTCGACGTGCGTTTCCTGGGCCTTCTTCGACAACGACCCGAGCAACACGACGGCGCCCAACAAGGCCAGGACAAGTCCCAGCCAGAAGGGGAAATACCCCGGGCCCATGCGGGCAGCTGTGCCCATTTGGTAGCTGGTGGCTTGCCAGGCGAATCCCAGTCCAAGGGCGATGAACATCACCCCCGACCAGAAGTCCTGTCGATTGCGTAGCTGCATGATTGGTTGGCTCCTGTTTTACAGCGTGTAGGGTTCATAGACCGCTGCCGTGCCGGGACACGGACAGCCAGCCACAAAAAGGCATTTGGAGGTGCCATTCGTTTTTATTGAAAGCGCTTTCCGCAGTTGTGAAAGCAGAAAGACGCTTTTTTGAAGGCCGAATGGTAATGGAGGGGATCAAGCGTGCAAACCCTGGGGCTACCCTGATGCACTGGGGTTTTCCCTCGTTTTCGCATCAACTAGGGGAACTTCCCGGTTTTTTTTGTAACGGCGGGGATGGGCTGATGGGAGATTGAAAGGAAATTGAAAGGAGCTAGAAAGTTGTGCGAAAGCAGGTTGTCGGCTGGGGGATTTCGCCGTTGCGGCGAGGTGACAGACTTCTGCCAAACAACTTTCATCCTGTACCGAATATTGCCGTACTTATCTGCTTACGTGAAGCATCCCGAATCGCTTCCGGATGGTTTACGATATCGCCCATGCTGCAAGACCTAGATCAACTCGCCGCCCGCATAGGGCAATTGGTGCAACGCACCCGGCAACTTCACGCCGAGCGTGATGCGTTGCGTGTCCGTCTGAATGACAGTGAAGGCCAGGTGCAGACGCTGACGCAGCGTTGCGCCGACCGCGATGCCGAGCTGCGCGCTTTGCGTGAGCAGTCGCGCGATCACGACGGCCTCCTGGAACGCGCCAAAGAGCAGGCCCAGCAGGCCGAAAGCGATCTGCGCGAGCAACTGGCCCGTGAAACTGCCCAGCGCCAGGCCCTTGAGGCACGCTTTGTCGCCCGAGAGGAAGAAATGCGGCAGGTGTTGTCCGCCAGAGAGGCCGAGTTGCAGCGTCTGCGTTCGGTTGCCACCTCGGCGCGTGAGCGTATCGACGCCGTGTTGGCGCGTCTGCCCGGTGCCGCAGCTGGAGAGCAAGCCTGATGGAACGCCTAGATGTCTCTATCCTGGGCCGCGAGTATTCGCTTGCGTGTTCGGCCGAAGAAAAACCCATCCTGCTGGCTGCGGTACGACACGTCGATCAGCTCATGCTGCGCATCCAAGGCACGGGCAAAGTGTCCAGCAACGAGCGCATCGCCGTCATGGCGGCGCTGCAGATTGCCGGTGAATTGCTTGCCATGAAGGCGCCCGATGGTCCTCTGGGCGGTTTGGCAGTGGGCGACTTCAAGCGTAGAATTGAAGAAATGAACCTGATGCTTGACGATGCCTTGTCGGGCCAGGAAAAGCTTCTTTAAGCCTTTCTGTTTCAGATATGCGCTGCCGCCGGCCTGGCAGCAGCGCTGCAGTTTGTCCCTGCGGTGTTCGTGACATGGCCATACAGTCTCTGAACCGATGCCTTTGGCATACTGGTTGCGGGAGTGCAGGGCTGGAGTGATCGTCACATAGCTGACGAACCCGATGCTCTTCGGATCGCGACCACCTTGAACCTATGGGTTCGAGATGCCGGCCTAGACGGCACATGCGGGGCATTTATTCGGCGGGCCCGCCCTATCGGCGGCGGGCCCTGCCCGATCAGCCTTTCCGTGCTTCGCGGATTCTCCCTCTTATTTCGCTTTCCTCAACAACAGGGTTTTACATGACTCGTGCCTTCACGTTTTCGTTGAATCGGATCGCTGCCGCCTGCTTTGCCTCGCTGGCTGTTGCCGTCGCTCAGCCCAGCCTGGCCCAGACTGCCGCCACGCCTGCCGCCGCCGAGTCGGCGCGCAGCGCGCCTGAGCTGACGTTGCAGGCGTCCGCGTCGAGCGAAGTCAAGCAGGATACGGTGCGCATCACTCTGTCAGCTGAGGTCGAGGCCAACGATCAGGCAAGCGTCGGCAAGCGCCTGACGGCAGCGCTCGATGACGTCGTCAAGCGGGCGCGCGGCGCCAAGAACGTCGAGGTTCGCAGCGGCGGCTACAACGTCTGGCCCAATACCAACTCCAAGGGCAAGATCACCAATTGGCGGGGCCAGGGTGAGATCATCCTGGAGTCCACCGATTTCGAGGCCGCCTCCGCGCTGGCTGCCAAGCTCAGCGACAAGACGGCCATTTCCAATATTGGTTTCTTCCTGTCGCGCGAGGGGCGCGAGGCCGAGGAGCGCAAGCTGCTGAGCCAGGCCGCCCAGGCGTTCAAGTCGCGTGCGCTGGCCGCCGCCAATGCTTTCGGGTTTTCAGGCTACCGCTTGTCCAAGCTGGAGTTGGGAGGCGGGGGATCGCCGGCGCCCATGCCGCGCGTCATGATGGAGGCGGCCATGGCCAAGGGGGCGGCGGATAGCGGCGCGCCGGGCGTGCCGCTGGAAGCCGGGGAAGTGACCGTCAGCGTGACGGTGGCTGGGACGATTTTCCTGCAGTAAGCACGAACAGCAGCAGGCCGGCGAGGAACATGGGCAGGGACAACCATTGCCCCATGCTCATGCCGCCAGCCAGCAATCCCAGGAAGTTATCCGGTTCGCGTGTGAACTCGACGGCAAAGCGCAGCGCGCCATAGCCCATCAGAAAGAGTGCGCTGACCCGACCCAGCGGGCGGGGCTTGCGCGAATAGATCCACAGCACGGCAAACAGCAGCAATCCTTCCAGCCCCAACTCATACAGTTGCGACGGGTGGCGCGGCAGGTTGTCGCCGGACTGCGGAAATACCATGGCCCAGGGCACATCGCTCGGGCGGCCCCAAAGCTCGCCATTAATGAAATTGCCCAGGCGGCCTGCACCCAGGCCCAGTGGAATGAGCGGCGCGATAAAGTCGCTGACCGCCAGGAAAGGCAGCCCCTTCTTGCGGGCAAAGAGCAGCATCACCACGATTACCCCGATCAGTCCGCCATGAAAGGACATGCCGCCTTGCCAGAGGTAGGCGATCTCCAGCGGGTGCTGCAGGTAGTAGTCGGGCTTGTAGAACAGTACGTAGCCCAGGCGCCCGCCTAGGACGACGCCGAGCACGCTATAGAAGATCAGGTCTTCCAGTCCTTTGGGTGTCATGATGGCGGCGGGGTCGCGCGCCAGGCGATAGCGGCCCAGTCCATAGACCAGCGCGAACGCCAGCAGATACATCAAGCCATACCAGTGAATGGCCACGGGGCCAATCTGCAGGGCGACGGGGTCGAATTGAGGGTACTGAAGCATAGCAATCCGCAGGCAAAGTGTTGTCCGATGATAACCGGCGCGCCGGGCTCGCGGGGGTGCGGCAGCGACAGCCGGTCGCACTTGCCCGGGGCCGCTTTCGGGTACCATCGTAGCGGCCGGACAGGTTTCGGCTGATGTACCGTATTGTGGATTCCGGATATATGCACTCGATACTCAAATTGACCCTGGCCTGTGCTGCGCTGGCCTGTACCGCGACGGCTGCGGCGCAGACCACGGGCATCGACCTGGCCAAGAGCAAGGCCTGTATGGCCTGCCACCAGGTAGAGAACAAGCGCGTGGGGCCGCCCCTCAAGAGCGTGGCCGAGCGCTACGCCGGGCAGGCCGACGCGGTGGATTATCTGGCCGGCAAGATTCGCGGCGGCGGGCGCGGGGCCTGGGGGGCGGTGCCGATGCCGGCGCAATCCCATGTTTCGCCTGAGGATGCGCGCGCGCTGGCCGAGTGGATCATGACGCTGGCGCCCGCCAAGTAAGCAACGGGAGAGTAACCATGGCAACGCTATCTGCACGACCCGACCGCGAAGTGGCGGTGTTGGGGGGTGGTTGTTTCTGGTGCGTCGAGGCGGTCTTCACGGATCTGCGCGGTGTGTGCGCCGTGGAGCCCGGTTACGCAGGGGGCCATGTCCAGCAGCCGACCTATGAGCAGGTGTGTGGCAAGCAAACCGGGCATATCGAGGTGGCGCGCATCGAGTTCGACCCGGCCGAGCTGACATTTTCGGATCTGTTGCGTGTGTTCTTCGCCACCCATGATCCGACCACGCCGGGGCGTCAGGGCAATGATGTCGGTCCGCAATACGAGTCTGCGATCTTCTGGCAGGATGAGGCGCAGCGCGAACAGGCGCAGGCCGTCATGGCCGAGATCGAGGCGGCCGGGGTGTATGACGCGCCCCTCGTGACCCGGCTGCTGCCGCCGGCCCATTTCTGGCCGGCCGAGGATTACCATCGGGACTATTTTGCGTTGCATCCCGAGCAAGGTTATTGCCAATTCGTGATTGCGCCCAAGGTCGCCAAGTTCCGGCGCCAGTTTCACGATCGCTTGAAACGCTGACAGCGGTTGCAAAAAAAAGCCCCCGGCAGTGATTCATGCCGGGGGCTTTTTTTTTGCGGAACGGCTACTCGACCGACTTCACCACGCCGCGACGCATCTGGTCCAGTTCGATCGATTCGAACAAGGCCTTGAAGTTGCCCTCGCCAAAGCCTTCATTGCCCTTGCGCTGGATGATCTCGAAGAAAATAGGGCCGATCTGATTCTCCGTGAAGATCTGCAGCAGCAGCCCGCCATCGGGTGCGCCGTCGAGCAGAATGCGGTTCTTGCACAGGCGATCCACATCTTCGCCATGACCGGGCAGTCGGCGATCCAGCAGTTCGTAGTAGGTCTGGGGCGTATCGAGGAAGACCACGCCATTCTTGCGCAAGGCTTCGATGGTTTCGTAGATGTTGTCCGTTGCCATGGCGATATGCTGGATCCCTTCGCCGCGATAGAGATCCAGATATTCCTGGATCTGGCCTTTCTCGTCGGTGCCTTCCTCGTTGATGGGGATGCGGATGTTGCCGCAGGGTGAGGTCATTGCCTTGGACTTGACGCCCGTGACTTTGCCCTCGATATCGAAATAGCGCACTTCGCGGAAGTTGAACAGGCGCTCGTAGAACTCGGCCCATTCACTCATGCGGCCCTTGTGCACGTTATGGGTCAGGTGGTCCACCAGAGTGAGGCCGGCGCCGGCGTGGTTCAGGTCGGCGGCGGCGTTGTCGGGATCCAGCGGTTCGAAGTCCACGTCATAGATGCTGATGTCGCCGATGCCGCCATGGCCGCCCTTGCCGCGCCAGCGGTCCACCAGATAGATCAGCGAATCGCCGATTCCCTTGATGGCCGGGATGTTCAGTTCCATGGGGCCGCTGTGAGAGTCAAAACCCCAGGCGCCCAACTCCAGGGCGCGCTGGTAGGCCTGGGCGGCGTCATTGACGCGGAATCCGATGGCACAGATGGAGGGGCCGTGCAGCCGCGCGAAACGTTGCGCAAAGGAGTCCGGTTCGGCGTTGATCAGAAAATTCACGCCGCCCTGGCGATAAAGCGTCACATCCTTGTTGCGGTGCTTCGCGATGGCCTTGAAGCCGAGCAGCTCGAACACCTGGCGCAGCGCCTGGGGGTCGGGTGCGGTGTACTCGATGAATTCGAATCCGCAGGTACCCATGGGGTTGTCCCAGGGTTGGAATGGCGTGCTCATGATCTGGCTCCCTTGTGTTGTTGTGGTGATGATGTCTAAAGAGCAGATTCTAGGTGTTTGGCGCGGCAGGAGATTGCGAATATGCCCATATAAAGCCTATCATCGGCAATCAGATTGCTCAGTGGTGTAAAAAACAGGTTAAAAATGCCCGAACAAGAACTCGATAGAACGGATCGTCGCATCCTGGCCGAATTGCAGCGCGATGGCAGGCTGACCAATCAGGAGTTGGCAGACCGTGTGTCGCTCTCGCCCAGTCCATGTCTGAGGCGGGTCCGTCGCCTGGAAGAGCAGGGCTATATCAAACGGTATGCAGCCCTGGTCGATGCCGAGAAGGTCGGGCTGGGCTTGCTGGCCTACGTATCGATTCGCCTGAGCAAGCATGTCGAAGGCAGTCATGCTCCGATGGCGGACTTTCACCGTGACGTCCAGCTTTGGCCGGAAGTGGTCGAGTGCTACGCCATGTCCGGCGATATGGACTATCTACTGCGCATCCAGGTGGCCGATCTGGCGGACTTCTCGCGCTTTGCCATGGATACGCTGATGCTGCACCCGGCTGTGGTGGACATGAAGTCATACTTTGCCTTGCAGCCGGTCAAGGAAACGACCGTCCTCCATCTATAGTGAAACAGGCGCTGGCAGCGCCGGTTCCCGGCCCCTATATATAGAGAGCGCTCAGGTGGCGGGGGCGGATGCGGCTGGAGCGAGCCATGGGCGCAATCTTTTTTTAAAAAAAGTGCCATATTCCTGACACAAGGAAATCTTCTGTGCTATAGTTCGCCCCCTCGCAGCACAGAACACAACGCAAGCGCTCCGGCGCCAAGTTGTTCAAGTGAGGCGGGCCGGAACGAAGCAGTTCCCGGGCAGTGCTCCAGGGCGGTTATCGCAAAGCGAAACGTCGGAGGTGTCCAGGCA
>NZ_FKBR01000034.1:0-86585 GCF_900078335.1 Bordetella trematum
GGTCAACTCTACGCCGAGCCCACTGCCGCCCTGGCAAGCGCCCCTGTAGCCGGGGAGGCGAAGCCAGTGGCGTGGGAAAACTTCCCGGCGTATCTGATCGACCATTGCGAGGGCGACACGATCACCGAGGAAGGGATACAGCGGGCGTTGTCCCGCATGCTGATCGATCAGAAGTATGCCGCGCCCCAGGCCTGCGCTGCCGCAGACGGGCGGGATGCACGGGGAGAGGACCCGCTGCAAGGCGCGGCGAACTGGCTTGTGCAGGCACATAGCCAGCCCGGCCCGACCGTCCTGAGCGCATGCCTGATGATCGGCTACAACCGCGCCCAGCGTCTCTACGACGCCGCCATTGCCGCCCAGCAGGGCGAAGGGGGTGAGTGATGGGCGTCAAAACCACCACAACTACGGTTTACGAGTGCGATGTGTGCAGGTCTGAAGTGCCGGAATTGTCGGTCTTCGGAGTCCATAAGGACACCTTGTGGAGCGAACGCGATGTAACGGCGACCCTGACACTCTCGATGCGCCTGGATATCTCCTATGTGACGGACAGGGGCGTCATCTGCAACGCTTGCGCAGCCAAACACCTGCGCGCGGTTGCAGACGCTATCGACTTCGTCGCCCAGCAGCAGGAGGGGGAAGCGTGATGGATCAAGCTCAGCAAGTCCAATCGACGTCGGCACCGAGGCTGCTGTATCGGCTGCGTGAAGCCGAACAAGCAATGGGACTGTCCCGTACCATGATCTACCGCCTGGTCAAGAAGGGCGAGCTCGAACAGGTCAAGATCGGGGACGCTACCAGGATCACCGTTGAGAGCGTCCAGGCCCTGATCGAACGCGGCAAGCGGAAGAAGGAAGCATGACCGGGTATCATCTGGGCTCATGTGTGGTGACAATGCCTAGCACGCCCAAGGTGAGTAGCCAAATGAGTAGCTAGCAACACGCATCCGCTAAAATATCAAATAAAATACAAGTAAATCATATACCTACAAGATTCATGCAATTAGCCACCTGGAACGTCAACTCCCTCAATGTCCGCCTGCCGCAAGTGCTCGAATGGCTCGCCGCCAACCCGGTCGATGCCCTGTGCCTGCAGGAGCTCAAGCTGAGTGATGACAAGTTCCCGCTGCAGGCCTTCACCGATATCGGGTATCACGCCGCCTGGGCTGGCCAGAAAACCTATAACGGCGTGGCCATCCTGTCGCGCGAGCCGGGCTTCGCCTTGCAGCGCAATATCCCGGGTTATGAAGATCCGCAGCAACGCGTGATCGCGGTGACCCTGCCCAGCCCGGCCGGGGACGTGCGCGTCATCTGCGCCTACTGCCCCAACGGGCAAAGCCTGGACAGCGACAAGTACATCTACAAGCTGGAATGGTTCGCGGCGCTGCGCGACTGGCTCAAGGAAGAGTTGCAGACGTATCCGCGCCTGGCCATTCTGGGCGACTACAACGTCGCGCCGGCCGACATCGACGTGCACAACCCGGAAAAATGGGAAGGCCAGGTCCATGTCTCGGAGCCGGAGCGTGCCGCCTGGCGCGCCCTGCTCAATCTCGGCCTGAGCGATGTCTTCCGCGATTTCGAGCAACCCGAGAAGGCATTCAGCTGGTGGGACTACCGTCAGTTCGCCTTCCGCCGCAATGCCGGGCTGCGCATCGACCACATTCTCCTGTCGCAAGACCTGAAACAGGCCTGCACGGCCTGCGTGATCGACAAGGGGCCGCGCGGCAACCCGCAGCCTTCGGACCACACCCCGGTCATCGCGACGCTGGCCTGGAACTAGGCAGGCATGCCCGGGGCGGCCTCGCCCCGGAACACCGGCAAGTGATTCGCGATCTGGCGCATGACCTCCAGGGCCGCATCGGAGAGCGGCCGCCCCACCCTCACCAGCATCTGGCACTGGGTCGCCGCCAATACCGGATGGGCCAGCGCCCGCCGGATCAACTCACCCGCAGCCAATTCGCGATGCGCGCCCAGCGCCGGCATCAAGGTCACCCCGGCGCCGCTGACCACATACTGTTTGAGCACACGCAATGAGTTGGTGGTCAGGCTGGGCGTGAGATGTATGCGTTCGGTGAGTTCGACAACATCGATGATACGGCGCAGCCCATAGGGCGCCGACATCAGAGCATACGGATAAGCCAGCACCTCCTGCAACGTGAGCGGCCCTTGCCCTCTGCCGAGGGGATGATCGGGCGCTGCCAGCAACTGCACCGGGTGCACGGCCGCCAGGCGACAGCGCACCCGCGGATCGACAGGCGGGTTGAAGGCCAGCCCCAGATGCGCGGCATCGCCCGCCACGCTTTCGACTACCTCATTGACCGAGGCGGTATGCACATCGAGCTGGATCTGCGGATGCCGGTGACAAAAGGGCCCGATCACCTGATCCATCAGGCTGTCGATGAAACCCTCGCTGATGACCAGTTTCACCTGGCCGCTGCGCATGCCGCGCAAGGCCTCCAGCCTTGCGGCCAGATGCTCCTGCTGAGCCTGACAACCCTGGTGATAGTCGAGCAGCAATTGGGCGGCTTCGGTGGGGATCACCCCGCGCCCGCGCCGCTCGAACAGCGTCACGCCCAGCTCCTGCTCCAGCAGGCGGACCTGCCTGCTGATGACCGATGCCGCCGTATCGAGCTTGTCGGCGGCGGCCCGCAACGAGCCGCAGCGCACCACTTCGTAGAAATAGCGCAGCCGCGCCTGATTGATCTCCTGCATCACCGCTCCGCGCACAGCCTGGATTAATCGTTGCCCTGTGGGCAACGATACTGTAGCAGCCGTGTTCTTGTTCGTCACCGCCGCGCTGCCAATAATGGCAGCCTGCCTTGACGGCAGCACGGCCCGCCAGAGACGGGCCAGCCTACTTGATTACCCACGCTGATGGGCAACCGGGCGCCTGCCGCCCCTGGAGACACTGACCGATGGCCACCCCGACTGACGGCGTACCGGATCCGCGCCTGAAACCCCTTTACGACAAGATCACCTGGCGCCTGCTGCCCTTTCTGCTGCTGTGTTACGTATTCGCCTACCTGGACCGGGTGAACATCGGTTTCGCCAAGCTGCAGATGCAGGCCGATATCGGCCTGTCGGATGCCGCTTACGGCCTGGGCGCCGGGATTTTCTTTCTCGGCTACGTCCTGTTTGAAGTCCCCAGCAATCTGCTGCTCAACCGGATCGGCGCACGACGCACCATCAGCCGCATCATGGTGCTGTGGGGCCTGACCTCCGCGGCCATGCTGTTTGCGCGCGATGAATATACGTTCTATGCCCTGCGTTTCCTGCTGGGCGTGTTCGAGGCCGGCTTTGCGCCCGGCATGATTTTCTATCTGACGTACTGGTATTCCCAATCCCGCATGGCCGGCGTCATGGCGGTGGTCATGCTGGCGGGCCCGATCGGGGGCATGTTCGGTGGTCCGGTCTCGACCTGGATCATGAGCGCCTTTAACGGCGACCATGGCCTGGCCGGCTGGCAATGGATGTTCTTGCTGGAAGGCCTGCCTTGCGTACTGCTCGGCGTGATCGCCTTTTTCACCATGACCGATCGGCCCGAGCAGGCCAAATGGCTCAATGCCGAAGAGAAGGCCCTGCTGGCCAGCGACCTCAACCGCCGGGGCGAAGCGGCCGCCGCCCAGCCATTTCGCGCCGTGTTGCGCAACCCGACCGTCTACCGGCTGGCGGCCACCTACTTTTGCCTGATCTGCGGCATCTACGCCGTCAGTTTCTGGCTGCCCACCTTGCTCAAGCTCGCGGGCATCACTGACCTGCGCGCCATCGGCTGGTACTCGGCCCCTCCCTATCTGGTGGCCATGATCGCCATGATCGGCTTTGCACGCAGCTCGGATCGCCACAAGGAACGACGCTGGCACACCGTGGTGCCTGCCTTGCTGGCGGGCCTGGCCCTGTGTCTGGCCACGGCCATGGTCAGCGACTTCTGGCCGGCGTTGGTCGCCATCACCCTGGCCACCGCGCTCATGTGGGCCTCCTATACCGTGTTCTGGGCCATTCCCTCCCAGGTGCTGCGTGGCGAGGCGGCCGCCGGCGGCATCGCGCTCATCAACAGCATCGGACTGCTTGGCGGTTTCCTGAGCCCCTCGCTCATTGGCTGGTCCCAGAAAATGACCGGTTCGCTGGCCAGCGGCCTGTATCTCATCGCCGGCCTGCTGATCGTCGGCGGCCTGCTGCTCATCACTACCCGTCTGCCGCGCCCCGGCCAGAACGCCTGATCTCGACAAGGAGCCCCGCATGCATATCCTGGTTGCCGGTTTCCAGCATGAAACCAACACCTTCGCGCCGTCCAAGGCCGGCTATGACAACTTCCTGCGCGGCGAGGGCTTTCCGGCCCTGGTGCGCGGCGACGACGTGCTGGCCTTGCGCGAGGTCAACATCCCGGCAGGCGGTTTCATCAACGCCGCCCTGGCCGATGGCCACCGCTTGCGGCCGGTCATCTGGGCGGGCGCCAGCCCCTCGGCGCACGTCACCCGCGACGCCTTCGAGCGCATCACCGGCGAGATCGTCGCGGCCGCCCGCGAAGGCGGCTACGACGCCGTCTACCTCGACCTGCACGGCGCCATGGTCACGGAAGACCACGACGACGGCGAAGGTGAAATCCTGCGCCGGGTCCGCGCCGCCGTGGGCCCCGACACACCCATCGTCGCCAGCCTGGATCTGCACGCCAACGTCACCGCCGCCATGCTGGCCAATGCCTGCGCACTGGTCGCCTTCCGCACCTATCCGCACGTGGACATGGCAGACATCGGCGAGCGTGCCTACGCGCTGCTGCAGGCACGTATTGCAGCGGGCCCGGGCTGGCACACCGCCATGCGCCGCCTGCCGTTTCTCATCCCGATCAACGGCATGTGCACCCTGCTTGAACCTGCCCAGGGCGTCTACGCCGATCTGGCCCGCCTGGAAGCTGCCACGAACGGCGTGGCCAGCCTGTCGTACGCCCCCGGCTTTCCGGCCGCCGACTTTCCCGAATGCGGCCCGGTGGTCTGGGCCCATGGCAGCGACCGCGACGCGGTGGAAAGCGCCGTGCGCACGCTGACCGAACAAGTGGCGGCCCTGGAGGCCGACTGGTCGCCGGATTTCCTGGCGCCCGATGAGGCCGTCCGCCAGGCGCAGCAACTCGCCCGGGGCGCAAGCCGCCCGGTCATCATCGCCGACACCCAGGACAATCCCGGCGCCGGCGGCGACGCCAACACCACCGGCCTGCTGCGCGCCTTGATCGAGGCCGACGCCCAGAATGCCGCCATCGGCCTCATGTGCGACCCCGCGGCCGTGGCCCTCGCCCTGGCCGCCGGCCTCGGCAACACGGTCCGGCTGAGCATCGGCGGCCAATCCGGCGTACCCGGCGACCACCCCTGTGAGGGCGAGTTCCTGGTCGAATTCATCTCCGAGGGCAAGACCCGCTACGCCGGCCCCATGATGCACGGCATGGACGCCGACGTCGGCCCCACCGTCCGCCTGCGCCATCGCGGCGTCAGCGTCATCGTCAGCAGCAACAAGGCCCAGACCCTCGATCGCAATCTCATCCGCCTGGGCGGCATCGACCCCGAAGATCTCGCCATCCTGGTCGTCAAAAGCTCGGTGCATTTCCGGGCCGACTTCCAGCCCATCGCCCAGGCCGTGCTTATCGCCAAGGCCCCCGGCCCCATGCAGGCCGACCCCGCCGACCTGCCCTGGACCCGCCTCGCCCCCGGCATCCGCATCCGCCCACAAGGCCCGGCCTTCATCCCGCCGGCGCTCCCCTGATCGCCTCCGGCGGGGTTCCGCGACAACCGACGCAAGCCCCCGCAGCGCGCCGCCTTGCGGCTGCGCTGCTACCCAAGCCTTAAAAAAAGGTGTATAGTTTTGGTCTTCTGATTTGGGGCGGTAGCTCAGCTGGGAGAGCGTCGCGTTCGCAATGCGAAGGTCGGGAGTTCGATCCTCCTCCGCTCCACCAAAATTCCAGACGGAAAAGCCTTGGAAACACCATGTGTTCCAAGGCTTTTTTGTTTTTACAGGCTTGTTTTATTGGCTTTGCGGCTGGTGCCGCCGCCACGGCACAAGGTCCGCCCGGTGATTTTCGGTAGCTGATGGAAAATCAGCTTATGCGGCCAAATACTGAAAACCTTGTGTTTTCTTGGTTTGCCTCGCGCAATGCGTGGCCCTCTGCTCGGGCCAGGATTGGCTTAACGAAACGCGAAGTGTTCCCGGTGCAGTTGCCAGGAAGCCGCCGGCAATGATTGCTTGAGCGCTTGTTCCAGTTGTTTGCCCATGGCCGCGGGGCCACAGAACCACACTTGCAGTGGTTTGTCGGCCTGATATCGCTGGAGCACCTCTGTGGGTGACCAGCGACGGCCGTCGGCGAAGATGTCCAGATGCACGTCGGGATGACGCGCGGCAGCCTCTTGCAGCGCCTGAGCCAAGGGGTCGACCGCATGCTGACAGGCATATTGCAGCCAGGCCTGGGGAGCATGGCCGTCCTGGTGAAGCTGGCCCAGCCAGGACAGGAAGGGGGTCGCGCCCACGCCGGCGCCCACCCAGACATGCACGGCGCCATCGTCGTGATCGGGCGGCACGAAGCGGCCATAGGGGCCATCCAGTTCAACGGCAATGCCGGGCGCCAGGCGTTCGCGCAGGCTGCCTGTCCAGTCGCCCCGTTGCTTGATGTGAAAGCGCACGAGATGGTTCTGCTTGTCCGCATCGGATAACGTAAACGGATGCGCCTCTTGCTCTCCTGGCAGGCGCAAAAAAACGAACTGCCCTGCGTCATGGCCCGGCCAGGAATCTCCCATGCGGCATTGCACTTCCAGCACATCGCCACGCTGCGCGAGCGACACGACGGTACCTGCATGGGGATAGCGCGGTCGCAGGTCACGCAACAGTTGCCTCACGGCGGCCGCGATGCCGAGCATCATCGTCAAGGCCAGCAGCCAGCCACCCAACCCCTCCCAATAAGCAGGAGGAGTCAGCACGATGCCATGGAAGACCAGCAACAAATATGCCAGCGGCATGAAGCGGTGCAGCCAATACCAGCGTTTGTAGGGCACCGCCCGACGCGCAAGCGTAATGACCAGCATCAGGATCAGCGCATAGAAAGTCCATTCGCCCAAGGTTTTGGCATAGGGCTTGAGAATACCGACCCAGTCGGGCGCAGGTACTTTGGCCGGCCGGCCCGCATTGCCAATGGCTGTGACAATGAGAGGCTTCGACTGTTTGGTCAGCCAGTGCGCCACGCTCAACGCAATGGCAATGATGCCCAGCCATTTGTGCAACAGGTAGGCTTTATCCATGCCACCCAAAGGCGACTCCAGCCAGCGGGGTCGCAGAGCCAGGATCATGACGGCCGTCATGGCCCCCAGAGCCAAAATCCCGGTGAGCAGCATGCCTTCTTGCCGCATCACCCATGGCAGATCACCGGGAGGCGATGGCGAAAGCCAAAAAGCCTCCATGGCCCAGATGACAAAAAAAGAGGCAAGGACAAGAAGAACGAAACGGCGCAAGACGGCACTCCAGTTTGCTCGATGGCAGGCAAGACCTGTTTGCGGAAAACGATACCCGCAGCAGCGCTGAATCGTTCACCACGGGCGACTTCAGGGTAATCGCGCCTGTTCAAAATGGAACGATGCAAGGCTAGCATGGCATTCGCCAGAGACCATCATGGCCGTTGGCAATCTTGAACCTGTGCTTCACCACACTGCGCACGAAAAAGCCCTGGACACGCAATGCGTCCAAGGCTTTTTGTTTTACGGGTGCAGCGGGTTATTTGCGCATCGAGTCCAGCACTTCCTGGTTTTGCTGCACGTCTTGCGCTTTGGCGTAGCTTTCGATCAGCAACTGGTAGGCCGGGAAAATCTGGGTGTAGGCCTGGGCCCAGGCAGCGGCGTCGTCGCGGTTCCAGGTGCGTTGCAGTTCGGAGGCGACGGCGGCGGTGTCCATGGGGACGACGCCGGCCTGTACCACGCGCGCCAGGGTAATCTCCTGGGCCATTTTGCTGTACGTCCCCGAGGCGTCGATCACGGCGAAGACCTGATAGCCGTCATGCACGGCGCTGATGGCGGGAAACGCCATGCATACGCTGGTGATGGTGCCCGCAATGATGAGCTGTTTTCTGCCGGAGGCTTTGACGGCGGCGACGAACTCGGGGTTGTCCCAGGCGTTGATTTCCCCCTTGCGCGCTACGTATTGGGCATGGGGCGCGTTCTGGTGGATTTCCGGGATCAAGGGGCCGTTGGGGCCTTGCGGCACCGAGGCGGTGGTAATGACCGGGATGTTGGCCAGGCTGGCCAGGGTGGCAAGCGCCGCGGCGCGCTGGCGCAGTTCGGGCATCGGCATGTCACCCACGGTCTGGAACAAGCCGCTCTGGTGATCGATCAGCAACATCACGGCATTGGCCGGATCGATGACGGGTTTCTGGTTGTGGAAATTGGCAGGCGTACTCATGGCATGGGCTCCTGGTTGGATAAGGATGTCGCCGGGGTTGGCCTGCGAAGTATCAATCTGGGACGATGCCCTGCCTAGACGCTGAAAACCGCCATCAGTGTCCCAGATAAAGAACGACAACGTGGCATGGCCGCGTGTCCCCGCTGGGGACATGCGGCCTCAGCCAGGTGGACCTTGCAGAAGACGCGCCTTCAGAACGACACCAGACGTCCCGGGTTGAGGGCATTGACCATGCCCATGGCGGCCTTGACCAGCGGGATCGCCATGGCCGAGAGCTGACGTCCCAAGGGGATCTGGCGGTGTTCGATGCCTGCCAGCATGGCAAAGTCGTCATTGCGACCGGTGACGTCGTCGCCAATGGCCTTGCCGATGCGCACGGTTTGCGCCACGCCGTGTCCACTCCAGCCGTGCACCAGATAAATGGGCGCGGCATCGTCGGTTTTACGACAGTCGGTGGCGCCGTTGAGGGTGAAGTCGCTGATGCCGCTCCAGGAGAATTCAAGCTGCGCCGGCGCCAGTTGTGGGAACACGGTATGAATTCGGCCAGTCAGGTAATCGTTGATGCGCTCCGGCGACCAGCTGCCGCCCGTGCCCTGGCCGCCGAACAGCAAGCGGTTGCGCGGTACGGCCCGGTAGTAGTCGATCTGGAACTGTGTGTCGTAGACCGCCATGTCAGAGGGCAGCAGTTCGGCCGTGTCGATCTCCAGCGGCGCGGTGACGCCTACGTAGGTATAGAACGGCACCGTCGTGTGCTTGTCATGTGACAGAAAACGGAAGGAGGTATGGTGCACGGCCAGCACCAGGGCCTTGCGCGCGGTGATGAGGCCGTTGGCGGTCACGGCCTGGGCACCTTGCGGGCTTTGCGCAATCTCCAGCACTTCGGTGTCTTCGTGCACGGTGCCGCCATATTGCAGCAGGCCGTGAACAAGGCCACGCAGCAGCGCCAGCGGGTGCAGCTGACCACCCAGACGGTCGATCGCCGCACCGTGATAGAGGCTCGAGCGGATGTGCTGCTCGAGCTCATAGGCGCCCGCAATCTCGACCGTAGCATCGCCCAGGTGACGGCGCGCATCGGCCCCTTCGACCAGGGCGCTCATGTGGCCGGGATGCACGGCCGCCGTGAGGTGGCCGCGGCGACGGTCGAAATCCAGGCCGTGGCGTGCCGCGATCTCGTCGATGAGTTCCATGGCTTCCACCGAGGCCATGCGCCACAGGCGCCTGGCCTCGGGCAGGGGCAGGTTGGCGATCATGTCGGCCGCCTCCCAGCGCGCCAGGCCCGGCGTGAGCTGGCCTCCATTGCGGCCCGAGGCGGCCGAGCCGATGCTGTCTTTTTCCACGAGCACCACATCCAGGCCTGCCTGGGCCAGATGCAGCGCGGTCGATGCGCCAAGCAGGCCGCCGCCCACGACCAGCACGTCGCAATGGCGGTCATGCGGCAGCGGCGCAAAGCGCGGCCAGGGCGCCAGCGAGGCTTCGTAATAGGTCGCGGGCGCAGGCTCCTGGTGGGCAGGCTGCCAGTTCCAGAGGCGTTGATCGAGTTTAAGTCGGGTTGCTGTGTTGCCGGCGTCTTCCAGTAAGGTGGGTTTATATACGTCCATGATGAATGGGAGTCCTGTGTCTTTGCCCCAGGGCGCGAGCCGCTGCGGCGAGGCACAGAGCGGAAGGCCACGATCACGCGCCGTAAGCGTGGCGTTCCGTTCTGCTGAATGCCCAGGGCCAGTTCTGGCGCGCCCCGGGGTACTATTTCTACGATGTAGAAAAATAAATTCTACGGCGTAGAATACGTCTTTGTCAAAAATCGGCCAGGGCGACTGCGCTGACCGCCGCATTATCTGGAAAGGAAAAAACCGCATGACCACAGCCCGCGCCAAGCCCGGCCCCCGCTCCCAAAGCCTGTCCAAGGAGGCCCTGGTGGCGGCGGCAGTGCTGCTGATGGAGGCAGGCGGAGAAAGCGGGTTTTCTTTACGCAAACTGGGCGAACAGGTGGGCTGCGACCCCATGGCGGTGCTGTATCACTTCAAATCCAAGGAGGGCCTGCAGCGCGCCATGGCCGACTGGCTCAATGCCCGATTGCTACCGGCCAATACCGCCCTGCCCTGGGCAGGCCGCCTGGCCGACCTGGCCGGCCAATATCGCCGGCTGGCTTTGCAGTACCCGCACACCTTCCGCCTGATGCAGCGCTTCCTGAATACTGGCGCGGCCGATTATGTCCATATCGAGATGGTGTATCAGGCCCTGCAGGAGGCCGGTTTGCCCGAAGCGGAAATGCCCGCGGCCTGCGTGGGGTGGTATGCCGCCGTGTATGGGCTGATCCTGGGAGAAATCGGCGGCCTGATCCGCCGCGCGACGGCACCCGAGGTAGCCGAACTGGAACAATTGCCCCTGCCCGACCTGCCTTGGCTGCGCCGCCTGATGCCGCGCTTTACCGAACTGGATACCACGGCGGTTTTCGACATGATGATCGACACGCTGCACACCGGCCTGGCGCAACGCGGCCGGCTCGCCGGCCAGGCCTAGTCTTCGACCAGATCCTGAAAGCGCTGGGCGAGAAAATCGATCAACAAGCGCACCGACGGCAGAATGCCGCGGCGTGAGGGAAATACGGCGTGAATGATCTCGCGCCTTGGCTCCCAGCCCGGCACGACACAGACCAGCTCGCCGCTTTCCAGATGGTGGCGCAGCATCAGCCTGGGCAGTTGCACCACCCCTACCCCCGCCAGCGCGGCATCGCGCAGGGCCACCATGTCGGAGGTGACAAAGCGCGGCTGGTGATAAACCGTGGCCTGAGCGCCGTCGGGGCCAAACAGCTCCCAGCGCTGCGGCCCATGCGGCGGCCCGAGACCCAGACTGGGCCAGCCATCGAGTTCGCCCGGCGTGGCGGCAAAACCATGCTGTTGCACCAGGCCCGGGCTGGCGACCAGGCATTGCCCCCTGTCGGCCAGCACGCGCATGACGAGATCGCTGTCTTCCAGGGGAGGCGGACGCACCCGGATGGCCACATCCACGGCTTCGCTGACCACGTCCACGCGCCGGTTGCTTGCTTCCAGATGCAGATTGATCAACGGATGGGCCGCCATGAAGTCGGCCAGCATCGGCCCCACATTGGCATGCAGCAAGGCGATCGGACAGGTCAGGCGCACCACCCCGCGCGGCTCGGCGCGCGAGATGTCGATCACCTCCTGGGCCGCCTCCGCCTCGACCAGCATGGCACGGCAATGCTCGTAGTAGCGCAGGCCTATCTCGGTGACCGCGAAATGGCGGGTCGAACGCTGGATGAGACGCGCGCCCAGCCGTTCCTCGAGCATGGCCAGACGCCGGCTGAGCTTGGATTTGGGAATCCCCAGGGCGCGCCCGGCAGGCGCGAAGCCGCCATGGTCGACCACCTGGACGAAATAGTACAAATCGTTGAGATCCTGCATACCCGATCCAGCGTTCCATTAACAGAACTGTGAACTCGAATCTAGCACACTAGCCAGAATATCGTCCTATATTTAATCTGTCTCCATCGTATCCCACACGGATCATCAGGAGATCACCATGAAAAAGATTCTCGGCGTCTACAGCGCTCCCCGCCCCCACTGGGTCGGCGATGGATTTCCGGTGCGCTCGCTGTTTTCGTATAACGGCCACGGCCGGCAACTGAGTCCTTTTCTGCTGCTGGATTATGCCGGTCCGGCAGAGTTCACCCCGACGGCCACGCCGCGCGGCGTGGGCCAGCACCCGCACCGCGGCTTTGAAACGGTCACCATCGTCTACAAGGGTGAAGTCGCGCACCGCGACTCCACCGGCCAGGGCGGCGTGATCGGGCCTGGCGATGTGCAGTGGATGACGGCGGGCGCCGGAATTCTGCATGAAGAGTTCCATTCGCCTGCCTTCAGCGAGCAGGGCGGCATGCTGGAAATGGTGCAGCTGTGGGTCAACCTGCCGGCGCAATCCAAGATGACCCCGCCGCGCTATCAGGCCATCACCGCGGGCCAGATCCCCGAAGTGGCCCTGCCCAACGGCGCGGGCAAGCTGCGGGTCATCGCAGGCGAGTATGACGGCCAGCAAGGCCCGGCCGAGACGTTCTCGCCGCTGTCGGTGTGGGACTTGCGCCTGAAGCAGGGCAGCTACAGCGCCTTGCGGGTCCCGGCCGGCTGGACCACGGCCCTGGTCGTGCTGCACGGAACCGTGCAGGTCAACGGCAACGCCATTGCGCGCGACGGGCAGATGGTTGTGCTGGATCGCGATGGCCAGGCGCTGGCCATCGAGGCCAATGGCGAGGCTTCGGTGCTGTTGCTGACCGGAGAGCCGATCGACGAGTCCATTGTCGGCCATGGCCCCTTCGTGATGAACAGCCACGAGGAAATCGTGCAGGCCATCTCGGATTTCAACAGCGGCCGTTTCGGCCAGATGCCGGCCTGAAGCCGGCCAGCCTGTCCTGACATGCCGGCCGCCTCCCCCGGCGGCCGGCCTTCCCCCGGTGCCCGGCACCCCACTTGCCCAAGGAGCAAGCCATGAGCAAACCCTATGTCCGCCTGAACAAAGATGGTGCCGCCGTGCTGCTGGTCGACCACCAGACCGGCCTGCTGTCGCTGGTGCGCGATATCGACCCCGACAAGTTCAAGAACAATGTGCTTGCGCTGGGCGATCTCGCAGCCTACTTCAAGCTGCCGACCATCCTGACGACCAGCTTCGAGAACGGCCCCAACGGCCCGTTGGTGCCGGAACTCAAGGCCCAGTTTCCGGATGCGCCCTATATCGCTCGCCCCGGCAACATCAATGCCTGGGACAACGAAGACTTCGTCAAGGCCGTCAAGGCCACGGGCCGCAAGCAGTTGATCATCGCGGGCGTGGTGACCGAGGTCTGCGTTGCCTTCCCGGCGCTGTCGGCGCTGGAAGAAGGCTACGACGTGTTCGTGGTGACCGATGCGTCGGGCACGTTCAACGAGATCACCCGCCAGGCCGCCTGGGAACGGATGTCGCAGGCCGGCGCACAGTTGATGAGCTGGTTCGGGGTAGCCTGCGAGCTGCACCGAGACTGGCGCAACGACATCGAGGGCCTGGGCGCGCTGTTCTCGAACCACATCCCCGACTACCGCAACCTGATGACCAGCTTCAACACGCTCAATAGCGGCAAGTAAGCCGGCAAGGCAAAGGCCATCCGGAGCCTGCTCCGGATGGCCTGTCCGATGCACGCGCCATCGGCGCTGCAGTGTCGGGTCACGGCCGTTGGCCGGACAGGGCCGCAGCCGGAGGCCCGTCCCCGGCTCAGTGGCCTTTGGCCACCAACTCGGCGATGGCGCGCCCGACCTCTGCGGTATTGGCCTGACCCTTCATGTCGGGCGTGCGCGGCCCATCGGCCAGCACCGTTTCAATCGCCTTCATGACAGCCTGGGCGGCCTCGGGGTAGCCGAGGAAGTCCAGCATCAGCACGCCGCTCCAGATCTGCCCGATCGGGTTGGCGATGCCCTTGCCGTAGATGTCCGGGGCCGAACCATGTACCGGCTCGAACAGGGACGGGAATTTGCGCTCGGGGTTGAGATTGGCCGAAGGCGCAATGCCGATGGTACCGGTGCAGGCCGGGCCCAGATCGGAAAGGATGTCGCCGAACAGGTTGGAGGCCACCACCACATCGAACCAATCAGGATGCTGCACGAAGTGCGCGCAGAGGATATCGATGTGATATTTGTCCCAGCGCACGTCGGGGTACTGGCCGGCCATCTCTGCCACCCGCTCGTCCCACCAAGGCATGGAAATCGAAATGCCGTTGGACTTGGTGGCAGCCGTCAGGTGCTTGCCGCGCTTGCGCGCGAGCTCGAAGGCGAACTTCAGCACGCGCTCGGCGCCCACCCTCGTGAACACGCTTTCCTGGATGACGACCTCGCGCTCGGTACCCTCGAACAGGCAACCCCCGCTGTTGGAGTACTCTCCCTCGGTGTTCTCGCGAACGATGAAGAAGTCGATGTCGCCCGGCTTGCGATTGGCCAGCGGCGTGGGCACGCCCGGCATCAGGCGCACCGGACGCAGGTTGATGTACTGGTCGAACTCGCGGCGAAAGCGAAACAGCGATCCCCACAGCGCTTCGTGATCGGGCACCGTCTCGGGCCAGCCGATCGCGCCGAAGAAAATGGCCTCGTGCGAACCGATCTGCGTCTTCCAGTCATCCGGCATCATCTTGCCGTGCCTGGCGTAATAGTCGCAGCTCCAGTCGAAGTGATCCCACTGGAAGCCGATGTCAAACCGCGCCGCCGCGGCATCAAGCACGCGCAGCCCTTCGGGCATGACTTCCTTGCCGATGCCATCGCCGGGGATCACGGCGATTCTGTGTTTCCTTGCTGCCACCCGTTGTCTCCATGGATGCGCGCCCACCGTGGCGCGCCTGCCGTGCATGATATAGGCGCGCCGGGCAATAAGGCAAAGAACCTCAGGCGCCGCTCCAGGCCTGGTCGTTGATGCGTTCGCTGGACGGGGCGCGCCCTTGCGTGCGTCGGGTATGCTCCAGCGCCGGCGTGATGACCTGCACCAGCCGTTCGAAGGCCGGAGCGATTTCCTCGTCGGGCACACAGGCATAACCCAGCAGCAACCCCGGCCGGGCCCAGGCCTCGTTGGCGTAATAGCGCGACAGCGGCCGGGCCGTCAGCCCCAGGGTACGGGCGGCGATGGAAATGCCGAGGTCATCCACGCCTTCGGGCAGATGCAGCACCAGATGCAGGCCGGCCTCATGGGTCGAGACCGGCCAGTCGGCGCCGAAATGACGCGCCACCGCCGCGCGCAGCAGCGCCTGGCGGGTGGCGTAGCACTGCTTCATGCGGCGGATGTGGCTGGCGTAGTGGCCGCCCTCGATGAAGTCGGCCAGCACCGCCTGGTCCATCAGGCGCCCTTCGCGGTACAGCTCGGACAGACCGGTCGCGAAATGCGCGGCCAGGCGGCGCGGCAGCACCATGTAGCCCATGCGAAAACCTGGGAACAGCGTCTTGGAGAAGGTGCCGAGGTACAGCACGCGATCGTGGGGATCCAGGCCCTGCAGCGAGCCGATGGGCCGGCCGTCAAAACGGTACTCGCTGTCGTAGTCGTCTTCAATGATCCAGGCGCCACGCTTGTGGGCGTACTCGAGCAGCATGCGGCGGCGCGCCAGGCTCATGATCATGCCCAACGGATACTGGTGCGATGGGGTGAGGAAGATGAAGCGCGGCGGCTGTTGCAGCTGTTCGGCCTGCGGCGCCATGCCTTCTTCGTCGACCGGCACCGGCACCGGCGTGATGCCACAGGCCACGAGCGTGGCGCGCGCGCCCCAGTAACCCGGGTCTTCCATCCAGGCGGTGTTGCCGTGATCGCCCAGCAAACGCGCAAGCAGGCTGATCGACTGATGGATACCGGTGGTGATGACGACCTGATCGGCCTCGCAGCGGACCGAGCGCGCCAGACGCAGGTGTTCGGCCACGGCCTGGCGCAGCGGCAGATAGCCGGCGCCATAGGAATAGGTCAGAAGTTCCGGTGTCTGCTGACGCCAGCGACGGCTGAGCAGGCGATTCCAGATGGCGCGGGGAAAGAGCGATACGTCAGGCACGCCGGAGACGAAGGCACCGAGCTGGCGATCCGAGGCCGAGGCCTCCTGCACCAGCTTGCTGCCTCGCCGCGACAAGAGAAACGGCGTGGCCGGCGGCTGCGTGTCAGGCTCGTCGCTCCAGGCCTCCTGGGGCTGGGGCACGGTATCGGAGACAAAGGTGCCGCTGCCGAAGGCGGCGGTCAGATAGCCTTCGGCGGTGAGCTGGTCATAGGCGTGCAGGATGGTGTTGCGCGACAGGGCCGTGTCGGCAGCCAGCACCCGGGTGGCGGGCATCTTGGCCCCGGCGGGTAGCTCGCCCGCCAGGATCAGGGCGCGCAAGGTGTCACAGACCTGGCGCGACAGCGCCACCGTGGCGCGCCGGTCCAGACGTTGCAGCACTCGCTCCGACAGAATCAGCTCTTTCAAAGTGGCACCTGAAAATGGAATCGTTCTGGATCTATTGAGAGTACCAAATATCCGATAGGCTTCTCCATTATGAAAAACGGCAATGGCACGCACCATCGCCACACCATTTGCAAGGGGAGACACTTGCCAATGCATCATCACCGCATATGCGGCGGCCCGCCGGCCTGCCCATTTCCTGACCGCATTCCTGGCGCGCTTCGCTGCGCCACCTTCCCCACCCTGGATCAGCCCCCGCTCTAGCGGCCGTCCCGCTTCCTCCCTGCGATGTCCCGTGCCACGCCGGTCCCCGCCTGCGTGCGGGCGGCGCTCGCCCATGCCCAGCGCACCGCGCTCACCGCCCGTTTTCTTCTGGAGCCTGCTTTGAAACTGTCCCGTCTGCTGAAACTGTCTTCCTGCGCCCTGGCCCTGAGCCTTGCCCTGCCCGCCACCACCGCCTGGGCCCAGACACGCGGCGGCACCCTCAGCATGATCGTGCAACCGGAACCGCCCATGCTGATCCCGGCGCTCAATCAGCAAGGCCCCACGCAGTACATCACCGGCAAGATCTATGAAGGGCTGCTGACCTACAGCTTCGACCTCAAGCCGCAGCCCGGCCTGGCCAAATCCTGGGAAGTCAGCCCCGACGGGCTGACCTATACCTTCCATCTGCAGGAAGGCGTGAAGTGGCACGACGGCAAGCCGTTCACGGCCGATGACGTGGTGTTCACCATGACGGAGATGCTGCCCAAGACCCATGCGCTGGCCCGGGTCATCTTCAAGCAATATTTGGATCGTGCCGAGAAAATCGACGAGCACACCGTCAGCCTGCATCTGAAGTCCCCCTTCCCGGCCTTCATGCTGGTGTTCGGCCCCGGCTTCTCGCCGATGATGCCCAGGCATCTGTATGCCGGCACCGACTACGCCACCAACCCGGCCAACCAGAAGCCGGTCGGCACCGGTCCCTTCAAGTTCAAGGAATGGAAGCGGGGCGAATACGTCAAGCTGGAGCGCAACCCCGACTACTGGATGGAGGGCAAGCCCTATCTGGATGAGCTGATCTTCAACGTGATCCCGGATGCAGCCTCGCGCGCGGTAGCCTATGAGCGTGGCAGCGTGGACGTGCTGCGCGGCGGCGACATCGACGACGTGGACGTGCGCCGGATACGGGCACTGCCCAATACCGAGTACACCACCAAGGGCTGGGAGATCTTCTCGCCCCAGGCCTACCTGCTCTTCAACATGCGCAAGCCGCCGTTCGACAACGTCAAGGTGCGCCGGGCCGTCATGGCCGCGATCAATCGCAAGATGGTGGTGGACAACATCTTCTTCGGCCAGGGCAAGATCTCCACCGGCCCGCTGGTATACACCGAGATGTTCTATGACAAGAACACGCCCCCCATGCCTTTCGACATGAAACAGGCGCGCGCCCTGATCAAGGAATCCGGCGTCAATCCGCAGGACTACACCATCCGCCAACTCAGCCTGCCCTATGGATCGAGCTGGGACCGTCTAGGGGAATACACCAAGCAATCGCTGGAGCAACTGGGCTTCAAGGTCGAACTCGAGGCGACCGATGCCGGCGGCTGGGCCGCGCGCACTGGCGACTGGGACTTCGACCTGACCATGGTCTACAGCTACCAGTACGGCGACCCGGCGCTGGGGGTGGAGCGTCTTTACACCGAGTCCAACATCGTCAAGGGCTCGCCCTTTGCGAACGTGCAGGGCTATCGCAATCCGGAGGCCGACAAGCTCTGGGCGCAGGCGGCGGCCGAAAGCGATCCGGCCAAACGCCAGGCGCTCTACTCGCAGATCCAGACCATGCTCACCGAAGACGTGGCCAACGGCTTCCTGATGGACATGGAATTCCCGACCCTGTATCGCAGCAAGGTCAAGAACCTGGTGCAGACCGCCATCGGCGTGAACGAGACCTTTGCCGACGTTTATCTCGAACCGTGATGACGCGATCCAAAGTGGCACCTTCGAGCCTGCCGCTTTTGGATCTATGGAGAGTGCCAAATATTCGATACGCTGCGATGGCATCAGAACGAAGTCCAGAAAATGCAAAGGGGAAAAACTTGCAAACGGACAAACGACACGCGACGCATGGGGTCCTTCGCCCCACGACACCCGCAGCCGCAGCGCCCCGCGCGCCCGGCCATCGGCCCAGATTGAGCGCCCCCGGCTGAACCCCGGGGGCCGCCTCAAATGCCGCAGCGGTGTGCGGCAGGCAGTTTTCTTCACCGCAATGCAGCATCCGGTGCGCTGATCGCGCAGCCGGCAACGCACAGGCAGCCGCCGCCCGCCAACGGGGCGGCGCGCGGCCATCCATCTCAAGACCGCCGGGAGGTCCGCAGTGAAACTGAAACACGCCCTCAAACTCTCCGCCTGCGCCGTGGCGCTGGCCGCCATGTTGCCTTCGGGCGCCGCCTGGGCCCAGACGCGGGGCGGCACGCTCAGCATGATCGTGCAGCCCGAGCCGCCCATCCTGATCCCCGCCCTTAACCAGCAAGGGCCGACCCAATTCATCACTGGCAAAATCTACGAGAGCCTGCTGACCTACAGCTTCGACCTGAAGCCGCAGCCCGGCCTGGCGAAGTCCTGGGAAGCGAGCCCCGACGGGCTGTCGTATACCTTCCATCTGCAAGAGGGCGTCAAGTGGCATGACGGCAAGCCTTTCACCGCCGATGACGTCGTATTCTCGATGATGGACATGCTGCCCAAGGTGCACGGCCGCGCCCGCGTGATCCTGGGCAAGCACCTGGACCGGGTCGAGAAAATCGACGATCACACCGTGGTGATGCATCTGAAGGCGCCCTTTCCCGCCTTCATGCTGATGTTCGAGCCGGGTTTTGCGCCCATGATGCCCAAGCACATCTACGCCGGCACCGACTACGCCACCAACCCGGCCAACCAGAAGCCGGTCGGCACCGGCCCCTTCAAGTTCAAGGAATGGAAGCGGGGCGAGTTCGTCAAGCTGGAGCGCAACCCCGACTACTGGAAGCCGGGCAAGCCCTATCTCGATGAGCTGATCTTCAACGTGATCCCGGATGCGGCCTCGCGCGCGGTGGCCTATGAGCGTGGCAGCGTGGACGTGCTGCGCGGCGGCGACATCGACGACGTGGACGTGCGCCGGGTGCGCGCCCTGCCCAATACCGAGTACACCACCAAGGGCTGGGAGATGTTCTCGCCCCAGGCATACCTGATCTTCAACATGCGCAAGCCACCCTTTGACAACGTCAAGGTGCGCCAGGCGATCATGGCCGCCATGAACCGCAAGATGGTGGTGGACAACATCTTCTTTGGCCAGGGCAAGATTTCCACCGGGCCGCTGGTGTACACCGAGATGTTCTATGACAAGAACACGCCTCCCATGCCCTTCGACATGAAGCAGGCGCGTGCCTTGATCAAGGAATCCGGCATCAATCCGCAGGACTACACCATCCGCCAGCTGGGTTTCCCGTACGGGTCGACCTGGGATCGTCTGGGCGAATACACCAAGCAATCGCTGGAGCAGCTGGGCTTCAAGGTCAACACCGAATCCACCGATGCCGGCGGCTGGGCCGCGCGCACCGGCGACTGGGACTTCGACCTGACCACCACCTACAGCTACCAGTATGGCGACCCGGCGCTCGGCGTGGAACGCCTGTACATCGCCGACAACATCGTCAAGGGCTCGCCCTTTGCGAACGTGCAGGGCTATCGCAATCCGGAGGCCGACAAGCTGTGGTTCAAGGCCGCAGCCGAGGTCGACCCGGCCAAGCGCCAGGAACTGTATACGCAGATCCAGGTGATGCTGACCCGCGACGTCGCCAACGGCTTCCTGGTGGACATGGAGTTCCCCACGCTGTATCGCAGCAAGGTCAAGAACCTCGTGCAGACCGCCATCGGCCTGAACGAGACCTTTGACGACGTCTACATCGAGCAGAAATAAGGGCAGGCGCGGGCTGCCTTCGCGGCCCGCGCCCCTGCCGGCGGGCAGTATCGCCGGCGGCTGTGCTGTTCCCTGGAGATGCATGCATGAAATTCCTGTCTTTCTTTGCCTCCCGGCTGGCCAAAGCGCTGGTGGTCGTGCTTGGGGTGGTGATCATCAACTTTTTCCTTATCCGCATGGCGCCGGGCGACCCGGCCGCCGTGCTGGCAGGCCAGGCGGGTGCGGGCGACCCCGCCTATGTCGAACAGTTGCGCGTGCAATTCGGCCTGGACCAGCCTGTCCTGACCCAGTTGGCCATCTACCTCAAAGGGGTGGCGCAACTCGACCTGGGCTTTTCCTATCGCAATCACGTGCCGGTGCTGGACCTCATCCTGGAACGCTTGCCGGCGACCTTTCTGCTGATGATCTGCGCCTTTCTGTTTTCCATCATCCTGGGCGTGGCGCTCGGTGTCGTGGCGGCCAAGGCCCGCTACGCCAACAAGCGGCGCTGGATCGACAGCACGGTAATGAGCGGCGCCCTGCTGCTGTACGCCACGCCGCTGTTCTGGCTGTCGCTGATGGGCATCCTGCTGTTCTCGGTCACGCTGGGCTGGCTGCCTGCATTCGGGATGGAGACTGTGGGATCCAAGCTCACCGGCATGGCGCGGGTCTGGGACATCGCCCAGCATCTGGTACTGCCGACGGTGACCCTGGGGTGCTTCTTCATGGCCGTCTATGTGCGCCTGACGCGCGCCTCGATGCTTGAAGTCATCGGCATGGATTTCGTCAAGACCGCCCGCGCCAAGGGCGTGCCGCCCGCCCGGGTGATCCGCGCTCATGTGCTGCGCAACGCCTTGCTGCCGGTCATCACCTTTGCGGGGATCCAACTCGGGCAGATGGCCGGTGGTGCGGTGCTCACCGAGACCGTGTTTGCCTGGCCGGGCATCGGACGCCTGATGTTCGATGCCTTGCTGCAGCGCGATTACCAGCTGCTGCTGGGCATTTTCCTGGTGACGTCCATCATGGTCGTGGCCTTCAACCTGATCACCGACATGGTCTATCGCTTCATCGACCCGCGCATCGCCGCCGGGGGCAAGCAAGGAGCCGCAGCATGAATGGCTTTGTCAAACGCTATATGCGCAACTACGGCGCGGTGGCCGGCCTGATCATCGTCACCACCGTGGTGCTGATCGCCCTGGCCGCGCCGCTGCTGTACGAAGAATCGCCCTGGATGATGGTGGCCGCGCCGCTAATTCCGCCGTTTACCGATGCGGCCTACCCCTTCGGCACCGACATGCTCGGCCGTGACATTACCGCCGGGCTGGTGTGGGGCGCGCGCGTCTCGCTGATGGTGGGATTGCTCTCGACCGGAGTGGCGCTGCTGTTCGGCATCGCCATCGGCGCCATCGCCGGCTACTGCGGCGGGCGCATCGACGACGCGCTGATGCGCTTTACCGAGTTCTTCCAGACGATTCCGCAGCTGGCTATGGCGGTCGTGCTGGTGGCCGTGCTGGGCCCGTCGATGTACTCGATCATGGGCGCCATCGCCGTGGTGTCCTGGCCGCCGGCCGCACGCCTGGTGCGCTCTGAGTTCATGACGCTCAAGCAGCGCGAGTTCGTGCAGGCGGCCATCGTGATCGGCCAGACGCCTGGGCGCATCGTCAGCAGCCAGATCCTGCCCAATGCCATGTCGCCCATCATCGTGTCGGCCTCTTTCATGGTGGCCACCGCGATCCTGACCGAGTCCTCGCTTTCCTTTCTGGGCCTGGGCGACCGCAACATGATGAGCTGGGGTTTCATGATCGGCGCGGCCCGGACCATGATCCGGGAAGCGTGGTGGATGAGCGTATGGCCGGGAGTGGCCATTCTGCTGACGGTGCTGGCCATCAACCTGATCGGCGAAGGGCTCAACGACGCCCTCAACCCGCAACTGCGCAAGCGCGGCGAATAGGAGGCCAGCCATGCAACAACCCGCTGAACGCGACGTCCCGCTGCTGTCCATCCGCAACCTGAGCATCGCCCTGCCTGCCGGCGGCGACCGCCCCTTCGCCGTACAGGACGTCTCGTATGACATCCGCGCCGGGGAGATCCTGTGCATCGTGGGCGAGTCGGGATCGGGCAAGTCCATGAGCGCCAATGCGATCATGGGCCTGCTGCCTGACTACCTCAAGCCCCAGCAGGGCGAGATCCTTTTCCAGGGGCGCGATCTGCTGGTGCAGCCCGAGGAGACTCTGCTGGGCATGCGCGGCAAAGACATGGCGATGATCTTCCAGGAGCCGCTGTCGGCCCTGAATCCGCTGATGACCGTGGGCGAGCAGATCTCCGAAGTCATGCGCGTGCACAATGCCTACCCGGGCGCGGCGCGCCAGCAGCGCGTGCTGGAGCTGCTGGCCTTCGTGGGCCTGCCGGATCCCGCCACGCTCTACCATGTCTACCCCTTCCGTCTGTCGGGCGGCCAGCGTCAGCGCGTGATGATCGCCATGGCCCTGGCGCTGGAGCCGGCCCTGCTGATCGCCGACGAGCCGACCACGGCGCTGGATGTGACCACCCAGGCGCAGATCCTGGCGCTGATCGCACGCATCCAGAAGGAAAAAGGCATGGGGGTGATGTTCGTCACCCACGATTTCGGTGTGGTGGCCGAGATTGCGCACCGGGTCGCGGTGATGGAAAAAGGCATTCTGGTCGAACAAGGCCCGGCCGAACAGGTGCTGAACCGCCCTCAGCACCCTTATACCCGGCGCCTGATCGCGGCGGTGCCGCACCGCCGCGCCGAAGACCGGCCCAGCCTGGAGACCGAGGCGCCGGTGCTGCGCGTGCGCAATCTGCAGAAGACCTATGTCACCGGCCATGGCGGTCTGTTCGGGCGCAAACGTGTGGTCAACGCCGTCGATGGCGTGAGCTTCGAAGTGCGGCGCGGCGAGACACTGGGCATCGTGGGCGAATCCGGATCGGGCAAGTCCACCATCGGGAAGTGCCTTCTCAAGCTGATCGGCATCGACGGCGGCGAGTTGATCTTCAATGGTCGCGATATCGCCGGGCTGCCGGAATCCCAGTTCCGGCCACTGCGCAAGGATATCCAGATGATCTTCCAGGATCCCTTCGCCTCGTTGAATCCGCGCCAGACCGTCGGGCGCATCATCAGCGACGGCCCGGTCGCCAACGGCGCCACGCGCGAGCAGGCCGAACGGCGCACCCGCGAGCTGCTCACGCTGGTCGGGCTGGACCCTTCGGCCTTCGATCGTTATCCGAACCAGTTCTCGGGCGGGCAGCGCCAGCGCATCGGCATCGCCCGCGCCCTGGCGCTGGAGCCCAAGGTGCTGGTTGCCGACGAGTCGGTCTCGGCGCTGGACGTCTCGGTGCAGGCCCAGGTGCTGCAACTATTGCACGAATTGCAGCAACGCCTGCGCATCGCCATGATCTTCATCACCCACGATCTGCGCGTCGCGGCCCAGATCTGCAATTCCGTGCTGGTCATGCACCGGGGCAAGGTGGTCGAGCATGGCAGCCCGGGGCAGATCTTCGACCGACCGCAAAACCCGTATACCCAGCAACTGATCGCCGCGGTGCCTGGCCAGCACTGGGATCCGACCCAGGCCGAAACCACATGATCACCAGGAGCCGCTCATGACCTCGCGCCCGCCGGTCAGCCCGGCCGACTGGAACGCCCGCCGCGCGGCCGCCACGCCGCGCGGGGTGGGCGTGATGTGCAATTTCTACGCAGACCGGGCCGAGAACGGAGAAATCTGGGACCAGGAGGGCCGGCGCTACATCGACTTCGCCGGCGGGATCGCCGTGCTCAACACCGGCCACCGCCATCCGCGCGTGGAGGCCGCCGTCAAGGCGCAGCTGGGGCGCTTCACCCACACCGCCTACCAGATCGTGCCCTACACCAGCTACATCGAGCTGGCCGAACAACTCAATGCGCGCGTGCCGGGAGACTTCGCCAAGAAGACGGCATTGTTCAGCACCGGGGCCGAGGCGGTGGAGAACGCCGTGAAGATCGCCCGAGCGGCCACGCGCCGGCCGGGCGTGATCGCCTTCGGCTCGGCGTTTCATGGCCGCACGCTGCTGGGCATGGCGCTGACAGGGCGCGTCAACCCCTACAAGGTGGGCTTCGGCCCGTTTCCGGGCGAAATCTTCCATGCGCCCTTCCCCAACGCCCTGGCCGGCATCAGCAGCGACGATGCGCTGGCCGGGCTGCGCACCCTGTTCCGCCATGACATCGACCCGCACAGCGTGGCGGCCATCCTGATCGAGCCGGTCCAGGGCGAGGGGGGGTTCAATATCTGCCCGCCCGAGTTCATGCGCGCCCTGCGCGCGCTTTGCGACGACTACGGCATCCTGCTGATCGCCGATGAAGTGCAGACCGGCTTCGGGCGCACCGGCCAGCTGTTCGCCATGGAGCATTACGACGTCGCGGCCGATCTGACCGTCATGGCCAAGAGTCTGGCCGGCGGGTTCCCGCTGTCGGCCGTGTGTGGCCGGGCCGAACTGATGGACGCGCCGGCCCCGGGCGGGCTGGGCGGCACCTATGCCGGCCATCCGCTGGCGGTGGCAGCGGCGCTGCAGGTCCTTGAGGTCATCGATGAGGAAGACCTCCTGGCGCGTGGCCGTCAGCTGGGCGACCGCCTGGCGGGCCGCCTGCGCGAACTGGCCGCCGAGATCCCTGAACTGGCCGAGGTGCGTGCCCTGGGCGCGATGGTGGCCGCAGAGTTCACGCACCCCGGCTCCAACACGCCCAGCCCCGAGTTTGCGCGGCGGGTGCAATCCCTGGCGCTGGAACAGGGCCTGCTGCTGCTGACCTGCGGCGCCGAGGGCAATGTGATTCGTTTTCTTTTTCCGCTCACCATCGGCGATGCGCTGATGGATGAAGCGCTGGACATACTGGGCCAGGCCCTGCGCGGCCAGCCCGCCCCCTGACATATCAAGGAGACACGCTATGCAACGTCCTGCTGCCATTCCGACCGTACAGATCGACAATGAGCACGTTCTGGTGACCGAGTGGCGCTTTCCGCCCGGAGCCGAAACCGGCTGGCACCGCCACGGCATGCATTATGTCGTCGTGCCGCAGACCACCGGCAAGCTGCTGCTGGAAACCCCCGAGGGCCAGCGCGAGAGCCAGTTGACCACCGGCGTGTCGTATACCCGCCCGGTCGGCGTCGAACACAACGTGATCAACCCGAACGATAGCGAGTTCGTGTTCATCGAAATCGAGATCAAGCAAGCCTGACGCCGCCTACGAGGATCGCCATGAAGGCATTTTTTGCGGAAGAACAATTACTGCACCTGCCGCAGCAGTTCATGCGCCTGGGCCGCATCAGCGCGCCGACCGATGTGCCGGCGCGCGCCGAAACGCTGCGCGCCCAGCTGCAGTCGCGCGGCATCGATGTGCAGGCCCCGCCCGATTTCGGCCGCGAACCGCTGGCAGGCGTGCATAGCGAGGCCTATCTGGACTACCTGGAGCACGCCTATACCCGTTGGCAGGCGCTGCGCGACGAAGGTCTGGATCCGGGCGAGGAGGTGCTGCCGAATCTGTCGCCCTACTACAGCGGCCGCCATGAGCTGCCCGCGCGCCCGCCCTGCCCGTCGCCCTCCATCGTGGCCCAGACCGGCTATTACCTGAGCGACCTGTCCTGCCCGGTCGGCCCCCATACCTGGCGCGCGGCCCTGCGCTCGACGCACAGCGCAGTGGCGGCAGCCGACTGGGTGCGCCAGCACCAGAGCATGGCCTATGCTTTGTGCCGGCCTTCCGGGCACCATGCGCACCGTGATCGCGCAGGCGGCTTCTGCTACCTGAACAGCAGCGCCGCGGCCGCCCAGCGGCTGACGCAGACCTGGTCGCGGGTCGCGGTACTCGACGTAGATGCCCACCATGGCGACGGCACGCAGAATATTTTCTATCAGCGCGCCGACGTCATGACGCTGTCGCTGCACGCCGACCCCAGCACCTACTACCCCTTCTATACCGGCTACGCCCATGAGCGCGGCTACGGCAGCGGCCATGGCTACAACCTGAACTTTCCGCTGCCGCACGGGGCCGCCAACGACGTCTTTCTGCAGGCCCTGGACAGCGCCCTGGTGGCGCTGCGCGACTACCGCCCCCAGGCACTGGTGCTGGCCCTGGGCTTTGACACCTATAAGGACGACCCCATCAGCGTGCTGAAGCTGGACCTCGAAGCCTATCGCCATATCGGCGAGCGCATCCAGGCGCTGGCCCTGCCCACAGTGGTGGTGCAGGAAGGCGGCTACATGGTCGAGAGCATCGGCCCGGCCCTGGACGCTTTCCTGCAGGGTATGTCGGCGGTGCGCGCCTAACCTCTTTCCGGAGAACACGATGAAACAGATCAACGACATTTCGATCAACGGCGAGCGCCTGTGGCAGTCGCTGATGGAGCTGGCCCGCATCGGGGCGACCGACAAGGGTGGCAACTGCCGCCTGGCCCTCACCGAACTGGACGGCCAGGGCCGCGACCTGGTGGTGGGCTGGATGCGCGATGCGGGTCTGGAGATCACGGTGGACCAGGTGGGCAACATCTTCGGGCGTCGTCCGGGACGGGATCCTTCCAAGCTGCCGGTGGCCACCGGCAGCCACATCGACACCCAGCCTACCGGCGGCAAGTTCGACGGTTGCTTCGGCGTAATGGCCGGCCTGGAGGTCATGCGCACCTTGCAGGAGCAAGGCATCGAGACCGAGGCGCCGCTGGAGCTGGTGATCTGGACCAATGAAGAAGGCACCCGCTTCGTGCCGGTGATGATGGGTTCGGGCGTGTTCTGCAACGTCTTCCCCCTGGAGACGGCGCTGTCGGCCACGGACATCGACGGCAAGTCGGTGCGCGACGAGCTGGTCAATATCGGCTACGCCGGGAGCGAACCGGTCGGCCAGCGCAAACTGGGCAAGTATTTCGAGGCCCATATCGAACAGGGCCCCATCCTGGAAGCGGAAGACAAGGTCATCGGCGTAGTAACCGGCTCGCTCGGGCTGCGCTGGTACGACCTGACCGTCACCGGCATGGAAGCCCACGCCGGCCCGACGCCCATGCCGCTGCGACGCGACGCCCTCTACGCGGCCACATTCATCATGCAGGAGGTCATCCGCATCGCGCGCGACTACGCCCCCCAGGGGCGTGGCACGGTGGGCGTGGCCAATGTCTTCCCGTCGTCGCGCAACGTGATCCCCGGCAAGGTGTCCTTCAGCGTGGACCTGCGCCACGAGAACGCCGACCTGCTGGCCGAAATGGATGCGCGCCTGCGTCGTGCCTGCGCCGCCCTGGCCTCGGGCGAGACGGCCGGCTACCCGGTCGAGGTGGACCTGCAGGACGTGCAGCACTTCCCGCCCACCCCCTTCGCCCCCGAGCTGATCGAGGCGGTGCGTGAACAGGCACGGGCCCGCGGCCTGCCGGAAATGGACATCGTCACCGGCGCCGGGCACGACGCGGTCTACGTGGCCACCGTCGCGCCCACGGCCATGATCTTCGTGCCCTGCAAGGACGGCATCAGCCACAATGAGATCGAGGACGCCAAGCCCGAGCACCTGACTGCCGGCGCCAATGTGCTGCTGGGCGCCATGCTGACCCATGCCGGGGTGATCCAGCCATGAACCCACCCCAGGCGGCGTCTTCGCGCGCCGTCGGCATCGCCTGCTTTCTGGCCGCGCTGGTCGCGCTGGCCAGTTTCGACGCAGGCTCGAAATACATGCTGGCCTATTATCCGGCGCCCTTCATCAACGTGACGCGCTACACGGCGGTGGCGACCATCGCCCTGATCCTGTTGTTGCGTCACGGGGTGCCGCGCTGGTCGGGCCAGCCGCAGCGGCCGTTGCTGGTGGCGCGTGGCCTGGTGCTGGGCACAGTCGGCACCTGTTTCATGACGGCGCTGATCTGGATGCCCCTGGCCGAGGCCACGGCCATCTATTTCACGTCGCCGCTGATCGTGGTGGCCCTGTCGCCCTGGTTGCTGGGCGAACGGGTCGGGCCGACACAGTGGCTGGCGGTATGCACCGGCTTCGCCGGCATGCTGCTGATCGTGCGTCCCAACGCCGATCTGCCGCTGCTGGGCACCTTGTTGATGGCCATCTCGGCGGTCTGCTATGCGCTTTTTCAGGTGATCACGCGCAAGCTGGCCGGCAAGGTCCATGCCCGGGTGCAGTACGCCTATACCGCTTTCATCTGCCTGATCATCACGGCGATCCCCGCGCCCTTTTTTCTGCCCGACCCCTGGCCCGGCCTGACCGACGGGCTGATCATCGTCGGCATGGGCGTAAGCAACGGCCTGGCGCAGATCCTGCTGATCGCCGCCTTCCAGCGTGCCGAAGCCTCCACGCTGGCGCCGCTGAACTACTGCCATCTGCTGATGGCGCTGGGCTTCAGCACCGTACTGTTCCACCGTCCGCCCGACGCCCTGGCCCTGGCCGGCACCGCGCTGATCGTGGGCGCAGGCATCTTTCTCGTCAGCCGCGGCCCTGCCGGCGCGCGGCAAGCCAACCGGAGAACCTCATGAGCACTCTTGCCGACTGGGAGGCGCGCGCCAAGACGCTGCGCCTGCGTGAACAAGCGTATATCGACGGCCAATGGGTCGACGGCGGCGAAACGCCCATCGATGCCATCAATCCCGCAACCGGCCAACGCCTGGCGCGGGTGGCCGCCTGCTCGGAGGCCGATATCGACCGCGCCGTGGCAGCCGCCCGGCGCGCCTTCGAGGCCGGCGTCTGGTCACGCATGGCGCGACGCGAGCGCAAGGCCTGCCTGCTCAGGCTGGCCGAACTGATCCGCGCCAATGCCGAAGAGCTGGCCCTGATCGAAACCCTGGACATGGGCAAGCCCATCTCCGACACGCTGGCCTATGACATCCCGGAGGCGGCCACCACCTACGCCTGGTACGCCGAGGCCATCGACAAGCAATACGATGAAATCGCGCCCACCAACGAGGACGCTCTGGCCACCATCACCCGGGAGCCGGTCGGCGTGGTGGCCGCGGTGGTGCCCTGGAACTACCCCCTGCTGATGGCCAGCTGGAAGGTCGCGCCGGCACTGGCCGCGGGCAACAGCGTCATCCTCAAGCCTGCCGAGCAATCCTCGCTGACGGCCCTGAAGCTGGCCGAGCTGGCCGAAGCTGCCGGCATCCCGGCAGGCGTGTTCAATGTCACGCCCGGCACCGGCCCGGTGGCCGGCCGCGCCCTGGGCCTGCACCCCGATGTCGACTGTCTGGCCTTCACCGGCTCGACCGCCACCGGCAAGCGCTTCATGGAATATTCCGGCCAATCCAACCTGAAGCAGGTCTGGCTGGAGTGCGGCGGCAAGTCCCCTCACATCATCTTCGAGGACTGCCCCGACCTGGAGCGCGCCGCGCTGGCGGCCGCCATCGGCATCTTCAACAACCAGGGAGAGGTTTGCATCGCCGGTTCGCGCCTCTATGTGCACAGGGGCATCTATGACGCCTTCATGCAGAAACTCGAGGCCTGGGCCGCCAAGATGCAGCCCGGCAATCCCCTGGATCCGGCCTCGATGATGGGCGCCATCATCGATGAACGCCAGCTGGCGCGCGTGCTGCAATATGTCGACAGCGGCAAGCGGGAAGGCGCGAGGCTGCGCGTGGGCGGCCAGCAGGTGCGCCACGACAGCGGCGGCTACTACGTGGAGCCAACCATTTTCGAGTGCGCCAGCGAAGACCTCACCATCATCCGCGAGGAAATCTTCGGCCCGGTGCTGGCGGTCACGCCGTTCGACACCGAAGAGGAGGTGCTGGCCATGGCCAACCGCTCTCAATACGGACTGGGCTCGGGCCTCTGGACCGCAGACCTGTCGCGCGCCCATCGCATGGCGCGGCGTCTGCGCGCCGGGCTGGTATGGGTCAATTGCTACTTCGACGGCGACATCAGCGTGCCGTTCGGCGGCGTCAAGCAGTCGGGCTTCGGTCGCGACAAGTCCCTGCATGCGCTGGACAAGTACACCACGCTGAAATCCACCTGGTTCAAGCTGTGAACAAGGCGTGCAGGCCGGCGCTTGCCGGCCTGCACGCCTTTCGCATCAATACCCCCGGTCGCGCGACACCGTGCCGGAAAGCGGCTCGCCGCGCTGATAGGCGCGGATTTTCTCGGCCACCTGGGCGATGGTTTCGCGCCGCAGGCTGATGGCGGCGATGTGCGGCGTGATCCTCACGCGCGGATGCTTCCAGAACGGATGCTCGGGCGGCAGCGGCTCGTTGCGAAAGACATCCAGCGTGGCGCCGGCCACATGGCCGCTGTCCAGCAGCGCCAGCAGATCTTCCTCGACCAGATGCGCGCCGCGCCCCATGTTGATGACGTGCGCGCCCGGCAACAGACGCGACAGCGTCTCGTGGCGTAGCAGGTCGCGCGTGTCGTCGGTCAGGGGCAGCGTATTGATGAGCACCCGTGTGCGCGCCAGGAAGCGATCCAGGTTCTCGCGCCCGCCGAAGGCCTGCACCCCCTCGGGCGCCTTGCCGCTGCGCGACCAGCCGGCCACGGGATAGTCCATCGCGGCCAGCACGCTGGCCACGCGCGCGCCCATCACGCCCATGCCCAGCACGCCCACCGGCCATTCGCTGCGATCGAGTTCGGGCAGAGGCTCCCACTGGCCGGCCTGCTGCAGGCGTTCGTAGTCGTCGAATCGCCGGCTGGCACGCACCAGCGCATGCGCGGCGTACTCGGCCATCTGTACCGCCATGCCGGCATCTTCGAGGCGAACGATGGGCAGCGACGCCGGCAAGGTAGGCAGGCGAAACAAGGCGTCCACGCCCGCGCCCAGATTGAACACGGCGCGCAGCGCCGTCTCGCGCTCGAAGAGCGCGGCAGGCGGGTTCCACACCACCGCCAGCTCCGCCTGCTGCGGCGGGATGGCTTCGTTCCAGAGAATGATGTCACTGCCCGGAAGGGCCTTTTTCAAGGGTTCCAGCCACTCGGCCGGCTCGATTTCATGGCTGGAGCAAAAAAGGATTTTCACGATCGAACGGCGCCCGCTCGGACGGGCGGCAGGTTTGGTGGATAATGTCCCGATGATATCGACAACGGGCAGCAGCGTCGATCACAGACCCGCTGCCCGCCCAAGCAGAAAGCCTCTTCCGGAACCTATCCATGTCCAATCTGAGCCAGGATCAGCAGCACGATATTCAGTATCAGCTTCACTCGTACACCAACGGCGTCAAGCACGCCGAAGTGGGCCCGCGCATCATGGCGCGAGGCGAAGGCATCTATGTCTACGACGACAAGGGCAATCGCTATCTGGAAGGCATGGCCGGCCTGTGGAGCGTGGCAGTCGGCTTTGGTGAGCCGCGCCTGGTGGACGCGGCCACGCGCCAATTGCAGGAGCTGCCCTACTACCACACGTTCACGCACAAATCGCACCCGGCGGTGATCGAGCTGGCGCAGCGCCTGATCGACTACACCGAAGGCCGCATGGCGCGCGCCTTCTTCACCAACTCGGGCTCCGAGGCCAACGACACGGTCGTCAAGCTGGTGTGGTATTACCACAATGCCCTGGGCCGCAAGGACAAGAAAAAAATCATCGCGCGCCAGCGCGGCTACCACGGCGTGACCGTGGCCTCGGCCAGCCTGACCGGCCTGCCCGGCAACCACGTGGGTTTCGATCTGCCGCTGCCGCAGATCCTGCACACCTCCTGCCCGCACTACTATCGCTACGGCCTGCCGGGCGAAACCGAAGAGGCCTTTGCCACCCGCATGGCCGATGAGCTGGAAGCCTTGATCCTGCAGGAAGGCCCGGACACCGTGGGCGCCTTCATCGGCGAACCCCTGATGGGCGCCGGCGGCGTGATCGTCCCGCCGCGCACCTACTGGCAGAAGATCCAGGCCGTGTGCCGCAAGTACGACCTGCTGATCATTGCCGACGAGGTCATCACCGGTTTTGGCCGTCTGGGCAAACGTTTCGGCAGCGAAGTCTTTGACATCCAGCCGGACATGATGGTGCTGTCCAAGCAGATCACCTCCTCCTATCAACCCCTGGGCGCCGTGCTGCTCAACGCCAGGGTGGCCGAGACGGTGCAGGAATACAGCGGCCGTCTGGGCACCTTCGGCCACGGCTACACCGCCAGCGGGCACCCGGTCGCCACCGCTGTGGCGCTGGAGAACCTGAAGATCATCGACGAGCGCGGCCTGATTCCGCACGCGGCGGAAATGGGCGAAGTGCTGCGCCAGGAATTGCATGCGCTGGCCGATCACCCGCTGGTCGGCGAGATCCGCAGCGTGGGCCTGATTGCCGGCATCGAGCTGGTGGCCGACAAGGCCACGCGCGCGCCCTTCGACCCGCTGGGCCGCGCTGGCGCCTACGCCTACGAGCGCGCCCACGAACATGGTTTGATCCTGCGCGGCATCCAGGACACCATCGCGTTCTGCCCGCCGCTGATCATCACCGCCGCGCAGGTGCGCGACATGGTGGCCCGCTTCAGCCGCGTGCTGGACGACACCACGGCCTATCTGGGTCGCTGAAGCCGGCTGCGCCCGGACCAGCACTGAACGGCCCGGCGCAAGCCGGGCCGTTTGTCGTTCAACGACGCCGCGACCCCAGCAGAGAGCCGAGGATGCCGCGCACCAGGTCCCGCGTGACCTGGCGCACGGCGGACTTGGCCGCGCTTTGCACCATGCCGTCGCGCTTGCCCCCGCGCGGACCGGTCGAGCCGAACAGCACGTCATTCAGGCCCTGCAGCAGGCCGCCGCCCTCGGCCGCAGGGGCTGCGCTGCCTGCCGGCGCGCCCTGAGGGGCGGCCTCGGCGGCCGCGCGGGCGGTCAGTTTCTCGTAGGCGGACTCGCGGTCCACGGCGGTTTCGTATTTGGCTGCCAGCGGCATGTCGCGGCGCAGCGCCTGGCGCTCCTGATCGGTGGCCGGGCCGATACGGCTGCCCGGAGGCAGCACCCAGGCGCGCTCGGTCGGCGTCGGCCGGCCTTGCGCATCCAGGAACGACACCAGCGCCTCGCCCACGCCCAGTTCAGTGATGGCGGCTTCGATGTCCAGCCCAGGCTTGGGCCGCATGGTCTGGGCCGCCGTTCGCACCGCTTTCTGGTCGCGCGGCGTGAAGGCGCGCAAGGCGTGCTGCACCCGATTGCCGAGCTGGCCCAGCACGGTATCGGGGATATCCAGCGGGTTCTGGGTCACGAAGTACACACCCACCCCTTTTGAGCGCACCAGACGCACCACCTGCTCGATCTTGGTGAGCAGCGCCGCCGGGGCGTCCTGAAACAAGAGGTGGGCCTCGTCGAAGAAGAACACCAGCTTGGGCTGGGCCGGATCGCCGACCTCGGGCAGGCGCTCGTAGAGATCGGCCAGCAGCCACAGCAGAAACACGCCATACAGGCGCGGCGACTGCATCAGCTTGTCGGCTGCAAGAATGTTCACCACCCCCTGCCCCTGGGCGGTGGTGCGCATCAGGTCCGCCACATCCAGCATGGGCTCGCCGAAGAAGCGATCGCCGCCTTCGGCTTCCAGTTGCAGCAAGGCGCGCTGGATCGCGCCGACCGAGGCGGCCGACACATTGCCATAGCGCAGCTTCAGCTCGCCCGCGCGCTCGGCCACGTTCTGCAACATGGCGCGCAGGTCTTTCATGTCCAGCAGCAGCTGGCCTTCGTCATCGGCCACCTTGAAGACCAGGGCCAGTACCCCCTGCTGGGTGTCGTTCAGGGCCAGCATGCGGCCCAGCAGCAGGGGCCCCATGTCGGAGACCGTGGCGCGCACCGGCACCCCCTGTTCGCCGAAGACATCCCACAGTGCAGTCGGACAGCCGCCCCAGACCGGCTCGGGCAGGCCCAGGCGGGTCAGGCGCTCCTTGAGTTTGGCAGACTCGGCCCCCGGCATGGCCAGACCGGTCAGGTCGCCCTTGACGTCGGCCAGAAAGACCGGCGTACCCAGGCGCGAGAAGGCCTGGGCCAGCACCTGCAGGGTGACGGTTTTGCCGGTGCCGGTCGCGCCGGTGATGCAGCCGTGCCGGTTGGCCAGCCCGGGCAGCAGAAAAAGCTCGGTCTCGGCGTTTTTGGCGATAAGCAAGGGATCGGGCATGGAGGTCTCTGGTTACGCGGAAAACAGGCCCAAGTGTAGAGCCTGGCACGGCAAGCGGCGTGGTGCACGCGACACAGAACCGTAACGGGGCGACGGGCCGCCCCGGGCGCGCTAAAATAGACGCTTTTGCAGATTTTCTCATCGGGAAGCCATGGCCGGACACAGTAAATGGGCCAATATCCAGCACCGCAAAGGCCGCCAAGACGCCAAGCGGGGCAAGCTCTGGACCAAAATCATTCGGGAAATCACGGTTGCCGCCCGCGCGGGCGGCGCGGACCCTGACAGCAATCCGCGCCTGCGCATGGCCTGGGACAAGGCCACGGACGCCAACATGCCCAAGGACAACATCCAACGCGCCATCCAGCGCGGAGCGGGCGGCGCCGATGGCGACAACTACGAAGAAGTCCGCTATGAGGGTTACGGCGTGGGCGGCGCGGCGGTCATCGTCGACTGCATGACCGACAACCGTACCCGCACGGTGGCCGAGGTGCGCCACGCCTTCACCAAGAACGGCGGCAACCTGGGCCAGGAAGGCTCGGTGGCCTTCATGTTCAAGCATTGCGGCCAGTTCCTGTTCGCGCCGGGCAGCCCCGAGGACTCGATCATGGAAGTCGCCCTGGACGCCGGCGCTGAAGACGTCATCACCGACGAAGAAGGCGGCATCGAGGTCATCTGCGCACCGACCGACTTCGCCGCGTTGCGCCAGGCCCTGGAGGCCGCCGGCCTGAAGGCCGAGGTCGACGGCATCATCATGAAGCCCCAGAGCGAAACCGAACTGACCGGCGACGACGCCGCGAAGATGCAGAAGCTGCTGGACGCGCTGGAAGGCCTGGACGACGTGCAAGAGGTCTACACCAACGTCGTATTCGACGAAGCGCAGTAATCCGCCGCCCGGGCGTGCCCTGACGGGCCGCGCGGGCTTTTTCCCGATGGGACCGGCTGGTTCCCGCGCCCGCTGTCGGGCGGCAACCTCTTAAAGAATCACGGCAACATGAAAATCCTGGTAATCGGCTCGGGCGGCCGCGAACACGCTCTCGCATGGCGGCTGGCGCGTTCGCCGCGCGTTCACAAGGTTTATGTGGCGCCCGGCAACGGCGGCACCCAGACCGGCCAGCAACTCGAGAACGTGGCGCTCAGTCAGCCCGAAGAACTGGCCGATTTCGCCCAGCGCGAAGGCGTCGCCCTCACGGTGGTGGGCCCCGAGGCCCCGCTGGCCGCCGGCGTGGTCGATGTGTTCCGCGCTCGCGGGCTGAAGATCTTCGGGCCGACCAGGGCCGCCGCCCAGCTGGAGAGCTCCAAGGATTACGCCAAGGCGTTCATGATCCGCCACAACATCCCGACGGCGCGCTATCAGACCTTCACTGATCCGGCCCAGGCCCATGCCTATGTCGACCAGGAAGGCGCGCCCATCGTGATCAAGGCCGACGGTCTGGCCGCCGGCAAGGGCGTGGTGGTCGCCACCACCCTGCAGGAAGCCCACGACGCCATCGACGCCATGCTGGGCGACGGCTCGCTGGGCGCGGCCGGGGCGCGCGTGGTCATCGAAGAATGCCTGATCGGCGAAGAAGCCAGCTTCATCGTGATGGTCGACGGCCGCAACGTGCTGGCCCTGGCTACCAGCCAGGACCACAAACGCCTGCGCGACGGCGACGAAGGCCCCAACACCGGCGGCATGGGCGCCTACTCGCCCGCCCCCATCGTGACGCCCGAGCTGCACCACCGCATCATGCGCGAAATCATTCTGCCCACGGTGCAGGGCATGGCGCAGGATGGCATCCCCTATACCGGCTTCCTGTACGCCGGCCTCATGATTGCCCCGGGCGATGACCCCGACCGCCCCATCAAGACGCTGGAATTCAACTGCCGCATGGGCGACCCCGAAACCCAGCCGATCATGATGCGCGTCAAGAGCGACCTGCTCGATGCGCTGGAGCACGCCGTCGAGGGCACGCTGGACCAGGCCGACATCACCTGGGACCGGCGCAGCGCCCTGGGCGTGGTGCTGGCCGCGGCCAACTACCCGGCCACGCCGCGCACCGGCGATGTGATCAGCGGCCTGCCGGCCGACAACGATGACTGCATGGTGTTCCATGCCGCCACCGTCGCCGAAGACGGCCAGATCAAGACCAGCGGCGGGCGCGTGCTGTGCGTCACGGCGCTGGGCGACTCGGTACGCATGGCGCGCGAGCGCGCCTACCAGACCGTCAACGCCGTGCATTTCGACGGCCGCCAGTACCGCAGCGACATCGGCTGGCGCGCACTCAAGCCTTCGCAGCAGAAAACCAAGCCCTGAGCCCCCGCATGACCCATGCCGTCGACATCAACGCCGTCCAGGCGTATCTCACGGGCTTGCAGGAGCGCATCGTCGCCGCGCTGGAGAACGCCGGCGGCGAGGCCTTTCGCACCGACCGCTGGCAACGCCGCGAAGGCGGCGGCGGCATTTCCCGCCTGATCGAAGGCGGCGAACTGCTCGAACGCGGCGGCGTGCTGTTTAGCCACGTGGCCGGCACGCGTCTGCCGCCGTCGGCCAGCGCCCACCGGCCCGAACTGGCCGGGCGGCCCTGGCAGGCCATGGGCGTTTCGCTGGTGCTGCACCCGCGCAACCCCTATGTGCCGACCACCCACATGAACGTGCGCATGTTCGTGGCCGCGGCGCGCCCCGGCCACGATGAACGCGACGTGTTCTGGTTCGGCGGCGGGCTGGACCTGACGCCCTACTATCCCTTCGAAGAAGACGCGCGCCACTTCCATCAGGTGTGCCATGACGCGCTGGCGCCTCACGGGCCGCAGTACTACCCGCGCTACAAGCGCTGGTGCGACGAGTATTTCTATCTCAAGCACCGCCAGGAAACGCGCGGCATCGGCGGCATCTTCTTCGATGACCTGAACGAGGCCGGCTTCGAGGCGGCTTTTGCCCTGACCCGTTCTGTGGGCGACAGTTTTCTGCCCGCTTTCCTGCCCATCGTCGAGCGCCGCCGTGCGCTGCCCTACGACACGCGCGAGCGCGACTTCCAGGCCTATCGTCGGGGCCGTTATGTCGAGTTCAACCTGGTGTTCGATCGCGGCACGCTGTTCGGCCTGCAATCGGGCGGACGCACCGAGTCCATCCTGCTGTCGATGCCGCCGCAGGCCCAATGGCGCTATGACTGGCAACCGCAGCCCGGCTCGCCCGAAGCCCAACTGGCGGATTACCTCAAGCCGCGGGACTGGCTGTGACGCGCATCGGTCTGCTGGGCGGCAGCTTCGATCCCATCCACCTGGCCCATGTGGCCTTGGCGCAAAGCGCATTGCTGCATCTGAACCTGGATGAAGTGCAGTTGCTGCCTGCGGCCGACCCCTGGCAGCGGGCGCCGCTGACGGCCAGCCCGCAGCAGCGGGTGGAGATGATACGCGCAGCCATCGACGGCCTGCCGGGCCTGAGCATCAATCTCAGCGAGATCGAGCGCGGCGGCCCGACCTATACCGCCGACACCATCGACGCGCTGCCGTCCGGCACCAGCTATACGTGGATTTTCGGCGCCGATCAGCTGGCCAATTTCTGCACCTGGCAACGCTGGCAGGACATCGCCCGCCAGGTCGACCTCGCGGTCGCCGTCCGGCCGGGGGTGGCCCTGCAGACGCCGCCGGCGCTGGCCGACTGGCTGCGCCAGGTCGGCCGGCGCCTGCACGAGCTGCCGTTTGCGCCCATGCCGGTTTCTGCATCGGAGATCCGCCAACGCCTGGCCGCCGGCCAGAGCGTCCGCGACATGCTGCCCGATGGCGTGGCCCGCTACATTGCGCGGCACGGCCTTTATTCGGCCAAGACCGGACGCTGAGCTCGCCACGGCCGGCGCTGACCGCCCTGCCGCCTGCCTGCGGCCATTTCCGCCCCTGCCACGTGCAAAAGCCCCGGGTCCGGCCCCTCGGATGGGGTCGGCTCGGGTTATATTTGCGCCCATGGATATTCAAAAACTACAACGCGCCGTCATTGACGCCCTGGAAGACGTCAAGGCTCAGGAAATCAAGGTGTTCAACACCACCCACCTGACCAGCCTTTTCGATCGGGTCGTCATTGCCAGCGCCAGCTCCAACCGCCAGACCCGCGCACTGGCCGCCAGCGTGGCCGATCGGGGCCGCGCCCTGCAACTGACCGGCATCACCATCGAAGGCGAAGACACCGGCGAATGGGTCGTGGTCGACCTCGGCGATATCGTGGTGCACATCATGCAGCCGGCCATCCGCCAGTACTACAACCTTGAAGAAATCTGGGGCGACAAACCGGTGCGCGTCAAGCTGCTGCCGGCCTCGACCCAACCGGCCGCGGCCCGCAGCGCCTACGACGCGACCGACGACGAACAGGCATGAAGCTGATCGTCGCCGCCGTCGGCACCCGCATGCCCGAGTGGGTGCTGACCGCCTGGGACGACTATGCCAAGCGGCTGCCGGCCGACTGTGCGCTCGAACTGCGCGAGATCAAGCCGGAGCCGCGCACCAGCGGCAAGACGCCTGCCCAGATGATGGCCGCCGAGGCGCGCCGCATCGAGGCTGCGCTGCCGGCCGGCGCGCGCCGCATCGCCCTTGATGAGCGTGGCCGCGACCTGACCACGATGGCGCTGTCGCAGCAGCTGGAGAAATGGCGCGGCGATGGCCGCGACGTCGCCTTGCTGGTGGGAGGCCCCGATGGGCTGGACGCCGGCCTGAAGGCCAGTTGCGACGGCCTGATCCGCTTGTCTTCGCTCACCCTGCCCCACCCCATGGTGCGGGTGTTGCTGGCCGAACAGCTCTATCGTGCCTGGGCCATTCTGAACAATCACCCCTATCACCGCGCCTGAGCGTTTCATGGAACCCGCCCCCCGCCTGTACCTCGCCTCGGCCAGCCCGCGCCGGCGCGAATTGCTCACGCAGATCGGCCTGCCGCACACTGTGCTGCAGGTGCCCGCTCCGGCAGGCGAAGACGAGCCGATCCTGCCCGGCGAATCGGGCGCCGATTATGTGCAGCGCACCGCGCGCGAAAAGGCCGAACGTGGTCTGGACTGGCTGCACGCTCAGGCCCTGCCCGCCTTGCCGCTGCTGGCTGCCGACACCACCGTGCTGCTTGAGGGCTGCGTGCTCGGCAAACCCGCCACCCGCGCAGAGGCCCTGCAAATGTTGCAGGCGCTATCGGGCCGCCGCCATGAGGTCCGCACGGCCGTGGTGCTGGGCTGGCAGCAGCGCCTGCACGAAGCCGTGTCTGTCACTCAAGTACAGATGCGCGCCTTGTCGCTGGCCGAGTGCGAGCGCTATTGCGATAGCGGCGAGCCCTTCGGCAAAGCCGGCGCCTACGGCATCCAGGGCCTGGCCGGCAGCTTCATCGCCCACATCGAAGGCAGCTACAGCGCAGTGATGGGGCTGCCGCTGTTCGAGACGGCGCAACTGTTGCGCCACGCCGGCATCGAGCTGCCCTGACCGGGCGGGCGCCGCAACGGGCCGTCCAGGCCCGCCGCGCCTGCCTCAACGGCTGAGCAACTGGCAGAAGCGATCCATGTCGACGTTGCCGCCGCTGATGATCACCCCTACCCGCTTGCCCGCCCACTGCTCACGCGCCTGACGCACCGCCGCCAGGCCCAGGCAGCCGGTAGGCTCGGCCACAAGCTTCAGGAACTGCGCCAGATAGCGCATCTCGTCGACCAACTGGGCGTCGCTGACCGTGACGATATCCTTGACCTGGCGTCGGATGATGTCAAAGGTGTAGTTGCCCAGGTATTGAGTCTGGGCCCCGTCGGCGATGGTCTTGGGCGTCTCGATGCGCACGATCGAACCGCTGCGCAGGGAACGCAGTCCGTCATCGCCCGCCTGCGGCTCTACGCCATAGACGGCGCAGTCCGGCGCCAGGGCGCCGGCCGACAGCAGGGAGCCCGACAGCAGGCCGCCGCCGCCCAGGCTGACGTACAACGCGTCCAGCGGCCCGGTTTCCTCGATCAGTTCCTTGGCGGCCGTGCCTTGCCCGGCGATCACGTCCGGATGATCATAGGGCGGGATCAGGGTCAGGCCCTGCTCTTCGCACAAGCGCTGGCTGATGGCCTCGCGGTCTTCGGTATAGCGGTCGTAGAACACCACCTTGCCGCCGTAGCCGCGGGTGGCGGCCACTTTGGCGGCCGGCGCATCCTGCGGCATGACGATGGTGGCCGGAATGCCCAGCAGGCTGGCCGACAGCGCCACCGCCTGCGCATGATTGCCGGAGGAAAAAGCTACTACGCCGGCGCGCCGCTGCGCGGCGTCCAGACGCGAGAGCGCGTTGAATCCGCCACGGAACTTGAAGGCGCCCATGCGCTGCAGGTTCTCGCACTTGATGAAGAGCTCCAGCCCCAGCTCTTCATTGAGGCGGCGCGAGGTGGCGACCGGCGTGCGGTGGGCATGGCCCTGCAGGCGCTCGGCGGCGGCCTGGACATCGGCGTAGGTAGGTGTGGGGTTCATGGTCGTGTAGAAAGAAAAAAAACGGGCAGACAAGGGCGCGCCGTTCAGCGGCTATCGCCATAGACAGTGGCGCGCGACACGCCCAGGTGAGCGGCGACGCTCTCCATGGCGCGACGAACGTCGAGAAAACCTTCCGCCTTGAGCAGGCGCAGCAGTTCGCGCCTGGCCGCCGGCTTGAGCGTACGTGGCGTGAGGCCCAGGCTGGCCGCATACGCGTCGATGCGCGCGCGCAGCGTCTGCGTGCCGGGCGGATCGAGCGACTCCCTGGGCGCATTCGTGTCCAGGGCGGTGAACTGCCCCAGCAGGCTTTGCAGACTGCGAAACTGCGTGAGGTCCAGATTCAGGCACAAGGCGGCGACATAGCGACCTTCGGCGTCCTTGATGCCGATCGATGTGCTCTTGGCCTGCCGGCCGTCGGGAAAGCGGTTGGGATAGTTGGCCAGCACCTGCGGATAATCCGGATCGGCGATACGCGCCAACCCCAACTCGGTGGTGGGATCGCCCACCTCGCGACCGGATAGATTATTGTGGATCGCCAGCACCGAATGCCTGGGATCCACCAGATCATGCAGCACCACTTCACAGAATGGCGCGAAAGTCTGGCTGATGCCCAGGGCGACCTGCTGCAGCTGTTCCAGCAACGCGGCGTGTTCGGCAGAAGACGAGGGTTGGCTCATGGCTAAAATTTTTGTCTATATCTGGACTTAATGTCAAGAAGGACCGCCTGGCGCGAAGTCCGCCGCAAAGTCCCGTGCAAACGCCCGCATCCAGGCCAGACGGCGATGGCCCAGCGCACGCGCGGCGGCAGTCCACATGCTGTCGGGCAGCTGTGCGAGCTTGATTTCCAGATGATCAAGGGTGTAAAGACTGTCGTCGCGCTCGCGCGTCAGGCCAAGCGGGTCCTGCCCGTCTGCGAGCGCGCGACCCAGCGCGCCGCCGATCGCGAACATGCGCGCCAGCCCGACCGGGCCCAGGGCGTCGAGGCGGTCGGCGTCCTGCACGATGCGCGCCTCGGGGCTGCGCGCCACAATGCCCGCCGAATAACTGTGCGCCTCGATGGCGTGAAAGACCGCCGGCAGGCGCGCCGCATCGAAGCCCGCTGCGAGCAGCAGCCCGCAGGCCTGTTGCGCCGAGCGGCGCGACGCCTGCCCGCGCTCAGGATGATCCTTGGGCAGGTTGACCACATCATGCAGATAACAGGCCACGGCCACGACCACGGGATCGGCCTGGGCGTCCTCGGCCAGCAGGCATCGCGCGTTGGCCCATACCCGATCCAGATGGCTGAGATCGTGCCCCGGATCATGCTGCATCGCATCGCCCGCCAATTGGCGGGCGCGCACCGCCCAGGTATCAGAGGCGCTCGTCATTCGGGAATACTCCATTGGTGATGTCATCCCAATTTTGACGCAAACTGCGCCACCTTCGCAGGTCCGCCCCAAGATTCACGGATTTATTCTCTGGGTGAGTGGAACACCATGCAAGATTGGACTGCCGGCTACATCACGGATATCCCCTATACCTGCGGGTATTACCATGAAATGAACCCGCTCTGGCTGCGCTTGGTCTTTGCCAGTTGCGGCGCCGTCTTCCCCGACGCTGGCGCCGCCTGCGAACTGGGCTATGGTCAGGGCCTGTCAACGACCATCCATGCCAGCGCCACGCAGTGGCAATGGCATGGCACCGACTTCAACCCCAGCCAGGCCAGCTTCGCCCGGCATTTGGCGGCCCACACCGGCGCGGCGCCCGAGCTGGCCGCCGACAGCTTCGCAGAATTCGCCGCGCGCACGGACCTGCCGGATTTCGATCTCATCTGCCTGCACGGGATCTGGTCATGGATTACTGACGACAACCGCCGGGTGCTGGTGGATTTCATCCGCCGCAAGCTCAAGATCGGCGGGGTGCTCTACCTCAGCTACAACGCCATGCCGGGCTGGGCGCCACTGCTGCCGCTGCGCCAGTTGCTGGCCGGCCATGCCGCCAATCTGGGTGGTTCGCGCCTGAAGCGCACCGAGCAGGCGCTGGACTTCGCCAAGCGGGTGGTAGCCACCGCGCCGCTCTATCTGCGCAACGCGCCGCAGCTGGCCGAGCGCCTGCAAAGCCTGGAAGAGCACAGCCCGCACTATCTGGCTCACGAGTATCTCAACGGTACCTGGCAACCGATGCACTTCTCGGCGGTAGCCGACTGGCTGCACGAGGCGCGCCTGGAGTATGTCTGCAACGCCAATCCGCTGGATCAGATCGAGGCGCTCAACACCACGCCTGAGCAACAGGCCCTCATGGCAGAGATCGACGACCCCCTGCAGCGCGAAGACCTGCGGGACCTGATGATCAGCCGCAGCTTCCGCAAGGACTGCTGGATCAAGGGCCGACGCCCCCTCCCCGCGAGCGCCGCCGAGGCCTTGTTGCGCGCGCAGCGCGTGGTGCTTGCCGTGCCGCGCGAGCGCGTGCAACTCACCATCCGCAGTGCCGCGCGCGAGGCGAGCCTGCACGAGGCCATCCACCTGCCTCTGCTGGACTGCCTCCAGGATCAGCAGATCCTCACCTTGGGCGAACTGGAAACCCGGCTGCGCGCTCACAACGTCAGCCCGCCGCAGTTGCGCGAAGCCGTGATGGTGCTGGCCGGCAGCGGCTACCTCGCTCCGGCCCACGACGATGCCGCGATCGAGCAGCTCTGCCCGCGTGTGCAGGCCTTCAATCGCCACCTGCTGGAATATGCGCGCAGCGATGCCCAGATCCAGTACCTGGCCAGCCCGGTCACCGGTGGCGGCCTGGCCGTCGATCGCATCAGCCAGCTGATGCTGCTGGCCCGCCAGGAAGGCCTGCCGCGCGAACAGTGGCCCGCCTATGCCTGGCATTGCCTGGAAGCTCACGGACAACGGCTGCTCAAGGACGGCGTACCGGTCGAATCGGAGGCCGACAACATCGCCGAGCTCGACCTGCTGGCCGGCATGATGCAGGCCGAGTTGCTGCCCGTGCTGCAACGTCTCAAAGCCGTCTGAGGGCCCGGCTCCAGGCCTGGGGGTTTCACCAATAGGAAACCACCGGCAAGCCTGTCGTGCATCGACCGCGCCCGCTCCATCACGAGCGGGCGCTGCGCTTTCGCACCTGGCAAACCCTTGATTTCATTGCCCATATAGGGAAAACGCCACGTCACCACAATGGCCGGCGGCCGGATGATCGCGCACGCACATAAGCCAGACGAATGCGTTGAATAAAAAAATAGAATTTTTATTATGCAAGGGGGCAGACGTATAAAGATCGAGGCATTCCGCCGCCTTTGATTGCTTGCGAGATAAAAATGCAGGGGAAAAAACAATCGACGCACCAGCCGGTGCGCGCCTCGGTCGCCGCCTTCGTCGGGACGATGATCGAGTGGTATGACTTTTATATCTACGCCACGGCTGCAGCCCTGGTCTTTGGTAAAGTGTTCTTTCCGTCGGTTGACGGTTTCTATGGCACGTTGGCGGCCTTCGGCACCTTCGCCGTGGGCTTTTTCGCGCGGCCGCTGGGCGGCGCCATCTTCGGGCACATCGGCGATCGCATCGGGCGCAAGAAATCGCTCGTGATCACGCTGCTGATGATGGGGACCGTCACGGTGCTGATCGGCCTGCTGCCCACCTATGCCACCATCGGTGTATGGGCGCCGGTATTGCTGGTCGTGCTGCGCTTCATCCAGGGCATCGCCGTGGGCGGCGAATGGGGTGGCGCAGTCCTGATGGCAGGCGAACACTCCCCGGACCAGAAAAAACGCACTTTCTTCGCCTCTTTTGCGCAGCTGGGCAGCCCGGCCGGCCTGATCCTGTCGATGCTGATGTTCAAGCTGGTGACCTCGCTGGATGACGCCGCCTTCATGAGCTGGGGCTGGCGCGTGCCCTTCCTGTTCAGCGCTGCGCTGCTGGTGGTGGGTTTCGCCATCCGCGTCAGCGTCAAGGAGTCGCCGGACTTTCTGGCCGAGCAGGAGCGAAAAGCCAAGGAAAGCGCTGCCCGCCAGGCGCGCGAATCGGCGCCGTTGCTGGAAGTGCTGCGCGGCGCGCCCGGCATGCTGGCGCTGGCCATTGGCGCGAACGTGCTGGGCATCGCCGGGTTTTACTTCACCAGCACCTTCATGCTCGCCTACACCACCCAGTATGTCGGCCTGTCGCGCGCGCTGGTGCTGGACAGCCTGCTGCTGGTGTCGGTGATGCAGTTCTTCATCACGCCGCTGTCCGCCTACATCGGCTCGCGCATCGGCTACCGCCGCTTCCTGCTGATCACCTCTTTCCTGTCGATCTTCACGCCGTATGTCATGTTCAATCTGGTGGACATGGGCTCGCGCACTTCGCTCACGCTGGGCGTGGGCCTGGCGGTGCTGTTCATCGGCGCCTACTACGCGGTGATCGCCGGTTACGTCAGCGACAGCTTCCCGACCCGCATCCGCTATACCGGCATTTCGATGGCCTATCAGCTGTCGGGCGCCATTTTTGGCGGCCTCACCCCGATTGTCGGCACCATCCTGGCGCAGAGCTTCAAGGGACAATGGTGGCCGCTGGCGCTGCTGTTCAGCGCCCTGTCGCTGCTATCCATGCTGTCGGTGCTGTTCCTGTCCACCCGGCGTCAACATGACGCGGCCGCCTGAACTGTTTCTCAAGGATTGAACCCATGAAGACTTTCTACCATCCGGACCAGAAGCTGCATCACCCGCAGACCTACTTCTCGCGGGGCATGATGCGCAAGCCCCAGGAAGTGCCGGCCCGCCTGGACGCGCTGGTCGAGGGCGTGCGCAAACTGCGGTTCGAGCTGATCGAACCGGCTGACGCCGGCGCCGGCCCCATCAGCGCCGTGCATGCGCTGGACTATCTGCGCTTTCTGCAGGAGGCCCATCCGCGCTGGAAGCAATTGCCGCAGGACTGGGGTGATGAAGTCGTCTCCAACGTGTTCGTGCGCGAACCGAATGCCCTGCGTGGCGTCCTGGCCCAGGCCGCGCGCTATCTGGCCGACGGGAGCTGCCCGGTCGGCCCCAACACTTGGCGCGCCGCCTACTGGGCCGCGCAATGCGCCATCGCCGGCGCCCAGGCGCTGCTCGACGGCGAGCGCCAGGCCTATGCGCTGTGCCGCCCGCCCGGCCACCACGCCCGGCGCGACGCGGCAGGCGGCTTCTGTTACCTGAACAATGCCGCCATTGCCGCGCAGATGCTGCGCCAGCGCTTCGGCCGCGTCGTGGTGCTCGATACTGACATGCACCACGGCCAGGGCATCCAGGAGATCTTCTACGAGCGCAATGACGTGCTGTACATCTCCATCCATGGCGACCCCGAGAACTTCTATCCGGTGGTCGCCGGCTATGAAGACGAGCGCGGCGCCGGCGAAGGCCTGGGCTTCAACATCAACCTGCCCATGCCGCACGGCTCGCCCGAGGGCGTGTTCTTTGACCGCCTGGACCAGGCGCGCCGCGCGATCGCGCTGTTCCAGCCCGATGCGATGGTGCTTTCGCTGGGTTTCGACGTCTACGAAAAAGACCCGCAATCGGTCGTCGCGCTGAGCGCGGACGGTTTCGGCCGCCTGGGTCAGGCCATCGGCGCCCTGGGCCTGCCCACCCTGATCGTGCAGGAAGGCGGCTACTATATCGAAGGCCTCGAAGACAACGCCGAGCGTTTCTTCAACGGCCTGGCCCGCGCCTGAGCGAGCCGCCCTCCCAGCAAAGGCGGCCCTCGGGCCGCCTTTTTTTCATCTGCCATGCCCCCGACGCCGCCGCCCAAGAAACCCGCCTCTCCCCTGGCCCCCGAACGCCTGGACTGGAACCTGCTGCGCACCTTCATGTTCGTGGTGCAGGAGCGTGGCGTCGGGCGCGCCGCCGGCGCCCTGCACCTGAGCCAGCCGGCAGTCAGCCAGGCTCTCAAGCGGCTGGAGGAAGCCGTCGGCGGCCTGCTGCTCTACCGCCGTCACGGCGAATTCCGCCTCACCGGCCTGGGCGAGGAAATCTATCGGCTGGCGCGCGAAATGTACGGCATGGTGGCCCGCATCGACGAAGCCGCAGCCACCGAACAGCACGAAGTGGCCGGCACCCTGCGCCTGCTGGTCATGAGCAAGATACAGAGCGCTGCCTATGACGACTTCCTGACGCAGTTCCACCGCCGCTATCCCCAGGTGGAATACAACGTCGACGTCATGCCCAGCGCCGTGATCCTCGACAGCCTGACCAAACGCCTGCCCGCCCTGGGGCTTTGCCTGTGCCGCCAGCCCATCGAGGTATTGGAGCGCCGGCTCTTCCTGCGCCATCGCTATGTGCTGGTCTGCGGACGCAACCACCCGCTGTTTGCGCGCCGCCAGGTGCAGCTCGACGAATTGCGCGACCAGAACTTCATCTGTTTCGCCAGCGATCAGCTGGGCGACACGCTCTCGCCATTGACGATCTTTCGCGACCAGCAGGGATTTACCGGCCGCATCATCGGCACCTCGCCTTATATCGAGGAAATCCGCCGCATGGTGATCGCGGGCCTGGGGCTGAGCTGCCTGCCGGAACACTTGATCGGCCAGGACGTCCAGGCCGGCGAGTTACGGCGTCTGCCGCCGGAGCAACCGGTCGCAGAGATGGACGTCTTCCTGACCTGGCATGGTGCGCGCAAACTCAGCGCCGCCGAACAAGCCTTCCTGAGCGCCTTCGAGCGCTTCCTGGAGCGTTCCACCCTTGAAATGCGGGCCGGCTAGCCGTCGCCGCCCTCCAGCAGGACCCGCCAGGCGGCGAGTTTCTGCTCGAAACCCTGGGCGGCATGCGCCGGGCTGGTGGACGGCAGCGCCACATAACGCAAGGCCGGAGCTTGCGATCCCAGCGCGGGCAGCACATGGCGGCGGTAAAGCTGGGCGGCGCGCGCCCCATTGAAGCCCACGATCCGCAAGGCCGGATGCCCGGCGAAGAAGGCGCCGAAGTCGTTCGGCACGGCGGTGGCCGACACGATCGCTGCGTCCAGACTGCCTGGCCGCTCGCAATCGGCCAGCACGTCCCAGAGCGCCACCCCTGCCTGACGCAATGCCTGCAGGCGCGCCTCATAGGGCAAGGCCTGGGACACGCCGAACAACTGCGCGGCGATGGGCCAGAAGGCATTGCGCGGGTTGGCGTAATAACGCGCCTCGGTCAGCGACACGACGCCGGGCATGGTGCCCAAAATCAGGATGCGCGCATCGGCGTTCGCCACCGGCGCAAACCCCGCCACCCGCGTGGCCGCGGAAGATTCAGTGCCCATGGAGACGATCCAGACGCAGGCGGGCACGCCCGTCGCTCAGACGGCGCATGGCCAGCCAGGCCGTGCCGATGGCCGCCAGCGCGCTCGCGCCGCACAACAGAAAGAGCAGCAGGATCTGATACTTGACCGCCTCGACCGGGTCCATGCCTGCCAGGATCTGGCCCGTCATGATGCCCGGCAAGGTAATGATCCCGGCTGCGGCCATCTGGTTGATGGCCGGTACCAGGCCACGCCTGACGGACTCGCGCATCAGGCGGGCGAACGCTTGCGCGCTGCTGGCGCCCAGCGCGATGCGCGCCTCGATGCCGGCCCGCTCCCGGCGCGCCCCGGCCAGCATATTGTCCAGCGACAGGCTGGCCGCATTGAGCACGCTGCCCAGCACAATCCCCACCAGCGCAATGAGATAGCGCGGGTCGTACCAGGGGTCAGGACGCAAGGCGGTCGACAGGATGAAGAGCGCCGTGACCGCCGTGGTGCTCACCACCGCCAAAGCACCGATGCCCGCGTTGCCGCCACGGCGCAGGCGCTCCCCTGGCCGCGCGGCCACCTCACGCGCGGCCAGGGCCATCATCACCAGCGCGACCGAGATCGTCAGCCAGGGCGAGGCGTGCGCGAACACCGCCCGCAGCAGGTAGCCGACAAGCATGAGCTGCACCACGCTGCGCAGCGCCGCCCAGAGAATGCGCCGCTCCATGTGCAGCCGCATGACGAAGGAAATGCCGGCACTGACCAGCACCAGGGAGGCGGCAATCAGCAGATCGCTGGCCTGCAGGGGCAGCACCCCCGCCACGGAAACCGCTGCCGTCATAGCGCCACCAGCCTGCGATCCTGGACGCGGAACTGCCTGGCGGCCAGCCGTTCGGCCTGGGCGGCGTTGTGGGTCACCATGACCAGTACGGCGCCGGCGCGCTGTCGTTCGCGCAGCAGGTGTTCGACCTGCCCGGTCGCCACCTCATCCAGCGCAGCGGTAGGCTCATCGAGCAGCAAGACCGGCGACTGCAACAGCAGCGCACGCGCCAGCCCAAGGCGTTGACGCTCGCCTGTCGACAGCTCGTGCACCTGGGCCTGCAGCAGACCGGCGCGCAGGCCCAGGGCCTGCATCAGGGGAGCCAGGGCCTGCCGATCGGGAAAATGCGCAGCCACGGCGTCATCCCACCAGCCAGCCTCGGCCTGGCAATACACCACCCGGCGACGCCAGGCCGGCCCGCTCAGGGCGCTGCGGGCCGTGCCGTCCAGCCAGATCTCGCCCGCGCCGGGATCGAGGTCCGCCAACTGGCGCAGGCAGAGCGACTTGCCCGCCCCCGAAGCCCCCATGATGGCCACGCACTCGCCGCGCGCCAGATCCAGGTCCACCGGTTCGAAACCCGGCGCGGCCACGCCGCGCAGGCAGAAATAGCCGCCATCGGGCGGCATGGGTCTACGCTGCGGCATCATCAGCCGGCCAGGCGGCGCTCGATCTCGTTGCGGGTCTGCGGCAGCGCCGGCGGCAGGCGGCCCGCCAACTGCTCGAACAGGCGGTCATGCAGCGCCAGCTCCTCCTGCCAGGCGGGCGCGTCGACCGAAATCACCTGCGCGAACTGATCGGGCGTGAACTCCAGCCCGGTCCAGTCGATGTCGCCATAGGCCGGTGAAATGCCGAAGTGCTGTTCCTGCCCGCCGATACTGCCATCCAGTCTCGCCAGCATCCATTTCAGCACGCGCATGTTCTCGCCGAATCCCGGCCAGACGAACTTGCCATCGGGACCCTTGCGGAACCAGTTCACGCAATAGATGCGGGGCAGAACAGCGCCTTGCGCGGCCAGGCGCTCGCCCACGCTCAGCCAGTGATTGAAATAATCGGCCATGTTGTAGCCGCAGAAAGGCAGCATGGCGAACGGATCGCGCCGCACCACGCCTTGCTGGCCCGCGGCGGCTGCGGTGGTCTCGGAACCCATGGTGGCGGCCATGTAGACCCCCTCGACCCAATTGCGCGCCTCGCTGACCAGGGGCACCGTATTGGAACGCCGCCCCCCGAAAATAAAGGCATCGATGGGCACGCCCTGCGGATTCTCCCATTCCGGGTCGATGCAAGGGCACTGCGAGGCGGGCGCGGTGAAACGGGCGTTGGGATGCGCGGCCTTGCGGCCGGTTTCCCGCGCAATCTCCGGCGTCCAGTCCTGGCCCTGCCAGTCGATAAGATGCGCCGGCGGCGTCGGCGTCATGCCTTCCCACCAGACGTCGCCATCATCGGTCAGAGCGACGTTGGTAAAGATCACGTTGGCCCGCAAGGTGGCCATGGCGTTGGGATTGGTTTTCTCGCTGGTGCCGGGAGCCACGCCGAAATAGCCGGCTTCCGGGTTGATCGCGCGCAGGCGCCCCTGAGCGTCGGGTTTGATCCAGGCGATGTCATCGCCGATGGTGGTCACCTTCCAGCCATCCATGCCCGCCGGCGGAATAAGCATGGCAAAGTTGGTCTTGCCGCAAGCCGACGGAAAAGCCGCCGCCACGTGGTACTTGCGCCCCTTCGGCGACGTAACGCCCAGGATCAGCATGTGCTCGGCCAGCCAGCCTTCGTCCCGCCCCATGGTCGAGGCGATGCGCAAGGCAAAACACTTCTTGCCCAACAAGGCATTGCCGCCATAACCCGAGCCGAAACTCCAGATTTCGCGCGTCTCGGGATAATGCACGATGTACTTCACCGGGTTGCAGGGCCAGGGGACATCCGCCTGGCCGGCCTCCAGCGGCATGCCGACGCTGTGCACGCAAGGCACGAAAGCGCCATCCTCGCCCAGCACGTCCCAGACCGCACGGCCCATGCGGGTCATGATGCGCATGTTGACCACGACATAGGGGCTGTCGGAAAGCTCCACGCCGATATGGGCGATAGGCGAGCCCAGCGGCCCCATCGAGAAAGGCACGACATACAGCGTGCGCCCGCGCATCGCGCCTTCGAACAAGCCCTGCATCGTGGCGCGCATTTCTGCCGGCGCGACCCAGTTGTTGGTGGGCCCGGCATCCTCCTGATTCTGCGAGCAGATGAAGGTGCGGTCTTCCACGCGGGCCACATCCGACGGATCGGAACAGGCAAGATAAGAATTGGGGCGCTTCTGCGGATTGAGGCGGCGCATCGTGCCGCCCTGCACCATCTGCTCGCACAGACGGTCATATTCTTCCTGGGATCCGTCGCACCAGACCACACGTTCGGGCTGGGTCAACGCCACGATGGTCTGTACCCATTCGATCAGGCGCGGATGGCGCACATAGGCCGGCACATTCAGCGACGGGAGGGAGGCTTCGGTTCTTGCTTGCATGGGCAGGATCTCCTGCGTAACGGGGGGATACGGTCGGCAAGATGGCAGACCTGGGCGTACCCGTTTACCGGGTCGCGCGGACAGCCTCGCGGCGGCAATGCGCGCGCCGGCAAAGCGGCCATCATACTTGTCGCGCGGCCCCCCAGCCAAGCCACAACATATCCGGTTGCACCTATGCCAGCCAAGGCTTCGCCACGGGCCAGAGCCCGTATCAGCCCTATGACATAATCGGCCAACCTGACACTGCCCGCCTGTTGCCGTCCATGAACCCTGACGCTTTCCCGCCCCTGAACGCCGAACGCCTGTGGGGCCGAGTACAAACCCTTGCCAGCCTGACCGAACCGGGCAAGCCCTGGACCCGGCGGGCCTTCAGCCCCCTCTTCGATCAGGCGCGCGCCTGGCTGAAGTCCGAGTTCGAGGCGGCCGGCCTGACGACCCATCTCGATGCCGCGGGCAACCTCGTCGGCCGGCGTGCCGGCCGCAACCCGGACCGCAAGCCGCTGGTGACCGGGTCGCATTGCGACACCGTCATGGAAGGCGGTCGTTTCGACGGCATCATCGGAGTGCTGGCGGGCATCGAAGTCGCGCATACCCTGCAGGAACAGGGACGGGTGCTCGAACACCCCTTCGAGGTGATCGATTTCCTGTCCGAAGAACCCAGCGACTACGGTATTTCCTGTGTCGGCAGCCGGGCCATCAGCGGCAATCTGACGGCAGACATGCTGGCCGCGCGCAACCCGCAGGGCGAGACCCTGGCCCAGGGCCTGGCGCGCGTCGGCGGCGACCCCGGGCGGCTGGGCGCCCCGCTGCGCGGGGCCGGCGACACGGCGGCCTTCGTGGAATTGCATATCGAACAGGGTCCGGTGCTGGAGAGCCGCGGACTGCCCATCGGCGTGGTGACCAATATCGTCGGCATCCGCCGCGCCCGCATCGTGGTGCTGGGCCAACCCGACCATGCTGGCACCACGCCGATGGACATCCGCCGAGACGCGCTGGTCGGTGCGGCACGCCTGATCGATGCCGCCCAGCGCCGTGCCAGCGCGCTGGCCGGCAAGCCTCACTACGTGGTGGCGACCGTCGGCTGGCTGGCCATGACGCCCAATGCCGCCAACGCGGTGCCCGGACGGGTGGAGATGACGCTGGAGGTACGCAGCGACAGCCCCGCCATCCTGGATGACTTCATCCCCGACTTGCTGGCGCAGACCGCCGACGAACTGACCGCCCTGCGCCTGCGGGTGGAAAGCGAGCCACTGTCGCGCGCCGAACCGACCGACTGCTCTGCCGTGGTGATGGACGCCGTGCAGGCAGCGGCCGAGCACCTGGGCTATGCCAGCATGCGCCTGCCCAGCGGTGCCGGCCATGACGCCATGTACATGGCGCCGACCGGGCCGATCGGCATGATTTTCATCCCCTGCCTCAATGGCCGCAGCCATTGCCCGGAGGAATGGATCGAGCCCGCGCAACTGCTCGACGGCACGCGAGTCCTCTACGAAACCCTGCTGCAACTGGACGCCAGGCTGGCCTGACATCATGGATGAACGCGATCTCGACGACGGCACCGCCGACCGTCAACTGCTCGACGCCCAGGGGGTATCGCTGCTGGTGTTTCACAGCCAGTCCTGCCCGAATTGCCGCCTGGCACAGCAGCGGCTGCCCGCCATGGCCTTGCCCGCCGACCAGCTTTTCTGGGTCGATGCGGCACGCAACGGCGGCCTGGTGCAGCGCTACGAAGTCTTCCACCTGCCCGCCATCTACGTGGTGCGCGACGGGGCCTACTACGGGCCCATCAGCGCCCAGCTGGAAGAATGGGATCTGCGCCAGCAGATCGGCCAGGCGCTGGACAACCACCCGGCCGAACTGCCCTGAGCCCCTTCGCTAGGCCGCGCGCGTGATCAGGCGCTCGCGCTGGCGGCCGTCGGCGTCGAAGTTGCCCGGCTCCAGCCAGCGCTCGAATGCCGCTTTGACCGCCGGCCATTCGCCGTCCAGCAAGGAATACCAGGCGGTATCGCGTGAGCGCCCTTTATAGACCGTCGCCTGGCGGAAAATGCCCTCGAACAGAAAGCCCAGGCGCCCGGCGGCGCGACGCGACGGCTCGTTCAGGCTGTCGCACTTCCACTCGTAACGGCGATAACCCAGCTCGTCAAAGACCCGGCGCATCAGCAGGAACTGCGCCTCGGTCGAGAGCGCCGTACCCTGCAGCAAGGGCGAAAAAGTCACGTGCCCGACCTCGACCACGCCATTGGCCGGATCGATGCGCATCAGCGCGAGGGTGCCGACCGCCCGGCCGCTGGCCTGGTCGATCACCACGAAATGCAGCGGGTCCTGGCTGGCGGCCATGCGCTCGCAATGAGCCTGGTACTCGGCCAGGGTCTCGAATGGCCCCACGCCCAGATAGGTCCAGGCGCGCGCGTCCGGCGCCTGGCGATAGGCCTCAAAAAGCGCTTGCGCATGGCGCTCGGGCGCCATCGGCTCCAGCCGGCACAGCCGCCCGGCAATCGGGCTGCGTGGCGGCCGGGGACGAGGCTGCCAGTCGGGCAAGGGATCGCCGATGGGTTGATCGAAGGCATTGCGCATCACCATTGTGGACTCCAGGAGACAGAGGAAAGCTCGATGTCGCCACTGTAGGCAAGATCGTGGCATCATGAAAAGCGCCATATCATGACTATTTACTGGTGCCACGATAGTGACCGATGCCCTGACCCAGCAACTGCTGCTCGATGCCCCCCTGCACGCGCAGGCCGGTGCGTTGCAGCGTCAACTGCAACAACGTCTCAAGGACGCCATTCTGCACGGCCAGCTGCCGGCAGGAGCGCGCCTGCCGGCGACACGTCAGTTGGCCGCCGCGCTGGCGATCTCCCGCAATACGGTCAGCTTTGCCTACGAACACCTGGCCGCCGAAGGCTATCTGGTGGCTGACCGCCAGGGCACCCGCGTAGCCGCCCTGCACCTGCGACCGGCCCCTGCTGCCCCCGCGCAGGCGACCGCCACGCCGCGCCTGGCGCAGCGCACGACGCGGCTGGCGGCGACCTCGCGCGCCAACGGCCCCTATCTGGCCCTGCGCGCCGGGCAACCCGCGCTGTCGCACTTCCCCATGGCCGCCTGGCGCAGGGCCTTGGAGCGCGCCCTGCGCACCGGCCCCGAGACGCTCGCCTATGGCGACCCGGCCGGCGAGATGGCGCTGCGCACCAGCCTGGCCCGCTACCTGGGCGTCGCCCGGGGGGTGCGCTGCACGCCGCAACAGATCTTCATCACCGAGGGTACCCAACAGGCGCTGGCGCTTTGCGTGCGATTGCTGGCCGACCCGGGCGAGGCGGCCTGGGTCGAGGATCCCGGCTATCGGGGGGCCAAAACGGCTTTCCACGCGGCCGACCTCAGGGTCATTGCCAAGCCGGTCGATCATGAGGGCCTGGCCCTGACCGCCGCAGACTGGCAAGCGCCGCCACGCATGATCTACGTTACGCCCTCCCACCAGTACCCGGTCGGCGGGGTCATGCCCGCCGCGCGCCGGCTCGACTTGATCGCCCAGGCCCGTCGCCATCAATGCTGGATCATCGAAGACGATTACGACAGCGAATTCCGCCACCATGGCGAACCCATCGCCGCCATGCAAGGCATGACTCCCGACGCGCCTGTGCTGTATGTGGGTAGTTTCAGCAAGACGATGTTTCCAGCGCTCAGAGTGGGCTTCCTGGTGCTGCCCGCCTCCCTGGCCGAGGTGTGCCAGACGCCCGCCGCCGAACTGCTGCGCGGCGGCCAGCGGCATCAGCAACTGGCGCTGGCCGACTTCATCGAGAACGGCGAGTTCAGCCGCCACCTGGGTCGCATGCGGCGGCTTTACCGGGAGCGCCAGCAGGCCCTGCGCCAGGCGCTTGCGCAACGCTTTGATGTGGAGCACGAAGTGCTGGGCGGTCAGAGCGGCCTGCACCTGACCGTCAGGTTGCCTGAGCGCTACGACGACCGCCGCATTGCGTCCTCGGCGCCAGCCTATGGCATGCAACCGCAAGCCCTGTCCACATTTTCCCTGGCGTCCCCGGACAATGGCCTGGTATTGGGCTATGGCAACACTGCCAGCGAGCGCTTCGAGACGCTCGCCGCGACGCTCGCGCGCCTGGCCAGACAGGCGCGCCAGGCCTCGCGATAGGCCTGGCGATGGCCACGATTTGGACGACTGCGGCGAACGCGGTTTAATAGCACCCGGTCGCCGGCACCGCCGGCCTCGTGACAAGGATACTCATGGCATTCGAATTCGACCTTTATGTGATCGGTGCAGGCTCTGGTGGCGTGCGCGCGGCCCGTTTTGCAGCGAGTTTCGGCGCCCGCGTGGCAGTGGCCGAAAGCCGCTACCTCGGCGGCACCTGTGTCAACGTCGGCTGCGTGCCCAAGAAGCTGCTCGTCTACGCCGCCCACTACAGTGACGACTTCGAACAGGCCAGCGGTTTTGGCTGGAGCGCCGGCCACCCGACGTTCGACTGGCACACCCTGATCGACAACAAGAACCGCGAAATCGAACGCCTCAACGGCATCTATCGCAATCTGCTGGTCAACAGCGGCGTGACCCTGCATGAAGGCCACGCCCGCCTGATCGATGCGCACACGGTTGAGGTCAATGGCCGTCGCCACACCGCCGAGCGTATCCTGATCGCCACTGGCGGCTGGCCTTTCGTGCCCGACATCCCGGGCAAGGAACACGCCATCACCTCCAACGAGGCCTTTTACCTCAAGCAGTTGCCCCGCCGCGTGCTGGTGGTCGGCGGCGGCTACATCGCCGTCGAGTTCGCCTCCATTTTCAACGGCATGGGCGCCAGCACGACCCTGTCCTACCGGGGCGAGCTGTTCCTGCGCGGGTTTGACCAGGGCGTACGCGAACACCTGCGCGACGAACTGCAGAAAAAGGGCATGGCGCTGCGCTTCGGCACCGAAGTCACCCGCATCGACAAGCTGAGCGACGGCACCCTGGCCGCCACCCTTCAGGACGGCTCGCAACTCGAAGTGGACTGCGTGTTCTACGCCACGGGCCGCCGCCCGATGCTGGATAACCTGGGTCTGGAGAATACCGGCGTCAAACTCGACGAGCGCGGCTTCATCGAAGTCGATGACCTGTACCAGACCACTGAGCCGTCGATTCTGGCCATCGGCGACATCATCGGCCGCATGCCGCTCACGCCCGTGGCCCTGGCCGAAGGCATGGCCGTGGCCCGTCGCCTGTTCCGCCCCGAAGAATATCGTCCCGTGGACTACGACCTTATCCCGACGGCCGTCTTCAGCCTGCCCAACATCGGCACCGTGGGGCTGACCACCGAACAGGCCATCGAACGCGGCCACCGCGTCAAACGCTACGAAAGCCGCTTCCGGCCCATGAAGCTGACGCTTACGGACTGCCAGGAACGCACGCTCATGAAACTGGTGGTGGACGCCGATACCGACCGCGTGCTGGGCTGCCACATGGTCGGCCCGGATGCCGGCGAGATCGTGCAGGGCCTGGCCGTGGCGCTCAAGGCCGGCGCCACCAAGCGCGTCTTTGACGAAACCATCGGCATACACCCGACCGCCGCCGAAGAGTTCGTCACCATGCGCACGCCCGTCGCAGACTGACGCGCCGCAGACCGGCGCGGGCCGCAAGGCCCTGCCCCGCCTGCGCTCTGAGCCCGCCGCCCTCTTGCGGCGGGCTGTGTTTTTACAGGCACGCCAAGCGTAAGCAACGACCGACCGCCGCTGCCGCCGTTCACCGGCCCGCCACCGGACAATGCGCCGGCCCGAGCGCCGATTCCGGATTTTATGCAGGACCACCCGCCTCAACGTTCCGATCCGCTTGATGGCGGGACCGATCGTCGTGGTCCAGCGCGTGTGGATGGGCCTCGTGCCGGGCGTCCTGGCCATGCGCATGGCGCAGCCAAAGCGCACGGCCGGGTGCGCAGTCTGGGGCGGCGCGCGCCAAAGTGCGATAATGGCAGGCTATTGCGCCCGCGCGCTCGGAGAACTGCTTTGACCCGCATTGACGACGCCTCGCATGACCGGGAAGCCGGTCAGGCCGATTCCACTCACGACACCACGCGTATCGACGACACCCGCATCGGCGCGGTGCGTCCACTGATCTCGCCGGCCCTGCTGCTGGACGAACTGCCCACGCCGGCGGCCGTGCAAGACCTGGTCGAACGCAGCCGCGCGGCCATCGCCGATGTGCTGCATGGACGCGACGACCGCCTCATCGTCGTGGTGGGCCCCTGTTCCATCCACGATCACGCCCAGGCCATGGAGTATGCGCGGCTGCTCAAGGCCAGCGCCGACCGCCTGCAGAACGAGCTGCTGATCGTCATGCGGGTGTACTTCGAGAAGCCCCGCACGACGGTGGGCTGGAAAGGCCTGATCAACGATCCACGCCTGGACGGCAGCTTCCGCATCAACGAGGGCCTGCGCCGCGCGCGCGCCCTGCTGCTGGAAATCTCCGGGGTGGGCCTGCCTATCGCGACCGAATTCCTCGACCTGCTCAGCCCGCAGTTCATCGCCGACCTCATTGCCTGGGGCGCCATCGGCGCACGCACCACCGAAAGCCCCAGCCACCGCCAGCTGGCCTCGGGCCTGAGCTGCCCGCTGGGCTTCAAGAACGGCACCGACGGCGGCGCCCAGATTGCCGCCGATGCCATCGTCGCCGCCGGCGCCGCCCACGCCTTCATGGGCATGACCAAGATGGGCACGGCGGCCATCTTCGAGACGCGCGGCAATGCGGACACCCATCTGATCCTGCGGGGCGGGAAGTCCGGCCCCAACTATGACGAAGCCAGCGTCCAGGCCTGCTGCGACGTCCTGCGCAAGGCCGGCCTGCGCGAGCAGGTCATGGTGGACTGCTCGCACGCCAATTCGAACAAATCGCATGAGCGCCAGGTCGACGTGGCGCGCGACATCGCCGCGCGTATCGCCGCCGGCGAAACCCGCATCACCGGGCTCATGATCGAAAGCAATCTGCAACCCGGCCGCCAGGATCTCAAGCCCGGCCAGCCCCTGGCGCATGGGGTATCCATCACCGACGCCTGCCTCGGCTGGGAACAGACCGAACCGGTGCTGCAGGATCTGGCCCAGGCCGTGCGCCAGCGCCGTCAGGCGCGCTGAAAGAGACGCCGGCCGTCTCTCTTGTGGACGCGCGCCGTGTACAACGACGCGCGCTCCACTATCATCGACAGGCGTGCCCCGAGTCCATGTTTCCGTCTCAAGGAGTTTTCATGTACCGCAAACTGCTGCCCCTGATGCTCGCTGCCGCACTGGCCGGCTGCGCCAGCCAGAACACGTCCTCCTCGTCTTCGGCGACTGCCCGCGCCGCCGGCGACAAGACCTGCGACGCCGAAGCCATGCAGAAACAGGTCGGCAAAACCTACACCGACAGCCTGGGTGACGATATCCGCAAGGGCAGCCAATCGAGCGCCCTGCGGGTGCTGCGCCCCGGTCAGGTCATGACGCTGGAATACAACCCCATGCGCGTGAACATCATCATCGATGGTCAGGGCAAGGTCAGCGCCGTACGCTGCGGCTGACGCCCCTCAGGCATCGCCACGGCGGGCTTCCGCCAGGGCGATGCTGAGCTGCATCACTTTTTTCTTGAGCGCATCGCGCTCTTCGGTCAGGCGGACGATCACGCCGTTCAGGCGACGCACCTCGGCCGGATAGTCCTCCACCGGAGCGTCCTCCCAGGGAGGCACGGCGGCATCAGGCGGCGTCTGGCCTGCCTGTGCGGCCTGCTCCTGGGCCTCGGCCTGCTTGCGCAACTGCGCGGCATAGCGCGCGGCCTGCAACGCCTCGCGCGCCTGCCGGGCGGCTTCCCGCAGATTCTGCTTGCCGCCCTGGGCGGCCGCCTGCTGGCGCTCCTGCGGCAGGCTGGCCACGGCCGCTGCCGCATTGATCGAGATATCGCCGCTACGCACGGCGTGCACCAGTTCGGGCACCGCGCGTTGCTCGATACGTTCGATCTGCGCCAGCGTATTGCTGCTCAGCCGGGCTTCGCGCGCCAGCTCCTGGCGGGTGGGCACGGCCACCGGCTCGGCGCTGGACGCCCGCGCCTCGCCCTCGGGCGGGGCTTCACGCATCTGCAGAATCTGCTTCTTGCGCAGGGCCAGCACGCCACGCTGGTAATCCGACACGCTGCGGCGCCCCAGATGGTTGTCGATCATCCACAGCCGCACATCATCGAAAGACCGGAAGCGGGGATTCTGCATGGTCCGGAACTCCAGCCCGTGGCGGGTGCAGATCTCATAACGGTTGTGCCCGTCAACCAGCACATTGCCCCACAGCACCAGCGCATCCCGGCAACCTTCGGCCAGGATGCTTTGTTCCAGCGCCGCAAACTCGTCCGGCGTCAGCGGATCGATGTAGGTGCGCAACTCTTCATTGATTTCAATATCCATGGCGCGAAGCATAACCGCTGCCGCCGACCCTCGGGGCCGCCCGATACACCGGGAAGACGGTCTGATTGAACCTCGCCCGTCGACAGCCATCGCCGGAAATCGTCCACAGTAGCCAAGCAGCCGACGCACTCCGGCTCGCGGCCTCCCCGCAGAGGCGCCTGCCCGGGTTCTTTCTGGCTGCTGCGCAAGTCCGCCCGATTGGGCGCTCCCCTTACGGAGGCTACGGCCTCCGTTTTTTTTACGCCGCCCGTGCAGCATCCCCCAGGTTTGACATGGAGGCCGGCGCTGCTATTGCCGCCGGGCCGCCTGCCGGGCGGCCAACCGCTCGACCTCGCCTTTAGTCAGTAGCCCTGCCGCCTTGAGCCCCGGCACTTCGTAGGCGGAACGCTCGGCGGGGTAACGCAGACCGGGGATTTTCTTAATCACGGCGAGCTGCCAGATGATGCTTCCGCCCGCCGGCGCCAGGTTTGGCTGCTGTGCATACAGCGGGTCGGCAAAGGCCTTGGAAGCAGGAATGATGCGCCATCCCTTGCTGCGAAAGGCCGCCACGATGGCAGGCAGCGTATCCGCATTGAGCCGATTGGTGTGCAACACCAGCACGTGCGGCGGGCTTCTCTTCAGCACCCGACGGGCCAGGGCGTCGTAATAGCCTGCCCTGGCAAGCAGATGTGCGACATAGTATTTTCGGAACTTCTCCAAGGTTTTGGCATTGCTAACCCCCACATGTTCATCGTAGAGCATGCCGTAATACCAGTCGCTGGCCTCAATGGATGCCGGCGCGTTGCGATAGCCGTTGGACTTCATCCAACGCCGCACGCCACTGATCTTGGACATAGTGTCGCCTTCATCCAAGTAGGGAAAGCGCAGCATGCGTACGTAACCCGGCACATGACTCAGCACGTAAGCGGCCTCCTCGACATCGCGGACGAAGACTTCCCACCGGATATCGCTGCGGGACAGATTGAAATGGCTCGCGGTGTGATTGCCAATCATATGCCCTGCCTTGCCCCAGTCGGCCACCATCTTCAGTCCCATGCGGGAGCCCGTATGCTTTAACGAGGGAAAAAGAGCCGCCTTTATTCCGGACTTCTCCAGGCCTTTCAGCAATTGTCCATTCAAATGAGCCCAAGCTGCCTGGCGCTCATCCATGCCGTCATTGAAGGTCAGAGCCACCGTCTGAGCCGAGCACACAGAAGCCAGGAAAAGGGACAGGACAACAGCAAGACGTGCAAGTACGGTGGAATGGAAAGTCATCAGGCAGAAAATAAATAGCGATAGCTGGAAGGATTGTCGGCAGCCGCGTCGGCGGGCTCGGTTGGGGCCAGAGTATATCGAGCTCCCCAAACCCCTGCGTCAGCCGGCCTGCTCGGCCCATAGCGCGCACGCTTCAAGCGGCAGGCGTCCAACGCATTGCCAGCTGCGGCCCGTCCTGCCCGGCAGGCCGGAAACCCAGGCGCGCGTAGAGCCGCCGGGCCGGATTGCCACGCAACACGTTCAGACTCACCTCGCAGGCTTGCGCCTGGGCACGCACCAGCAAGCCGCGCAAGAGGGCCTCGCCGAAGCCCTGTCCTTGCCAGTCGGGATGGATCTGCAATTGCAGCAGATGCCAATGCGGCGGCGTCTCGCGCACTTTGAACAGGCCGACCGGCAAGCCGTCTCGTAGCACGATGCAGGCAGCGTCCCAATGATGACGGATCCGCGCCAGGTGAGCCGCTTCGTCCGTCGGCAGGCCGCAGCGCCGCAAATGGGGATCCATGGCAAGACGCCGCAAGGTCAGCAGAAACGGCAGATCGGCCTCGGTGGCCGGGCGCAATGCGAGGGGGGTGGGACAGGGCATGAGGCTCTCCGACAAACAGGCAGGGCGCATCGCAATCTGCGCGACGATGACGCCCACAAGGCCTTGCCTGCGTGATGGCGGCCCGGCGAGGACCATCGTAACGCCTGCGCGCCACAGCCCCTGCAGTCACATCCGGTAGCCCTTTTGCGCGGCAGCGGCGCTACATTGAAACGATGCGCTCCCCGGGCCGGCCTGACAAGCGCGGCCCGGCATCGGTCCTGGCGCGGCCGACCTTCATCGACGAGGCTTCTCATGAGACTGCGGACCTTCCCGGCCGGCGTGATGCTGGCCTTGCTGAGCAGCACGATCTCTCCCGCCCAGGCAGGCGGCATGTACTGGGGCGGCCTGCAGCTGGGCCATGGCTTCGGCTATTCGGGTGGGCCATTTTTCGGGCCCGGCTTCGGCTCCGCCGATGGCCCTTATGGCGGCAGCGGCGTGTTCATCGGCCAACGCCATGGTGGCTGGGCCAGCGGCGTGGGCCTGGGCCACGGTGGCGTAATGGTGTCGGCCAGCCAGCCGTTGCTGCCGGCCTGGCCCAACCAGGAAGCAGCCAGGGAGCTCGCGCCGATGACCCCGGATGCCGCGGCCGTAGACACCACGTCGCCGTGCGTGCGCCAGGCCATGGACGCGAGCGGGTTCGACCCCGCGAACGTGAATCCCTGGACCACCGAAGTGATGGTCCAGAGTTATCAGCGCGCGCTGCAGGACTGCCGCAACGCAGCGCCTTGAGCGCCGCGTTCAGCCCAGCGCGGTATCCAGAAACATCATCACGGCAAAGCCCCCCATCAGCCCGACGGTGGCCGCGGTTTCATGACCGTTGCGGTGGGTTTCGGGTATCACTTCGTGTGACACCACGAAAATCATGGCGCCGGCAGCCAGGCCCATGCTGATCGGATAGGCCAGCGCATAGCCGCTGGCCATCCCCACCCCGATGAGCGCGCCCAGCGGCTCCATCAGCCCGGATGCAATGGCCACCAGCACCGCCCGCCCCCGCGGCATGCCGATGGCACGCAAGGCAATCGCCACAGCCAGCCCCTCCGGGATGTCCTGAATGGCGATGGCCGAGGTGAGCGGCAGCCCGATGGCCAGGTCGCCGTTGGACAGGCTGACGCCGATGGCCATGCCCTCGGGAAGGTTGTGCAGCACGATGGTCAGCACAAACAGCCATACCCCGCCCACGCGGGCGCTGTCAGGCCCGCGCTGGCCGCTGGCCTCATGCAGATGGGGCGTGAAGTAATCCAGCCCCAGCATCAGCAGCACCCCCAGGCCCAGACCGAGCACCACGACCGCGGCAGCCCTGGGGCCTTCGCCCACCTGCAGCGCGGCGGCCTCCAGCCCCGGCAGGATCAGGGAAAAAGCGCTGGCCGCCAGCATCATGCCGGCGGCAAAGCCCAACATGCTGTCCTGGCTGCGCGTGGACACATGGCCGAACACGGCTGCCGCCAGCGCGCCCGCAGCGGTCGCCGCAAAGCCTGCCATGCCGCCGGCCAGGGCCAGCCCGACATGAGCGCGGTTTTCGCCGGTAAAGGCTTCATAGATGCTGCTGGCGCACAACCACGCCACGGCGACCAGCCCCAGGCCCAGGCCGATGGCCACCAAGGGATGCGATTGCGCCTGCAGCGCCCAGGCGCGGCGCAGGCTTGCAGGAGAAACACTGTCCATGCTGCGGTTCCTTGAATGCGGAACAGCCATCTTGCCAGAGCCGGCAGCCTGACCCAAGCGTTCCCGACCTGCCGGGCCAGGTCATTCCAGTGACAGACGCAAGGCAAACCCAAGCAGCACGCTGGAAAACGCCCAGCGCTGCACGGCCTGGGCGCGGGGATGGCTGCGCAGCCAGCGTCCCAGGCGCAAGGCGCCGAAGACCAGGGCCAGATCGAACACCACCCCGACTGCCACCAACAAGGCCCCGAGCACGGTCATCTGCAGCCATACCGCGCCGGCGCCGGGTTGCAGAAACTGCGGCAGGAAGACCGAGCAGAACAACAAGGCCTTGGGGTTGAGCATATTGCCCAGAAAACCGCGCCCCAGCGCGGCGCGCAAAGCGCGCGGAGCCGGCATCACCGGAGCGTCCAGGCGGAACGGCGGGGAACGGAACACCTGGATCGCAATCCACAGCAGGTAGGCCGCACCCACCAGCCGCACCGTGTGATACAGCCAGGGCGCGCTTTGAAGCAAGGCGGCCAGGCCGCAGGCCGACAGCACCACATGCACGATGCGCGCCATCGCCAGACCCGCCGCCGTGGCGATGCCGGGCCGTACGCCACGCCCCACGCTGGTTTGCAGCACCAGAGCCATATCGGGCCCCGGCAGCGCATAGATCATCAACAAGGCCCCGATATATAGCGACAACAGCGACAGCGAGAACATCTTCAAACCTCGAAACAAGGCCGTCATGATGCGCCTGATGAACGTCGGATATCTGGCTTTATAGACCTATTAAAGGGCAAGACTGAGTGGATTACACTGTTCAAGGTCTATTTTTTGAAGGAAAGCGGCTTGGAAAATCTCGACCGGACCGATCGCGCCATTCTTCAGGCGCTGCAACAGGATGGACGCCTGCCGATCAGCCGCCTGGCCGAGCAGGTCAACCTGAGCGAAACGCCCTGCGCAAGACGCCTGCGCAGGCTGGAAACCGAGGGCTACATCGAGCGCTACCGCGCCGTGTTGTCCAAACGCGCGCTCGGCCTGGGCGTGACCGCCTTTGCCCAGGTCAGCTTCAGCAGCCACGACCGCGCCCTGTCGGATCGCTTCGAGCGGGCGGTGCAGACCCTGCCGCGCATCGTCGCCTGCCACAACATCTCCGGCAGCGCCGACTATCTGTTGCAGATCGTGGCCAGCGACCTGGAAGAATACGGTCGCTTCGTACGCGACGTGGTGCGCAGTCTGCCCGGTGTGGCCGCGGTGGAGTCCATGCTGTCGTTGCAGGAGGTCAAGCGCGAAACGGGACTGCCCGTCTGAAGGCTGGCGTCATCGGAAGCATCCGGCTACGGGGCGTAACGGCCAGCCGCGATGCGGCGCGCTAGGCTGGAGTCTGGCGCATCACTTCGAACGCGCCGTCACGCAAGGAGGACATGCCATGCCTGCCAAATCCCAAGCGCAACAGAAAGCCGCCGGCGCGGCCCTGGCTGCCAAGCGCGGAGAAACCTCGCCCCAATCCCTGCATCCGGTGGCACGACAGATGTATGACTCGATGACACGCGCGGAGCTGGAAGAACTGGCCCGCACGCGCCGTCGGGGCAAGCCCCAGCATGTGTAAGCGCCGCCGGCGCGCCTAGCGCGCGGCGACCGGGTCAAGCGGTGCGTGCCCGTCGCGCACGGCCTGCACCAGATAATCGACAAACGTGGCGATACGGGCGGGGATGCCGCTGTTGCGGTAATAAACCGCATGCACCGGCTGGCGCGCGCCGGGCATCAGGTTCTCAAGCAGCGGCAGCAGCCGCCCCTGGGCACGATCTTCGCCCGTCATGAAGTCGGAGAGACAGACAATGCCCGCGCCGTGCAGCGCAAGCTGACGCAGCGTTTCACCGCTGGATACGCGCAGCGCCGGGCTTACGGCCGCCGTCAGCCCCCGCACAGGCCAGCGATTGAGCGTCTCCGGCTGGTTGAAGCCCAGCAAGGTGTGCCGGGCCAGGTCGGCCGCGCGGCGCGGCACGCCCTGGCGTTGCAGATAGGCCGGACTGGCAAGCAACCGCAGCCGGCTATAGCCGATCAGGCGGCTGCGCAGGGTGGAATCCTTGAGCGGACCGATGCGCAAGGCCAGATCGGTACGTTGTTCCAGGAGATCGATCACGCCTTCGTTGCAGGTCAGCTCCAGGTCGATCAGCGGATGGCGTTCCCGGTAGCCCGGCACCAGAGGCGCCACGACGTGCAGCATGAACGGCGTGGCCGCATCCACCCGCAAGCGACCGGCGGGTTGACCGCGCAGGGCTGCCATGTTTTCTTCGGCGTTTTCCACGGCCTGCTGTATGGCGCGTGCCTGCGATAGGAAGCAGTTGCCCTCCTCGGTAAGCACCATGCGCCGCGTGGTCCGGCGCAGCAATTCCGTCTGCAGCTTGTCTTCCAGGCGACCCAGGCTGCGGCTGGCCGCCGATACCGTCAGGCCCAGCTCGCGCGCGGCAGCCGTCAGCGAACCGCTGTCGACCACGGTGAGAAAGACCTGGATCTCTTCCAGGGTGATCTTCATTTTTGCACCAGAAGCAAAAGTCTTTATCTTATAAGCCTCTTTTTTGGCAAAGGCAAAAGCGCCAGACTGATTCCCTCTCCGATTTCAGGCTAGCACCATGTCTTCTCCTGCCTCTTCCCCACAAGCGCGCGCCTTCTGGCCTTTGCTGGCGCTGGCCGCCGGCGCCTTCGGCATCGGCACCACCGAATTCGGGCCCATGGGCCTGCTGCCCCAGATCGCCGAAGGCGTGTCGGTGTCGATTCCGGCCGCCGGCATGCTGGTCAGCGCCTACGCGCTGGGCGTCATGATCGGCGCGCCCCTGATGACGCTGGCCCTGTCCCACTGGCCGCGCCGCCGCGCGCTTATCTTGTTGATGGCCATTTTCACGCTGGGCAACGCCTTGTCCGCCCTGGCGCCAGGCTATCTGCCCCTGCTGCTGGCCCGTCTGGTCACCAGCCTGAACCACGGCGCCTTCTTCGGCCTGGGTTCCTTGCTGGCAGCCAGCCTGGTGCCGCCGAACCGTCAGGCCAGCGCCGTGGCAGCGATGTTCCTGGGATTGACCATCGCCAATATCGGCGGCGTACCCGCGGCTGCATGGCTGGGACAGACATTGGGCTGGCGGCTGTCCTTCGCGGCCACCGCGGGGCTGGGCCTGCTGGCCATGGCAGGCCTGCGCCTGGCGCTGCCGCCGGGCCAGGCTGGCGCCAGGCCCCAGGTGCGTGCAGAACTGGCGGTGTTGCGCCAGCCCGCCGTGCTGCTGGCATTGGCCACCACCGTACTGTCTGCCGGCGCCACCTTTGCTCTGTATACCTATATTGCGCCCTTGCTGGCTGCCCTGACCGGGGCGTCGGCCGGCTTCGTGACGGCGATGCTGGTCTTGATCGGCCTGGGATTCACGCTGGGCAATGTGCTGGGCGGGCGGCTCGCGGATCGTTCGCTGCGTCAGAGCCTGCTGGTGTTCGTCGGCCTGCTGATGATCATGATGCTGCTCTTTCCCTGGCTGGCAGGTACGCCTTTGGGCGCGGGCCTGGGCCTGCTGATCTGGGGCATGGCGGCGTTCGGCGTGGTGCCCCCTCTGCAAATGCAGGTGATGCGCGCAGCCAGCGGCGCTCCGGGCCTGGCGTCATCCGTGAACGTGGGCGCCTTCAATCTGGGCAATGCGCTCGGCGCGGCTGCCGGCGGTGCGGTGCTGTCGGCCGGACTCGGCTATGCCGCCGTACCCCTGGCCGGCGCAGGTCTGGCATTGACCGCCCTGTTGCTGGTGCTGCTGGGCAGCCCGCGGCGCGCCGCAGGGCACGGGCAGCCCGCGCCCCTCGCCTCTCAGCACGTCTGCCAGGCCGAGTGATCGACCCGCCAGATCCGGCGCTTTAACGTTTGAACGCCAGGGCCAGCACCGCCAGCGTGAACAGGGCCACCCCCAGGCCCACGCCGAAACCGCCGCCATAGCCGATCTGCGCCGCCAGCCCGGTGATCCCGGCCGAGGCCAGGATCTCGCCCAGATCGCGTGCGCTTTGAATCGCCGTCATGTCCGTGCCGGCCTGATTGCCGGCGCGGGCAAAGCGCATGCCCAGCGTCATCAGGGCCACCGATGCCGCCCCCGCGCCGAATGCCCCCAAGGCCTGGGCCCCGAACGCCGTCAACGGCAAGGGCCGGCCACCGGCCAGGCTTAGCCACGACAACGCCGCCGCCGCGCAGGACAGCAAGCCCAGGGCCAGCGTGGTGCGCGCGCCCAGACGCCCGATCAGCCAAGCGCCCAACCCGCAACCCAGCACGATGGTGACCATGCCGGCGGCCATGCCCAACCGCCCCACCGCATCCGGAGCCCAGCCCGCATCGATCAAAAACAGTTTGGACAAACCATAGGCCGATACCGCCGTCGTGGCCGACAACCCCGCCATCGCCACCAGGGGCCAGGCGCCGCGGCGGGCAAAGAAATGCCGCAGGGCTGCGCGCTGGCGCGGGTTGGCCGCCACCACCGGCTCACGCCAGCAGCCCGCCATCACAAGGCTGAAGGCAACCACGGCAGCCAGCAGCACGACCGCGCCGCGCTCGCCTAGGTAGGCGCTGAGGGCCAGGCAACCGGGTCCCCCGAGAAAGAAACCCACCATCGTGCCACCCACCTGGATCGCGTTTGCGCGAGTCAGCATCTGGCCCTGGCAATGCTCGGCCGTCAGCCCGTCGGTCGCGATGTCCTGGGTGGCGCTGGCCAGGGACGCCAGCGCCATCAAGGCCACGGCCAGGCCGGCCTGCCCGATGCCCGTTAGCGCCACCCCCAGCAGGCAGCCGAGCACCACGGTCTGCATGTGCAGAATCCAGCTGCGCCGCCGTCCCAGACGGGCCGACCAGCGGTTGTCCACCTGAGTGGCCCAGAGAAATTTCACCACCCAGGGCAGGCCCACCAGCGGCAGCCATGCCAGGGCCTGCAACGCCACGCCATCGCGGCGCAACAGCGTAGGCAGCGCCTCCATGGCCAGACCCAGCGGCATGCCCTGCGAAACATACAGGGCGGCGATCATCACGTAGAAACGCAGGGGACGAGAGGCTTGCGACATCATGGCTCCACCCGGCGCAACTCGCTGCCCTGGCTGGGCGTGGCGAAAAACAGTTGGCTCGGACAGGTCACTTCCAGTCGATGCCAGCGTCCGCGCGGCACGATCACCGACTCGCCCGCCCGCAGGCACTGGCGTCCCGCTGCGCCGGCCTCATCCATCCAATGCAACACAATCTCTCCTTGCAACAGGGTCAACAGCTCGTCACCGCCGGTGTGACGCTCCCAGACGTCGCCGTGTACGGCGGCACTGTCCGGGGCCTCTTTCAGGCCGGTCACCCAGCCCTCGAAACCGGCGCGCCGGGCTCCCAGGGCGCGAACCCGGCCATCGTCGGCCAAAAGAAAAAAATGGTTCACGGCGGCGTAAACCGCCCGTGCAGTCGACGGCATCTCCGTTCTCCTTGATGGCGTGGACGGGGCCCCGTCCACGCGCGGCTCAATACTCGGCGCGCAACGTCAGCATCACGTTGCGCGGCTCGCCATAGCGGTTATTCCAGGCCGTGCCCGACAGGCTCTGGTAGTAGCGCCGGTCAAACAGGTTGTTGACGTTCAAGGCTGCATTCAGGTGCTTGTTCACGCGCCATCCCAGCCGGGCATCGACCAGCGTGTAGCCACCCTGCCAAAGCGTGGCCGCCCCCGACACGGTCGAGAACGAGGACTGCATGCGCAAGCCCGCGCCCACGGCCAGTCGGCCCTGCCAGAGATCCGGGGTGTATTGCGACCACAGACGGAACATGTGCCTGGGCGTGAAGCTGGCGAAGGGCTGACCGCCGGCCACCGCATCGGTGAGGTACTTGCTGGTGTTGTAGGTATAGCCGGCGGACAGCGTCCACTGACGCGATACCCGGCCGCTGGCTTCCAGCTCGACGCCCCGGCTACGCACCTTGCCACCCGAAATGTAGTAGCAGGCATTGCCCACGCACGGCCAGTCCGGATCCTGCTGGGCGCGGTTCTTCTGTTTGATCTCGAACAGCGCAAGCGAGACGTTCAGCTCATCGAACTCCCCTTTGATGCCGGCCTCGTAGTTGCTGCCGCGGATGGGATCCAGGGGCTGCCCGTCACGGGTCAGCTGAGTCTGTGGCTGGAACACCTCTGCATAACTGGCATAGATCGACCAGTTGGGATCCAGCTCGAACACCAGCCCGCCATAGGGCGTGAACTCAGGATCGATGCGCTGGCGCGTGGTGGGGGCATCCTGATTCCACCAGCTCATGCGCCCACCCAGCACCACGGTCAGGGGATCGGCTACCGAAAAACGACCCATGGCATACACGCCCTGCTGCTTGACCTTCGTCTGCCCCGGGGAGCGGTAGGGGCCGGTGGCCGGCTCCGGCACACCATGCGGATCCCAGTGGAACACGTCGACCGGCACGTTCAACGCCGGCAGCAGCGCCGCAGTGTGTTGCTCGCTGGTGACCCGCTGCACATTGCCCCCGAGCACCAGTTCGTGCCGGCGGCCGAAAAGATCCAGGGGGCCGGTGGCGTAGGCGTCCAGGCTGGCCTGGCTATTGTCGAACTTGTAGGCCCCACCCATCAGGCGCGAGCCCAGCCCGGTTTCACGGTCGATGGCCCCATACGCGCCGGCGTACTTGAGCTTGCTGTCGGCCTTCAGATAGTTGGCGCTGATCTTGGCCCGCCAGCCATTGCCGAACTGATGTTCGATATCCGCAAACCAACGGGTGGTGTTCCAGTCGAAGCGATCCCAGTCGACGTCCAGATAGGTGGAACGCTTCAGACCGATGTCGCCCCCGTCGGCGTAGCGAGGCACGCCTGCCATGTTGGTGATGGAGCGGATGCGCTGGTGTTCGACGCCAGCGGTCAACACGGTATCAGGGCTCAGGTCAATCTCGCCTATGCCATAGAACAATGCCGTCTTCTGTTCCGCGACATCGTAAAAATAGCCCCGGTCTTCATAGGCCGTCACCAGCCGGCCCCGCACGTTGCCGCGCTCGTTCAGGGGGCCGCCCAGGTCCGCCTCGGCGCGGTAGCGGTCCCAGCTGCCAGCCTGCACGCTGCCACGGAAGGCAAACTCGCGTTGAGGACGCTTGCGCACCAGGTTGACCGTGGCGGCCGGATTACCGGCGCCGTGCATCAGGCCGTTGGCGCCGCGCAGGATCTCCACCCGCTCGTAGACCGCCATATCCTGGGGCGCGGCGGCCATGTTTCCCATCAGGACCGGCACGCCGTCCTGCTCGAACGAGTCCACCTTGAAGCCACGCGCGTAGTAGGCCGTGGTCAGCAGCTGATAGGGCTGAACCGTAATGCCGGTGGCGTGCTGCATGATCTCGTCGAGGCTCTGCAGGTTCTGCTCCTGCATCTGCTGTTGGCCGATAACGCTGACCGATTGCGGAATTTCACGCAGGCGCAGGACCTGCTTGCCCAAGGTGGCGCTACCCTCCCCGGTGTTTTCGTCCTGCCCGCTCACCTTGACCGGCGCCAGCGTCGCCGTCTGCGGCGCCTCCTGTATCACGGACTCCGCGTGCGCGGCGCACGCCAACATGGGCGCCGCCAGCGTCATGGCCAGCCAGGCCGGCCCGGACCCGGCCCGCAGCCGGTGTGGAGAATGGATTGGCACGCTTCTTCCTCGCTATTGATTGAGATTCGTTCTCAATCAATTTTAGAAAGAGCCCGGCTTTCGTATTGGCGATTGCGGAAGTATTGATGGCGATTGCGGAAGTATTTCCGCAATCCTGAGGACCGCGTTTCAGCGGCGCAATTCGCTGGGGGCGATGCCGTAACGGCGCCGGAAGGCCTTGGTGAAATGCGAGTCCGTATAGCCGCAGGCATAGGCCGCCTCGCTCACGCTCATGACGCCGGCGGCCAGCAAGGCGTGCGCGCGCTGCAGTCGTTGCTCGCGCACATAGCCATAGACGCTTTGGCCGAACAGGCGGCGAAATCCCAGCGTCAGCTTGTTGACATTGATGCCCACGGCCTGCGCCAGCTCAGGCAGGGTCGGCGGACTCTGCAGATTCGCCAGCAGACGTTCGCGCGCCTGCTGCAGCCTGTCGCAATCGACGCGCGACAGGCCCGCGCCGGCCTGCGCCTCAACGCTGCCGGCCAGCGCCAGCGCAGCCAATTCCATCGCCTTGCCCGATAGATAGAGGCTGCGCAGCGAGTCAGGTACCGGGCATTCCAGCATCTGGCGCCCGACGGCCAGCATGGCCGGCTCGGCTCGGCGGTTTTGCTCGGCATAGGGGCCGGCGACTGCCCCCAGACGATGCGCCAACTGATCCGGGTCCAGACCGCAACTCGACGCCAGTTCCTCGAAGGAGCTGCGCAGCGACACGAAGCGCAGCGCCCCGCTCAAGCCGAACTCATGCTCTAGCTGCAAGGACTCGCGGCACAGGCTCTGATGCAACGATGGACCGTTGACGCTGCGCGGCGCGCCCCCGGGCAGGCAATAACGCATTGCGCCGTCGATCACCAACACCAGCTTCCAACCTGGCTCCAGGGATTCGGCAACTTGCCGGGGCCCGGAAAAATGCAGCGTGCCGCCCGCCACCGCCAGGGCGGGACGGCTGGCGGGCAACGCGCAATCGAGGGAAGAAGCGTCAGCGCTCACACCAACACACCGATCGGACCGGTGCCAAAGACGTAAATGAGACTGACTATTATTCTATTTTTATGCCCTTGCGCCAAGTACGACGCTCTGCCCGATGACGCGCGCGCGTCCGGCCAACATGCCGAAAGCGGCCATCAGCAGGGCCAGCACCATGCCGGCGCCCAGCGGCAGATCCCAGTTGCCGGCCCAGGCGTGGGCCTCGCCCGCGGCCATGGGGCCGGTCGCAGCCAGCAGATAGCCCAGGCATTGCGCCATGCCCGAGAGCGCCGCCGCCTGGGCCGGGGTGGACGAGCGCAAGCCCATGAACATCAGCGCCAGAATCAGGCACGCCCCCGAGCCCGCCCCGAAGCAGAATGCCCACACCGTGGCCAGCCCCGGCCACCGCCACAGGCCCAGCAGGCCGACCGCCATCAACAGGCTGGTGCCGGCCGCCAGGCCTTTCTGATCCTTGAACCGCCCGACCAGCGGCGCAAGCACCAGCCCCGGCAGCGCCGAGGCCAACTGCATCACGCCATGCACCGACCCGGCCGCCGTCGCACCATAGCCGGATTCGGCCAGCACCGAAGGCAGCCACGCCACCATGGCGTAGTAAAGCGTCGAATTCAAGCCCATGAACAGGGTCAGTTGCCAGGCCAGCGGGCTGCGCCACACGGGAACGGCGGGCGCCTGCGGCTGGACGCCCACCGGCCGCTGCCCTTTCGCATGCGCCAGTTGGGCGCGCCACACGAACACCGCGGCCAGCGACGGCAACGCCATCATGCCCAGTGCGGTTTGCCAGCCCCACAGCCGGGCCAGCGGCACGGCGCTGGCCGAGAACAGTGCAGCCGACACACCCATCACCAAGGCGCACACCGAAGTCACTTGCGCGACCTGAGCCGGGAAGTCACGTTTGATGACGCTGGGCATCAGGACGTTGCCCACGGCGATGCCCAAACCGATCAGCAAGGTGCCGGCGTAGAGCGTGCCTTCCCAGCCAGCCGAGCGCAGCAGCAGCCCCGTCAGCAGCGCCAACAGCGACGCCAGCAAGGTGCGCTCCAGGCCATGGCGGCGCGCCAGGCCTGCGGCAAAGGGCGAAAGCGCCGCAAAAGCCAGCAGCGGCAGCGTCGTGAGCAGCCCGGCCTGGGCAGCGCTCAGGCCGAATTGCGCCTGGAGGGAAGAAAGCACCGGCGCCACGCCCGTGACGGGTGCGCGCAATCCGGCCGCCACCAACAACAGACCGGCCAGCAACCAGCCGGCTCGGGAAGGATGCGACATGAGAAATCCTTGAAGGAAAACAGACCAGGCTAAAGACTATCCGGCAAGGAAGAGAAAGAATTAAGCTATAACGACTATAAATCGCTAAATTAAGACAACCCGGGCTTTCCCTGAACAATCCGGAGTATGTCATAGGCCAATCACCCCTTTGGGAACCGGACACATGCGGCTTGCCGACTTCATCTGCCAATTCGACACCGAGGCCATGCGCAGCCCTGCGGTGGGGGTGCGCCTGGAGGTCGACGAAATCCGCGAGGAAGTGCCGGTGCACTGTCATCGCCAGGGCCAGCTGGTGCTGGCGCTCAAGGGTGGGGTGGTATGCGAAGTCGACGATGCGCTATGGATGGTGCCGCCACACTGCGCAGTGTGGGTGCCGGGCGGCCAGATGCACAGCATCCGCGCCACCGCCAACGCCCGGCTTTGCTATCTGTTCGTGCAACCCGATGCGGCCGCCTTGCCGGCCGCCTGTTGCACCCTGGCCATCAGCCCGCTGGTACGCGAACTGATCCTGAGCCTGGCCGATGAGCCGGCCGACTACGGGCCTGACAGCGCCACCGGCCGCAAGGCCGTCGTGTTGCTCGAAGAACTGGCGGGCATGCCCGAAGAAACCCTGCACCTGCCCCTGCCGCGCGAGCCCAGATTGCGCCGCATCGCCAGGCTGCTGAGCGAGCAACCCCACGACCGGCGCACCCTGGCCGAATGGGGACGCGCCGCCGCCATGAGCGAACGCACCCTGGCCCGTCTGGTCCAGAAAGAAACCGGCCTGACATTCGGGCGCTGGCGCCAACAGATTCATCTCATCGAGGCCCTGCGCCGACTCGCGGCCGGCGACAGCGTGCAGCGCGTCGCCGAGGCCTTGGGCTACGACTCGGTCACGGCATTCATCACCATGTTCAAGAAAGCGCTCGGCAAGCCGCCGGCGCGCTACTTTCACGAGCGCGAACGCGCCGGCTGAGCCTCGGCTTGCCCGGGCGCCAGCATACCCAACGCTGCAGCGCGCAGCAGACGCTGGAACACGGGGCAATTCAGATGATGGGTTTCGGGACACTGCGCCGCATGGCGCAAGCCGTCGCGCATCGCCGCCAACCGGTCGATGCGCCGCTGCAGTTGATCGGCCTGAGCCTGCAGAAGCTGGCGATCAATGTCGGGCTGCCCGCCCGGCGCGAACATCCGCGCGATTTCATCGAGCTTGAAGCCGGCCGCCTGCCCCAGGGCGATGAGCGCAAGCCGCTGAAGGATGTCCGGCCCGAACAGCCGCCGCAAGCCCCGCCGCCCGACCGAGGCGATCAGGCCCTTCTCTTCGTAATAACGCAGGGTGGAGGCCGGCGTGCCCGACAGACGGGCCACCTCGGCGATGTCGAGCAGGTTGGCCATGGCTTGACCTCAAGTGGACTTGAATTGGCAAAGTGTAGCTTCCCTGACTTCACATGAAAGAGGCAACACCATGTTTTCCATGCCAGTGCTTTGTCTGCCGGCCATGGCCGGCGCCCGGGCGGGAGCCGTTCATGACGCCTGAAATCCTGTGCCGGACCGTGCTGCTGGGCATGGGCGCCACCCTCGTGCTGGACGTCTTTTCCCTGTTGCGCAAACACCTGCAGGGCATTCCTGCGTTGAACTATGCCATGGTGGGCCGCTGGCTGGCGGGACTGGCCGCGGGGCGGCTGGCGCTCACGCCCCGCAGCCCGCCGGCCCGTGGCGAGACGGCAATCGGCTGGATTGCTCATTACGCGATCGGCGTCGCGCTGGCGGCGGCGTTGCCGCTGTTCTGGGGCCCGGCGTGGCTGGCCGAGCCCACTGTGCAGCCGGCGCTGGCCGTGGGCGTGCTGAGCGTGAGCGCGCCCTGGCTCATTCTGCAACCTGCGCTGGGCGCGGGCCTGGCCGCCAGGCACACGACGCGGCCCTGGCTGGCACGTGGCCGCAGCCTGCTCGCCCACGCCGTGTTCGGCCTGGGGCTGTATCTGACCGCCTGGCTGATGGCAAGGTGATTCACGCCTTGACTGGCGCGGGGCCTGCCAGACAGCCTCCTTCAGAAGCGGATGCTGCAGCGCACCCCGGCCGGAATGGCGTGATCTTTGTTGTCGACCTTGAGCAACACCGTAAAGGTGCCGCTGGCTGCATCCATGACCCGGTCGATACGCCACACGCTGGCTTGCAGCGGCTTGTCGCTGATGGCGGCGTTGACATTGACCTGGGCCTTGTCGTCGATGGCGATGCGGCCATAGCGGCCTTCCGGCACCACCACTTTGATCAGCAAGGGATCGATCTGCGCCAGCTTGACGATCTTGTTGTCGTTGATCCTATCACCCGGGCCGGCGTAACGTTCGGCCACCACGCCATCGAAGGGGCTCTTGATGCTGCGTTCAGCGAGGATGGCCTGTTGCAACGCCACTTGCAGCTGGGCCTGGCGGCTGCGCGAGGTCATTTCATCGTAGTCGCCGGCAGGCAGGAGCTTGCGGCGGTACAGATCGCCATTGCGTTCGACCACCCGGCCCAGATAAGCAGCCTCGGCACGACGCAGATTCAGGGTGGCCTCGTCAACGCTGGTGTTCAGTTCGGCCACGACCTGTCCGCGCTTGACCGTGTCGCCACGCTGCACCAGCACGCGCTGCACTACCCCGGCGGCGGCGCTACCCAGTTCAGAAACCTGAAAAGGTTCGATCAGGCAGCCCAGCGTATCGCCGTCGGGGGCCCCGGGCATGGCGTCCAGCGCCAGCGCCTGACCCATCGGCAAGGGCTGCGCCTGGGCGGCGGCGCCCGAGATGCCAAGAAGACAACACGCCGCCAGGCGGCGCGGGAAAGACAGGATCAGGGTCATGGTTCTCAGTCCCCCTGCCCGGAAAAGGACAGGGAATTCTCCAGTTCTTCGTCCGCGGCCACCATCTGGCGGCGTTCGCGGGCCAACTTGTGTTCGGTTCGCGCCTGCGCATGGCGCAGCCAGGCGGCGGCCAGCCAGTTCCAGCCCGGCAGATCCAGGGCGAGCAAGGCCTGCATCGGCATGGCCCAGGGACTGTCGCGCACGCTGTCGAGCACGGCATCTTCCAACGACAGGATGGCTTCGGCATGCCCGGGGTCGCCCTGGCGACCGCTGCGTCCTTCGAGCTGCCGGTCGATGCGGGCCGACTCGTGGCGCTCGGTCAGGATGACATGCAGCCCGCCTGCCTCACGGGCCTGCGCCGACAGCGGGATATCGGTGCCGCGCCCCGCCATGTTGGTCGCAATCATGATGCTGCCCAACTGGCCCGCCTGGGCCACCATATCCGCCTCGTCGGCGTCCTGCTTGGCGTTGAGCACCACGGCCGGCAGCCCGGCGCGGGCCAGCACGGCGGCGATTTCCTCGGACGCGGCCACCGACCGGGTGCCGATCAGCACGGGCACGCCCTGCGCATGCAAGGCCTGGCTGCGCGCACTGACCGCCGCCCATTTCTGATCCAGGCTGCGATAGACGCGATCCGGCGCATGGCGCCGCCGCGACGGGCGATGGGTCGGGATACGCACCACGGGCAGATCATAGACACGGCCCAGTTCGGCACGGATCTCGGCTGCCGTGCCGGTCATGCCGGCCAGGCGCAGATAGTGCTTGAAGAAGCGCTGGTAGCTGATGCTCTTGAGCGTGGCGCGCGGCTCGCTCAGGGCCAGCCCCTCTTTGAATTCGATCATCTGGTGCAAGCCCTGCCCCCACGAACGATCCGGCATGACCCGGCCGGTGAACTCATCGACCACCATGATCTTGTCATCGCGGATGATGTATTGCTCATCGCGCCGATACAGATGCAGCACGGTCAGAGCGCTGACGATCAGCTCTTCGCGACGAAAGGGGATACTCCAGGGCGTTCCGAGGGCGGCGCAGGCCTCGCGCAGCTGCTCGCGGCCGGATTCGGTCAGCACCACGCGGCGCTCGGCCGGCTGCAGACGGTAGTGCCCGGGCTGCAGCGCACCAGCCAGCGCCATCGTCTGGGCCGTGACATCGGCGGCATCTTCCTCCTGCACTCCGGAGATGATCAAGGGTGTGCGCGCCTCGTCGACCAGCACGCTGTCGGCCTCGTCCACGATGGCGAAATACAGTCCGCGCAGAAACAGCTGGCCCAGGCGGCCGTCTCCGCCGCCGCGCAACTGCTCCAGCCTCAAACCCTCTTCGCTTTTGTCATCGTCCAGCACGATCAGGTCACGCAGGTAGTCGAACACCAGGGTCTTGTTGGAGCAGTAGACGATATCGGCCCGATAGGCCTGGCGCCGGGCCTCGGGCGGCATCTCCATGTTGACCCATGCCACGCTCAGGCCCAGCGCCTCGTACAAAGGCGCCATCAGCTGAGCGTCGCGCTCGACCAGATAATCATTGGTGGTGATGACATGCACCGGCAAGCCCGCCATGGCAGCGGTCGCGGCCGGCAGGGTTGCCGTCAGCGTCTTGCCTTCGCCGGTGTTCATCTCGGCGACCATGCCTTGCAGCATGGCCCAGCCGCCCAGCAACTGGACATCGAAATGCGCCTTGCCCAGCGCCAGCGATCCGGCCTGACGCACCAGCGCGAAGGCACGCGCCACCCTCGCCGGCTCCAGGCCATGGCGCCGCAGATCGAACGCGACCTCATTGGCGCAGCGCCGCACGCCCGCCAGATCCAGCCCGCCCAGCCGCGCACTTTCGCGATGGACACGCGCCAGAATGCGGCGCGTGCGCCACAAAGGGGCGCGCCGCTTGCGGCCCAGCCAGCGCAGCGCCGCCGTCCCCCAGGCCTCCAGCTTGCTGGCCGGTCGCTCACTTTCCTTTTCCGGGTACAGCGGATCCGGGTCGAACAAGGCGTAAGGTTTCATGGCCGGCGATACTCAGATGCGCAACTGACGCAGTACCAGTTGCCGCAATGCGTCATAGGCCTGCACGGCAATGGGCCTGGGTTCATGTTCGAATTTGACATAGACCCGGCCACCCAGCAAGGCGCGCGGCGCCTGCGGCGGCAAGGCCAGATCCATTACGAACAGGTTCTCCGACGACTTGGCGCGCCCTTCCTGCGACTTGCGCGGATCGACCCCGATGGTGCCGCCGCCCTGCAGACTGAGGGCCAGGCTGGGCAGCTCGTCGGTCGCCGAGGGCACCTCGCGGGCGATGCGGGCGTTGAAGGCTTGCCGGCTATCCTGCACCAGCCGGACCTGCACGTTGCGCAGCGAATCGTGGATACGCTCCAGACTGGATTGCGGCACCACCACCCTGACCGTATCGGCGCCGGTCATGACATAGCCCAGCAGCTCGCCGCGCTGTACGTAGCGCCCGGTTTCGTCTTCCGGATAGGCCGAAAGGAAGCGCCCAGCCTGCGGGCTGCGCACCTGCTGGGCGCTGACCTGTTCGGCGATGGCCTGGCGCTCGGTCTTCAGGCTTTGCCACTGGTGCTGCATGATGGCGGCCTGCACCGGGTTCTGGGCATGCGCCTGCACATAGCGCGCCTGATACTCATCGACCTGCGCGGCCAGCATGGCCTCGCGCCTGACCAGTTCGTCATTGAGCAGGCTCAGCAGCGGATCTCCCGCCTGCACCTGAGCATCGTCGGCGACCTGACGCTCACGCACGAACCCCGCCACCGGTGCGCGCACCTGGGCGCTGGGCGGCACCCAGACCACGCCCTCGGTGTCGGTGGACGACGGCATGGGCACCATGCCCAACAGACCCACCAACCCCAGCACGCACAGCGTGGTGATGGCATAGGAGCGCTTGCGGCGCGCCTGGATCTGCGGGTCGGTGAACAGCTGCCGCCCCATGCGCCAGAGCGGCATGACGATGGTGTTCCAGAGCGACCACACGGCCAGCAGGACGCCGAAAAAGAAGAACTGCCCGGCGATCAGGAAGATCGCCAGGAACATGATGAACATCCGGTAGAAGAAGGACAGCAGCGCATACACGACGAACCACCACTGCTCGCCGCGGCTGGCGCGCGGCGCCTGCACGGCGCTCAGACCCAGCACGTAGCGTTTGAAGAGATAGCCCAGCCAGCCATTGGCGCGTTGCCCCAGGTTGGGAATCTCGATGGCGTCAGAAAGCACGTAATAGCCGTCATAACGCAGCAACGGATTGCCATTCATGAACAAGGTCGAAATGCCGCAAAGAATGATGACGTTGTAGGCCAGCGAGCGCCACAGTCCCGGCTCCAGCTGCGTCCAGGCGATCATGGCGATCGCCGCCAGGAACAGCTCGACCAGAATGCCGGCGGCGCCCACCAGCATGCGCCAGCGCTTGTCGGCGAAACCAGCCGCCGCCGTCGCGTCGACGTAGGGAATGGGGACCAGCAACAGGAACATCACCCCGATTTCATGCACTTCTCCGCCCCGCACCTTGAGGGCGGCGGCATGGCCCAACTCGTGGATGGCCTTGACGACCGGGTAGACCAGGGCCATGGCGAGCACATTGCCGGCGGAAAACACCTGATCCCAGACGTTATGGGTCAGATCCTGCCAGTGCATGGCCGCCAGCGCCGCTCCCCAGATCACCACGGCCAGCCACAACAGGCCGCCGACCCAGCTGAAGATCCAGCGATAGTAGGGCAGCGCGGCCGTCAACCCGCGGTCGGGGTCGAGCAGCGGCACCTTGAGCGCACTGGGATTGCCAATGTACTGCTTGATCTTCTGGATGCGCTGGCGACGGCGGCGTTGCACCAGGTCGCGCACGTCGGGCGCGCGATCGGTGACCAGCACATCGGCGCGATGCAGCTGCGACAGCAGCCGGATGACCTCATCCTGGGGCAAGGCGTCATCGTCGAGCTGGCTGCAGGCGATCTCCCAGATTTCCTGCACCGTACGCCGCCCGTCCATCAGGCGGATGAGCAGGTTGGCCTCCGGGGTATAGCGGTGAAACTCACCATTGGCCTGATCCTGCATCACGTACCAGACCTCGCCGCGATAGATATGGCGATGGATATGGATATGCGAGCGCAGCCGCGGACGCAGCTCGCTGACGCGATGCCAGGATTGGCTGTACAGGGCGGTAACGGCCATATCGTGTATCTCCTTCTAGCCGAACCAGGCCCACCACTTCAGGCGCAACCAATCCACGAAACCGTGCGTCCAGATCCACAGATACCGGCGCTCGCCGATATCGATGCGGCCCACCCCTTCCATGCCGGGCCGCAGCAACAGATTGTCCTGGGGCGGAAGACTGGCCTCCAGCCGGAACACCGTCTTGCCCTCCTGAACTTGCGCCAGGGGCACGATGCGGGTGACCGTGAACGGAATCTGCCGATCCGGCATGGCCGCCAGCGCCACCCGCCCGGTCTGTCCCAGCGCCACCTCGTCGATCTGCCGGTCTTCGACATCCAGCCAGAGGCGATAGCCCTGAGGCGGCGACAGTTTGAACAGCTCCTGACCGCGCTTGACCGCCTCGCCCAGTTGCTGGCTGAGGTCGCCGCTGACCAGCATGCCGTCAAACGGCGCACGCAGGGTAGAGCGCTCGATCTGCTCGCGGTAGAACTGGATCTGCGCCATGGCCTGACGGGCCTGAGCCTGCGCGATGGCCGCCGCCGCGCTATCGCCGCGCGCCATGGCTTCCTCGGCCTGGCGGCGATACTGCACCTCGAGGTTGCCAGCGCGCAGCAGCTCTAGTTCGAGCTCGCGCGTGTCCAGGGTTGCCAGGGCCTGGCCCTGTGCGACCGATTCGCCAGCCCGGTGAGACGCGCTGGCGATGTAGCCGTCAAAAGGCGCGGCCACGATGCGCTGCACCACCCCGTGCACGGTAGCGGTGGCGCTGACCCGATAGGTGCCTTGCGCAAACGCCCCGAACAGCAATACGGCCAACACGCCCAGGGCCAGCAGCTTGCGCCCGATATGGCGTGGACCGACCAGGCGGGCGGCTTCGCGCCACAAGGCGTCGCGGCCTTTGCGCCACCAGGGCCGTTCCTGTTGCTGGCGCTGGTACAGCACCCTCCCGGCCAACAGCGCCACGTTCTGACACAGCGCGATGGTCTCGGCATCGAAGGGCTCGTCGTCCGGACGCTCGAATACGATGGCGCCGCGCGCCTGCGACTCGGGAGCAAACGGCACCGTCAACACGTGTCGATTGCCGAACTCGCGCGCCAGACGGCGATGGGCCTGCAACTGAATGGTGCGTTCCTCGTCTTGCGGCAGGCACAACGTGGTGTTCTGATCGATGGCCTCGTCCATGGCCTCGCCCACGGCCCGCAGCAGATTCATGTTCTGCACCAGACGGCTGCTGTGCGATAACGCACAGACCTGCGCATGCTGGCCCTGGCGAAACCCGATGCTGACCCGGTCGCAACCCAGGCGCGTCGCCAGGCCGGTGGCCAGGGTCAACGCCACATCCTTGAAGCGCCCGTCCTTGAGGGCGCGCGCCACGCTGTTGATGACATACATCAGCCGCTCGACCGTGCGCGCCCCATCGCTGCGCTCTTGCTGCAACAGATGCAACTCCAGCACGGCAGCGCCCCAGCGCAGGGCCTGCACCACGGGCTCAGGCGGTTGCGCCGCCAGCGCAAAGGCCGCCACGCCATGGATGCGCTCATCGAGCACCAGGGGATAGGCCACCATCAGCGCGGCCCCGGCCTGGCTGACGGCCACCGCCCGGCTCTGCAGGCACTCGTCGACCACGTCCAGCAGCGAGGCCGGCGCACGCACGGTCGGCGGCGTCTGCGCCACGGTTTCAAACGGCCCGGCATCCGGCGCACCGAGCACCAACACCCCATGGCGTACGCCATCGAGCTGCGCGGCCTGCAAGGACAGCCAGGCCTGAACAAACGCCCGGGGATCGGCGCTCGTGGAGAGCGCCGACCACCAGACCAACTCCGCGCGCTTGATCGGCGCGGCAACTACCGGATCATTCATCCTCACTGACGGCCGCAGCCTCTCCTTGTTGCTCGTCCTGCTTGCGCGTCACGCGCAGACCCGATTTGCGACGGCTGCGCGGCTCCCAGCTCTGGGTGCGGGCGTTGAATACCACCGACCCGCCTGCCCCCAGGGCGGCCGACAGGCCCAGCACGCCAACCCCGGCCGCCTGCGCCAGACGCTCGCTGGGCGAGGTTGCCGCCTGCGGGGCATCCGGTTCGCCGGACGGCGCAGCCTCGGCCTGACCGTCGGCTGGCGGATCCGCCGTCACCGGCTCGTCCTGGACGTCCTGCGCCGGCGGCACCGCCGCCTGCACCGGCTCGACCTGCCCGGCCACGGGTACGGCCTGCGATTGCCCGCTGGCCGCCGCGTCCAGCCCCGCGGCCATTGCCAGCGGATCGTCCGTGCCGGCAGCATAATCGGAAAGCGCCTGGCCGTCGCGTGCCAGAACGATGTCCGGCCGCGTCGCCGCCAGGCTCACGGCCACCGGCGAACCCGCCAGCACCACCCGGGTGTCCGCCTCGCGCTCGAACACCGGATGCGGCAACTGCCCCAAGGTGGCCGAACGGCTGTAGAGCAGCTCCATCGTGCGTGCGATCAGATCGGGCGTGTTCCCGCCCATGCCGAAACGGACCAGGTTCTTGATGCGCCCGCTCCAGGGGTCGAGATAAATGGCCGCGTAATCGCCCACCATCACGTCCTTGGACAGGTTGCCGCGCAGCATCGAACGACCCGGGCCGCCCAGCATGAAATTGCTGCCGCTGCCGGCCAGCAACACGGTATCGCCGCCATGCTCGATGAACTGGCTTTCGATCACGCTGAAGCGATCGGCCACAAAGCTCACCCGTCCGTGGGCGCCGAACATGACGTTGGTGCCCGCGCCGCTTTCCAGCACGTTGTTGCCCAGGCCTCCCAGCATCACCCCATGGCCCGCGTTGTAAAGCTGGTTGTCACCGCCCTCGGAGGGGAAGGTCGAGCCGAAGCTGGCGATGTGGCCACTGCCATCGTACAGCGCCTGCGCGCCGTCGCCAGCCAGCAGGTTGTAGCCCTCGCCAGCCTGCAGGACATCGTCGCCCAGACCGCCGAAGACCACGTTGCGGCCATTGCCGACCGTCACCTGGTTGCTGCCCGTGCCACGCAGCGGCAGATTCTCCAGGCTCAGCAGGCCGGCCCCGGACAGATAACGCACGCTGGCGCCATCGGCGGCGGCCGGGTCGATGAAGTCTCCCCGGTTGCGCAGATAGTTGACCGGCGACACCGTCACGATACGGCCGAAGTTGGCGAACACAATGTTGTTGCCGTCGCCCGCCGTGATGGTGTTGGCGCCGGCCTGCAACAGGTCGGCCGAGGCCCCCACCGCCAGGCCGGCGGCCTGCTCGGGACTCAGTACCAGCGTGAGTGCATGCAGGGTACTGACATCGGCACCGGCGCCGGCGGCCATGTCCATCGGCGCACCCAGGTCGATGTTGATGCCGGCATTGCCGAACACGATGTTGTTGCCCTGACCGGCATGGATGACATTGCTGCCCCCGCCGCCGGCAATCAGGTCATTGCCCGAACCGCCGTAGATCACGGCATCCCCCGCGCCGCCGTAAAGAATCACGCCCTCCGTGGCGCCGCGTGCGTCGAGCACGCTGCGCCCGGCCGGACCGAAGGCCAGCGCCTGACCGGCCTGTCGCTGGCCAGAGGTGGCGGTGTAGTAGCGGTCATCCTGGCTGGTCGAGGCGAACAGCAACACAGGACGCTGCGTGCCGCCCACTGTGCTGCCCTCGGCCACGAGGCGGTTGTTCCCGCCGCCGCCCTGAACCAGGGTCACGGTGCCCACTGGGGCATGACGCACCGTGAACGTGTCGTCGCCCTGCCCCAGCATGGTATTGACCGACTGGATCCCGTGGAACACCACGCCGCGGTCATGGCTGAAGCTGCCCTGAGCGGTGCTCATGGTGACCTGCCCGCCCGCCTGACCGACTCCCGGCGTCATGCCCAGGCCGGTGATGCGGCCAAACTCACCAGCCTGCGGCTGGTGATACAAGCGCGCCAGCCCGTCGAGCTGCTCGGCCTGATCCTGCATGCCGGTCTTGCCGGTGGTAGCGCCGTCGTCGAACAGACGCACGCGGTTGTTGACCGGCTCGGTCGGCGCCACCCCGGTGTCACGCGGGCCCAGCTCGCCGTCCGTCTCGCCCGGCAGGCCGATGCCGGCGCGCAGGCTGGCATCGTAGTCCGGCGTGTCCAGCGTGCCGCCCTCGATCAGCAGGCCGCCCTGGATGGCCGACAGGTCATGCGGTTGATCCGGGTAGTTGGCATAGCTCACGCCGGTCACGGCATCCACCCGGATCACGGGTTGATCCGTGACACGGGGCGTCACGCTCTGGCCTGCCCCTGCGCCCGGCGCCGCCTGCCCGCCCACCGATACCACGATGGGACGCAAGGCAACGTCCTGCAGCCCCGGCAAGGTGGTGAAGAGCGAGGCCGACAGGCGCAAATCGCGCCCGGCCAGATCCAGCGGCGGCAGGCCCAGGCCGGCACCCTCTTCCAGTTTCACCAGCACCTGACGGCTGGTGTCCCAGGACTGGGCACCGGCGCCGGTCGCGTCAAAGGCCAGCACGGCACTGTCATGCCAGGTCAGGCCGCCATCGGTCGACAGCAGCAGGCCGCGTCCTTGCAGACTTTGCAAGGCGGCTGCCAGGTCGTCGGCAGCCGACAGACCGGTCCCCTGGGTCAAGGAGCCATACAGCGCAGCCGCCAGCATGGCGCTGGTAAGCGACACATAGGCCTGACCGCTACCCGGCCGCGGCAACACCGACGGATCCAGGCTCACATCGAGGACAACCGTGTTGCCGCCTTGCAGCGTGCCCGGCTGTGCGGTGATCACCACCGGCTGTTTGCCATCGAACACATCACGCGACCCTTCACGGCCCGAGACGATGGTGTTGTCGGCCACATCGCCGGACAAATCGAAGGTGTTGCTGCCGCCGCCGCCGATGAGGGTCGTGATGACGTTGCTGCGGGTAGACAGCACATAAATATGGTCGTTGCCTTCGCGGGCATCCAGATTCACCTTCTGCATGTTCTGGTACAGGGTGTTGAGCCCGGCACCGCGAATCCCCTCCTGGGTCAGGACAAAAGCGTCATCGCCTTCGGAGCCCAGCATGGTGAAGGTGTTGGCACCACCTCCGCCATCCATCGAAAGCGGCCCGTTCAGCACATAGCCCGGCTTGCCATCCGGCTGCGCCTCGTGCGTCTGAAAGGCAAACACCAGGAACTCGTCATCGCGCTTGCCGCCATACAGCGCCAGCGGTGCGGCGTTGCTGTAGACGCGGAACACGTTGCTGCTGTTTTCCGCGCCGTAGATGGCAAGATCGAAGCTGTTGCCGCGTGACAGATAGCCCTGGGTGGTCCGGATCGTGTCGATCTCGTCGCCCAGCGCCACGTTGGGGAAACGGCGATCCTGCGCGAACAGCTGCCCCACCTGGTACTCATTGCGCTTGGACGGATCGCTGCCGGCGCCGCCATCGATGGTCACGTGAGTGCCGGTGTCATCGATGAAGAAGCGGTTGCCGCCATCAACGGCGTTGATGCGCATGCCGCCCGTCAGGCTGCGATCGTAGTTCACGCGTTGCACCTGCTCGGCATAGCCCGTGCCTTGTGGCGTGAGCTTGGCCAGGAAGTTCGCGCGCAACAGGAAGGTTTCATCCTCTGTGCTGCCATTGACCGTCAGGCGGTTGCCGCCCCACAGATTGTCCCGGCCCTGGCCGTCCGTGTTACGGACATTGATCAGGATGTCGGTCGGCGCGGCGTTCAGATTGACGATGACATGGCTGGATCCGGAACCGCCATCCACATCGACCCTGTCGTTCTGGCCAGCCACCGTCTGTTGGCTGGTCAGGGAGGGCAGTTGATCCAGGACAATCAGGTTATTGCCTGAACGCCCTTGGATGGAGATGCCACCGGCCAGCGCGCGCGCAGACAGGTAGACATAATCGTTCCCTGCGCCTGTATCGACCAGGGCGCCCGCGCCGAGCAGGATCTGCGACATCCAGATCTTGTCGTCGCCTGCCCCGGCATCGATGCTCAGATGGCCGAGCAGATCCGCCTGATCCAGCGTGATCAGGTCATTACCCTGGCCCGTGCGCAAGGTCGTCGCGCCACCCTGGAAGGTGTGCCACAGCAGCAACTCATTGTCACCATGCCCGGCGTCGATCGACAGACTGCCCTGACCCGCCACATCACGCAGCAGAATGCGGTCATCGCCTGCGCCGCTCAGGATGCGCGTATCGCCACCGATGGTCACACGGGTCATCTGCACCAGGTTGTCACCCTCGCCCGCCTCGATCAACAGTTGGCCCACGATGGCGCTGTCCACGACCATGATCGTGTCATCACCGTTGCCAGTACGAATCCCGGCACCCGCGCCCACCGTCACCGTATCCAGGCTAACGGTATTGGCGCCGTCACCAGCGTCAATGTCCAGCGAGCCGCCGATGTCGGTCTGCAGCAGGGTGACGCTGTCGTTGCCGGCACCGGAGGTGATCTGGGTAGCGCCACCCACCGTTACCACGGTCAGGTCGATGACGTTGTCGCCCTCGCCGGCCAGGATATCCAGCGAACCGCCGATATCCGTCTCCAGCAGGGTGATGCGGTCGTCGTCCTTACCGGTCGTGATACGCGTGGCCTTGGCCACCGAGACACGGGTCAGGTCAACGGTGTTGCTGCCGTCGCCGGCTGCAATCAGCAGTTGGCCCAGCAACTGGCTGTCCACCAGCGTGATCACATCCACGCCAGCACCCGTGTTGATAGACGTGTCGCCACC
>NZ_FKBR01000034.1:86685-87239 GCF_900078335.1 Bordetella trematum
CGCTGTCGTTGCCCGCGCCCGAGGTGATCTGGGTAGCACCACCCACCGTTACCACGGTCAGGTCGATGGCGTTGTCGCCCTCGCCGGCCAGGATATCCAGCGAACCGCCGATATCCGTCTCCAGCAGGGTGATGCTGTCGTCATCCTTACCGGTCGTGATACGCGTGGCCTTGGCCACCGAAACACGGGTCAGGTCAACGGTATTGCTGCCGTCACCAGCGTCAATCATCAATTGACCGAGCAGGCCGCTGTCCACCAGCGTGATTACATCCACGCCAGCACCCGTGGTGATGGACGTGTCGCCACCCACCGTCACCTTATCCAGGCTAACGGTATTGGCGGCGTCACCAGCGTCTATGTCCAGCGAGCCGCCGATGTCGGTTTGCAGCAGGGTGACGCTGTCGTTGCCCGCGCCAGAGCTGATGCGGGTCGCAGCGCCCACCGTTACTACGCTCAGGTCAACGATGTTGTCGCCCTCACCGGCCAGGATATCGAGCGAACCGCCGATATCCGTCTCCAGCAGGGTGATGCGGTCGTCGTCCTTACCGGTCGTG
>NZ_FKBR01000034.1:87361-88036 GCF_900078335.1 Bordetella trematum
TCGCTGTCCACCAGCGTGATCACATCCACGCCGGCACCGGTGATGATGGACGTGTCGCCACCCACCGTCACCGTATCCAGGCTCACGGTGTTGGCACCGTCACCCGCTTCGATTGCCAGCGAACCGCCGATGTCGGTCTGCAGCAAGGCGATGCTGTCGTTACCCGCGCCAGAGCTGATGCGGGTCGCAGCGCCCACCGTTACTACGGTCAGGTCGATGGCGTTGTCGCCCTCGCCGGCCAGGATATCCAGCGAACCGCCGATATCCGTCTCCAGCAGGGTGATGCGGTCATCATCCTTGCCGGTCGTGATGCGCGTGGCCTTGGCCACCGAGACACGGGTCAGGTCAACGGTGTTGCTGCCGTCGCCGGCTGCGATCAGCAGTTGGCCCAGCAGGCCGCTGTCCACCAGCGTGATCACATCCACGCCAGCACCGGTGGTGATAGACGTATCGCCACCCACCGTCACCGTATCGAGGCTCACGGTGTTGGCGCCATCATCGGCTTCTATTGCCAGTGAGCCGCCGATGTCGGTTTCCAACAGGGTGATACTGTCGTTGCCCGCGCCAGAGGTGATCTGGGTAGCACCACCCACCGATACTACGGTCAGGTCGATAGCGTTGTCGCCCTCGCCGGCCAGGATATCCAGCGAACCGCCGATATCCGTCTCCAGCAGG
>NZ_FKBR01000035.1:0-133650 GCF_900078335.1 Bordetella trematum
TGGGGCCACGGAAAACCCCAGCCCCCGGCCCGCCTCGGGCCAGCCCGCGCGGCGATCCCCCCTGCCTGCGCTTACCCCTCGCTGTACCGCCACTGCTGTCCTCATGGCCGCGATCGTCGGGCTTCGTCGCCGATCGGCGCCGACCTGGCTCAGGCCTGGGCCGTCTTTGCCGGCCGCGGCATGCGCTGGGGCCTCCTTCTTATGGACCCGTCTGCCCGAGGGGCAAGAAAGGCCTGGGACAGGCCAGGGCGTCCAGAAAGTGCTCCCATGGGTTCTTTGGTCGGCCACCGAAGCCCGGCAGGGGCATCGAGAGGCTCACGCTGCGAGCTCTGCGCTGTGGGGCTGTAGGTCGCGGCCATGTGGCTCTCCGGGGGAGAGGTTGCGCCAGGACGGCAATGCCGGGCGTAGCAGCTGCTTATGGAGACCGTGCAGGGCGATAGGATGGCGGCGTCATGGCCTGAAAGACGGTCTTGAAAAACGCGCCGGCCAGGTCGTGCAGTGCCGTGGACAGATAGGCGCAAATGCAGTCTGGCTGCGGGTTTGCGAGCGATGGCAAGTCCGGAAACATAGCGTGCCGAAATAACAACGTGTGCCCGGATCGTGTGACATTGTGCGGTAAGATTATCGAAACGTCTTCGATGGAGCAGTGATCGTGAGTGAATCCCCCAATCCCGTGACGGGTTCCCAACCCCTTGATCTGCGCACGCTGACCCATGTGTCCTATGGCCTGTTCGCGCTCGGCTTTCTGACCGGCGGCTTGCTGGCGGTGGCAACGCTGGCAGCGGTGGTGCTGATGTACGTGAAGCGCTCGGATACAGCAGGTACGGTCTATGCCTCGCACTTCGATTGGCTGCTGCGCACGTTCTGGTGGTCGTTGCTGTGGATGGCCATCAGCTTTGTGCTGACGCTGATCTACATCGGCTGGATCGGCATGGTCGCCACCGTCATCTGGGTGCTCTATCGCCTGATCCGTGGCTGGCTGGCCCTGCTGGAGGGCAACCCGCCGTCGAGCTACGCCTGAGGCGTTTTTTGCGGCAATAACCGAGCCGGCCTGGTGCCGGCTTTTGCCGCAGGCATTTCATATGTTGCTGATGAGGGGATGGCAGGCAGACGAAAGGGCGCGGGGATGCGCTTGTCATGCGGCCGGATGAACAGGACTGCTGCATCCGGCGATCGGCGGCGTGAGCGCCGAAATCAAGGAAGGGACGTACTGGGTACGCCCGCAACCTCGTTGCTTACTTCAGGTGCGCGTTGACGAGCTTGGTCAGCTCGAACATCGTGACCTGATCCTTGCCGAAGATGGGGCGCAGTTTGGCGTCCGCATTGATGTTGCGTTTGTTGCTGGCGTCTTGCAGGTTGTGCTTTTTGATGTAGTCCCAGATCTTTTTGGTGACCTCGGTACGCGGCACGGCTTCGGAGCCGATGACAGCAGCCAGCTCGGCGCTGGGGGTCAGGGGCTTCATGAACGCGGCATTCGGTTTGCGCGTGGTCGCGGTTTTGGAGGGGGTGGCCATAATGCGGCGCTCCTTCTCTGGATGTTGGAAAAAATGTCCTGCGGGCCGCAGCATAACGTGTCTCCAGGGTAAAGACAAAGGCATTTATCCTCTGTAGCAACTAAAATCGGCCTATGCTCTTTCACCTGTCAGCCTTGGGTAGCATTCCATGTACGCACGTTCGCCTCTTGAATCCATACGACTTTTTCATGATGAACTGACCACGCTCAGGCGTGATCTTCATGCCCACCCTGAACTGGGTTTCGAAGAAGTACGGACATCGGGGATCGTGGCCGCAGGATTGCAGGCGTTGGGCATCGAGGTGCACCGGGGCATTGGCAAGACCGGGGTGGTGGGCGTCATCCGAGGCAAGCGCTGCGATAGCGGGCGCATGATCGGGCTGCGTGCCGACATGGATGCGTTGCCCATGGGTGAGGCCAATGATTTCGCTTATCGCTCGACCAAGCCCGGGCTGATGCACGGTTGCGGGCATGATGGCCATACCGCGATTTTGCTGGGCACGGCCCGTTACCTGGCTCAGACGCGCAATTTCGATGGCACCGCCGTGCTGATTTTTCAGCCTGCCGAAGAAGGGCTGGGAGGCGCCAAGGCCATGCTGGACGACGGGCTCTTTGATACCTTCCCCTGTGATGCCGTCTACGCCCTGCACAACTGGCCCGGCCTGCCAGCGGGCACGATCGGGGTCAATCCGGGCCCGATGATGGCGGCCGCCGACCGCTTCGAGATCGTGATCCAGGGGCGCGGCGGCCATGGCGCCCACCCTTACCAGACCATCGATCCCGTGACGGTGGCTGGTCATCTGATCACGGCGCTGCAGACTGTCGTCTCGCGCAACGTCAATCCGCTGGACTCAGCCGTCCTGTCCATCGGTTCGGTGCAGGCCGGCCATCCGGGGGCCATGAGCGTGATCCCGGGCGAGGCGCGCATGGTGGGCACGGTGCGTACGTTCCGCAAGTCGGTACAGGAAATGGTCGAGCAGCGCATGCGGGAACTGGCCACTTCGATTGCCGGCGCTTTTGGCGCCACGGCCCAGCTCAAGTACGAGCGCATTTATCCTGCAACCCTGAACACGCCTCAGCATGCCATGCTGGTGGCCGACATCGCCACGGAGATGATCGGCAAGGAGAACGTGGTGCGCGATCTGACCCCCTCGATGGGATCTGAAGATTTTTCGTTTATGCTGCAGGCCCGGCCAGGCGCCTATTTCCGTCTCGGACAAGGTGGCGCGGAGTCAGGTTGTGTACTGCATAACCCCCATTTCGATTTCAACGACGCCGTGATCCCGCTGGGCAGCGCCATGTTTGCAGCCCTGGCCGAACGCGGCATGCCTTTGGCGGAATAATTTCGTATCCATGTCCAAGCTTGCTCAACTGACCATCACCCGTCCCGACGATTGGCACCTGCATCTGCGCGATGGCGCGGCCCTGGAAGCGGTCGTGGGCGATACCGCGCGCCAGTTCTCCCGCGCCATCATCATGCCGAATCTGCGGCCGCCGGTGACCACCACCGAGCAGGCGCTGGCCTATCGCAACCGCATTCTGCAGGCGCTGCATCAACGCATGGGACCGCTGTCCGAGTTCAAGCCGCTGATGACGCTCTACCTGACGGACAATACGCCGGCTGCCGAAATCGAGCGCGCACACGCCAGCGGTCACGTCTACGCCGTGAAGCTGTATCCGGCGGGCGCCACCACTAACTCCGATGCCGGGGTCACCGATCTGTTGGGCAAATGCGCGCCTGCCCTGGAGGCGCTGGAGCGTCTGGGGATGCCGTTGCTGGTGCACGGCGAAGTGACCGATCCCGAAATCGATGTATTCGATCGCGAAGCGGTGTTCGTCGAGCGCGTCATGATTCCGCTGCGTCGGGCGTTCCCGGGGCTGAAGGTGGTGTTCGAGCACATCACCACCAAAGAAGGCGCCGAGTACGTGCGCGACGCCGAGGGGCCGATTGCCGCGACCATCACGCCCCAGCACTTGCTTTACAACCGCAATGCGATCTTCATGGGCGGAGTTCGCCCGCACTGGTATTGCCTGCCCATCCTCAAGCGAGAGACGCATCGGCGCGCGCTGTTGGCTGCGGCCACCAGCGGCAGCCCGCGGTTTTTCCTGGGCACGGACAGCGCGCCGCACGCACGCGGGCTGAAAGAGCACGCCTGCGGTTGCGCCGGCTGCTATACCGGCCTGCATGCGATGGAGCTGTATGCCACGGCCTTCGATCAGGTCAACGCGCTGGACAAGCTGGAGGGGTTTGCCAGCCAGCATGGTCCGGACTTCTATGGCCTGCCTCGCAATACGGGCACGCTGACCTTGCAGCGCGAGGCGTTCGTGGTGCCCGAGGAGCTGCCTTTCGGCGACACATCCCTGGTGCCGCTGGCCGCTGGCGAAGCGCTTGAGTGGCGCGTGGTGGCCTGAGCGTTTCTCCGGGCGGAAAAAAAACGGCTTGCGCGAGGCAGGCCGTTTTTCATTTGGAGCGCCCCGCTCAGGCGTTGCTGGCCTCGCGTTTCGCTTCCAGGAGTTCCCAGCGCTCGAATTTCGCTTCGAGCGCGGCTTCCAGGCGGGCCAGCTCGGCCTGCACCTGCTCGACTTCCTGGGGCGCGTCGCGATAGAGGCTGCCATCGGCCAGGCGCGCGTTCTGAGCGGCCTGTTCGGCCTCCAGGGCGGCAATTTCGTCCGGCAGCGCTTCGAGTTCACGCAGTTCCCAGGAACTGAGCTTGGCGTTGCGCGCAGGCTTGGCGCGTGCAGCAGGCGCCGGTGTCTGCGCCGCGGCAGGGGGGGCTGCCGGGGAGGCGGGTGCGGGGCGCTGGGCGACCCATTCATCGTAGCCGCCGACGTAGTCTCGCCAGCGTCCGTCGCCTTCATAGGCGATGGTCTGGGTCACCACGTTGTTCAGGAAGGCCCGGTCGTGGCTGACCAGCAGCACCGTGCCGGTATAGTCCTGGAGCAACTCCTCGAGCAGTTCGAGGGTTTCGATGTCGAGGTCGTTGGTGGGCTCATCGAGCACCAGCACGTTGGCCGGCCGGGCGAACAGGCGCGCCAGCAGCAGGCGGGCCCGTTCGCCGCCGGACAGGCTGCTGACCGGCGAGCCGGCACGCGCGGGCGAGAACAGGAAGTCGCCCAGATAGCTCATCACATGCTTGCGGGTGCCTCCGATCTCGACCCATTCGCTGCCTGGGTTGATGATGTCCGCCAGGGTGGCGTTTTCGTCGAGCTGGGCGCGCATCTGGTCGAAGTAGGCCACTTCGACATTGGCGCCAGTACGAACCGTGCCGCTATCGGGCGCAAGTTCGCCGAGAATGATCTTCAGCAGCGTGGTCTTGCCGGCGCCGTTGGGGCCGATGATCCCGATGCGATCGGCGCGCAGGATGGTGGTGGAGTAGTCGCGCACCACGCAGCGGTCACCGAAGGATTTGCCGACGTTTTCCAGTTCGGCGACGATCTTGCCCGAGCGCTGGCCCTGGGCGACGGCCAGATTGACATTGCCCTGGCGTTCACGGCGCTCGGCGCGTTCGACACGCAGGCGCTCCAGGCGGCGCACCCGGCCTTCGTTGCGGGTGCGGCGGGCTTCGACGCCCTTGCGGATCCAGACCTCTTCCTGGGCCAGCAGCTTGTCGAAGCGGGCCTGCTCCAGGCGCTCGGATTCCAGCCATTGGGCCTTGCGTTCCTGCCACTGGCTGAAATTGCCGGGGAAACTCAACAGGCGTCCACGATCGAGTTCGACGATGCGGGTGGCCACGGCGTCCAGGAAGCGTCGGTCGTGGGTGATGATGACGGCAGCGCCTTTCCAGCCGCGCAGCATCTCTTCCAGCCAGGCGATGCCCTCGAAATCCAGGTGGTTGGTGGGTTCATCCAGCAACAGCAGGTCGGGCTGTTCGACCAGCGCGCGCGCCAGCGCGACCCGCTTGCGGGTGCCGCCGGACAGGCCGGCGATGAGCGCGTCGGCGGGCAGGCCGAGTTTTTCCAGGGTGGCGCGCACCCGGGCCGGACGCTGCCAGTCTTCCGAATGCTCGTCGGCATCGCAGACCACGTCGTAGACGGTGCGCGTCTCGTCGAGCACCGGTTCCTGTTCGACGGTGATGACCCGCAGCCCGGAGATCCGGCTGATCTCGCCGTCATCGGGTTGGCTGCGACCATCCAGCAGGCGCAGCAACGAAGACTTGCCCGCGCCGTTGCGCCCGATCAGGCCGATACGCTCGCCCGCCTGGATCGTGAAGTCGGCGTGATCGAGCAAAGGGTGGTGACCGTAGGCCAACTGGACGCCGGTCAGGGTAAGGAGAGTGTGCTGAGCCATGAGAGTCTGAACTGCTGAGATGGGCTGTATTGTCGCAGGAACGGGCGAACAGGGTTGCTGTACTACAATACCGGCCGCAAGACAGATCGGGCAGTCGCGGTGGCGCAAGCCATCGAGGAAGGTCCGGACTCCACAGGGCAGGGTAGCGGCTAACGGCCGTCCGGTCCGGCGCGCAAGCGTCGGGCTGAGGAACAGGGCCACAGAGACGAGTCTGCAGAGCGGGCGTCCTTCGGGGCGCACCGGCACGGCCATCTCCGTGCCGTGGCGGCTGGCAACGGCCGTCGGCGCTGCAGGGTGAAACGCGGCAACCTCTACCCGGAGCAACATCAAATAGGCATGCGCACGGCCTTCGTGGCCGGAAAGGGCGGCTCGTTCGAGCATGCGGGTAGGTGGCTAGAGCGTGCCAGCAATGGCACGCCCAGAGGAATGATTGCCCGCCGGGGAAACCCGGCGTACAGAATCCGGCCTATAGATCTGTCTTGCCTCCCCCTTTACTCATCTGCCAGGCGGCCCCGAACCGGGGGGCCGCCGGCGGCGTCATGGCGCGATCTCTGGGATCGTGTCCGAGCGAGATGGGGACGGTTTGCGGCGATTTGTTGACGAAGGACTTTTAGTTGTCCCCGCAAGGCTCTGATTTCTCAGGATGTTTTCTCCGTCGCCTGTTTACAATTTGCTCTAAGTCCTTGTTGTGATTGAAAAAATTGCAACCGCTAACTTGACCCCGTTGTATGCTTCCCGTAGAGTGGGAAAAAGTAGGAAATTGTGCAAATAAGTGGGGCAAACGGGTGTTTCAAGGAAGCAGTGCGCTCACGATGGATGCCAAGGGCCGGATCTCGATCCCGACCCGGCATCGTGACGCCCTGGTTTCGCAGGCGGAAGGCCGCCTGACCTTGACCCGGCACCCCGATGGCTGCCTGCTGGTGTATCCGCGGCCCGAGTGGGAAAAGAAGCGCGAGCAGATCGCCGCGTTTCCCATGTCGGCGCGAGCGCTGCAGCGCCTGCTCCTGGGCAATGCCCAGGATGTCGAAATCGATGGTTCCGGCCGAGTGCTGATTGCCCCCGAACTGCGCAACGCTTCCGGTATGACGCGCGATGTGATGCTGCTGGGTATGGGTACGCACTTCGAGTTGTGGGATGCCGCTTCCCTGGCCCGCCGCGAGGCGGAAGACATGGCTCAGGGGATGCCGGACGTGTTGAACCAGTTTTCGTTCTGAAGCCGAGTATGGAATTCGAGCACAGGCCCGTCCTGCTGGCGCCGACGGTGGATGCCTTGTTGCAGGCCAATTTCGGCGGCAAGGGTGCCACTCGCGCGCGCGCCCAGGATACCGAGGCCGCCGAGCATCGACGCACGCGGGGTGTGTTTGTCGATGGCACGTTTGGGCGTGGCGGGCACAGTCGCGAGCTGCTCTCCCGGCTTGGGCCCGAGGCGCGCCTGGTGGTGTTCGACAAGGACCCCCAGGCGATCGCCGTGGCGCAGGCGCTGGCCGCCCGCGATGCCCGGGTGGCGGTGGTGCACGACGGTTTTGCCACCATGGCCGAGGCGCTCGCCGAGCGCGGCATCGGTCAGGTGGACGGTGTGATGTTGGATCTGGGGGTGTCGTCCCCGCAGATCGACGATGCAGACCGGGGGTTCTCGTTCATGCGGGACGGGCCTCTCGATATGCGTATGGATACGAGTCGCGGCCCCACGGTTGCGGATTGGCTGGCGCAAGCCAGTGTGGAAGAGATGCGGGAGGTGATCGCAGATTATGGCGAAGAACGGTTTGCTTTTCAGGTTGCAAAGGCGATTGCTGCTAGCCGCGCAACACGGCCGCTGCGCACCACGCTCGAACTTGCCGAGTGCGTCGCCGGCGCCGTCCGCACGCGCGAAAAGGGGCAACATCCGGCCACACGCACCTTTCAGGCTCTACGGATTTACATCAATCGGGAGCTCGAAGAGCTCGCGTGCGCCCTCGCGTCAGCTATAGACCTGCTGGCGCCAGGGGGGAGGTTGGCGGTGATCAGTTTCCACTCGCTTGAAGACCGCATGGTCAAGCAGTGCATCGCGGCGGCGGCCAGGCCGGCTGCCGCGCATGCACGCCTGCCCCTGCGCGAAAGCGAGATGCCGCAGCCGATCCTGCATTCTCTGGGCAAGGTGGTGGCCACTCCCGATGAAGTGGCGGCCAATGCCCGTTCGCGCTCTGCCATCCTGCGCGCTGCCGAACGCACCACGGAGCCCCTGGCGGCCAACCGTGGCGCGGGGTTCGTGCCGCAGCAGCGCCAGCCGGGCGAATCTGGCAAGGGGAGGCATCGCTGATGGGCCGTGCCTGCCTCGTTGTGGCTGCTTTGCTGATGCTGTCGGCCATCTCCCTGGTCACCAGCCGGTATCAGTCGCGCCTGCTCTATATAGAGTGGGGGCGGGGCCAGGCCGAGGCACGCGATCTGGACACGAACTGGCGCCGGCTCCAGCTGGAGCGGGCGGAACTGGCGCGCAATGCGCGGGTGGACCGGGCCGGGCGGGAGGAACTCAAGATGATTCCCATTGCGCCGGATCGCACCGTCTACATGGTGCAGCCTGAAGCCATCGGAGGCACGCAATGAGACGCGTGCCTTTCTTCGATAATCCGGTGCTGCGCGGGCAGTTGCCCATGTGGCGCGCCCGGCTGGTGCTGATCCTGCTGTTCTGCGGGCTGGCCGTGCTGATTGGCCGCGCCCTGTTTCTGCAGGGGCTGTCCAATGAGTTTCTGCAGCAGCAGGGCGAGCGCCGCTACGAGCGCACGCTGACGCTGTCTGCCACGCGCGGCAAGATCCTCGATCGCAACAACGTGGTGCTAGCCTCGAGCGTGCCGGCGCGTGCTATCTGGGCGATCCCCGAAGATGCCAAGGCTATCGCCGGCGGACAGCTCGACGCCCTGGCGGCCTTGCTGGGTACGCCGCCGGCCGAGCTGCGTCGCCGTCTGTCGGATGAGGACAAGAATTTCGTCTACCTGAAGCGTCAGGTGCCGATGGATGTGGCCGACAAGATCAAGCAGATGGCGCTGCCGGGCATCCATCAGCAGCCGGAGTCGCGTCGCTACTATCCGGAAGGCGAGGTCACGGCGCACGTGGTCGGCTTCAACAACGTGGAAGACAAGGGCCAGGAAGGCATCGAGCTGACCTTTGATCAGCAGTTGTCGGGCCGTTCGGGGATGCGCCGCGTGATCAAGGACCGTCTGGGCCGGGTCATCGAGGATGTGCAGGCGATCACGCCGCCGGTCGACGGGCGCGACCTGCGTCTGTCCATCGATACCCGGTTGCAATACCTGGTCTACAAGGAACTGCAGGCCGCCATAGAACGGCACCAGGCCCGTGCGGCCACTGCCGTGGTCGTGGATGTGCATACCGGCGAGATTCTGGCGCTGGCCAATCTGCCTTCCTATGACCCTAACCGCCGCGATACCTGGAAGGTCGCCAATCTGCGCAACCAGGCGATTACCGATACCTTCGAGCCGGGTTCGATCATGAAACCGTTCACGGCAGCCCTGGCCCTGGATCTCGGTCGTATCACGCCGACGACGATGTTCGATACCGGCAACGGGCGCTACCAGTATCAGGGCTCGACGATTTCTGACGTGAGCCGCTTTAATGGGGTGCTCGATGTCGCGGGCATTCTGCGCCGCTCCAGCAATATCGGCATGACAATGATTTCCGAGAAGTTGCAGGCCCGCGAGATGTGGGATCGCTTCACGGAACTGGGCCTGGGGCAGGCGCCGCAGTTGGGTTTTCCGGGGGCCGCGCCCGGGCGCTTGCGTCCCTGGGATCGTTGGCGCCTGATCGAGAAGGCGACCATGGCCTACGGCTACGGACTGTCGGTATCGCTGCTGCAGGTGGCGCGTGCCTACACCGTGTTTGCCCGCGATGGCGATATGGTGTCATTGACCCTCGTCAAGCGCGACAGCGAGCCGACCAGCGTCAAGATCTACACCCCCAAGACGGCCCGGCTGGTGCGCGAGATGCTTGAGGCGGCTGCTGGCCCGGATGGGGCCAAGGCGGCGCAGGTGCGCGGCTACCGTGTGGCCGGCAAGAGCGGCACGGCGCGCAAGATCGTCGGGGGCAAATACAGCACGCAACTTTATCGCAGCTCGTTTGTCGGGTTTGCGCCGGTCTCCAATCCCAAGATTGTGGTGGCGGTGTCCATTGATGAGCCCCGCGTGGGCGGCTATTACGGCGGTGCCATCGCCGCGCCGGTGTTCTCCAGCATCGTTGGCGGCAGCCTGCGTTTGATGGGGGTGCAGCCGGATGCGCCCTTTGAGTCGACCATCGTGGCGGGCGTCGAGAATGCAGGAGGGGCACGATGAGCGTGTCATTCGAATTCACGCGTGCGCCCGTGGGCAGTTCGCTGCCCGTGCTGCAGCAGCTGCGCGAGCGGGCCGGCTCTCAGGCCGATCTGCGGCTGGACTCCCGTGAAGTGCAGCCGGGCGACGTCTTCGTCGCCTGCCGAGGCGTGCATGGCGATGGCCGTCGTTATATTGCGCAGGCGCTTGCCGCCGGCGCGGCTGCCGTGGTCTACGACCTGGACGCGCTGGATGAGGCCGCAGCGCCTGATGCGCGTGTGCTGGGCGTGCCCGGTCTGCGCGGCATGCTGGGCGAGCTGGCCGACGGCTGGTATGGACAGCCATCGGCCAGCCTGATGGTCCTCGCCGTGACCGGCACCAACGGCAAGACCTCCTGCGTGCAGTGGCTGGCGCAGGCGCTCACCCGCCTGGGCAAGCCCTGCGGGACGGTTGGCACGCTCGGCGGGTTGATGCCGGACGGCACGTCGCTGGGCGGCAGCCTGACCACGCCGGATGTGATCACCCTGCATCGCTGGTTGGCGGTCATGCGTGATGCGGGCGTGCAGGCGGTGGCGATGGAAGCCTCGTCAATCGGCCTGGAACAGAGCCGCATGGACAACGTCCGTGTGGTTGCGGCCGGCTTCACCAATCTGTCGCGTGACCACCTCGATTACCACGGCACCATGGTGCGCTATGAGGTAGCCAAGGGGCTGCTGTTCGACTGGCCGGGTCTGCAGTCGGCCGTGATCAATGCGGACGATGCGGCCGGACGGCGCCTGTTGGCGCGCTTGCCGCAGGAACTGGCCTGCGGCTACGGTCTGGAGCCGGGCACGCCGGCACAGATCTGCGCACGCGAGTGTCAGGCCACAGCGCACGGGCAGGTGTTCACCCTGGCAACCCCTGAAGGCGAAGCGCAGGTGGTGACTCCGCTGCTGGGCAGCCACAACGTGTCCAATCTGTTGCTGGTGGCTGGCCTGTTGTTGAAACTGGGCTGGTCGCTGGGTCAGGTCGCGCGCGAACTGGCGGCGATGCAGCCGGTCGACGGCCGTCTGCAAACAGTGCCCGCACCGGCCCTGAGCCAATTGACGACAGCCTCGCAGGGGCCGATGGTGGTGGTCGATTACGCCCACACGCCGGATGCGCTGGCGCGTGCGCTGACCGCCTTGCGGCCGCTGGCGCAGGCCCGGCAGGGTGCGCTGGTGTGCGTGTTCGGCTGCGGCGGTGACCGTGATCCCGGCAAGCGGCCCGAGATGGGGCAGATCGCCGCCGAGCTGGCCGATCGCCTGCTCGTCACCAGCGACAACCCGCGCAGCGAGTCGCCCCAGGCCATCATCGATCAGGTGCTGGCTGGCATCGCGCCGCCCGTTCAGCCCGAGTCCCAGGTGGACCGGGCGCTGGCGATTTTGCAGGCCATCTGGAGCAGCCGTCCCGAAGACGTGGTGCTGCTGGCCGGCAAGGGCCATGAAACCTATCAGGAAATCGCGGGCCAGAAGTCGACCTTCGATGACCGCCAATGGGCGCGCGCCGCCCTGTTGCTGCCGCATGTGGCCGGCGTGTCCAGCGATACCCGCAGCATCGGCGCCAACGAGTTGTTTGTGGCGTTGAGCGGCGAGTCCTTCGATGGCCATGACTATCTGTCGCAGGCACAGGCGCGTGGCGCCTGCGCTGCGGTGGTGGCTCATCCGGTTGCCGAGACAAGCCTGCCGCAGCTGGTCTTGGGCGACACGCGGCTGGCACTGGGCCGGCTGGCCACGGCATGGCGCTCGCGATTTGCCCTGCCGGCGATTGCCGTGACCGGCAGCAACGGCAAAACCACCACCAAGGAAATGATCTCCGCCATCCTGGCCGAGGCGCTGGGCGAGTCGCAGCGTCTGGCCACGGCCGGCAATTTCAACAACGACATCGGCGTGCCGCTGACCTTGCTGCGCTTGCGCCCGGCGCATCGTGCCGCGGTATTCGAGCTCGGCATGAACCATCCCGGTGAAATCGCGCAACTGGCCGCCATGGCCCAATGCAGCGTGGCGCTGGTCACCAATGCCCAGCGTGAGCACCAGGAGTTCATGCATACGGTCGAGGCGGTCGCGCAGGAGAATGGCAGCGCCATCGCTGCGCTGCCGGCGGACGGCGTGGCCGTGTACCCGGGCGATGAACCCTACACGATGATCTGGGATGCTTTGGCAGGGGCCCGGCGCGTATTGCGCTTTGGCCTGCAGCCAGGGCTGGACGTCTACGCCCAGCATCTGAGGCCGGGGCCGCAAGGGATGTTGTGCCAAGTTGTAACCCCGCGTGGGGTGGCGGAGTTGTCCTTGCCCATGCCGGGCGAGCATAACCTGCGCAACGCATTGGCCGCCATTGCCTGCGCGTTGGCCGTAGATGTTCCGCTCCCCGTGGCTGTTCGCGCGCTGGCTGGTTTTCAGGCCGTCGCCGGGCGCATGCAACGGAAAGAAATGATTGACGGAACCTTGCTCATCGATGACACCTACAATGCGAACCCCGATTCGGTACGCGCGGCCATCGATGTCCTGTCCGGACTTCCCGGCCCCCGGGCCCTGGTGCTCGGCGACATGGGTGAGGTCGGTAACAACGGACCCGCCATGCACCGCGAAGTCGGTGCGTATGCACGCGACCGAGGAATAGACGCATTGTTCACGCTAGGCGAGGCGAGCCAGGCGGCTGCGGCCGAATTCGGCGCCAGGGCGCGCGCTTGCGTGTCGGTAGACGAAGTCGTGGCCGCACTGCGCGGCATGTCCCCGTCCAGCATATTGATAAAAGGTTCGCGCTTTATGCGCATGGAGCGGGTTGTGACGGCTTTTGCCAAGGAAGGAAACGAGGCCGGCGGCCGGGGAGACAAGCATGTTGCTTGAAATTGCCCGCTGGCTGTCGGATGACGTGCGCGCCATCGGCGTACTGGAATACATCACGCTGCGCGCGGTGCTGGCCTGCGCCACGGCACTGCTGATCGGTCTGGCGGCCGGGCCGCGCGTGATCCGCAAGCTGACCGAAATGAAGATCGGCCAGGCCGTGCGCAGCTACGGCCCCGAGTCACACCTGGTGAAAACCGGTACGCCCACCATGGGCGGCGCCCTGATCCTGATCTCCATCGCCATCAGCACCCTGTTGTGGGCAGACTGGACCAACCGCTTCGTGTGGGTGGTGCTGCTGGTGACCTTCGGCTTCGGCTGGATCGGCTGGCGCGATGATTACCGCAAGGTGGTCTTTCGTGATCCGGAAGGCATGCCGGCGCGGCAGAAATTCTTCTGGCAGGCCACCATCGGGCTGGTGGCTGCGGTGTACCTGGCTTTTGCTGTCTCGGCCCCGGCCAACGCCGAACTCTGGCCGCTGTTCAAGGGCTGGGTGTTGAGCGGTTTCACCATGCCGTTGCCCACGCGCGCCGACCTGATCGTGCCGTTCTTCAAGTCGGTCAGCTATCCGCTGGGCGTACTGGGCTTTGTGGCCCTGACCTGGTTCGTGATCGTGGGGACCAGCAATGCCGTCAACCTGACCGATGGGCTCGACGGCCTGGCGATCATGCCGACGGTCATGGTGGGCGGTGCGCTGGGCATCTTCGCCTACGTGGTCGGTCGCGTCGATTACTCCAAGTATCTGTTGTTTCCGTATATCCCCGGGGCCGCCGAGTTGATGGTGCTGTGTGCGGCCATCGGCGGGGCGGGTCTGGCCTTCCTCTGGTTCAACGCCTATCCGGCGCAGGTCTTCATGGGCGACGTCGGCGCGCTTGCTCTGGGCGGTGCGCTGGGCACGATCGCAGTCATCGTGCGCCAGGAGATCGTCCTGTTCATCATGGGCGGCGTGTTCGTGGTTGAAACGCTGTCGGTGATGCTGCAGGTGACCTGGTTCAAGTACACCAAACGCCGCTACGGACAGGGCAGGCGAATGTTCCGCATGGCGCCGTTGCACCACCACTTCGAAGTGGGTGGTTGGAAAGAGACACAGGTGGTCGTGCGTTTCTGGATCATCAGCATGATGCTGGTGCTGATCGGCCTTTCGACACTGAAATTGCGATGAATAACGAAGTCCTCCCCCGCGCCGAGTCGCCGCTGGTACTCATCCTTGGATTGGGTGAGACCGGCGTGGCTGCGGCCAAGTGGTGCGCCCGTCAGGGCGCCCGCTTGCGGGTGGCCGACACGCGTGAGCAGCCCGGCGGGCTGGCGGCGTTGCGCGACGCCTTGCGCGAGGCCGAGGCGGACTTCCATCTGGGCTGCGGCGAACACTTCGATGCCGCCTTGCTCGACGGGGTGTCCCAACTGGTGCTGAGCCCGGGGCTATCGCCCATGCAGGAGCCCGCAGCCAGTCTGTTGACCGAGGCCGCGGCGCGCGGCATCGAAATCGTCGGCGAGATCGAGTTGTTTGCGCGCGCCCTGCAGGGCCTGGCCGAGGCGCAGGAATACCGGCCGCGCGTGCTCGCCATCACCGGCACCAATGGCAAGACCACGGTCACGGCGCTCACCCGCCAGCTGATCGAGGCCTGCGGCCTGAACGCCAGGGCGGCCGGCAACATCAGCCCGGCTGCGCTGGCGGTCCTGATGGATGCGCTGGAGCAGCAGGCGCTGCCGGATGTCTGGGTGCTGGAGCTCTCCAGCTTCCAGCTGGAAACGACCCGCAGCCTGGCCGCCGATGCCGCCGTGGTGCTCAACGTGACGCAGGATCATCTGGACTGGCATGGCGACATGCAGGCTTACGCCCAGGCAAAAGCCCGTCTGTTGACGATGGCGCGCGTGGCCATCGTCAACCGCGATGATGCGCTGACACTGGCCATGGTGCCGGAGCTCAACGCCTTGACGGTGCGCAGCTTCGGCCGCGGGTTGCCGCAGCGGGTCGGCGACATGGGCCTGGAGATGGCCAATGGCGTGGCGTGGCTGGCTTCCTGCGAGCCAAACGATTTCGACGAGCCGGCGCCGACGACCCGTCGCAAGAAAGATGCCCCACCGCCGCAGCGGGCCATGGGCCGCGTCAGCCGCCTGATGCCCGTTGATGCCTTGCGCATCCGCGGCACGCATAACGCCCTCAACGCCCTGGCCGCCCTGCAACTGGCGCGTGTCCTCGACCTGGGCTGGGGGCCCATGCTGCGGGCGCTGCGCGACTATGCCGGCGAACCGCATCGTGCCGCTTTCGTGCGCAGCATCGGTGGTGTGGACTACATCAATGACAGCAAGGGCACGAACGTGGGGGCAACGCTGGCCGCGCTCGAGGGCCTGGGCCAGACCGTGGTGCTGATCGCTGGCGGGCAGGGCAAGGGGCAGGATTTCTCGCCGCTGGCATCCGTGGTGGCGAGGCATGCCCGCGCCGTGGTCTTGCTGGGCGTGGACGCCGGACAGATTGCCGCTGCGCTGCAGGCGAGCGGCGTGGAGCTCATCATGGCTGCCGATATGCGTGACGCCGTGGCGCGGGCAGCCGCCCTGGCTCAGGCCGGGGATGCGGTGCTGCTGTCGCCGGCCTGCGCCAGCCTGGACATGTTCCGCAACTATCCGCATCGGGGTCAGGTCTTCATCGAAGAGGTGGAAGAGCTGGCTCGTGACCGGGGAGAGGTGCTATGAGCCTGTTTGCCGAACTGACCGCCAGCGTCAATGCCGTGCGCCCGGGGCGCACCCGCATGCGCAATACCGATCTGCTGCTGGTCCTGGCCGCATCCACGTTGTTGATGCTGGGCCTGCTGATGGTCTACTCGGCATCCATCGGACTGGCTGACGGCCCGCGCTACGCTTCCTACGGCCGTTATTACTTCGTGATCCGTCATGGTCTGTTCATGGTGGCTGGCCTGTTGGGCGGGGCGTTGGTGCTGTGCGTGCCGATGCGGGTCTGGCAGCGGCTCGCCTTCCCCCTGTTCGGGGTCGCGCTGGCCTTGCTCGTGGCGGTGCTGATCCCTGGCATCGGCCGCGAGGTCAATGGCGCTCATCGCTGGATTCCGTTGGGGCCGTTGAACTTCCAGCCTTCCGAGCTGATGAAGCTTGTGGCGGTGCTGGCGGCTGCCAACTACACCGTGCGCAAGCAGGAGCACATGCAGTCTTTCGTGCATGGCTTTCTGCCCATGGCGCTTGCTCTGATGGCCGTGGGCATGCTGCTGCTGCTCGAGCCGGATCTGGGCGCCTTCATTGTCATCGTGGCCATCGCCATCGGCATCCTGTTCCTGGGCGGCATCAACGGCAAGTACTTCAGCATGCTGCTGGCCGTGCTGGGTAGCACCTTTTTGCTGCTGATCTGGCTGTCGCCCTGGCGCCGGGCGCGGCTGTTCGCCTATCTCGACCCCTGGAATGACGCCAATGCCTATGGCAGCGCCTACCAGTTGTCGCACTCATTGATCGCGCTCGGGCGCGGGGAGTGGTTCGGGGTGGGCCTGGGGGCCAGCGTCGAGAAACTGCATTATCTGCCGGAAGCCCATACGGACTTCCTGATGGCCGTGGTCGGCGAAGAGCTCGGTTTCGTGGGCGTGGTGCTGGTCATCGTGCTGTTCGGCATCATTTTGCAGCGTGCCTTCGATATCGGGCGCCAGGCCATCGCGATGGAGCGTACCTTTGCCGGGCTGGTGGCGCTGGGCGTGGCGATGTGGTTCGGCGTGCAATCGTTCATCAACATGGGCGTCTGCCTCGGGTTGCTGCCGACCAAGGGCCTGACCTTGCCGCTGATGAGCTACGGCGGGTCGGGCATCGTCATGAACCTGTGCGCGCTTGCCATGTTGTTGCGGGTCGATCACGAGAATCGCGTCATGATGCGCGGAGGCCGGGTATGAGCGCGCCGACCATCCTCATCATGGCGGGCGGCACGGGTGGGCACATCATGCCAGGCCTGGCTGTCGCCGAGATCCTGCGCGAGCGGGGCTGGCAGGTTCGCTGGCTGGGCAACCCGGAAAAAATGGAAGGTCAGCTTGTGCCGGCTCGCGGCATCGAGCTGGCGCCGCTGTTTTTCCAGGGCGTGCGCGGCCGGGGCGTGGCGGCGCTGCTGAAGCTGCCCTTGCTGCTGACCCGCGCGGTGGCGCAGGCCTGGCGTCATTTTTCCGCCATTCGTCCTGACGTGGTGCTGGGCATGGGCGGCTATGTGGCGTTTCCCGGCGGCGTGGTCGCGGCGCTGCGCCGCACGCCCATGGTGGTGCACGAACAGAATGCCGTGGCCGGAACCGCCAACCGCTGGCTGGCACGCCTGTCGGCCAGGGTGCTCAGCGGCTTTCCCGACGTGCTGCCGGGCGCTCAGGATGTCGGCAACCCGGTGCGCGCCGATGTCTGCCGGCTGCCTGAGCCGGCCCAACGCTATGCCGAGCGCCAGGGGCCGTTGCGCATCCTGGTGGTGGGCGGCTCGCTGGGTGCGATGGCGCTCAATACGGTCGTGCCGCAGGCGCTTGCGCGCCTGCCCCAGCAGGATCGGCCCCAGGTCACCCACCAGGCAGGCGCCCAGCATCTGCAGGCGCTGCAGGAAAGCTATGCCCAGGCCGGCGTGCAGGCCGACTGCGTGACCTTCATCAATGACATGGCGGCTGCATTGGGGCAGGCTGATCTGCTGATCTGCCGCGCCGGCGCCATGACGGTTGCCGAAGTGGCCGCGGCAGGCGTGGCGGCCTTGTTCGTGCCGTTCCCGCATGCCATCGATGATCATCAGACGGCTAATGCGCGCTATCTGAGCGACGCGCAGGCTGCCTGGCTGCAACCGCAAAGCGCCCTGAGCGCCGAGTGGTTGGCCGACTGGCTGCAGCAGCGCAGCCGCAACGAATTACAGACCGTCGCGCAACGGGCGCGCGCTCAGGCGCGTCCGGATGCGGCGGCACATATCGCCGACGTTTGCGTCGCCGCAGCGAGGCGCCAATCATGAAACATCGTATCCAACATATCCATTTCGTAGGCGTGGGCGGCTCAGGGATGAGCGGCATCGCCGAAGTGCTGTTCAATCTGGGCTATACCGTCAGCGGCTCCGATCTGGCCGAGTCCGCAGTGACCCGCCGTCTGGCCGAGCTGGGCCTGCGCATCTGCATCGGTCACGCAGCCGAGCATGTTGCCGGCGCCGGTGCCATCGTGACCTCCACGGCCGTTTCCAGCGACAACCCCGAGGTGCTGGCCGCGCGTGCGGCGGGCATCCCGGTCGTGCCGCGCGCCTTGATGCTGGCCGAATTGATGCGCCTGAAACGCGGCATCGCCGTGGCGGGCACGCACGGCAAGACCACCACCACCAGCCTGGTCGCCAGTGTGCTGGCCGCCGGCGACCTGGACCCGACGTTCGTGATCGGCGGACGCCTGAATTCGGCGGGCGCCAACGCCAAGCTGGGTCAGGGTGACTACATCGTGGTCGAGGCCGACGAGTCGGACGCTTCATTCCTGAATCTGCTGCCGGTCATGGCGGTGGTCACGAACATCGATGCCGACCACATGGACACCTACGGGCACGATGTGGCGCGCCTGAAGAGCGCCTTCATCGAGTTCACCCAGCGCCTGCCTTTCTACGGCAGCGCCGTGCTGTGCGTGGACGATGCCAACGTGCGCGAAATCATGCCCTTCGTGTCGCGTCCCATCACGACCTACGGGCTGAGCCCGCAGGCCCAGGTGCGGGCCGAGAATGTGCGCGCCGAAGGCACGCGCATGCGCTTTACGGTCATCCGCCGAGATCGCCGGGGCGAGTTGCCGCCGCTGAATATCGAACTGAATCTGCCGGGCCTGCACAACGTGCGCAACGCGCTGGCGGCGATTGCCGTGGCAACCGAGCTGGGCGTCTCCGATGAGGCCATCTGTCAGTCGCTGGCCGCCTTTACGGGCGTCGGGCGGCGCTTTACCCAGTGGGGGGACTTCCCGGTCGCAGAGGAGCATGGCGGCGGTAGCTACAGCGTCATCGACGACTACGGCCATCATCCGGTCGAGATGGCTGCCACGCTGGAGGCTGCGCGCGGCGCCTGGCCCCAGCGGCGTGTCGTGCTGGCGTTCCAGCCGCATCGCTATACGCGCACCCGCGATTGCTTCGAGGATTTTGTGCGCGTGCTCAGCCAGGCCGATGCCGTGCTGTTGACCGAGGTCTACGCCGCCGGTGAGCCGCCCCTGGTGGCCGCCGATGGGCGCGCCCTGGCGCGTGCCCTGCGGGTGGCGGGAAAAGTAGAGCCCGTGTTCGTCGAGGATGTCGCCGAGTTGCCGCAGGCGGTACGCGGCTTCATGCGCGATGGTGACGTTTTGATCGTGATGGGTGCCGGCTCGATCAGCCGGGTGCCGTCCCAGCTGGGAGAAGGGGCATGACGCAGAAGTTTGGCAAGGTCGGGGTGCTTTACGGCGGCCGTTCCGCCGAGCGCGAAGTGTCGCTGATGTCCGGCGCGGGGGTGCACGAAGCCCTGTTGAGCGCCGGTGTGGACGCGCATCTGTTCGATACCGGCACGCAAAGCCTCGCCCAGCTGGAGGCCGAAGGGTTCGAGCGGGTATTCCTGGCGCTGCATGGCCGCTATGGTGAAGACGGCAGCCTGCAGGGCGCGCTCGAACTGCTCGACATTCCCTATACCGGCAGCGGCGTGACCGCTTCGGCCCTGGCGATGGACAAGATTCTCACCAAGCGGGTCTGGTTGCAGCAAGGTCTGCCCACGCCGGCTTTTGAGGCCCTCGAGGGGCCGCAGGGCCTGCGCGAAACCGCTGAGCGCCTCGGCCTGCCGCTGATTCTCAAGCCGCCGCACGAAGGGTCGACCGTCGGCGTGACCAAAGTGACCGAGTTTTCCGCGCTGGAGCAGGCCTACGCCGACGCCGCCGTGTTCGATGACGCCGTGCTGGCCGAGCAATTCGTGCGCGGCCGGGAGCTGACGGTGGCCGTGCTGGGCAGCGGGCGCGCGGCGCGCGCCCTGCCGGTGATCGAGATCGTGGCGCCTGACGGCAATTACGACTACCAGAACAAGTATTTCACCGATGTGACCCAATACCATTGCCCGGCCGATCTGCCGCCGGGCGTGGCGGCCAAGACCGAAGCGATCGCCGTCCAGGCCTATCGTGCCCTGGGTTGCGAAGGCTGGGGGCGCGCCGACTTCATGCTCGATGAAAACCACCAGCCCTGGTTGCTGGAAATGAACACCTCGCCCGGCATGACCAGCCATTCGCTGGTGCCGATGGCGGCCCGTGCGGTCGGCATGAGTTACGCAGAGCTGTGCGTGGCCATCCTGGCCGAGGCCAGTTGCAAGCTGCGCGCACCGGCGCGCGCCAATGGATAGGACAACCCGTGTGGAACGAGGCTCGCACCATCAACCTGATTGCCAACACGCTTGCCGTGCTGGCGGTTGCTGCCTTGCTGCTGGCCGGCGTGGCATGGGTGGCGCAGCGTCCCTATTTCGACCTGCGCAGCATCGAGCTGGAGGCCATGCCCGAGGGCGAGCTGCACTATGTGTCGCCGGGGGCGGTGCGGGCGGCGATCGCCGGGCGCTTCACGGGCAATTTCTTCACGGTCGATCTCGACAAGGCGCGCGAGGTGTTCGAGTCGGTACCCTGGGTGCGGCATGCCACCGTGCGCCGCATCTGGCCCAATACCTTGCGCGTGCGCATCGAGGAGCAGCAGCCTCTGGCCCTGTGGAACGAGAACCAGATGATCAATACCTGGGGCGAATCGTTCACGGCCAATACCGGCGAACTGGACGACGAGGCAGCCTTGCCGCAGTTTGCCGGCCCGGAGGGCGCCGAAAGCCTGGTGGTGCAGCGCTATGCCGAACTCGCACGCTGGTTCGCGCCGCTGGACCTGCAGGTCAGCGAACTGGAGCTGAGCCCGCGTTACGCCTGGAAGGCCGTGCTCTCCAACGGCATGACACTGGACCTGGGACGCGATCCGGGCGCCGATGCGCCGGATCCGCATGGCCTGCCGGGCGCGCTGCCCTTTGCCGAACGGATTCAACGTTTTGTGCAAGTGTGGCCAGGGGTGGCCAGCCGGCTCGAGGGCCGCACGATTACCGCCGCCGATCTGCGTTACCCCAATGGGTTCGCATTGGCGCTGGCGCCGCTGGAGGCGCCGCACAGCAATTCCAATACCCATTCGAAACCTGCCAAGAAAAACTGACGCCATGACCCGTGACATCAAGGACCTAATCGTTGCCCTCGATATCGGCACCAGCAAGGTGGTTGCGGTGGTGGCCGAAATCCAGCCGGAGGGCCGCTTCGAGGTGCTCGGGCTGGGACAGCACGAGTCGCGCGGCATGCGCAAGGGCGTGGTGGTCAATATCGAAACCACCGTCAACTCCATCCAGCGCGCCCTGGAAGAAGCCGAGCTGATGGCCGACTGCAAGATCCGTGACGTGTACACGGGGATCGCCGGCAGCCATATCCGCAGCTTCAATTCCAGCGGCATGGTGGCGGTCAAGGACAAGGAAGTCACCGCTACCGATGTGGCGCGCGTGATCGAGACCGCCAAGGCCGTCAATATTCCCACCGATCAGCAGGTGCTGCACGTGCTGACCCAGGAGTTCATCGTTGATGGCCAGGAAGATATCCGCGAGCCCATCGGCATGAGCGGCCTGCGCCTGGAGGTGCGGGTGCACATCGTGACGGGCGCGGTGAGCGCGGCGCAGAACATCGTCAAGTGCGTGCGCCGTTGCGGCCTTGAGGTCCAGGATCTGATCCTGCAGCCGCTGGCCTCCAGCCTGTCCTGCCTGACGGCCGACGAGAAAGAGCTCGGCGTCGTGCTGGTCGACATCGGCGGCGGCACCACCGATGTGGCGATCTACACCGGCGGCGCCATCCGGCATACGGCCGTCATTCCGATCGCGGGTGACCAGATCACCAACGATATCGCCGCCATGCTGCGTACGCCGACCCCGGACGCCGAGGAAATCAAGCTGCGCTATGGCGTGGCCAAGCAAGTGCTGGCCAGCCCCGATGAAACCGTCGAGGTGCCGGGGCTGGGCGATCGCGGGCCGCGCCAGGTCAAGCGCCAGGCGCTGGGCGCCGTGGTCGAGCCGCGCGTCGAAGAACTGTTCAGCCTGGTGCAGCAGGTGGTGCGCGAGTCCGGCTACGAAGACCTGCTGGCTTCCGGCGTGGTGCTGACCGGCGGTTCGTCCCAACTGCCGGGCATGATCGAACTGGCCGAGGACGTGTTCCTCAAGCCGGTGCGCGTGGCTGTGCCCGAGTACGAAGGCAGTCTGGCGGACGTGATGCGCAATCCGCGCTTCTCGACGGTAATGGGTTTGTTGCAGGAAGCGCGCATGCAGCGCGTGCGTGGCCGCAAGGTCGCCGCCCAGACGGGGAGCTTCAAGACCCTGCTGGCGCGGATGAAGGAGTGGTTCATGAATTGAACAAGGAATGGGATGGGTCCATTCCCTGGTGCCGGCCGATCAGCCTGCGAGCGGCACCGGAATAAGGCGCGTCTCAACTCCATAGTGGATTGCCCGGCAGTCGGCTAAGGAATTGAGGCGAGGATTAGAACAGGCTGTAGGGGATTTTCTGGGTTGGAAAACTGACTTGTGAGGGAGTCATCATGATGAACTTTGAGATGCTTGACAACAACACCAAGGGGACCATTATCAAGGTGGTCGGTGTTGGGGGCGCTGGCGGCAATGCCGTGGCGCACATGATTCGCAGCGGCGTCAATGGGGTGGATTTCATCTGCGCCAACACCGATGCGCAGGCACTGGCGGCCACCAACGCGCCGGTGCAGATCCGTCTGGGCCGCACCGGCCTGGGCGCTGGCGCCAAGCCCGAGCAGGGGCGCGCTGCGGCCGAGACGGCCCGCGAAGAGATCCGTGCTGCCCTGAACGGCGCACACATGGTCTTCATCACGGCCGGCATGGGCGGCGGTACTGGCACGGGCGCCGGCCCCGTGGTCGCGGAAGTGGCCAAGGAGCTCGGCATCCTGACGGTGGGCGTGGTCACCAAGCCCTTCATTTTCGAAGGCAACAAGCGCCTGAAGATGGCAGAAGAAGGCGTGTCCGAGCTGGGCAAGCATGTGCATTCGCTCATCGTGGTTCTGAACGAGAACCTGTATGAGCTGATGGATGAGGATGCCACCCAGGAGGACTGCTTCAAGGCCGCCGACGACATCCTGCACAACGCGTGCGCCGGGATCGCCGAGATCATCAATGTCGAAGGCAATGTCAACGTCGACTTCGAGGACGTCAAGACCATCATGGGCGAGCAGGGCCAGGCCATGATGGGCACCGCCTCGGCCAGCGGCGCAGACCGTGCCCGCGTGGCGGCCGAGAAGGCGATTGCCTGCCCCTTGCTGGAAGGCGTGGATCTGAACGGTGCGCGCGGCGTGCTGGTCAACATCACCTCCAGCCGCTCGCTGAAGATGCGCGAAACCCGCGAGATCATGGAAACCATCCGCAGCTACGCTTCGGAAGAGGCCACCGTGATCTTCGGCACCGCCTATGACGAGTCGATGGGCGATGACCTGCGTGTGACCGTGGTCGCGACCGGTCTGGGCCGCGCTGTGGCGCGTCCGCAATTGGTGCAAAGCGTGTCCGAAGAGCTGCGTACCGGCACGGACGACATGCCGATGGGCGGTGTGATGGCTGGCCAGGACGCGGACTACCGCAACCTGGAAATGCCGTCGGTGATGCGCAATCCGCGCACCCAGGCTTCGGCCCAGGTGCGTGCGCTGGAAAGCTCGGGGATGGATCATTTCGATATCCCGGCCTTTCTGCGCAAGCAGGCCGATTAAGCACGCCTGACGCGGCCGCGCAAGCGGTCGTGGCACTCCCTCAGCATCCGTCTGCCCCCGCCCCAGGGGCAGACGGGTGAAGGAGCGTTCCCGAATGAAACAGGGCCGCAGCATCCGGCTGTAGACCTGTGCGTGGCATCGATGTACTAGCAGCGTTACAATAAAGTCCTTGCGGCGACCGTCGCCCCACCCCTTCTGGGCAGGCAAGTCTTCTGGCTGGCCATCAAAGCACCAATTATGTTTCGACAGCGCACCATTCAGAATCTCGTCCGTACGACTGGCGTCGGAGTCCACTCCGGGCGTCGGGTTGAGCTGACGCTGCGTCCCGCACAGCCCAATACGGGTATCGTTTTTCACCGCATCGACCTGCCTCAAGTGGTCGATCTGCCCGCTCAGGCGAATGCGGTAGGCGATACGCGCATGGCTTCGGTGCTGCAGCAGGGCAACGTGCGCGTGTCCACGGTTGAGCACCTGATGTCGGCGCTGGCCGGTCTGGGCATCGACAATCTGCACGTCGACCTGACCGCCGAAGAAGTGCCCATCATGGATGGCAGCGCGGCCACCTTCGTCTATCTGTTGCGTTCGGCCGGCATTGCCGAGCAGAACGCGCCCAAGCAGTTCATTCGTGTCCTCAAGCCCGTGGAAGTCCGCGAGGGAGAGGGCCGCAACGAGAAGTGGGCCCGCCTGGAACCCCATGAGGGTTTCGCGCTCGCTTTCTCGATCGACTTCCGTCATCCGGCCATCGATGCGACGGCGAATTTCGCCGAGATCGATTTCGCCACCCATTCCTATGTGCGCGAAATCGCGCGTGCGCGCACCTTCGGTTTCGTCAACGAGGTCGAGGCCCTGCGCTCGATGGGGCTGGCCCGTGGGGGCAGCCTGGACAATGCCATCGTGATGGACGAATACCGCGTCCTCAACAGCGATGGGCTGCGCTACGACGATGAGTTCGTCAAACACAAGATCCTGGACGCCATCGGCGACCTGTATCTGCTGGGCAAGCCCCTGGTGGCGCGCTATGTGGCGCAGAAATCCGGGCACGCTCTCAACAACCAGCTCGCCCGTGCCCTGCTGGAGCAGCAGGATGCCTGGGAACTGGTGTCCTATGAGTCGCAGGCAGCCGCGCCCCAGGCATTCCGCCACGAGTGGAAGCTGGCCTGAGCCGCGCCGCCATCACTGCAGGAGCCGGCCGGGCTCCTGTCTTTAGTCAGGAAAACAGGATGCAACGGGTTTTGCTTGGTGTGGCCGTGGTGGCGCTGGTGGCTGGCTGTGCCTCGGGGCAGCCGACGTCTGTCAACGGCGTGAGCATCGAATCCGCGCCGCGCGCCATCAACCATCTCTTCGGCGAGTTCGACAACCTGGTGGACAAGGCCAATGCGTCCATCAATGCCTCGCTGAATGACGGCAGCAGCAGCCAGGCCGGGGATGGGGCTGGCGCAGCAGGCCAGCCGCCCGCAAGCGGGCGTTGACCCGGGGGGCGAACCCGGGCCCAGCTCTCAGCGCGCCTTGTGGTGCGCCAGCAGCCGCGCCACGGCGTCGGCCAGCGGACCCGGACGCAGATTTTCCTGCAGGCTCTCGAAGGCCTGCAACGCAGTGCCTCCCAGGGGGACGGCTTCTTTTGGGGGACGGGGTGCGCGCTGTCCGGGGCGTGGCATTCCTGCTTGAATGCGAACGGTAATTTCGTTAAGGTTCCAGCCTTGTGCGGCGAGAGCCTGGGCGATCCGCGGAGCCATCTGACGTAATTTGGCTGCGTGCGCGGGCCCCGGAACCGCCAGTTGCAGGCGCTGGCTTTCCAGTTTTGCCACCACGCACACTGCGCCCAGCGCCGGCGGAAGAACCGCCGCGACGGCATGCTGGATCTGCAGGTGGCTGCGGGCCGTCGCCAATACGCCGGCGCCACGTGTATCGTGGCCCAGCCAGCCCATGGCAGTGCGATCGCCGGGCCTGGCGCCGGATGAACGCGATCGGTATGAAGGTTGTCTATTCATGCTGGTCAATATAATAGGATGCAACCTTGAAGGTAGTGATTATGCATGCCCGGCAGGGGCAAGACAGACACTTCACCCTGGGCGGTGGACGTCTGGCCTTGCTCATGAGCCTGGCGCTGGTGGCCGCTGCCGTGTTCGGCGCGGGCATGCAGCGGCTGCTGTTCGCAGGCGGCGCATCGCCGTATTCGGTCGACTGGCCGTCGTATGCCCGTTCGCAGGCGGCCAATGATGCCGACTTCCTGCGCGAGAACGTCAACATGCTGGCCACCAAGGTCGGCACCATGCAGGCGCGTCTGGCCAGCATAGACGGATTGGGGCGCCGGGTGGCGCAGATTGCCGGGCTGAACTATACGGATTCCGATGTGGCGGTGCACGCCACTCTGGATGAAGCCACCCATGTGATGGACGACCTGTTTACGGATCGCCAGCCGCCCACGCCGGCGTCGGCCGAGGCCCTGGGGCGCCAGCTCGACGATCTGCAGGTGCGCCTGGCCCAGCAGGCAGACAATTTCAAGTGGCTCGACGCCGCCCTGACCAGCCAGTCGGCCGATCAGGCGCGCGTGCCGACCGCCATGCCCATCAGCGATTATCCCTATCTCAGCTCCTCCTATGGTTGGCGGCGCAACCCGGTGACCGGGCGCTACGCCATGCATGAAGGGCTGGATTTCGCCGCGCCGCGCGGCACGCCCATCCGGGCGGCTTCCGGCGGCGTGGTGTTGCTGGCCAACGTCCAGTCGGGCTATGGCAATACGGTCGAGATCGACCACGGCAACGGCCTGATCACCCGCTACGCCCATGCCTCGCGCCTGCTGGTGAAGGCGGGCGAGGTGGTCGAGCGTGGCCAGGAGATCGCCCAGGTCGGCTCTTCGGGCCGTTCCACCGGCCCGCACCTGCATTTCGAGGTGCGTCTGGCGGGCCAGCCACTGGACCCGCGTCTGTTTCTGGGCGAGCAGAACCCGGCCGCCACGACCGTGGCGCAAGCCGAGCTTGGCAGGGGCGCTGCCACCCCCGCCGCCCCCTGACGCAATCGGCCGCCCTCCGGGCGGAATATTGCGCGCCAGTGCGTTAAACTGGATTGTTTCCTGGCGGCCGCTGCCGCTTAACCAGACATAGAAAATAACGGCCGGGACGTCGCCGTCGCGCGGAAGTACGCGCGTGGTTGCGCCCAGTTGCCGCCAACGACACGCATGGTCTCTCTGCTCAAAAAACTCATCGGTAGCCGTAACGACCGGGTGCTCAAGCAGTACCGCAAGCAGGTCAATCAGATCAACAATCTCGAGCCGCAGATTTCCGCTCTCTCAGATGAGGCGCTGCAGGCCAAGACGCAGGAATTCCGAGACCGTCTCGCCAAGGGCGCTTCCCTGGACGATCTGCTGCCCGAAGCCTTCGCCGTGGTGCGCGAGGCCGGCAAGCGGGTGTTCGGCATGCGTCACTTCGATGTGCAGATGCTGGGCGGGATCGCGCTGCACGGCGGCAAGATCGCCGAAATGCGTACCGGCGAGGGCAAGACCCTCATGGCGACCCTGCCGGTGTATCTCAATGCGCTGTCCGGCAAGGGCGTGCACGTGGTGACGGTCAACGACTACCTGGCCCGTCGCGACGCCGACTGGATGGGACGTCTGTATCGTTTCCTGGGCATGAGCACCGGCGTGGTGGTGCCGCAGCAGCCCAATGATGAGAAGATCGCCGCCTATCGCGCCGACATCACCTACGGCACCAACAACGAGTTCGGTTTCGACTACCTGCGCGACAACATGGAGTACCGGGTCGAGGATCGCCGTCAGCGTCCCTTGTCCTATGCCATCGTCGACGAAGTGGACTCGATCCTGATCGACGAGGCGCGCACCCCGCTCATCATCTCCGGCCAGGCCGAAGACCATACCGAGCTGTATGTGCGCATGAATGCGGTGCCGCCGTTGCTCAAGCGCATGGCCAGCGAGCCCAAGCCGCACGAGCCGGAACCCGAGGGCGACTACTGGGTCGACGAAAAAAGCCAGCAGGTGCACCTGTCGGAGTCGGGCCATGAAAGCGCCGAGAAAATCCTCTCGCACGTGGGGCTGCTGCCCGAAGGGGAGTCGCTCTACGATCCGCGCCATATCGCGCTGATGCACCACCTGATGGTGTCGTTGCGCGCCCATACGCTGTTCTTCCGCGACCAGCAGTATGTGGTGCAGAACGGCGAGGTGGTGATCGTTGACGAATTTACCGGCCGCCTCATGGTGGGTCGCCGTTGGTCCGACGGCCTGCACCAGGCCGTCGAGGCCAAGGAAGGCGTGAAGATCCAGCACGAGAACCAGACGCTGGCGTCGATCACCTTCCAGAACTACTTCCGCATGTATGACAAGCTTGCGGGGATGACGGGTACGGCCGATACCGAGGCCTACGAATTCCAGGAAATCTACACCCTGGAGACGGTCATCATCCCGACCAACAAGCCCATGCAGCGCAAGGATCAGAACGACCAGGTATTCAAGACGGATGCCGAGAAGTTCAACGCGATCCTGAATGACATCCGCGATTGTCACCAGCGAGGCCAGCCGGTGCTGGTGGGCACCACCAGCATCGAGAACTCGGAGCTGCTGTCGGGCCTGCTGCGTCAGGCCAAGCTGCCGCACGAAGTGCTCAACGCCAAGCAGCACGCGCGCGAAGCCGAGATCGTGGCCGAGGCCGGCAAGCCCGGGCACATCACCATCGCCACCAACATGGCCGGCCGTGGCACGGACATCGTGCTGGGCGGCAGCGTGGAAAAACAGATCGACCTGATCCGTGCCGATGAGAGCCTGAGCGAAGCCGAAAAGGAGGCGCGCGTGGAGCAGGTGCGTGCCGAATGGAAGCCCCTGAACGAGCAGGTCAAGGCGGCAGGCGGGTTGCGCATCATCGGCACCGAGCGCCACGAGTCCCGTCGTATCGACAACCAGCTGCGCGGCCGTGCCGGCCGTCAGGGTGACCCGGGCTCCTCGCGCTTCTACCTGTCGCTGGAAGATCCGCTGATGCGGATCTTCGCCGGCGAGCGGGTACGCGCCATCATGGAGCGCCTGAAGCTGCCCGAAGGCGAGCCGATCGAGGCCGGCATGGTCACGCGCTCGATCGAAACCGCGCAGCGCAAGGTCGAAGGGCGCAACTTCGATATCCGCAAGCAATTGCTCGAGTATGACGACGTCGCCAATGACCAGCGCAAGGTGCTGTACGCGCAGCGCAATGACGTGCTGGAGGCCAACTCCATCAGCGAATCGGTCAACAATCTGCGTGATGCGGCTGCCGCGGAGCTGTTCCGCAATTACGTTCCTGCCGAGTCGGTCGAAGAGCAATGGGACATCCCGGGCCTGCAGCAGGCCTTGCTGAGCGACTGGCAACTGCATCTGCCGCTGGTGGACATGCTTGAGGCCGAGCCCAACCTGACCGACGAGGATCTGCTGGAGCGCGTCCTGCAGGCGGCGCGCGAGGTCTATGACGGCAAGATCGCGCTGGTGGGCCAGGAATCGTGGTCGCAGTTCGAGCGCTCGATCATGCTGCAGTCCATCGACACCCATTGGCGTGAGCACCTGTCGGCGCTCGATTACCTGCGTCAGGGCATTCATCTGCGCGGTTACGCCCAGAAGAATCCCAAGCAGGAATACAAGCGTGAAGCTTTCCAGCTGTTCTCGGGCATGCTGGATCGGATCCGCGACGACGTGGTGCGTGTGCTGATGACCGTGCGGGTGCAGTCGGCCGAGCAGGTCGAACAGGCCGAGGCCGAAGCCGCCCAGCCGCACGTCCAGAATGTGCAGTATCACCACGCCGATGAAGTGCCGCAGGAGGCCGCCTCGGGCGGCCAGGAGCCCACGCGCAACGTGGTGCCCAAGGTCGGGCGCAACGACCCCTGCCCGTGCGGCAGCGGCAAGAAGTACAAGCAGTGCCACGGCAAGCTGACCTGATGGCCGGGCTGCCCGAGTTCGACCATGCCGTGGTCATGGTGCGCGACCGTCTTCAGGCGGTCGCGCCGGTGTACGAGGCCGAGGGGTTTCGCCTGAGCGATACCGCCATGCACAATCTGGGCTCGTGCAACCGCCTGATGGTGCTGCAGGACAGCTATGTGGAGCTGCTGGGCTGGCCGCCGGGTGCGCCACCGGCGCGCAAGGAAATTGCGGATTCGCCGTTCGGTCTGGAGGCCCTGGTGTTTCGCAGCCATGACGCACAGGCCACCCATGACCGCCTGAAGGCAGAGGGCTTTGCGGTCAATCCGGTGCAGGCGCTGTCGCGGCCGGCGCTGCTCGATGGCCGTGAGGTGCAGGCGCGTTTCGATACCCTGCGTTTCGCCGAACAGCCGCTTGCCGGGTTCCGGATGTACTTCTGTCAGCACCTGACACCCGAATGCGTCTGGATGCCCTCTCTGATGGCGCATCCCAACGGCGCCCGGCGCCTGAGCCGCATCGATATCCAGGCCAGTGATCCGCAGGCCGTGGCGCAATGCCTGGCGCGCGTCATCGATCTGCCTGCGCAGCGCTGCGCAGAGGGCTGGGCGCTGGCGCTGGCGAACCTTTCCATCGTGGTCGGCATGGCGGACGTACCCCAGCCCCGCTTGGCGGGCTTGACGCTGGGCTACCAGGACGGACAGGCGCGGCCCTTGACGATCGTGGCCTGAGCCGTCGGCGGTCTTGTTCCATGAAAAGCGCCCGTGAGGGCGCTTTTCCATTGCCCGACGGCGAGGGCGCTTGCGGGCAAACCCCGAGTGCCTGCCGATCTGCATGCAGCATAGTATGCAGATTGGAGCATCTGCCTTTTCTCGTTGTGGCATGCTGACAGGCAGTCGTTTCGCGCCGCAATTGCCGTGCGGCCCGGGTTTGTCGAGCCGGGCGGCTGCGCGTTGGACGCGCTTCGCTGAACGATACTTTTAGGAAGCAGAAATGAAGCTCAAGCAGATGATGGCGGGTTTGTGCGCCCTGATGGCGGTGGGCGCCGGCATGACGGCGGCGGTGGCCGCGCCCCAGAACCAGAACCGGCCGCTGTTGCTGGTGGTGCCCTATCCGCCGGGCGGCAGCACCGATATCCTGGCGCGCATCATGCAGCCCCAGCTTTCCAAAGAGCTGGGTGGCAGGCCGGTCGTGGTTGAAAACCGCCCGGGCGCGGCCAGCCAGATCGCCACCAATCATGTGGCGCGAGCCGAGCCGGATGGCAATACCTTGCTGGTGAGTTTCGACAATCACGCCATCAATCCGGCGGTGCGTTCGACCTTGCCCTACGACACCTTCAAGGATCTGGTCGGGGTGGCCCATACGGTTCGTTTCCCGCTGGTGGTCGGCGCCAACCCGAAGGTGCCTGGTGACAATCTGGCTCAGTTTATCGAGGCGGCGCGCAAGCAGCCGGCCGATACCTACAACTATGCTTCCACCGGTGTGGGTTCGCTCAATCACCTGGCGCCCGAAGAGTTCAAGCAGCGCGGCGGCGTGAGCCTGCTGCATGTGCCTTATGGCGGGGCCGGTCCGGCGGTGCAGGCCGTGGTGGGTGGCCAGGCCGATATGACCTGGCTCAGCTTTGCCGCGCTGCGCGGACAGATCCAGGCCGGCAAGATCAAGCCGCTGGCGGTGGCCGGCGAGCAGCGCCTGCCCGAGCTGCCGGACGTGCCCACGCTGGCGGAGTCGGGGCTGCCGGGGATGGTGGCGTATTCCTGGAGCGGCATCTTCGCACCCGCCGGTACGCCCAAGCCGGTGATCGGAGAGCTGGAGCGGGCCTTCATGGCCGTGCTCAAGAACGAGGACGTCAAGCGCAAGCTGAATGATGCCGGCTTCGAGGTGGTGGGCAGCGATGGCGCATCGGCCGACGCCTATACGAAGGACGAGTTCAAGCGCTGGGACTCCTTCATCAAGGCCAACCAGATCAATCTGGACAATTGACCGTCGTGGCTCCCCTTGTTGCCATGGGCGACTGGCGTTGCGCGTCCCTGAGCGGCCTGTCCGTCCAGGCCATGGCCGGCTTGATGGATCAGGCTTACGCCGGCTATCTGGTGCCGGTCCAGTTCGAGGCGGCAGGTCTCTTGCGGCGGGTGCTGGCCGAGCATATCGACCTGCAGGCCAGCCAGCAGTTGTTCGATGGGGACGAGCCGGCCGGCATCCTCCTGGTCGCCCGGCGTGGGCGCGACAGCCGCATTGCGGCCCTGGGCGTCGTGCCGGCCTTCCGGGGGCGGGGTCTGGCCGCCTGGGCGCTGCAAAGGGCGCGAGAGCAGGCGTGCGAACGCGGCGATCGGTGCCTGTCGTTGGAAGTCATCGATGGCAACGCCGCTGCGCGCGCGGTCTACGACAAGGCCGGGTTCGTCGCCCGTCGTCGTCTGGTGGGCTACCGGCATGACGGGGCCGGGCCAGGAGGGCGAATCCAGGTCGCGCCGGTGCAAACCTTGATCGAACGTTGTCTGCGGGCGTATCCGGCCGACATGACCTGGCAGGCCTCGCCGCTGTGCCTGGCTGGCGTGGCGTCGCCGCTGCTGGGCTTCGAGTCAAGGGATGGGGCCGCCGTGGCGGTGGTGGATCCGATCGCGCCGGTGTTGCGGCTGGTTGCCTTTGCCGTGGATCCGGCGCGCCGTCGCCAAGGCCTGGGCCGTCGTTTCATGCGCGATCTGCTGGGGCACTTCCCCGGTCGCAGCTGGGTGATTCCGGCCATTCTTCCCGACACGCTGGCCGACGGCTTCCTGCGTGCGACGGCCTGGGAGCGCACGTCGCTGACGCAGTCGGAGATGATCCTGGCGCTCGATGAGGCAGCGCCTGTACCGGGTTGAGGGAGCATGCGGGAGGAGGGGCTCGACCCGCGCGCGTCTATCCTGCATGCTTGGGGTTCGCCGGGCTGGCGTGCCGCCCGCTTTTGCTGTTTAAGCCTGAACGTTCGAGGAGTGCCGTGGACCATACCGATCTCAAGATCCTGAGTCTGTTGCAGCAGGATGCGACCCGCTCGGTGGCGGAGATCGCCGAGCAGGTCAATCTGTCGGTGACGCCTTGCTGGCGGCGCATCCAGAAGCTCAAGGACGATGGCGTCATCGCCCGCAATGCGGTATTGCTGGATCCGCTGGCGCTGGGCCTGAAGCTGACGGTGTTCGTGTCGATCAAGACCAGCCAGCACAACGTCAAATGGACGCAGAACCTCATCGATGCGGTGACGGCTCTGCCCAATGTGGTCGAGTTTCACCGCATGGCGGGCGATATCGATTACCTGCTGAAGGTGGTGGTCGAAGACATGGCGGCCTATGATCGCTTCTACCGGCGCCTGATCGGCGCAGTGGATCTGCTGGACGTCAGCGCCAGTTTCTCGATGGAAGTCATCAAGAGCACCACCCAATTGCCGCTGCCAGGCCAGTAGCGGGGCAGGGAGCATTTTTTTTCGCCCGGACGGGGCCTGGCGGATCGGCATTCCCGTTGCCCTGGATCCACATTGTTCAAGCCGGCATGTTTTTGCGCGCGCAAAGGATTAGCATATCGGCACCCTTTTGCCTCGTTTCCGCAGTTCCCACCATGACGTTTTCTCCCGCAGTCGTTGCTACCGGCCCTGCCTCGGTTGACGAACTGCTTGCCGATTGGGACGGCAATGATGATTTATGGGTTTTCGCCTACGGTTCCCTGATCTGGCGGCCCAATTTTCCCTGGCAGGAGCGCCGTCTGGCCACCGTGCGTGGCTACCACCGTTCGTTGTGCCTGTGGTCGCAGGACCACCGGGGGTCGCCGGAGCGGCCCGGGCTGGTGTTCGGCCTGGACCGCGGCGGCTGTTGCCGGGGCGTGGCCTATCGTGTGGCTGCCAGCGAGGTGCCGGCCACCTTCCAGATGTTGTGGCTGCGCGAAATGGCGCGCGGGGCCTATGTGCCGCGTTGGCTGGATTGCCATTCGCGGCAGCATGAGCCTGTGCGCAGTCTGGTGTTCCTGCTCAACCGGCGTTGCGGCGATTATGCGCAGGGGCTGGCCGAAGAGCACCTGCTCAGCGTCGTGCGCCAGGCGGTGGGCCACTCAGGGCCTTGCCTGGACTACGTGCTGCAGACCGAGCAGGCGCTGCGCGATAACGGCATCCATGATGACCGGCTGCGCGATCTGGTGCGCCGGCTGGTTCAGGCGCAAGGCTGAGCCGGCAGCGCTTTCAGAAGTGCCAGCGCCCGAACATGAACAGAACGTTGCCATTGCCGCGGCCGCCCGGGATATAGGTGGCGTACAGCATCGCGTCCTTGTAGCCGGCGCCTACCAGGGGCAGGATGCCGGGAAAGGGGATGTAGCTGATGATGTCATGGCGGGCCGTCATGAAGACGGTGTAGCCGGCGCCCAGACGCAGATTCTCGCTGAGCTTGCCGATCTTCAGAAAGCCATAGCCGGCAATGGGCTGCACCTTGCTGTGCGAGTCCAGAAAGGCCATGGCATACAGGCCCTGCCAGTCGCCGTCCTCGTCGTAGAGGCTGCGGCCCCAGCCGCCGCCCCAGGCGCGCTCGTTGAACGAACGGATCTTCTTGGCGCTGTACATGGAACGGTTATGCCAGGCATAGCCGGAAACGTACAGGTCGTCTCCCCCTTCCGTCCAGATCTGATCCAGTCGATTACAGGCTGACTGGGCCCAGGAGGGCCAGCCATCGCAGGCCAGGGCCAGACCGGGAAAAACGAGAAGCGCAATGGCGAGAAAGCGTTTCAGACAATGGAACACGATGTTGATAGGGGGTTCGGTGCCCCGGGCGAGGGGCGGATATCAACGGATCGCTGACCACTAGATAAGGAAAATGGTCGCCAGGCCCAGGAAAATGAAAAAGCCCAGCGAATCCGTGGCGAAGGTCAGCAGCACCGAAGAGCCAATGGCCGGATCCTTGCCGAAGCGCGCACGAACCATCGGCACCAGTACGCCCACGCCTGCACCCACCAGCATGTTGCAGATCATGGCCGCCATCATGACGAGCGCGATCGATAGCGAATCCGAAATTGCCCAGGCGAAAGCGGCCGCCACGAGGCTGCCGCAAAGGCCAACCAGAAAGGTTACCAGCATTTCCCGCTTGACGAGCTGCCAGATGTTCTTGCCGGTGATACGTCCGACGGCGAGGGCGCGGATGATCATGGTCATGGTCTGGTTGCCGGAGTTGCCGCCGATGCCGGCAACGATGGACATCAGGAAGGCCAGGATCACGATGTGGCTGACCGTGCCTTCAAAGCGGGAGGCCACGAAAGATGCCGTGGCGGCGGTACAGAGGTTGAACAGCAGCCAGGGCGCCCGGTTGCGCAGCGCCATGGCCACGGGGGCAAAAATGTCTTCTTCCTGCAGACCCGCGCGCGAGAGATCCTGCTCTTGCGAGTCTTCGCGAATCACGTCGACCACGTCGGCAATCGTGACGCGGCCGATCAGGCGGCCCTGATCGTCGGTCACGGGGGCGGACACCAGGTCATAGCGCTCGAAGGCGCTGGCTGCGTCGGCGTCGGAGTCCAGCGGGCCGAGCGTGAGGTAATCGGTGTTCATCACCGCGCTCACTTCGGTTTCGGGCTCGCTGACCAGCAGCACGGAGATGGGCAGCGCGCCTTGCAGCTTGTCCTGGCGGTCGACCACGAAGATCTGGTCGGTGTGGTCAGGCAGTTCGTGCAGCCGGCGCAGATAGCGCAGCACGACTTCCAGCGAGACGTCTTCGCGCACGCGAACCATCTCGAAGTCCATGATGGCGCCGACGCTGTCCTCGGGATAGCCCATGGCCTCGAGCAGCTGGGCGCGCTCTTCTTCGGTCAGGCCCTTCTGGACTTCGGCCACCACGTCGGGGGGCAGGTCGGGCGCCAGGTCGGCCAGTTCGTCGGCATCCATGTTGCCGGTTGCGGCAACCAGATCCTGGCGGTCCATCGCTTCGATGAGCGACTCGCGCACCCAGTCCTCGACCTCGAGCAGCACATCGGCATCATGCTCGGGGCTGACCAGGCGCCAGACCTCCTGGCGTTCATCCTTGGGCAGGGACTCCAGGATGAAGGCGATATCGGCCGGATGCAGGCGATTGATGAGCGTCTGGATCTCGGCCTGATGCTGGCGATGTACCAGGTCTTCGACCAGGACGGCCTTGCGATCGCCCTGTTCCTGGCGATGCACCAGATCCTGCACCAGTTGCTGGCGGCGCAGGCATTCCTGCACCTCTTCGAGCGCATGCTGAGCGTCTTCGGGATCCAGGCGGCGGGGGCTGGACACAGGCTTGGGCGCGTCGGCGGGGTTGGTCATGCGTTACGGCTCAGAGGGTGGGCAGTGGGCGGCTGCGGCGCGCTTCGTCGGTCGCCACGTAGGTAAGCGTCGCATCGGTGACCTTGACCACCTCGGCGTCCAGGCGCTGGCGCTGAGCATAGACCTCCACTTCGACCGTCACGGAAGTCGTGCCGGTTCGCGAGATGCTGGCGTAGAAGCTGAGCAGGTCGCCGACGAAGACCGGCTGTTTGAACTGGAAGGCGTTGACCGCCACGGTGGCGACCCGTCCGGCCGCGCGGCGGGCCGCCGGGATCGAGCCTGCGATATCGACCTGCGACATGATCCAGCCGCCGAAAACGTCGCCGTGGATGTTGGCATCCGAAGGCATCGGCATCACGCGCAGCACGGGTTCGCGGCCGGCGGGCAGGGAGGGAAGGGAAGCTTTGGTGGTCATGGCCGGTTCCAGTTTGGGACCCAGCCGATTATGCAGGAAAAATGCGACCAGGGCTGCCGCGTGGCGGCAACCCTGGAAATGGCGGGGAAATCAGGTCGCCAGTTTGACGATGCCGTAGCCACCCACCACCAGCCAGATGTACAGGATCAGGCCCAGCGCCATCACGCGCGGACCGGCCTTGCGGATCTGTGCGAAGCGGGTTTCGATGCCCAGGGCCGTCATGGCCATGGTCAGCAGGAAGATGTCCAGGCGGCGGATGGCGGCGATCAGATCGGCCGGCAGGATGTCAATCGAGTTGATGATGGCCAGCACCAGGAAGCCGACGGCAAACCACGGGATGGGCAGGCGTTGGCTGCCCCGGGCGCCTTCCTGGCTGGAGCGGCTGCGCAGCCACAGGCCCAGCACCAGCAGCACCGGCACCAGCAGGGCGACGCGGGTCATCTTGACGATGGTGGCGACTTCGGTGGTGGCCGGGTCGATGTTGCTGGCAGCGCCTACCACCTGGGCGACCTCGTGCACCGTGCCGCCGATATAGATACCCAGCGCCTGCGTATCCAGCGGCAGCCAGCCGGCGTGGTAGGCCACGGGATAGAGGAACATCGACAGCGTGCCGAACAGCACCACCGTGGCCACGGCCACAGCGCTTTTGTGCGGGGCGGCGCGCAAGGTCGGCTCGAAGGCCAGCACGGCGGCCGCGCCGCAGATGGCGCTGCCGGCGGCCGTCAGCATGGCCGTGTCGCGGTCCAGGCCGAGCAGGCGCTGGCCGGCAACGGTGCCGATCAGCAGCGTGCCGACCACCACGGCGACGGACACCGCCAGACCCGGCAGCCCGACTTCGATGATCTGCTGGATGCTGATGTTGAGGCCATAGAAGGCCACCGCGATGCGCAGCAGGCGGCGCGCGGTGAAGTTGACGCCGACTCCCCAGTCCGCCGGCATCGTGCCGCGCAGGAAGTTGCCATACAGCATGCCGCAGACAATGCCGACGACCAGCGGCGAGAAACCGAGATCGCGGATGGCGGGCAGGTTGGCGAGTTGCACCACGGCGCCGGCCATCAAAGCGACGAACAGGACACCATTGAGTTTGTCACGCCAGGGCGTGGAGGCGGGGAGAGCTGCGGTAGACATACGAAATACCAGAGAGATGTGTAAATAACCTGGGGAAATATTACGGCGGCCACAACTATCTGAAAAATCTTTATTTTTGATATGTAATATCAGGAAATTGGATATCGACTCTGAACCAGGAGTTTGTCGTCATGACGCCTGACCAGTTATTGAGCTTTGCCTGCGTTGCGGACCTGGGCAACATCAGCCGCGCCGCGCAGCAATTGAATCTGTCGCAGCCGGCTCTGTCGGGGCAGCTGCGGCTGCTGCAGGAGTGGTTCGGCGAACCGTTGTACCGGCGCAGCGGTCACGGTATTGCCCTGACCGAGGCCGGCGAGCGGCTGGCGGTGCATGCCAGGCAACTGCGGCAGGTATACAGCCAGGCGCGCGCCATGCGGGATGCCTGGCGCGGGCTGGAGACGGGCTCGCTGCGACTGGGCGGCAGCACCACGCCGGCCAGCTATCTGCTCCCGGCCATCGTGGCGCGTTTCCGGATGGCCCATCCGTCGGTGAGCCTGCATCTGTCGGATGGCAACAGCCGCCAGATCGTCGAGCGCCTGGCCACCCTGGATCTGGCCTTCATCGAAGGGGAGGTGCCGGCGGGACTGCCGGCCGATACCGAAGTGCACGCCTGGCGGCGTGACGAGGTGGTGGCCATCGTGCGCGCCGACCATGCGCTGGCGCGTGCGGATTCGGCCAGCCTGGCAGCGTTGTCGGCGCTGCCGCTGGTGATGCGCGAGCCGGGGTCAGGGGTGAGGCGCCTGGTCGAGCAGGCTTTCGAGCAGGCCGGCCTGCCGGTGACCGCCAGCCTGGAACTGGCCGGCGTGGAGGGCGTGAAGCAGGCCGTGCGGGCCGGCCTGGGGGTCGGGTTTGTGTCGATGATGTCGATGCGCCATGAGGACGGCAGCCTGGCGGCCTTGCGGCTGGCGCCGCAGGCGCTGACCCGCACGCTGAGTATCCTGGTGCCGCATGCCCAGGCCTGCTCGCGCGCGGCGCGCCGTTTCCTGGAGGCCTGTCAGGCGGCCTGAGCGGAGCGTGCCAGCCAGCGCAGGGCCAGCTGGCTCCAGTAGGTGGCGCCCAGTGGCAGCAAGGTGTCGTTGAAGTCGTAGCTGCCGTTATGCAGCATGCAGGGGCCCATGCCGTGGCCGGCGTCGCGGTGCTCTCCCATGCCATTGCCGATCCAGACGTAGCAGCCGGGCAGCGCCTGCAGCATGAAGGCGAAGTCTTCGGCGCCCATGGTCGGGGTGACCTGGTCGAACACATTCTCCGGCCCGACGATATCGCGCATCACCTCAATGGCGAAGGCGGTCTCGGCGGGATGGTTGATGGTGGGCGGGTAGTTGCGCACGAACTCGAACTCGACCTCGCAGTTCATGGCCGCGGCCGTGTGGCGGGCGATTTCTTCCATGCGCCGTTCGATGAGGTCGAGCGTTTCGAGCGTGAAGGTGCGTACCGTGCCGCGCATTTCGGCATCGTTGGGCACCACGTTGTCGGCGCTGCCGGTATGGATCTGCGTGATCGAGAGCACCGCGGCCTCCAGGGGCGCGCGGTTGCGCGTGATGATGGTCTGCATGCTCTGCGCCATCTGCACGGCCGTCATGACCGGGTCCGTGCCCAGATGAGGCATGCCGGCATGGGTGCCCTTGCCGGTGATGCGGATCACGAATTCGCTGGCCGAGGCCATGATGGGGCCCGGGGTGACGCCGAACTGGCCGGCGGCCATGCCCGGCCAGTTGTGCATGCCGAACACCGCCTCCATGGGAAAGCGCTCGAACAGGCCGTCGTCGATCATGCGCTTGGCGCCGCCGCCGCCTTCTTCGGCAGGCTGGAAGATCACGTAGACAGTGCCGGCGAAGTCGCGGTGTTGCGCCAGATAGCGGGCCGCGCCCAGCAGCATGGCGGTATGGCCATCATGCCCGCAGGCATGCATCTTGCCCTCATGGCGGCTGGCGTGCTCGAAGGTGTTGACCTCTTGCATGGGCAGCGCGTCCATGTCGGCGCGCAGGCCGACTGCCGAGGCGCCGGGAAGGTTGCCGCGGATGATCCCCACCACGCCTGTGCCGCCCAGCCCGCGGTCGACGTCGATGCCCCATTCCTGCAGGCGCGCGGCCACCAGGTCGGCGGTGCGGAACTCTTCGAAGGCGAGTTCGGGGTGCGCGTGGATGTCGCGTCGCATGGCTGCGATTTCGTCATGCCAGGTGAGGATGGGTTCGAGCAGCTTCATGGGTGTTCTCCAGGTAGGAGCAGGGACGGTTGAAGGGTATCATCAATCGAAAAATGCTTACATATATGGAGGCCAACCCCATGCAGCGACCCTGGCTTGCGCAGTATCCGCAGGACGTGCCCGCCGAGATATCCACCGATGGCTACACCTCGTTGGCCGACTTGCTGGACCGAGCCTGCAGGCAGCATGCCGACCGCATCGCCTGCACTGCCATGGGCAGCGATATCCGCTATGGGCAGCTGGATGCGTGGGCGGGGGCCTTCGCAGGCTGGCTCCAGGCCCGAGGCCTGAAGGCGGGCGCACGCGTGGCGCTGATGATGCCCAACGTGCCCGCCTATCTGGTCGCGATGTTGGGCACGCTGCGTGCCGGCATGGTAGTGGTCAACGTCAATCCGCTCTATAAGCCCGAAGAACTGCAGCGCCAGCTGTCCGACAGCGGTGCTCAGGCCATCGTCATCCTGGAGAACTTCGCGGCCACCCTGCAGGCCGTCAGCGGCTGCCCTGAGCTGCGCCATATCGTGGTCGTGGGCCCCGGCGACCTGCTGGGCGGCCTGAAGGCGCCGGTGGTCAACTTCGTGGCGCGGCACGTCAAGCGGCTGGTGCCTGCCTGGAGGCTGCCCGGCGCGGTTTCATTGCCGCAGGCGCTGCGCGATGGCGAACGCGCCGGCTTCACGCCGGTCGAGCTCAGCATGGATGATCTGGCCATGCTGCAGTACACGGGCGGCACCACCGGCGTGCCGAAGGGGGCGATGCTGTCGCATCGCAACCTGGTCGCCAATGTGCTGCAGGTGGCCGCGGTCGCGCGGCCCGTGCTGGGCGACCTGAGCGGGCCGCAGCACACCATCCTGAGCGCCTTGCCGCTGTATCACGTCTTTGCCCTGACGGTCTGCGGGTTGTTCGGGATGTATGCCGGCATGCGCAACCTGCTCATCATCAATCCGCGCGACACCAAGTCGCTGATCTCCGCCTGGCGGCGGGTGCCGGTCAATGTGTTCCCGGGGGTCAACACGCTGTTCAATGCCTTGGTGGTCAACCCCGATTTCGCGACCCTGCCCTTCGAGGGGCTGCGCCTGACGCTGGGGGGCGGAATGGCCGTGCAGCCTTCCGTGGCCGAGCGCTGGCTGAAAGTGACCGGCCACCCTCTGATCGAGGGCTATGGTCTGTCGGAGACCTCGCCGGTGGCGGCCGTGAACCCGACGAATTCGGCGGCCTACTCTGGCGCCATCGGGCTGCCGGTACCCTCGACCGATATCGCCATTCTGGATGATGCCGGCCAGGAGGTGCCGCTGGGCGAGCGCGGCGAGGTGGCGGTACGCGGGCCGCAGGTGATGCTGGGCTATTGGCACCGGCCCGACGAGACACGGCAGTCCATGACGGCCGATGGCTTCTTCCTGACCGGCGATATCGGCATCATGGATGAGAAGGGCTACACCCGCATCGTCGATCGCAAGAAAGACATGATCGCGGTGTCCGGGTTCAAGGTCTATCCCAATGAGGTGGAGGCCGTGATCGCCGCGCATCCCGGCGTGCTGGAGTGCGCGGTCGTGGGCGTGCCCGACGAGCGTTCCGGCGAGATGGTGCGCGCTTATGTGGTCAAGCGCGACCCGGCCCTGACCGAGGCCGACATCCAGGCCTGGTGCCATGAGCGGCTGACCAACTACAAGCGTCCTCGCGTCATCGAGTTCCGCCAGGAGCTGCCCAAGAGCAATGTGGGCAAGATCCTGCGCCGCGAATTGCGCGATGCCACGGTGAGCAGCCCGCCTGCCGGGTGAGGCCGGCAGGCGGGCTGTCTCAGGCGCGTGGCTTCAGGTGCGGGGCGATCATGCCGTGCAGCGCGCTGCAGACGGCCGGATTGCCCGAAACCAGCCGGCCGCTGATCGGCCAGGGCTGGATGCGATCCATGTCTTCGCAGACGCCGCCGGCTTCGCGCAGGATCACCGTCCCGGCAGCGACGTCCCAGGGGGCCAGGCCCATTTCCCAGTAGCCGTCGTAGCGGCCGCAGGCGGTCCAGGCCAGATCCAGGGCCGCCGCGCCCATGCGTCGTACGCCTCGGGATTGGCGCAGCGCCGCATCCAGCGTGGGCATGAACTCGTCGGCAAAGGAGAAGTCGCGAAAGGGCAGGCCGGTGGCCAGAACGGCATCAGCCAGCTGCGCGGTGCGCGAGCAGTGAATGCGCCGGCCATTGAGCCAGGCGCCCACGCCGTGAAGACCGGCGAACAGTTCTTCACGATTGGGGTCGTAGACCACGCCAACGACCGGCGTGTCCTGCTCCAGCAGCGTATCGGCGTTGACGCGGGTGCCTGCGTGGGCCACCAGCGCGATCGATACCGCGTAGTGGGGGATGCCGCTAAGGAAATTGGTGGTGCCGTCCAGCGGGTCGATGTACCAGGTGGCTAGCCCTTCGGGGGCGCCGCCGGTTTCTTCGGCCACGATGCCATAGGCCGGGCTGCGTTCGCGCAGAATGTCGAGGATGGCGGCTTCGGCCTCGCGGTCGGCCTGGGAGACCAGGTCATTGCGCGCCTTGTGGTCGATCACCAGGTCGTTGCGGTGGTGCGCGTACGATTGGAGGATGGCCGCGCCGGCATGGGCGGCGCACACGGCGATATCGATGGCCGCGCCAAGGTCCAGCGCCGCCTTGTTGGGGGAAGTCTCTGAACGTTGCATGAATCGAGTGTAAGCCCCGGCCGCGCGCAGCCCGGTGTTTCACGACAATTTAATATTCGGGCGTGGCTTCGGGCCAACGTATCGATGATTCCGTCGCGCTGCGCGCGGCCTTGCGGTGTTTCACTGTCATGTCTTCAAGCTATCTTCCCCTGAGTCCGGCGCGGGCCGAAATCGATGACGCAGGGCGTCTGTTCAACCGCCAGTACGGCGATCTCTACAACGGCCCCAAGGATGCCCTGGGGCAGGCCGAGCAGGTTTTTCTGCAGGGCAATGGTCTGCCGCAGCGCTGGCAGGGGCGCGACAGCTTCACGGTCTGTGAGACCGGGTTCGGGCTGGGTACCAATTTTCTCGCCCTGTGGCGCGCCTGGCGCGAAGATCCGGCCCGCAGCCGCCGGCTGCACATGCTGTCGATCGAGGGGCATCCGTTCAGCCAGGAAGACTATCGCCGATTGTGCGAGACCCAGGTGCCAGCGCCTTTGCGGGGGCTGGCTCGGACGCTGGCGGCTCAATGGCCACAGGCCCTGCCGGGCTTGCATCGACTGGAGTTCGACGGGGGCGCGGTCACGCTGACGCTGGCTTTCGGCGACATCGCTCGCCTGGTGGCGCGAGTGTCAGCCTGTGTGGACGCTTTTTTCCTGGATGGTTTTGCGCCCAAGGTGAATCCGGCCATGTGGGAGCCGGCCTTGCTGCGCCGCTTGCTGCGGATGGGGCATGCCCAGGCCACCCTGGCTACCTGGTGCAGCGCCGGGTACGTGCGGCGCGCGCTGCAGGCCGGCGGCTTTGACGTCGAACGCGTGCCGGGGTTCCAGGGCAAGCAGCATATGACGGTGGGGCGGCGCGCCGCCTGGGCCGGCAAGCATGCGCCCGTGCCGCCGGACTGGCCCGCGGAGCCGGTCGTTGTGGTGGGGGCCGGTCTGGCGGGGGCGGGCATAGCCCATGCGCTGGCCTTGCGCGGTGTGCCGGTGCAGGTGGTCGCAGAAGAGTCGTCGGCGCACGCGGGACATCTGGCTGCGGCGCTCACGCCTTTGCTGGCCCGGGATGACAATAGCCGGGCACGGCTGGTGCGGGCAGGCAGCCAGCGGGCCTTGCGGCGATGGCAGGGAATGGCGGCCGTCCAGCGGGTGGGTACCTTGCAGCTTGAGCGCGACAGCGGCCGGCAGGCCGCATTGGCCGAGACGCTGGAGATGTTGGCGCTGCCGCAGCAATGGGTGCGGTGGGTGGAGCCGGACGAGGCAAGGGAGCTGGCCGGGCTGCCTTTACCGCGCGGCGGACTCTATTTTGCCGACGGCTTGCTGGTGCGTCCTCAGGCCCTGATCGATCGCCTGCTGGATCATCCCGGCATCAGCCGCAGGACCGCGCGGGTCGAGCGGCTGGCGCCCGAGGGTCAGGGGTGGTCGCTGCTGGGCGCTGACGGGCACACCGTGGCTCGGGCTCGCCATGTGGTTCTGGCCAACGCCATCGGCGCGCAATCCGTGCTGCGAAGCAGCGAGCTGCTTGGGCCCCTGCCTCAGATGACAAACATGCATGGCCTGGCCGGTGAGGTCTGCCACGTGCCGGCTGCCGCCTTTCACGGCGGCCCGCGCTGCGTGATCGGGGGCGAAGGGTATCTGCTGCCGGCGCTGGATGGTTTATGCGTGGCGGGCAGCACCTATGTTCCCGGCGCGCTGACCTGCGGCATCAGCGTGCAGGGGCAGGCCGTCAATCGAGAGAAAGCGGCCGGCTTGCTGGGCTGGGCGCCGGACATTCCCGCCGGCGGCTGGGCCGGCTGGGCCGGTTGGCGTGCGGTGGTGGCGGGGCGGTTGCCGGTGGCCGGCGCGCTACCGCACGCGCCCGGCGTGTGGCTGGCCAGTGGCTATGGGTCGCGCGGATTGACCTGGTCGGCGTTGCTCGGAGATGTCATCGCGGCGCAACTTTGCGGTGAGCCGCTGCCGCTGGAAACGGATTTGCTCGCCGCGATTGCGCCGCGCTGAGGTTTTTGTAAATGTGGCTATTTCGAGAAAAATAGCCGGTATTAATGAGAATTTGCGACGGGACGGCCCCTGAAAAAGCCATCCAGGCGTAAAGTGGGTCTGCCCATTACGTGCTTTTCCGGGCGGATGTCGGCGCCTTCCCGGGGCCTGTTGCCAAGGTTAAAACAGGGACCGAGTTTATTTCGGGGGCCAAATCCGTCAAAATAACGACTTTTATTGGTTTTTGGCTAAAGCCGGGGGATGCTCTGTGCCGCCGAAGTACGACTTTGTTCATACTAATCCGCTCGATACGATCGAGCTGCTGACATCCCGCCCCAGCCGTATCGACTTTGACGCAGGCGATGGCCTGCATCTGGTGGTCGAGGCCCATGCCCCCGGAGTATTCCGGCTGCGCTGTGGCGAGGCGAGTCAGCTGACCGATGATCGTCCCAGCGCACGCGCGCGTGCGACCGCGGAAATGTTGTTGGCCCGACAGGAGGCGGTAGGCGAAGCTACGCTCGCTCCGTTCGATACGGCTGACGGCTGGGGGATCACGCAGGGCGATGTCAGCCTGGAATTGCGTACCGACCCCTTGCGCCTGGTGCTGCGCCGCGGCGAAGACGAGGTGCTTGTGTCGGCGTTGTCGCCGCACAACCCGCCGTTCGGGCATGTGGGGCTGGATACGCCCGGGGACGCCGTCTGGACGGCCGCTTTCGCTTTGCGCGACGGCGAGCCGGTCTATGGGCTGGGAGAAACCCCGGGAGACTTGAATCGCCGCGAGGAGTCCGTCGTCTCGGATGATCCGGAGCACCGTGCCCTGCCGCTGGCATGGAGCCCGCGCGGCTGGGGCATCTACGTCAATACCATGCGCCGCGTCGAGCACAGCGTTGGCGTGGCCCCGGATGACGCCAGCTATGTGCTGACGCTCGACGATACGGTGCTCGACCTGTTCCTGTTTGCGGGCGAGCCGGGGGAAATCCTGAACCAGTACTCCGCGCTGACCGGTCGCGCCGGCCAACCGGTGCTCTGGGCCATGGGGACCTGGTTGCAGCAGGCCGCAGGCCAGATGCCTTCCGAGACGGCGGCCCTGGTCGAGGCCTTTCGCAGCCATCAGGTGCCCCTGGATGCCGTGTCCCTTTCCCTGCCGTGCGCCTGGGCGTTCCAGGCCGACAAGCCGGTGCTGGAATGGGATGCCGCACGTTTTCCGGACGCGCGCCAGACGCTGGCCCTGTTTCATCAGTCGCATGTGCACGTTGCCGGCTATGGCTTTCCGGCGGTGCTGCGCCATACCCCGCTCTTCGAAGAACTCGAAGACCGGGGCTGGTTGCTCATGCGCGACGATGGCAGTGCACAGACCTTCGATGGCAACGAGGCCACGCAGGGGCAGCCCTACGGCCTGCTGGATCTGACCTACCGCGACGCATACAACCTGTGGGTCGAGCGCCATCGTCAGCTGCTGGACGACGGCCTGGATACGCCGGCCTGCAATGCGCAGATTGCCATTCCCGATGACGTGAGCGGGCGCAGCGGCGACAGCGGCCCGGCGTTGCGCACCATGTACCCTCTGCTGGCGCGGCGCGCGCTCTATGACGCCGTGGCTGGCCACAAGGTACCGCCCGAAGGCGTGGTGCCCAGCAGTGACCTGTTCCCGGCCGCGCAAAGGCTGCCGTGGCAGACCGGCCCGCGTGTCAGCAATGACTGGGCCGGGCTGGAGCACAGCCTGCGCACGGCGCTTTCCATCGGCGCCAGCGGCGTGCCCGTTCAGATGCATACCTTGGGTTCGCCCGACGGTGGGGCGGGCCTGACGCCGGAGCTTTATGTGCGCTGGCTGACTGCCAATGTGTTTTCGGCCAACTTCAGTTTCCAGGGCGTGGCGGGGCTGCTGCCCTGGGACATGGGCGAAGAGACGCTGGCTCAGGTGCGCACCTGGATGCAATGGCGCTACCGGCTGATTCCCTACGTGCTGGGGGCCATCGAGGATGCGGCCCGCAGCGGCTTGCCGGTGCAGCGCTCGATGGCGATGTCCTTTCCGAACGACCCCGAGGCGCACCGTTGGGATCTGCAATACCTGCTCGGCCCGGCCCTGCTGGTTGCGCCTATCCTGCGTCCGGGCGGACAGGCACAGGTCTATCTGCCGGAAGGCGACGCCTGGTGGGATCTGAACACCGGCCATCGCTACGAGGGCGGCACGACCTGGACGCTGGATTGCAGCCTGGAGCAATTCCCGGTGTTCGGGCGCGAAGGCCACATGCTGTGTCTGGGCCCCACTGCCCAGCACACCGGCGAATTCAATTCGGCGCGCATCCTCGACGAAGTCTGGATGTTTGGCATGCCGGTGCACAACCCGGTGGTCATGCGCAATAAAATCCGCGTCATGCAGATGCAGGGCTCCAGCTACATCAAGGGCCTGGAAGGGCTGCGCATCCTGCCCTCCGAAGGGCTCGAGGTGAAGCGGCGCGGTGCCGAGGTGCGTATCTCGCGCGCCCGTTGATGTCTGCCGGCGCCTTGCGCGCCGGCCTTCGGAAAGTGTTTCCTCTTGACCCGGTTCGTGTGCCAGACGGCATGCGCATCGGGTCAAGGCCGTTTATATAGCTAATAGTTATTAAGAACGGACAAAACTGTCGTTCTCTTGAGAATGGCGGCAATACAAAATCACACGCCATGATTCATATACAAAATCTATCCAAGACCTACGCCACGCCACATGGCCGCTTCGAGGCCTTGCGGGGCATCGACCTGCAGATCGAGCAGGGCGAGGTCTTCGGCATCATTGGACCCAGCGGCGCAGGCAAGAGCACGCTGGTCCAGTGCATCAACCTGCTCGAGCGCCCGGACCAGGGCAGCATCCGCATCGGCGACCAGGTTCTGACCGGCCTGTCGGAGGCCCAGCTGCGCGGCCAGCGCCGCCGCATCGGCATGGTTTTCCAGGGGTTCAACCTGCTGTCGCGCCGCACGGTCTATGGCAACGTGGCGCTGCCGCTGGAGATCGCCGGCGTGGCGAGCCAGGACATCCCGGCGAAGGTCGAGCGTTTGCTCGCGCTGGTGGGCCTGGAGCATCTGCGCGATCGCTACCCCAGCCAGATTTCCGGGGGGCAGAAGCAGCGCGTGGGGATCGCGCGGGCGCTGGCCAACGACCCGGACGTGCTGCTCAGCGACGAGGCGACTTCGGCCCTGGATCCCGAGACCACGCACAACATCCTCGGGCTGCTGCGCGACATTAACCGCAAAACCGGCGTCACCGTGGTCATGATCACCCACCAGATGGAAGTGGTGCGCGAGATCTGCGATCGCGTCGCCGTGCTATCGCATGGGCAGGTGGTGGAGGTGGGGCGTACCCAGGATGTGTTCGCCTCGCCGCAGCATGACGTGACACGCGCCATGGTGTCGGCGGCGACGGCCTCGGAGCTGTCGGAAGGCACGCTGGCCGCGGTGCGCGAGCGCATCGCCGGGCTGAGTCGCAGCCATCCCGAGCGGGTGGTGCGCCTGTGGCGCCTGTCGCTGACCGGCAAGGACGCCGGCGGCTCCCTGATTTCCGACCTGGCGCGCGAGCATGCGCTGGACATCAGCCTGATCCAGGCGCGCGTGGATGACATCCAGGGCGTCGCGGTGGGCACGGTATTCGTACTGGCGCAAGGCGCGGCATCGGCCGTGCAGCAGGCGCTGGCCGTCCTGGCCCGGGACAACATCAACGTGGAAGAATGCGCATGAGCCCGCAAATGATTGACCTGCTCTGGACCTCGCTGCTCGAGACATTGGCGATGGTGGGCGTGGCGGGCGGCATCGCCGTCATCATCGGCATCCCGCTGGGGGTCATCCTCATTGTGACCGCGCGCGGCGCCATGCTGCAGAACCTGGCCGTCAACCATGTGCTGGGGGTGATCATCAACGCCACCCGGTCGGTGCCATTCGTCATCCTGATGGTGGCCATCATCCCGTTCACCCGCTGGGTCGCCCAGACCTCCATCGGTACGGCCGCGGCCATCGTGCCGCTGTCGGTCGCTGCGATTCCGTTCATGGCGCGCATCGCCGAGAATGCCATGCGTGAGGTGGATCCCGGCCTGATCACGGCGGCACGCGCCATGGGCGCCAGCCCGCTGCAGATCATCTGCAAGGTGCTGCTGCCCGAAGCCCTGCCGGGCCTGGTGGCCGCGACCATCGTCACCATCGTCAGCCTGATCGGCTATTCCGCCATGGCCGGCGCGATCGGCGGCGGCGGTCTGGGTGATCTGGGCATTCGTTATGGCTATCAGCGCTTTCTGCCTGAAGTGATGCTGGCGGTGGTGCTGGTGCTGATCGCGCTGGTGCAGGCCGTCCAGAGTCTGGGCGACTGGCTGGTGCGCCGCATGTCGCATCGTTGATTCATCCCTGTCTGTTCTGCACCCGTATTCCGGAGCCCCTCGCATGAGTATCCCGTTTCTGAAATCCCTGGCCGCTTTCGCACTGGGCGCCGCCCTGATCCAGCCTGCGCTGGCGCAGGAGCGCCCGCTCAAGATCGGCGTGACCGCAGGCCCCCACGCTCAGATCCTGGAAGTCGTCAGAGCCGAGGCGGCCAAGCAGGGGCTGCCGCTGCAGATCATCGAGTTCACCGACTACGTGCAGCCCAATGTGGCGCTGGCCTCGGGCGACCTGGACGCCAACAGCTATCAGCATCAGCCTTATCTGGACAACGCCAACGCGGATCGCAACTACGGCCTGGTCAGCGTGGCCAAGACGGTGATCTTCCCTATCGGTATCTACAGCAAGAAGGTCAAGACGCTGGATGCGCTGCCCGAAGGCGCGCGTATCGGCATCCCCAACGACCCGACCAATGGCGGGCGGGCGCTGTTGCTGTTGCAAGAGCAGGGCCTGATCAAATTGCGTCCCGAGGCCGGATTGAAGGCCACGCCTATCGACGTGATCGAGAACCCGCGCAAGCTGCGTTTCATCGAGCTGGACGCCGCCCAGTTGCCGCGTTCGCTGGATGACACCGACGCCTCGGCAGTCAATACCAACTTCGCCCTGGAGGCGGGCCTGGATCCGGCACGCGATGCGATTGCCCAGGAGGCCGCTGACTCGCCCTATGCCAATGTGCTGGTCGTGCGCGGCGCGGATCGGGACAACCCGCGCATCAAGGCCCTGATCGACGCCTATCACAGCCAGGCGGTCAAGCAGTTCATCCTGGACAAGTACAAGGGCGCCATTCTTGCAGCCTGGTAGGGCCCGCAGGGGGCTGCCGGCAAGCCAAGATTTGTTTTGACAAACCAGTAGAATTCGGCCATAATCTTTTGCTTCGGTCGGGTCGTTAGCTCAGTCGGTAGAGCAGCGGACTTTTAATCCGTTGGTCGCGCGTTCGAGTCGCGCACGACCCACCAACCGTATTCCGGTCAAGCCTGTGAGGCTTGCCACAAGTTTGTGACACAGAAAATACTGCAGCGCACAAACCGTCTTTCGTTGTAAGCAATTTCAAACGCCGCCTCTTACCCAGGCGGCGTTTTTGCTTTTGGCCGGGCTTTGCGTCAGGACCGGGGCAGGGGATTGTGCAATTGCAACAAATCAATTTCGACCAGGGGGCATCCCCATATTTGGGGGAGACGGTCGGATAGGGGAGTTGGGATAATACGCGTTGTATATCAGACGAATATCGCTTTGTGATACTTGCTTGGGGCTGATTTTTCTGCCGTCAGGGAAGAGGGTGTTCGGGTTTCATCTTGTTGCAAACTATAAAACTTGTATATGACTGCCCTGAGTGCTGCATTACAATCCACGATCTACAGCTAACTGGCCTATAACTCAATAAGAAAAATATGGTTTTATAGGGAAAATGACTGTATTTCATCTCCGACCATTCCCCGTCATTACCGTGTCCAAGATAGGAAATTTCCCCATCAAATTCAGCCAGTTCGCGCGGTGCGGCGGTGTGTCGCTGGTGTGCGGGCGGGGGACTGGGGGTGGTCAAGCGTTTTCTGGCCTGTTCCGCCAAGGCGTGAGTAACTGACGAGAGACGGCCATGAGCAATTCGCATGGTACGCAGCGGGATGTTCCTGCGTGCGTACTTATCACCGGCGCCACCGGCGGCATAGGGGCCGCCCTGGCGCGCGAGTATGCGCAGGCCGGCACGCCTACCTTGATTCTGCAGGGTCGCGATGAGCCTCGCTTGCGGGCCGTCGCAGCCGATTGCGCAGGGCTGGGCGCGCGCGTGCTGACGCAGCGGCTGGATGTGCGTGACCTGGATGCCTTGACGCAGTGGCTGCAGGCAATCTGCAGGCAAGAAGCGCCGGATCTGGTGATTGCCAACGCGGGCGTCAATATCAATATCGGCCCGGACAGTGCGGGAGAGCCCTGGGACGATGTGCTGCGTCTGCTGGACGTCAATGTGCGCGCGGTGTTTGCGACGGTGCATGGCGTCTTGCCCGGCATGCGCGAGCGGGGCCATGGCCAGATTGCGCTGGTCAGCTCGCTGGCTGCCTGGCGCGGGTTGCCGGAGACGCCCAGTTACAGCGCCAGCAAGGCGGCCGTGAAGGCGTATGGGGAAGCCATGCGCGATAACCTGGCCGCACAAGGCGTGCGCGTCAACGTGATCATGCCTGGCTACGTCGAGTCGCAGATGTGCTTCGACATGCCCGGCCCCAAACCCTTTCTCTGGAGCGCGGACAAGGCCGCCCGTGTGATCCGGCGCGGCTTGCGTGCCAACAAGGCGCGCATCAGCTTTCCCTTCCCCTTGAATCTGGGGACTTTCCTGCTGTCCATCATTCATCCCGCCGTATCGGGCTGGATCCTGCGCAGGATGGGCTATGGCGCTTGAGGCGTTCTGGCTTCCTCTGTTGCCTGCCTATCTGATCGGCCTGCTAGCCAGCTGGGCGCTGGAAGCGTTGCTCCTGCCGCGCCCGCAAGCGCCGTGGCGGCGCGGCGCAGCAGCCAATCTGACCCATGTAGGCGTGTGGACGCTGGCCTTCGCCCTGGAGATGGCGCTGTTTCAGCGACCGTACTTTGCGATCGCCAATGTGCTGGCCATCGAACTGTTGCTGGTGCTCGTCAGCCGGGCCAAGTACGAAGCCCTGCAGGAGCCCTTTGTCTACCCTGATTTTGAATACTTTACCGATGCCATCAAGCATCCGCGCCTGTACTTGCCGTTCTTTGGCTGGGGTAAGGCGCTGGTTTGCGCGGGGGGGTATGGTGTGGCGTTGTGGGGTGGGCTGGTGTTGGAGTCTGCAGTCACTGCGCTGCCGGGTGGGCCGGATGGCGCACTGTTATTCAGCTGCCTGGCCTTGCTCGCGCTGGCCGGCCTGGCCTGCAGCGTAATAGGGGGGAGGCGGCTGCATGCGACGTTCGACGCGGATCAGGATTTGCGGCGGCTGGGCTTTGTGGCCGCGCTGTGGGTCTATGCCAACGCCGAACGGGCGCCCCTGGATGCATTGCTGCAGCAAGCTCCCTTTGCCGGTTTGCATGTGCCGACTGTGCCAGGCGATCAGTTGCCGGATCTGATCAGTATCCAGAGTGAGTCCTTCTTTGATGTCCGGAGTGCTTACGGCATTGTCCGGGAGGACGTTCTGGAAGGATTCGATACCCTGTGCAACGAGGCCGTGGCGCACGGCGCATTGCATGTCGCGGCACGCGGCGCCAATACGGTGCGTACGGAGTTTGCCTTTCTGTCAGGCATCGACCCCGAGAAACTAGGCGTGCATCGCTATAACCCTTATCGCCGACTGGCAGGCCGGGGCGTGCCTACGCTGGCTTCGCATCTGCGAAAGCTCGGTTATCGTACGGTTTGTATCCATCCCTATTTCGCTAGCTTTTACCGTCGCGATAAGGTCCTGCCTAAATTAGGCTTTGATGAATTCATCGACCTACGGGCTTTCGGGCAGGCGGAGAAGGTAGGAGCCTATGTCGGCGATAAGGCCTTGGCTGAGTATGTGATTCGTATGTTGTCCGTACGCAGCGACCCACGTCCTTTGTACGTGCATGTCATCACCATGGAGAACCATGGGCCGTTGCATCTGGAAGCGGTGGCGGCGGAGGCTGTCAACGATGTATTGACGGGACCAATGCCGGCGGGTTGTGCAGATCTGGTTGCCTATGCCCGCCATATTCGTAACGCCGACGCTATGTTTGACATGCTGCGCAAGCACCTGAGCGGGAACGCTCGACCTGCGAGTCTTTGTATTTTTGGTGATCACGTCCCCGTCATGCCCAAGGTGTACAGAACCTTGGGTGATGTGCCAGGGAATTCGCATTATGTTATTTGGCGCAATGATGCTCAGAAGAGCGGCGATTCCATGGACATGTCCATAGCAAGACTGGCTCAGGAATTTGTGGCATCACTGTTTTCTGGTGTAAGCGTGAGCGGTTGTGTTGTAAAACAGGAATGCAACCATCCGCGTTTGTAAATTGAATTAGATAAAGCCTTAGGCAATATTTTAATACGAACTCCGATAAACAAATAAAATGGCTCGGCTGCATTGATGCGTTTGAATATATTTAAAAATAAAGGATTGGCAGTCCTATTTATAGCGCTGCCCATGCTGCTTGCTGTCATCTATTACTCATTCTTTTCCCTTGATAGGTACGTAAGCTCTGCGCAGGTTGCTGTTCGCCAGGTCGGGAATAATGATGCGCCTCAAATGCCAGGGTTGGCCGTCATGCTGTCGGGATTGAATCCGACGTCCAGGGAAGAGACTCTGTATCTTCGGGAGTTCCTTGCATCACAGGACATGCTAAATGTTCTGCAGGATAAACTGAAATGGTCTGAGCATTACGCCAATCACTGGAGAGACCCGTTATTCTTTCTGTTCGATGATGCGCCACGCGAAGATCTTCTGAAGTATTACCAGCGGGTAGTGACAACTTACTTCGATGAGCAGACCGGGCTTCTGAGTATTAATGTCGAGGCATTTTCTCCTGAGTTCGCAGAGCAAACGCTCGAGGTTATGCTGCGCGAAAGTGAACGGTTTGTAAACGAGCTGTCTCACAAGATGGCGCGTGAACAGATGGCGTTTGCCAAAGGCGAGTTAGCAAACGCTCGTAAAGTTTACGAGGATCGTAGGGCTGACCTTTTGGCTTTCCAGAGCAACAATCATCTGTTAGATGCTGAGGCAGCAGCGAAAGCCAGGGCGGACGTGATCAGCGAGCTAGAGGCTCAATTAACTAAAGAGCGGACGACGTTAAAGAGCTTATTGTCGACTCTTAACTCTGATACCCCTCAAGTAAGACAGCAACGCAATCGTATTCAGGCCCTAGAGCATCAGTTGCGGGCTGAAACCCGTCGCTTGGTTTCCGAGAAAGACGGTGAGAAGCTGAATGTGGTTGCCTCGCAGTATAGAAACTTGACCATTGATGCTGCGATTGCAGAAGAGGCGTATAAGTTTGCAGTTAGTTCGGTTGAATCTGCAAGAATAGAGGCTAGCAAGAAATTACGTAGTCTGGTTACGGTAGTCTCACCGAATAAACCCGATAAGGCTATTTATCCAGCCAAGCTATATAACCTGTTTACATTGTTGGTTGTTTTGTGCCTGATATATGGCATTGCGCGGTTCGTTATCGCAGCAATTGAAGACCATCGTGATTAAATGATTGGCATACCTAAAAATGACCCGTTATCCATTTCGTCGCACAGCGCATACCTTCATACTGGCTCTGCCGATTATTTTATCAGGGTGTGGGAGTCTTCTTTCCTCCGCAGGGCCGTCGCGAAGTTCAGTGCTAGATAGTAGTAATCAAGATAAATACCAGCTAATAGACATTAGTGCGGAAACAATCGTTCCCTATATGCGTCCTCAGAGCCTCGGCTCGACGACAAATATAGCGCTTCCTACTGTGCCGGAAATACGTTTGATTTCTGGTGACGTTATGCGGGTGATGATTGCCGATCTTGGATCGGAAGGGGCTATTTTTGCGCCTCTATCGTCAGGAGGATCCGTTTTTGAAAATATCCGGGTGGATAGCGCCGGTGAAATATCCGTTCCTTATGTGGGGACAACTAAGGTAGCAGGAAAAACGCCTGGTCAAGTTGAAAAGATCATTCGTCAGAGGCTGAAAGGGATAACCACCGATCCTCAGGTTCAGGTCAGTTTGACAGGAGATATATCCGGTTCGGTGCTTGTCGCTGGCGCTGTAAAAAAACCGGGTAGATTTTCTGCTTTGGAAGGCCCGCTCACGTTGCTTGATGCAGTGACTAGAGCTGGCGGACCGGATCTGGAACCGCACTTAATTAAGGTGACTGTCCGTACCGGCAAGGAATCTTACGTTTTTAATTACGAAGATCTTTTGGGTGGGAAGAACCAAATGGTCCCTCCCGGATCGGAAATAGTTCTCGAACGAGCCCGTAAGCGGTTTGTGGCAATGGGTGCTGTTGGAGATCCAGGGTTACACGATCTACCTTCTAACAACCCTAGCTTGCTTGAGGTGTTGGGGAGTGTCAAAGGTCTAAATGACGCAAGAGCTGATGCTTCCGGGGTTTTCATTTTTAGAGTTTCTGAGAGTAAAAAAGATCCGGATGCAGATGTAGTTCAGGAAGCGAAAGTTTTCAGGTTAAACATGAAGGATCCTGCAGCCATTTTTCTTGCGCGACGTTTTTTGATTGAACCCGAAGACGCCATCTATGTGACCAATGCGGCCGTTTATGAATGGCAGAAAATCATTAGTCCAATCGTGCAAGTGCTGATTTTGGGCCGCACTGTTAACAGCGGTCTTTGATCAATGAAAAAAAGGCCGCCGCTGACTATTGCATGTGCTGTCGTATTTGCGCTAGTCCTGCGTGAAATTCGCACTCGCTTTGGTTCGAGAAGGATGGGCGCGTTTTGGATGATATTTGAACCGATAGCGCACATTGCATTCATGATGTTTGTTGTTACGGTGCTGAGGGGTAGGCACGTGACGGGAATGCCCTATCCTATATATTTACTTACTGGGATAGTTCCATTCTTTTTGATGCGCAACATTGCGATGAAATTGATGGATGCGCCGAGCGCTAATAAATCACTATTTGCATATCCGAATATCCGCCCATTCAATACCTTCGTGGCTCGCCTTATTGTTGAGCTGTCTCTTACGGCGTGCGTGTATACGTTATTGCTAATAATTATGGGCGTTTGGTTCGGATATGACGTTCTGACAAATTCGCCGCTCGAATGGTTTTTCGTTTTAGTTATTGGTGTCGTTTTTTCGTTCGGCCTTGGAATAATACTCTGTATTGTGGGTGAGAAATTCCCGAATTCGAAAACGTTTATGCGTCTCGCATTTATGTTGCTGTACGTGGTTTCGGGGGTTATTTTCCCTTTATGGAGACTGCCACAAGAGTTTCTGCCGTGGATATTGTGGAATCCATATACACACATCATTGACAATCTGCGGTCCACATTCTTTGCTCATTATCCAAGCATAGAGGGAATAAGTTATAGCTATCCAGCTATCGCCGCAGTTGTTGTTCTTTTTATTGGTTTGGCTTTGTATCGCGTATATCAAAGGGACTTGTTAGCGATATGATAGAACTGCGGAATGTCACGAAATCGTATGTGCATCATAAAGGAGGCCGCCGGGTCATCTTTCGTGATCTGTCATTCGTCGTTCCGGCAGGGCGGAATATAGCTCTTATCGGGAAAAACGGTGCAGGAAAATCAACGTTGATGCGGCTTTTAGGCGGGCTTGATGTTCCTGATCGTGGAGAAATAATTACCGATAAAACAATCTCATGGCCTGTTGGGCTATCCGGGGGCTTCCAAGGCTCTTTAACCGGAAGAGAAAACGTCAAATTTATCTCCAGAGTGCAGGGAATGGTTGGTGAAGATATGCGCCGAGTAGTTCGTTCGGTGCAAGATTTTGCCGAAATTGGAGAGTATTTTGATTTGCCCGTTAAAACCTATTCTTCTGGCATGAGAGGAAGGGTAGCTTTCGGATTAAGCCTAGCTTTTGAGTTTGATTATTACTTAGTTGATGAGGCGATGTCCGTTGGTGATGCTCATTTTAGAGATAAAGCTGTAAAGGCGTTCAAAGATAGAGTAGGGCGCTCGAACATCATTCTTGTCACTCATGGTATGGGACAGGTGAGAAAGATGTGTGATTTTGTTCTTCTCCTTCGAGATGGGAAGGTCCATCCTTATGAAGATGTTGAAGAAGGAATTGCTGCTTATCAAAAAGAATGATATTTCGATTTTTTATTAAAAACGATCGAATAAATTTAAATACAGTTGGGCAAAAAATTGAGAAAGAACGGCGCGATCATCAATGGTTTTCTTGGGTTGTTTAGAAAAGAATCCCCTAGAAAAGAAATAAATAGAAATTTCTCAATCCGGGACAAATTCTTCTCTAGAAAAAAGAAAGGGAACGATTTAACTTACCCCTGCAAGGTAATCGACCCGTACTTGATCTTCGGGGAGGAAATGCCTAAATGTAAATTTTCTCTTGTTGGAGATAACTGGCTTAACACCAACTCTTCGAAGCCTGTCGCTATCTTGTGGGGATTTAATGATTGGAAATGGGGTTTTATAAGTGATTACTTGCAGGAATATAGAATCGCATTTGCCCCTCGCAAAATCCTACCGTGGCGCGCGTTCAGTGCAATGCGATCTTTCCCCTTGCGATCAGATGTGTTTATCGTGTGGGGTTACACCGAATCCAGCTGGCTTCGTTTAATTGCAAAGATCTCAAAATCAAAAATATATCGGATGGAAGACGGTTTTCTCAGGTCATCGAATCTGGGGGCCGCTCACACGACACCTTATTCTCTGATTTTAGACTCCGGCGGACTTCATTATGATTCGGAAGGTGATTCCGATGTGGAGCGGATTCTAAATAAAAAAAGTTTCTCCTCAGATGATTTAGTTAAGGCTGCTGAATGTTTGCGCTTTCTTCGTGGTTTGGGTTTATCAAAATATAACCCTCCTACCTCCCTTGATGCGCCCACGCCAGGAATTAAGACTAGGCGTAGAATTGCTGTCTTGGGGCAAGTAGATAATGACATGTCAGTTCGGCTTGGAAATCCAGATGGATGGAGTATGGTCGATATGATAAAACTTGCTAAGCTTGAACATCCTGATGCTGAGATTCTTTATCGTCCACATCCAGAAGTATATCTGGGCTACCAGCGCTCCAAATTTAAAAGTCGCAGAATCAAGAACGTATGTACGGTCGTATCTCCTGATAGCTCTTTAATAGATTTCCTTGAAAGTGTAGATCATGTCTACACGTTAACGTCGCTTTCAGGCTTCGAAGCCCTGCTGCGTGGAGTTTCTGTAACCGTTTTAGGAACTCCCTTTTATGCTGGTTGGGGCCTGACCGATGATCGAGTAAAACTTCCTCACCGTAAAGTTGAGCTAAGTATTGAAGAAATTTTCGCAGGGGCATACCTGAAGTATCCGAGGTATCTTGCTGACTTGAGTCGTCCGGATATTGGATTTAAAGCTGCTGCGCTTCGGATAACTGCAGATAGGATGATAAATGGATCTGAGTTGGCAAAGGCGTCTTTGAAGGACACCAGTCAGCTTCGCTTGATCGCTAAGTCGGATTTTTGGCCAAAGATTCTATTTTCAAATCCGGGAGTTGTGCCTGCTAGCTTGGAATCGCTAATTCCATCTATGGATATGGCCCGATTCCTTAATAATGCTCCCGGGCCCTTGTTGCAGTATTCCCTTCTTCTTGCGGTTTGTGGAAAGATAACGAATTCATCTGTGCGTGATGCGTTTCTTAATAAAGTGAGAAACTATATCGACCCGCAAATATATAACAAGGTCGTTCTCCTTCTGCATGAGCATGCTTCTGGTACCTATGTGCACAAGCAGATGTCTTGGTTGTTGCTGGAATCTGACGAGTATCAGTCCGCAGCAGAGTTGCTAAAAGAGGCTTTGCGCTCAGAGAGGTCGAAGCCGAAAGATGAACAATTTGACGTCGAGGAAGCGGCTACAACAACTCAAGAGCATGCGCTGAGTCCAGATCAACAACAGCTATTACGGAATCTCTACGATGTCTACTATTCGGAGAGGAATTTTGACCAGGCGATTTTGATTGCGGGCATCCTCTTGGTTGCAGGCTGTGCGGATTATGCATTGTTGCTTTCCCTGGCACGTTTGGCTGAATTGAAGTTCGATTTACGCTCTGCTTACGGTTTGGCAGATGTTTGCATGCAGATTGATCCGTTCGCCATGCGGAGTGCCGCTTTAAATATTAAAAATAAAACTTTAGAGCTGAACCAATTAGATGCCGATGCGGATATTTCATACATGTCAGAAATGGCTCTTTTTTCTGCTCTAAAGCCAGATCAGATAGAAGCCGTATTGCTGCTATTAAAGAAATATAAAAACCATATTGAAATTGATGGTCTGGATGAAATATTTCTGAGAACTATATATCTGGATAATGATATCAGTTCTGATAAGGCGCTAGCATATAAGGCTATTGGTGATAATTCGCGCGCTATAGAGGTTATGGAGTCAGTTATAGCGTCTGGGAACAACTCTGATTCTGCTATCCTTTACTACTCTCAATGTTTGTCGTTTGCAAATGAGGTAGATCGCGCGCTTTCTATCGTTTTGCCGTACCTTGAAAAACGGGATAGTAAAATTCTGTATGACGAAGCTATTCGTCTTCTTATTATTAGTGGTGACTTCGAGCGAGCCTATCGGTTGATTAAGAGGGCTGAGTTAAAGAAGATTCCTGTTTCTGATATGTTGCGTACTAAAACATTATTTGGAAGCAGGAAGGTCAAGGAGGCTCATCGTGTATACACTGAAATTCCGTTTAGGAAATTGTTTTATTCTTATTACAAGGATAAATATTTTAATGTAGATGAGCCTGATAAGCATGGCGATAGTTTGCTCGGGCTGGCTATTTACGGGCCGGGTGATGAAATTAGATTTTCTTCGATATACAATCGTCTCCCGAGCATTTTGCCGCATCCCTCTTATAAAGTAAGTTGTGATCCTAGGCTATTTGATATTTTCACTAGATCCTTCCCTAAGATTGAATTCCAGCCAGTAGCACGCCGTAGATTTCATGAGATTGTTGATTTTGAACAATATAGCTTAGTCCCCGGATCGGATTTGATAGGTGCTCTTGATAATAATGGAGTGAAAGCGCTGAATGATGCTGATCAGGTGATGCTGATCACGGATCTTCTGCATGTTTGTTTGCCGGACTACGACAGTTTTGAACGGGAGCCTTATTTGTTTGTCGACCAGGCTATCGTGTCACGCTTCAAGGAAGAGCTCCCGGCTGGACAACCCTTAGTTGGATTGAGCTGGCGTAGCAGTTTGACTACTCACTCGCGGAACTCTCATTATTTGTCGATCGAAGAGCTGGATTCTATTTTTCAGATTGAAGGAATTCAATTTGTCAATTTTCAGTATGACGAATGCTCAGATGAACTGGCTTGGGTCGAGGAGCGTTATCCAGGAAAGTTGTTGAATATAGCAAGTGTCGATCATTACAATGATTTCGATTCAGTTGCTGCGCTTATGAAATGTATGGATCTCATCATCGCGCCCGCGACAACTGTTGTAGAGCTGTCCGGAGCATTAGGATGTCCAACGTGGCTGCTCTCGAATTCTGCAGAATTGCATTGGCGGAGAATAAATGAGAATGGCGATGATGCTTGGCATGAGAATACTAAGCATATAGAGGGCTCGGTTCTGGGTGATAAGTCTACTTTAGTAGAGAAACTCCACTCTGAGTTGAAGAGGTTTTCTTTGGCTAATAGAGGTTGATGTGGCCGGAAGGGCCCTCTGGCTCACGTAGAGGGTCCGAGTTCCAAATCTGGGCTGATAAGAGGATTTATGAAAGACATACTTCTGACAACTTTTCCTGCTCATCGGTCCGGGAACGTTGGGGACCAGCTCATTACATTTTCGTTATTGAAAATGTTTCGATCTCGTTTTCCTGCCTATGATCCTATTATCCGGTTTCGTGAAGAAAGCTTGGACGATATCGATCCTGAAGCGATAAAAAGTATTGTTGCGCCAGGATTTTCTGTTGTCGATGGGACTTATCCGAACTTATTTTCTTTGTATTCAGATGTCCGTAGGTTGAGAAATTTTTTTCCTATCGGCTGTTCTTTTCAAGGTATCCGCCCGGATGAGTCGACCTTCGCTGGGCATCAATACTCGTCTGAGACAAAAGAGTTTTTGTCGTCTGTTGTGGAGAATATTGGTCCGTTGATGTGTCGTGATGAGTTGATCGTCAAAATGCTGTTAGGAAACGGAATAGCTGCCGAATACTTCGGTGATTTGGCTATATATGACGAGGAGAAAGTTGGGTCAGAGTTTATTGCGCCAAATTCTATATCGTCTCTCGTTTTTACTATTCAGCATCACGATAAATACGATGAACAATCCTTTTCCGTGTTGCAGATGCTTTCGAAAAAATTTGCGAATGCAACGCGTTACGTGGCATATCATAGCCGACCAAATCGTCGTTCAAAGAAAGTTGCTGAGTTTGCAGTGAGCTTAGGGTTCATACCGAAAGAGCTTTCTGGTGATGTTAATAATCTGTCCTTCTATGATGATATCGATCTTCATGTCGGATATCGGTTGCACGGGCACATTTATTTTCTGCGGCGCAGAAAGCCGTCCGTTCTTCTTGTAGAGGATGCACGTTCATTTGGCTTTTCTCGGACCCGCGGGACGTCATATGGTTGCTTAGATGTTATGGATGTTGAGTTGGATGAGGTAGGCAAGACAACGGCTGAAGAAATTGAGGTTTTTCTTGATCGACAGATTTCAACTCGGTTTTCTGAATATCAAGAGGTTTTTGATTTTATAGACAGTAAATATAAGGGGGTCGTGGCTCCCTATATTGATATGTTTGCAAGAAAATATTTGGTTTCGTATTAATAGGAATAAAGCGATGTTGCAAGATAAAACTATCCTCGTTACTGGTGGCACTGGCTCCTTCGGTAATACTTTTGTGCCCATGACGCTGGCCAAGTACAACCCGAAGAAAATCATCATTTTGTCGCGCGACGAGATGAAGCAGTGGGACATGGCGAAGAAGTTCCACAATGATCCGCGTGTGCGTTTCTTCATCGGTGACGTGCGCGACCGCGAGCGTCTGTACCGTGCGCTGGATGGTGTTGATTATGTTGTGCACGCGGCTGCCACCAAGATCGTGCCGACCGCCGAATACAACCCGTTTGAATGCGTCAAGACCAACGTTGACGGCGCAATGAATCTGATCGATGCGTGCATCGACAAGGGCGTAAAGCGTGTGGTGGCGCTGTCGACCGACAAGGCCAGCAGTCCTATCAACCTGTACGGTGCTACCAAGCTGGCTTCTGACAAGTTGTTCGTGGCCGGTAACGCCTATTCGGGTGAGCACGGCACCCGTTTTGCTGTGGTCCGGTACGGCAATGTGATGGGCTCGCGCGGTTCGGTCATTCCCTTCTTCATGTCTATTCGCGAAAAGGGTGTTCTGCCGATCACAGATCCGCGTATGACCCGCTTCATGATTTCGCTGGAGCAGGGTGTGGAATTGGTGTGGCACGCATTCGAGGACATGATCGGCGGCGAAATCTACGTCAAGAAGATTCCGTCGATGAAGGTGACCGACCTGGCCCGCGTGCTTGCCCCGGAGGCCAAGCAGGAAGTGGTTGGCATTCGCCCGGGCGAGAAGCTGCATGAGCAGATGATCGGCGCCGAAGATTCGTTCCACACCTACGAATACCCGGAGCACTACAAGATTCTGCCCGCTATCAATGGTTGGTCCGAGTCGCCGGAGCGTATTAAGGATGGCAAGCGAGTCGCAGAGGGCTTCGTCTATGCCAGCGACAACAACACTGAGTGGATGACGGATGCCCAATTGGGTGAATGGATTGACATCAACCGCGAAAAGATCGGGAGCATCTGACATGATTCCGTACGGCCGGCAAGAGATCACGCAAGCGGATATTGATGCGGTTGTCGAGGTTCTGAAGTCGGATTTCCTGACGCAGGGTCCGAAGGTTCCCCAGTTTGAACAGAGTGTTGCGCAGCACGTGGGCGCCAAGCACGCTTTCGCGGTCAGTAGTGCGACGTCTGCGCTGCATATCGCCTGCCTGGCCCTGGGCCTCGGTCCGGGGGATATTCTGTGGACGACGCCGATCACGTTTGTGGCTTCCGCTAATTGTGGCTTGTATTGTGGTGCCGATGTCGACTTCGTCGATATCGATCCGCAGACCTATAACATGAGCGTGGAGGCACTGCAGGCCAAGCTTGAAGTGGCAGAGCGCGAAGGGAAGCTTCCCAAGGTCGTCGTGCCGGTGCACCTGTGCGGTCAGCCTTGCGACATGGAGGCGATCCACGCGCTGGGTCAGAAGTATGGCTTCAAGATCATTGAGGACGCTTCGCACGCGATCGGTGGTAAGTACAAGGGCGAGTTCGTTGGCAGTTGCCGTTACAGCGACATCACGGTATTCAGTTTCCATCCCGTGAAGATCATCACCACTGCGGAGGGAGGCATGGCGCTGACCAATGATCCGGCCGTAGCGGATGCGTTGGCGCTACTGCGCAGTCACGGGATTACCCGTGATCCGGCATTGATGACGCATGAGCCGGACGGCGGCTGGTATTACCAGCAGATCGGCCTGGGTTTCAATTACCGTATGACCGAACTGCAGGCTGCATTGGGTGTCAGTCAGATGCGGCGCCTGGATGATTACGTGGCCTCGCGCCACCGTTTAGCCAAGCGCTACGATCAGTTGCTGAAAGCCTTGCCTGTCGTGACGCCATGGCAGCATGCCGACGGTTATTCCGGACTGCATCTGTATGTCATCCGCTTGCGTCTGCAGGAGATCGGTCGCAGCCATCGCGAAGTATTTGATTCGTTGCGTGAGCAGGGTATCGGCGTGAATCTGCACTATATCCCGGTCCATACTCAGCCCTATTACCAAGGCCTGGGTTTCAAGCCGGGGCAGTTCCCCGAGGCGGAGCGCTATTACGCCGAGGCCATCAGCCTGCCTATGTTCCATGCCATGCAGGATGAGCAGCAGGATGCGGTGGTGGCTGCCTTGCGCAAGGCGGTACTCGCGTGAGGCTGGCCGTCATTCCCGCTCGTGGTGGGAGCAAGCGGATACCGCGCAAGAATGTCCGTGAATTTTGCGGGCGTCCTATGCTGGCCTGGTCCGTCCAGGCAGCATTGGAAAGCGGTTGCTTCGACGAGGTCATCGTATCCACCGATGACCCGGAGATCGCCGAGGTGGCGAAGCGCTGCGGCGCTTCGCTGCCGTTCATGCGCCCGGCGGAGCTCTCAGATGATCATACTGGCACCATCCCGGTGATTCGGCATGCGACGCAATGGTTCCTGGACCGGGGCCGTACTCCACAGCAGGTTTGCTGCCTCTATGCGACGGCTCCGTTCGTGCAGGCCGAGGATTTGCGGCGCGGCCAGGCCATCCTTCAGGAAAGCGACTCCGACTATGCCTTTTCCGTGACCAGCTACGGCTTTCCGATACAGCGCGCCTTGCGTTTGCATGAGAACGGCCGTGTCGAGATGTTCCAGCCCGATAACTTCCAGCGGCGCTCCCAGGATCTGGAAGAAGCCTTCCATGATGCAGGGCAGTTCTATTGGGGGAAAGCGTCGGCCTGGCTGGATGGCCGTGTGATCTTCAGTCCGGCATCGGCTGCAGTGCTTCTGCCGCGGCATCGGGTGCAAGATATAGACACTCCTGAGGACTGGGAGCGGGCCGAGTGGCTATTTAAGGCGATGAGGAACGGTCTATGAGCTTGCGGGTGGTCTTTCGAGCAGATGCGTCACGGCAGATCGGAACCGGTCATGTGATGCGTTGCCTGACTCTGGCGCGTCGCTTGCGTGCCAATGGCGCCCAGTGCCGCTTTGTCTGCCGGGAGCATGAAGGCCACCTGGTCGAGTTCATCCGGGCCGAAGGCTTCCTGGTGCACCCCCTGGTCGGTACGACGCGCAAGGCCCCCGAAGGCGGCCTTGCTCATGCCGCCTGGCTGGGTGTGTCGCAGGTGGAAGATGCGCGTCAGACCCGCGAGGCGCTGGGAGAAGATATCCCTGATTGGTTGGTGGTCGACCATTATGGTCTGGATGCGCGCTGGGAGGCGTTGATTCCGGCGCGCGCCAAGCTGGTCATCGATGATCTAGCGGATCGGACACACCAGTGTGATCTGCTGCTAGACCAGACACTGGGGCGTGCCGCTGCCGACTATCAGGATCTGGTCCCGCCCGGGTGCCGGGTGCTGGCGGGTAGCTCTTATGCTCTGTTGCGCCCGGAATTCGCAGAAATGCGGGAAGCCTCTTTGCAGCGGCGTGCAGGTGCGGAATTGCGCCAGATCCTGGTGACCATGGGCGGCGTAGATCAGTTCAACGTGACGGAGACCGTGCTGGACGTGCTGGATGCGTGTCCGGCATTGGAGCCGGGTTGTCGCATCAGTGTCGTAATGGGCAGCACGGCTCAGTGGCTTGACGCCGTACGGGCGCGGGCCGCTGTGATGCGCTTGCCGACGGAGGTCGCTGTTGGCGTGTCTGACATGGCGGCCCGAATGGCAGCGAGTGATCTAGCGATCGGTGCAGCAGGAAGCACTTCTTGGGAGCGTTGCTGCCTGGGTCTGCCGACCGCGATGGTGGTGCTGGCTGACAATCAGGTTCCGAGTGCCAGCGCCCTGAGAGAAGCCGGAGCAGCGCGTCTGGTTGGCGGCCCTGCAGACGTCGGCGAGCAATTGCCTGGCGTGCTGGCCGCTTTCAGCAACAGCGAAGTTCTGAGGCAGGCGGTACAGGCGGCAAGCGAAGTGTGCGATGGGCAGGGCGTCCAGCGGCTGGTGAGTTTGATGGAGGCATTTTTGACGCAAGAGCGAAATGGGGATCGCGTGCGCCGCATGCGCGAGGATGATCTGGCGTTGGTGCTGAGCTGGCGTAATCATCCGGAAATCCGCAAGTACATGTATACGACGCATGAAATCGGGCTGGCCGAGCATACGGCTTGGTTCTCCCATGCTTCGCAGAACCCGGCCAAGCATTTGCTGATTTTTGAAGCCGACGGTGTTCCTGCCGGCTTCTCCAACCTGAGTGTTCAGGCCAGTGGAGGCGTTGCCGACTGGGGTTTCTATATTGCCCCCGATGCTCCAAGAGGAATGGGGCGCAGGTTAGGAAAGGCCGTGCTGGACTATGCATTCGGCCCGGCGGCCTTGCACAAGGTGGCAGGGCAGGCGCTGGCGTTCAACGAGCGTTCGATCAAATTCCACGAGGGGTTGGGTTTTGTGCGCGAAGGTGTGCTGCGTGATCAGCACTTCGATGGAGAACGCTATCATTCGATAGTAGCCTTTGGCATGCTCAGGCATGAGTGGCATTCTTTGTGAGTAGAGAAATTATGAGCATTCCCCGGATCACCATCGCCGGTCGGCGCATTTCCCAGGAAGATTCTCCGTACGTGATTGCTGAGGTTTCTGCAAACCATAACGGAAAGCTGGAAGTGGCCTTGCAGTTGATCGATGAGGCCAAGAAAGCGGGCGCTGACGCCGTCAAACTGCAGACGTATACGGCCGATACCATTACGCTGAATGCTGATAGCGAAGATTTTCAGATTCGCGGCGGCCTGTGGGATGGAAAGACGCTTTATCAGCTGTACAAGGAAGCCCAGATGCCCTGGGAGTGGCATGAGCCCTTGTTCGCCCATGCTCGCAAGATCGGTATCCCGATTTTCAGTTCTCCGTTTGATCGCAGCGCGGTCGACTTGCTGGAGCGCCTTGACGCGCCAGCATACAAAATTGCATCTTTCGAGGCGGTTGATCTGCCGTTGATCAGGTATGTGGCGAGCAAAGGCAAGCCGATGATCATCTCCACAGGGATGGCAGATGACGAGGAAATTCAGGAGGCTATCGATGCCGCACGTTCCGGCGGGTGCAAGGAACTCGCGATTTTGCACTGTGTAAGCGGCTATCCGGCGCCGGCGCATGATTACAACCTGCGCACCGTGCCTGATATGATCGAGCGCTTCGGCCTGGTTACGGGGCTTTCTGATCACACGCTGGATAACACCACGGCGGTCACCAGTGTGGCGCTGGGTGCGTCGGTCATCGAGAAGCACTTTACGCTGGATCGCAGTGGCGGCGGTCCGGACGACAGTTTCTCGCTCGAGCCGGCTGATCTGGCGGATCTGTGTCGCAGTTGCCATACAGCCTGGGCTGCGCTGGGCAAGGTGGACTACGGGCGCAAGTCGAGCGAGCAGGGTAATGCCCAGTTCCGACGTTCGCTTTACTTCGTCAAGCCGCTCAAGGCGGGTGAGATCATCACCGAGAGCGCAATCCGCTCTGTGCGCCCGGGGTTCGGGCTGGCGCCTAAGCATTGGGATGCAGTGATCGGCAAGCGTGTGGGCCGCGATGTCGCTGCCAACACCCCGGTGCGCGCTGACGATATGCTGGACTGATAGGACGGGCCGAGAGGATCTCTTGGCCGGATGTAAAAAGCTGCCTGGATCTCCAGGCAGTTTTTTATTGTGCGCTGCGCTCGTTGAGCGTTCCTGACTGGTATATAGGGCGTGGCATTTCTTGAGCCCGGGAGCGCGAGACTAGCAAGCGAGGCAGGCTATTTGTGACCGCAAGTTCGATGCCGTGCCGATTGTAAAAACCGCCATTGATCTGGGCGTGGTAGATGACCACGTCACGGAAGTCACGCACCAGACTGCCTTTGGGTTTGCGTCCATGTTCCCAGAATGCATCCAGACCATTCTGGAATGTCAGACCAGGCATGTTGTAGAGCGCGGTGCCCAAGGCAATAGTAGGTTTGCCGTGGATCAGGGAGGAGCCACCGACGGTACTGTTGACGGTGACTACGCCTTGTGCGGCGCTCAGTAGGGCAGGCAGTTTGCCTCCCTCGAGATAAAACACGCGGTGGCTGATGCCCAGCTCGCGCGCACGCCGTTTTAGGATCTTGGCGTAGTTGATGAGGCCAGGATCCAGGGGGTGGATCTTGACCGCCAGGCGAGTGCCTTGCGGAGCATGGACGGCAAAGGAATCGAGAGTGAAGCGCATGGCGTCGGCCATGCTGACGAACGGAGAGTGATGAACGATCTGGGCGTCGCTGTTCAACTGCAACGGCAGTAGATAGAACGGATGGTTCGAGGCCTCTTCAAGAAGTTTGGCTTCGATGCTGCGCACTTGACGGGTCAGCAGCTGGAGTCGCATCCCGCGTTTAGCGTACCCTAGATATTCTGTCAGGGGGCTGTAGGGGACGTGGCTTTTTACTCCGCGGTGAAGCAGAGGATTTAGGCCGGCCCAAAAATTGTAGCCTACGTCGTAGGCAGCGCGCTTCCAGAAGGGCGCGGAAAAGCCAGCCCCTCCGCCAGCTCGTGGTAAACGGCGGGCTTCTTCATGAAACCAAACGGGGTCACGAGGGAGGCGGGAATGGCCGTTGACGCCGTCTTTCTCCAGAGTGATCCAGTGAGGGCGGAAATAGCCCTCTTCGTACACGTGCACGCGTATGCCATGTTGCCGCGCTACTTCGATTGCGGGCCTATGTACTGGCCTGCAATCGCCAAACAGCACGATGTCGGTAATTCCATAGGCGCTGTATTGACGCTGATAGAAGTCGGCGAGACCAGCCATCGGCCCCCGGTACGATGAGGCTTCACCGAGGCGCCAGTAAACACGGTCGCCCACGGTGAAATTCACTTTGCGCACCCGATGGCCCAGGTCGCGCAATGCCTGTGCCAATTGCGGGAAAAAGGGCGAGCAGACACCTTGCAGGAAAAGGAAGCGCTGCTGTCCGCTCATCGTCGCACCATAAATTCGCCCCGAACCCAAAGGCTGGCCTTCAGAAACAGGCGTTCAAGATAGGATTTCTGCACTCGACTCAACCGATTTTCTGCTAGCAGCCGGTCACGCTGCCGGATGATCTGGTCCAAAGCTGCTTCGCATGAGGTGAACCCGCCTAAGGTCCAGTCCCAATATGTGGGGTAGAGCAAGAGGGTTCCTGCCACTAATTCATCCAGCGTTAGCGTACGCGTGCGCCGCTGCGCTGCTATTTTGTCCTCTGTTAGGCCCCACCCGGCATAAAAAGGAAGGCCATACGTAACGACGTGTTTCCCCCTGAGCAGGCCTTCGAACCCTGTGAGCGATGTCATCGTGTGGATTTCGTCACTTGCCGCGACGCAGCTCACGATGGAGATCTGCGTTTCGATGTGGTCCGCATACCGAAGCGCTTCGCGGCCATGCAGCCGTCCACGGCGATTACGAACCAATACTTCAGGATGGGGCTTGTAAACGATGAAAGCATCCGGACGAGCTTCGCGCACTGCTTGCAATAGTGCGAGGTTGTCGTGCAGTTCAGGGCCGCATCCGAGTCGTATGGAGGCATCATCCTCCACCTGCCCGGGGACCAGCACCACCGTCCGTTTGTCTGGAGCCCAGGATGGGGCGTCGTTGGGCTCGATATTGTATTTGGTTACTTGATTTCGCGTTATTAATTCTCGTACGAATTGGGCGCGCTCGCATTCTTCCTGGCTGAAACGATGAGTGTTCAGCAAGGTTTCCAGGCCGCTGGGCCGGCTTGCATCAAAGTAAATCCCAACTTCGTCCAAGACCAGCGATTGCGGAGCAACGAAGTCCGACCCCAGCCCGACAGAGCGCACAAAGCCATCTTCCATGTGTACCAGCCGTGCTTTGCTGTCGTGCGCCAGCATCTCGACGTCGACATGGGCCGGCGAACTCCAGACGCAGAGTCGGTCGGCTGCCGTGGGCCGCAGAGCGGCAGCGGCAGCGGCGTTTGCCACGAAATAGGTGCGCGATGTATCCCGCCCCAGAAACGGCGTCAGAAGCCTGGCTTTCCAGTGGCGTATGCCGATGGCGATACTGCGGCCGGTTTGCTGGCGCTGCATATCGCGCTGATGGGCCAGCCAATGGATCACATCGAAAATATTGCCCTTCTGGTGGGTATAAGGGTTCAGGTAGCGGGTGTAGTGGAGGTACGCGGCGGCAAATAGTTCGTCGACGTTGCGCTGGCGTTGGCGGCGAGACAAGGGCTGGCGGTCATCGGTGACACCCCAGCCGGCATACCAGGGAGAGCCGAAACAGGTTACCGGTTTGCCCTGGAGCAGGGCTTCGAAACCCAGCTGAGAGGTCACCACATAAACATGATCCATGTGTTCCAGCAGGCTGTGGGCGGAGACGGCCTCTCTGATCAGTATCGTTCGCTCATCGGCTTGCAGATGCTGGAAATAGCCCCGCTTGCGCCCATGGGTGACTTCGGGATGAGTCTTGATATAGAGCGTGGCATCCGGATGTTCCGCGCGGGCGGTCCGAAGCATGGTTTGGAACGTTTCCGCCGAGGCGTTGCCGTAGAGGATGCCGGCATCATTGCGGGTCTGGTCAACGATCAGGACACGTTTTCCGGACGCCAGAGGTGGCGGGCTATCGGGCGCAGCATTGTACTTCCCCAGGCGGTGTTCCTGTATCAGTGCCCGGGCGCGTGCAGTATCGGCGCCCGGGCCGCTGAGCAGGTCGCGTTCCGATGCGAGCATCTCTTCCAGTAGGGAAGGTCGGCTGGCATCGTAATAGATACCTTGGGTATCGATCACCAAAGAGAGCGTAGGCTGGCCTGGGCCGCTGCCGAAAGATCGCAGGAATCCATCTTCAAGGGCAATGAATGGCAAGCCTGCCCTGTCAGCGGTTTTTCTGGGCCGGCGGGTGGTCGAGCGCATGCCCCAGCCGATGATCGCACGCACATTTTTTCTACGAATGTCTCCCGCAAAGCGCAGATGCTCGACAGGCTCGCCCAGTAACGTAGCGAGCCCCGGCAAGCGTGAGAGTTTGCGGGAAAACGTTCCTAACACAGTGGTTTCCTCAGGCCGGATACGCAAGGTGGGGTTGGCAGCTAGTTGATCAACAGCGGCGCAAAGGACTTGACCAGGTCGTCAACGGCTTTGACTTGGGCCAGATACGGCTCGAGCTGGTCCAGCGGCAGGGCGCTGGGCCCGTCGCACAGGGCCTTGGCGGGGTCGGGGTGGGCTTCCAGGAACAGGCCAGCCAAGCCCAGCGCCATGGCCGAGCGGGCCAGCTGGGCGCTTTGCTGGCGACGTCCGCCCGAGGCGGCGCCGCCCGGGTCGCGTTGCTGCAGGGCGTGGGTGACGTCGAAGATCACCGGCAGATCGCCGGTGCTTTTCTTCATGACGTCGAAGCCCAGCATGTCGACCACCAGATTGTCGTAGCCGAAGCAGGTGCCGCGATCGCACAGGATCAGGCGCTCGTTGCCGGCTTCGCGGAATTTCTCCACGATGTGCGACATCTGCGAGGGGCTCAGGAACTGGGGCTTCTTGATGTTGATGACCTTGCCGGTCTTGGCCAGGGCCGACACCAGGTCGGTCTGGCGGGCCAGGAAGGCCGGCAGTTGCAGCACGTCGACCGTCTGCGCGACGATCGGCGCTTGCCAGGGCTCGTGCACGTCGGTGATGACCGGTACGCCGAACTCCTGTTTCACCTTTTCGAAGATGCGCATGCCTTCTTCGATGCCGGGGCCGCGGTAGGAGTGGATCGAGGAGCGGTTGGCCTTGTCGAAGCTGGCCTTGAACACATAGGGAATGCCCAGCTTCTGCGTGACGCGCACATACTCGGCGCAGGCGCGCAGCGCCAGGTCTTCCGATTCGAGGACATTGATGCCGCCAAACAGCACGAAGGGCAGGTCATTGCCGCAGCTGATGGTGTCCGTGATGGAGATGTTCTGAGTCATGGCAGTGTCGGAGGCGATGCTATAGCAGGCGTTGCAGCACATCGATGGTGTGGTCGATCTGTGCTTCGGTATGGGTGCAGGAGATGAAGAAGCGCAGGCGCGCCGCTTTCTCCGGGACGGCCGGGTACAGAATGGGCTGCACGTTGATGCCCTGCTCGAACAGTTTCGCCGACAGGCGCGTCGCCTTCAGCGAGCTGCCCACGATGGCAGGCACGACGGCCAGGCCCGTGCTGGTGCCGGTGTCGATGCCGGCGGCCTGGGCGCGTTCCAGGAAATACCGGCCGCGCGCCTGCAGGGCTTGTACCCGTTGCGGCTCTTCCAGCATGCGCTCGAGCGCGGCCAGCGAGGCCGCCGCCACTGGCGGCGGCATGCCTACGCTGTACAGAAAACCGGGCGCGAGGAACTTCAGGTGTTCGACCAGGGCGCTTTCTCCGGCAATGTAGCCGCCGCAGCCGGCCAGCGTTTTGCTCAGCGTGCCCATCCAGATGTCCACGTCGCTGCCATCCAGGCCGAAGTGTTCGCGGATGCCCAGGCCGGTGGCGCCCATCACGCCCAATGAGTGCGCTTCGTCGACCATCAGGAAGCAGCGATGGCGCCGCTTGATTTCCACGAAATGCGGCAGATCCGGGTAGTCGCCGTCCATGCTGTAGATGCCTTCGAGCACGATCAGCACGCGCTCGAACTGATGGCGCTGTTCGTCGAGGATATTGTCCAGCGTGCTCCAGTCGTTGTGCGGGAAGGGCAGGCGGCGCGCGCCGGAAAGCTGCACGCCCTGCAGGATGCTGTTGTGGATCAGTTCATCGTGCAGGATGAGGTCGCGCGGTCCGAACAGGTGGCCGATGGTGGAGACGTTGGTGGCGTGGCCGCTGACGAAGGTGATGGCGTCGTCCACGCCGTACAGCTTTGCCAGGCCTTCTTCGAGCTGGCGGTGGATGGGGCGCTCGCCCGAGACCAGACGGCTGGCCGATACCGACGTGCCATAGCGGTCGATGGCATCCTTGGCGGCCTGTACGACTTTCGGGTCGCCGGACATGCCGAGGTAGTTGTAGCTGGAGTAGTTGATGTAGGGCTTGCCGTCGATGCGGGTGCGATCGGTGGCCGTGCCTTCATGCAGCTTGAAAAACGGATTTTGCAGGCCGAGCTTGGCCGCGCCGTCGTTGAGAATGCGCAGCTGCTGGTAGCTGGGATGCAGGTGGAAGCGGTAGAAGGCCTCCGGAATGGCATTGCGGCTGCCGGACGGGCGCATCGGCGCGGCCGCTTCGGGCGGCTGGACGGCAGCCTGGCGCAGCTTGCGTTCCAGGGCTTGCTGGATGAGCTTGTCTTTCAGGCCGGCAGCCAGGCCGGGAAGTTTCGATTTCGTCACGTTGCTTGCCATGCGTGGGCCGCGGCTCGCCGAGCCGCGGCCCCTGGGGTTACGGGATCATGCGCTGCGCAGCGCCGCCTTCGCCGTTCTTGAGTTCTTCGACGAACTCGGTGATGGCGGTCGGCGAAACATCGGCCGCGTGGTCCGCCACCAGTTTCTCCACGGTGGCAGCCATCGGGTCTGCCCCTTCGGGAGTGTTTTCGCCACGCAGCAGCGGAATGAGGCGGCTGGCGAGTTTGTTGACCGTGGGGCTTTCCGACAGGGCCATGACCGGCAGGCGGATGCCGAAGCGGTTCTCCAGCGCCACGATCAGCTCGACGCCCATCAGCGAGTCCAGCCCCATATCGTAAATGGAGCGGTCGGCGTCGATCTTGTCGGCCGACACGCGCAGGATTTCGCCGATCTCGGTCTTCAGGATGTCGCCGAAGGCGGCATGCAGGGCGTCGTCGTCCAGCGTAGCCAGCAGATGGGCGATGTCGTTGCCGTGGTCTTCATCGCTGGCATGTTCGCCGCTGCGGCGTGCCAGGGCGCCAAACTTGGGGGCGCCCGCGCTGGGCAGGAAGCGGCTGAGCGCATTCCAGTCCAGTTCGAGCACGCCCAGGCCGCTGGCGTCGGCCAGCAGCATGCGTTCCAGCGCCTGAAGGGCGACGGCGGACTCTAGTGCTGCGCCGCCCATGCGGCTTTGCAGGGCGTCCTTGATTTTCTCGTTGCGGGCCAGGAAGCCGACATCGTCGATGGCCCCCCAGCGCACGCAGGTGGCGGGCAGGCCCAGTGCGCGCCGGTGTGCGGCCAGGGCTTCGAGCCAATGGTTCGCCGCGACGTAGTTGCTCTGGCCGGGATTGCCGAAAAGCGTGGTGGCCGACGAATAGTAGATGCAGAAATCCAGCGGCAGGTCCTGCGTGAGCGCGTGCAGATGGTAGGCGCCCAGCACCTTGGCAGCCATGGTGCGTTCGACCTGCGCGGCGCTGGTGCTGCGGGCCAGGCCGTCATCGATGACGACTGCGGCGTGGACGATGCCGCGCAGCGGCGGCATGCCGGCCGGCAGCTTCGCCAGCAACTGGGCCAGGGCCTGCCGGTCGGTGACGTCGCAGGCCGCGGCATGCACCTGCACGCCGGCGGCGGTCAGTGCGGTGATGGCTTCGCGGGCGCTGTCGGTGGACGGCCCGCTGCGGCTGATCAGCACGAGGTGGCGGGCGCCTTTCTCTGCCAGCCATTGCGCGGTGCGCAGGCCGAAACCACCCAGGCCGCCCGTCACCAGATAACTCGCGTCGGCAGGCAGTTGCAACTGCGGCGCAGCCTGAGGCTGGCGCTGCTGCACTTGCTGGATGCCGTCGCGATAGGTGATGACGATCTTGCCGATCTGGCGCGCCTGCTGCATGTAGCGGAACGCGTCGACCACTTCATTGGCATCGAAGACGGTATAGGGCAGCGGATGCAGCACGCCTTCGCTGAACAGCTCCATCATCTCGCCGAACAGGCGGCGTGTCAGGTCGGGGCGTTCGCACATCAGCTGGTCGGCATCGATGCCGAAGTAGCTGATGTTGTTGCGGAAGGGGCGCAGACCGATACGGGTGTTCTCGTAGAAGTCGCGTTTGCCCAGTTCCAGGAAGCGTCCGAAGGGGCGCAGCACTTGCAGGTTGCGGTTGATCGCCTCGCCTGCCAGCGAGTTGAGCACCACGTCCACGCCCTGGCCGTCGGTGTCGGCCAGAATGGCGTCGCCGTAGACCAAGGAGCGCGAGTCGTAGACATGCTGCACGCCCATCATGCGCAGGAAGTCACGCTTTTCTTCCGAGCCGGCGGTGGCGTAGATTTCGGCGCCACGCCATTGGGCGAACTGGATGGCGGCGATGCCGACGCCACCGGCGGCGCCATGGATCAGGATTTTTTCTCCTTCTTCAAGGCGCGCCAGGTGATGCAGGGCGTAGTAGACCGTGAAGAAGGTGCTGGGAATGGTGGCGGCGGCTTCGAAGGAGATGCCGTCGGGGATGGCCGAGATGGCGCTGGCGCGCGTCAATACGCGGTCGCCGAAGCTGGCCGGGCCGAATCCCACCACGCTGTCGCCAGGACGGTAGTCCTGCACGGCGCTGCCCACGCGGGTGACCACGCCGGAGAATTCCAGGCCCAGAGTGGGGCCGGCGAAACCATCTTCGATGGCTTCGTCGGACAGCAGACCCAGCGCGTACATCACGTCGCGGAAGTTCAGGCCCGTGGCATGGATGCGGACTTCGATCTGGTCGTCGGCCGGCTGTGGCGCGTCGTAGGCTTCCCAGCGCAGATTGCGCAGCTGGCCCGGGAAGTCAAAGCCCAGGCGATACGCCTGGCTTTCTTCATCCGGGCGCTGCGGCGCGGGACGCGGTACGACATACAGGCGCGGGGCCAGGCGTTCGCCGGCCGCATCGATGAGCACTTCGTCTTCGGCATCCGGGCGCAGCAGATCCAGTAGCAAGGCCCGGGTGGCGGCTTCGCTGTCGGCGAGGTCAACCAGGCGGATGCGGTAATTGGAAGCTTCGTTGGCGAGCGTGCGGCCATAGCCCCACAGCGCGGCGTCGGCCAGCAGTTGGCTGGCCGGATCGCCGCCGCCCATGGTGACGCCGGCGTTGCGGGTCAGCAGCCAGACGGTGGCGGGGGTATCGGTGCGTTCGCAGGCCTGGATGAGCGCGGCGGCCAGGGCGCAACGCTGCACTTGCTGCTGCAGGCGCTGGGCGTCGTCGTCGCCGTCTTGCCCCCAGCCGGCCAGCAGCACGATGTCGTGCACGGGGCCATGCTGGACGCGCATGTCGTTGATCAGCGCGTCCAGGTGCGCGGCCGGAGCGGCCGGCGCAATCTGGCATGACTGCCCGGCCTGTTGCAGACCGGCCTGCAGGGCCTGGGCCAATCGGGTGTCAGGGGCGTCAGCCGCTCCGGTGAGCAGCAGCAACTGACGCGGCTCACAGGCGGGGGCCGCCATGGCCTGGGCGGTGGAGCTGGCCAGCAGCAGATAGGCGCCGGACTGGCTGCCCGGGGCGAACTCCAGCAGGGGCTCGCAGTTCAGGCCCATGGGCTGCAGCAGGGCTTGCCAGTCGGTCTGCTGCGGCAGGGCGCTTAGGAGCTGTTCATGGTCCTGTTGCCACCAGGAGGCGCGCGCGCCGAAGATGAAATTCATCCAGGCAGACGGATGGGTGCCCCGGATCAGCAGCGTTCCGCCCGGCTTGAGGTGCGCCACCGCGTAGTCAAGGGCTTCGCGGCCTGCTTGCGGCGAGTCGAACTCGTGATGCAGGATGACCAGGTCGTAGCGCTTGGCCGGGCCTTCGGCGGGCTCGCCGATCAGCGCAGCGCTGGCATCGGGGAAGCGGTCCAGTTGTGCGTGGCGCGCATCTTCGACGGCCTGGCTGTCGAGCGAGGCATAACAGTAGTCGGCGATCCGCAGATCCAGCGTCGCGCAGCAGGCCGGCCCGAAGAGGGGCGCGCCCTGGCCGATCTCCAGCAGGCCCAGGCGTTGGCCGGGCTGACGCTGGGCCGCTGCCTGCTGCAGGGCCTGAGCCAGCGCGCTGGCCAGCGCCTGGCCGCGTTCGGCGCCCAGCACCAGGCGGCTGATGACGGTCGGGGTGACGGCCTTGGGTGCGACCTGCTCGATGTCGGCGCTGCCTTGCAGCAGCTCGGCCAGGTGCAGGCCGATGCGTCCTGCGGCAAAGATGGCCGGGAAGTAGTCCGGGTACTCGCGCAGCAGGCTGTTCCAGATGTCTTCCGCACTGGCGGCGTCATCGCTGTCTTCTTGCAGCAGGGTCCAGCCGGTGGGCGAGGCGGTGGCCAGGCCCGCGGCGAGTGCGCGGTTGATCGTCAGGTTGAATAGGGTGGCTGCTTCGGGATGCTGGCGCAGGCGGCGCTCGACCTGGGCGGCCGACAGGGCCTGACCGCTGCTGCTGACGGCGCGCAAGGCTTCCAGGGCCAGGCGGTCGCACAGGCTTTCAAGCAGGGGGTCGACTTCCTGGGTGTAGCGGTCGTCGTCGGTCGGGCCTTCGGCCCGGGCAACCTGCTGCAGCGTGCGCATCAGCCTTTCGGCGGGCAGCAGGTTGGCTCGCGGCGCGGCATCCGGATGCGGGCAGGGCGTCAGGATGGCGTCGACGAAGTCCAGGTGTTCGCTGCCGGTCTTGCGCAGGCGGATGCTGCGAAAGCGCGCTTCGCGCACGCAGGCGATGCGCTTGCCGGCGGCGTCGAAGAGGTCGAAGTCAGCCGTCAGCGAGTGCGGCGTGCGGCGGCGCAGGCGGGCGCGGGCATACTTGGGCTGCCCCTGCCCCGTATGCAGGCAGAGCCGGCCGATCTTGGCCGGCACGAAGGCGATGCCGCGGCCCATGGCCGGGTCGTCCTTGAGCAGCTGGATGATGAGCTGAAACGTGCAGTCCAGCAGGGCCGGATGCAGGTGTGTGCGCGGCAGTTCGTCGGTCAGGCTGTCATCCGGCTGCAGGACGGCCAGTACGCTGTCGGGGGCTTCGTTCCAGCCATGCGCCACGGCGCGAAAGGCCGGGCCATAGTCCAGGCCGACGCTGGTGGTCAGCCGCTGGTGTTCGGCAGCGTCGAAGTCCGGCGCGCGGGCCGGCAGCAGCAGGGCATCGCCGGTCGCCAGCAGCGCTCCATCGGCCTCCTGGCGGATGCGGCCGCCGGCGTGCAGCGTCCAGGGCGTTTCGCTGCCGAGTTCGCGGGCCTGTATCCACAGGCGGCCATCGCGTTTCTCGAGCTCGATGCGCAGACATTTGCTGGGAGAGGGAGCCAGCAGCAGCGGGGCACGGATCTCGAGTTCCTCGATGTCCGCGTACTCGCCGGGCTGCCATTGCGTGGCGGCGGCCAGGGCGATCTCGGCAAAACCGGTGCCGGGGAACACCACCGCGTCGCCGACCACGTGGTCGGCCAGCAGCGGATGCTGCTGCGTGTCGAGGGTGTTCTCCCACAGACCGTCCTGCTGGCCATGGGCGTATCCCAGCAGCGGGTGCACCCGCTGGCGCATCAGCAGGCCGGGAGACTGGGGGGTGATGGGATGCCAGTGACGCTCGCGCTGCCAGGGATAGCTGGGCAGCGCGGCATAGTCGCCCTGCCACGGGAACAGCGTTTCCCAGTTGACGTGCGCGCCGCTCAGGATGAGCTGGCCGGCGATGTCGTGGATTTTTTCCGGGTCGTCGCCGCCGCGCGATGCGGTGATCAGGACGCGACCTTCGCGGTCGGCCTGGCCCAGCGCGTCTTTCAGATAGGCCCGCAGGACCGGGTGCGGGCCGATTTCGACGAAGACATTGAAACCGTCATGGATGGCGGCGGCGCTGGCGTCCTCGAACTGTACCGGCAGGCGCACGTTGCGCCACCAGTAAGCGGCGTTCAGGGCGCGGCCATCTTGTTTGCCGCCGCTGACGGTGGAGTAGAACGGCAGGTCGGCGTCGCGCGGCTTGAGATCGGCCAGCGACTGCATGATGCCGCTCTCGATGCTGTCCATCGCCGGGCTGTGAAAGGCGTAATCCAGGTTCAGGCGGCGGTAGAAGACGCCGCGTTCTTCGAGGACGGCCTCCAGGGCATCCAGTTGAGCCGGGTCGCCGGCTACCGTGGCGCCCCGATGGCTGTTGGCGCCCGCCAGGGCCAGGCCGTGGCCCAGCTTCAATTCGGCGATGAGCGCTTCGGTTTCGGCCCCGCTGATGCCCACGGCAGTCATGCGGCCGCGGCCCTTGGTCAGGCCTTGCAGGCGGCTGCGGTGATAGATGACCTTGACGGCTTCCGGCAGGGACAGGGCGCCGCAGGCCCACACGGCGGCGATTTCGCCGACGCTGTGTCCCATGGTGGCCATCGGAACCACGCCGCGCTGGGCCAGCATGCGGGTGATGCCCACCTGTACGGCAAACAGCGTCGGCTGGGCGATTTCCGCGTAGTCGTAGCGATCCGTGGTGCTGGCCGCACTGAGTTCGGCGGCGGGCGAGAAGTCGGAGTAGTCGGCGAACAGGGCGTCGACTTCGTGGACGGCGGTTGCGAATACCGGGTCGGCCATCAGGCGCTGGCCCATGCCGGCCCATTGCGACCCATTGCCCGAGTAAACAAAGACCGGGCCGCGCGCCTGGGGCAGGCCCGTGCCGGTGGCGACGCGGTACTTGGGCGCGTCGCCCTCGGCCAGCGCCTGCAGATCGTCGGCGGCGCGCAAGGGATCGCTGGCGAACACCAGCGCGCGCTCGGCATGCCAGTCACGGCGTCGGGCCGATTGATAGGCGATGTCGTACAGGCTGCGGTCGGTTTGGGCGCGCAGGCGCTGAGCCAGCGAGGCTGCCGCCGCACGCAGGGCGGCCTGGGACTTGCCAGTCACCACCAGCGGCACCGGCGCGTTCTTCACCAGCTTGGTGGTGGAGGTTTCGGCGGCCGGCGGCGCGCTTTCCAGAATGATGTGGGCATTGGCGCCGCCAAAGCCGAAGGAGTTCACGCCGATGGTGAGCTTGCCCTGCGGCTTGAGCGCCAGGTTCTGGGTGACGACCTCGATGTTCCAGTCCTGGAGCGCGATATTGGGGTTGATCTTGCGGATGCCGATGGTGGCCGGCACCATGCGGTGGCGCAGCGCATAAATGGCCTTGACCATGCCGGCTACGCCGGAGGCCGGTTCCAGGTGACCCATATTGCTCTTGATCGAGCCGATCGGCAGCGGGCGCGTATTGGCGCGCCGTTTACCCAGTGCGGCGCCGATGGCGCGCGTCTCGATGGGGTCGCCCACCGGGGTGCCGGTGCCGTGCGCTTCCAGGTAGTCCAGGTCAGCCGGCGAGATACCCGCCTGGGCATAGACGCCGCGCATCAATTCGGCCTGGGCTTCGGCGCTGGGCACCGTCAGGCCGGACTTGCGGCCATCGGTATTGACGGCCGATCCGGCCACCACGGCCAGGATGCGGTCGCCGTCGGCGAGCGCGAGATCAAGGTCCTTCAGCAGGAAGATCCCGCCGCCCTCGGAGCGGACATAGCCGTCGCCTGCCTCGTCGAAGACATTGCACATGCCCTGGCGCGAGAGCATCGACGCCTTGGAGAAGGTGATGAAGCCATAGGGATGCAGGTGCAGGCTGATGCCGCCGGTCAGGGCATGGCTGCATTCTCCGCCCTGGATGGCGCGGCAGGCCTGATGGAATGCCACCAGCGAGGACGAGCAGGCCGTGTCCATGGCGATGCTGGGCCCGCGCAGGTCGAAGAAGTACGATAGGCGGTTGGCCGCGATGCTGGAGGTGTTGCCGGTGGCGGTCGAGGAGTCGATCGCCGAGAGGTCTTCGGCGATCCGATAGGCGTAGTCGGCGCTGGAAATGCCGATGTAGACGCCACAGTTGCTGCCGCGCAGGGAAGAGGGCTTGACGCCGGCGTCTTCCATGGCTTCCCAGCTCATTTCCAGCAGCAGCCGCTGCTGGGGGTCCATCAGCTCGGCTTCGCGCGGCGAGATGCCGAAGAAGTCGGCGTCAAAGCCGGAGATGTCACCCAGGGTGCCGGCGGCTTGGGTGTAGGCAGTGCCGGGCTGGTCCTTGGCCGGATGCAGATAGGCATCGGCAGACCAGCGCCCGCTATCGACCTGGGTGATCAGGTTCTTGCCGTCCAGCAGGTCGGGCCAATATTGTTCGGTGCTGGTGCCCGGAAAACGGAACGCCAAGCCAATGATTGCTACACGCTTTGCCATGTACTGTCCTTGCTACTCCGAGACGGCGCGACGGCCACGTCAGGAATCTGGCTGCCACAAGGGCGACTACTTATAGGGGAAACGCATTCGCGGCGAGCCGCGGGCCGCCTGCCGAAAACGTCGGCGGATAGGCGGCAGCCAGGCGCGGCGGGGCGGCTGACTGTTCTGCCTGTGATGGCGGCAGCGCGGTCTCGCATCCGTGCCACAGACGCCAGACCCGCAACTGGTGATTGCCCGGCTGGCACCGGACGCCAGAAGTGGTAGGTTGGATCATGTTGTTCAGGCGGAAGCGCTGAGCTTCCTGATTGCGGCTGAATTCGAGCCTGCTTTCTGCCAAGTTTCAAGGCAGGTGTCGCTTGTCGCGGGCAGTTTAACGCATCGTGATAATTCGATTGTTCCCCTTTATTGGGGAGCCCCAGGCAATGGGCACAGATGCCCCCCACTCCCTGGTGGTGCGGTGTGGGCTTGCTGTAAGTCGGTTGTGCGCGTAGCAGAAGCACTTCGCGGGCCGAAACCTGTTCAGGCAGGTGCCGCGAGTCACTAGCGGTCGTCTGTTTCTTTATTATCACTTTCTCCCTTCCCAGCGCCGCAAGCGTAGCTGGCCTAGCGCATTGCGGGAGATACGGCCAGTGAAAAAGTGGGGCTATATGTTTCCTGGAAGGGTGGGGGCGCCTTGTTACAGTGCTGCGAATCATTGCTGCATTGCAGCGTCGCAGGGAAGTGGAAGCTTCTGGCTCCTATTGTGTTAGCGCCTGGCCGCCGTCTCAAGTTTGGCTGTGACGTTACAACCGCGGCGTTCACCTAACGGTAATGTTACGCGTCGAAGCAAATTCGAGAGATGTTGTCTCAACGCAACGCCATGGCCAGGAACACCAGCACCAGCAGCAGGACATAGATGCGGGCATGCAGCCGATCGGGGATCCGCCCGGCAAGCGGTGCCGCCAGCCGGATGCCCAGGTAGGCGGCCGCGGTCAGCACGGCAAAGGCGCGCAGGTCGACGTAGCCCGCATGCCAGGGACCAATGGGGGTGGCCTGGTTCCAGGCGAGCGCGACATAGGAGAGCGTGCCGACCACGGCAACCGGCAGGCTCAGCGGGTTGGCCATGGCACTGGCCGACGCCATGTCCAGGCCCCGGCGGCGCATCAACGGGACGGTCATGACGCTGCCGCCCACGCCAAGAAAGGTGGCGATGGCGCCAATGCCCAGCCCTGCCGACGCCGTCGCGCCTCGTCCCAGGGGGCGGGGGGCGGCACCGTGCAGGAATCCTTTGCGCAGCAGGCAGTCGGCGATGGTGATCGCCAGGTAGATCAGAAAGGCCCAGCGCAGGAGCTCGCCGCTGGCCAGGGTGGCCAGCCCGGCCCCCAGGAAGGCGCCCAGGCCGATGTAAGCGGCCAGGGGCCAGAGCCAGTTCCATTGCAGTTGCGCCAGGCGGCGGCGGGTGGCCATGCCGGCCGAGACCATCATCACGCAGGTGGAGGTGGCAATGGCGATATGCATGGCAGCCGCGCCGGCGGCGCTGTCGGCGCCATGGGTGGCCAGCAGGCCCTGGTACAGCAACGGCACGATCACGAAGCCGCCGCCAAAGCCGAACAGCAGCGTGGTGAAGCCGGCCAGCGTGCCGAATGCGGCCAGAATGAGATACAGGGACATGCAAACCTCCGTGACGAGTCCCTACCTTACGGCCGCAAGGTTTGGCGTACATTCGAATTCTTGCCATTATGGTTTGAGTCTCGGACATGAAGAATCAATCCTTGGATGCCGTTGACCATCTCGATCGCGCCGTGCTGGCCATCGGCACGGACTACGCCGATGGCCAGTTGCTGTCCTGGCATCACCATCGCCGGGCACAGCTGCTGTACGGGGCGACCGGGGTGATGCAGGTGTCAGCGGGCGCCGGGGCCTGGGTGGTGCCCAGCGGGCAGGCGGTCTGGATCCCTGCGGGGATGGCGCATCAGGTGCGCATGCTGGGGGTGAGCACGCGCAGTCTCTATATAGAGCCGGCCAGCGCGCCGCGTCCGGCAGCCCAATGCGAGGTGCTGGCCGTCTCGGCGCTGTTGCGCGAACTGTTGCTGCAGGCAGTGGAGATGCCGCCGGAGTACGACGAGCAGGGCCGCGATGGCGCTCTGGTGACGCTGTTGCTGCACGAGGTGGCGCGCGCGCCCAGCCTGCCGCTGCATATTCCGCTGCCCCGTGACGACGCCGCCTTGCTGGCCCTGTGCGAGCGCTTTCTGGCCGCGCCGCGAATCGACGCACGGCCGCAGGCCTGGGCGCGCGGCCTGCATGTCAGCGAGCGCACGCTGCAGCGGCGTTTCCGCCAGGCCATCGGCCTGTCTTTCGCGCAATGGCGGCAGCGCGCCTGCCTGGCCCAGGCTTTGGCTGCGCTGGCACAGGGGGTGCCTGTGACCACCGTGGCGCTGGATCTGGGCTACGACAGCCCGGGGGCGTTTTCCACCATGGTGCGGCGCGTGCTTGGTCGCCCGCCCTCGGCGTTGGCGGCGCGGCAACCGGTCGCGGGGCATAATGCGCCGGCCTGCCTATAATTTGCGCAGCATTGCCTGTCTTCGTTTCTTTCCGTCGAGCCTCATGTCAGATACCCGAATCGCCGCCAAACCATTCTGGCGCAAGCATTTCCTGGCCATCCTGCTGGTGGGAGGGGTGCTTTGCCTGGGCCTGGCATTCACCGCCAGCTGGGTGTTGCGTGAAAGCAGTCCGGAATACTCCGCGCGCCTGGCAACCGGCGCGCAACAGGAGCGCAGCCTGACCCTGCCGGATGGCACCGAGATCGTGGCCGACGGTGACACCGATCTGACGGTAGGGCTGTTTCCCCGCCGGCGTGACGTGAACCTGATCAAGGGGCAGGCCTATTTCAAAGTGGTCTACAAGTACCGCGTCAATACCAACGTGCGCATGGGCATGAACGAGGTCAATGTGCTGGCTTCGCGCCTGGCCACGCCCGACGTCATTTTCGACGTGGACAAGCGCGACGGGGTTCTGGTGGTGCGTGTGGCGCAGGGCGAGCTGCGAGTGCGTACACAGTCGGCCGGCCCGCGTGAGTTCGTCGAGTTGCGCGCCGGCCAGGCCGTCAGGGTCGACATCAAGAAGATGCAACACGAAATCACCCAGATCGACCCGTCTACGGTGGGCGACTGGCGTTGAGGCCGCGGGGGCGGTTTGACGCCATGGCGCCGCCGCCGCTAGCATCAGACCTGAAGTTAACTTCAGGAGCGGGCCGTGGCCGCCGAGGAAAAATTTCCCGAGTATCTGTCGGTCGGCGAACTGGCGGCCCGCACCGGCGTGGCCGTATCGGCGCTGCATTTCTACGAGGCCAAGGGCCTGATCCAGAGCGTGCGCACCAGCGGCAATCAGCGCCGTTACGCACGCGCCATGCTACGCCGCGTGGCGGTGATCAAGGCGGCCCAGCGCACGGGGGTGCCCCTGGCCGAGATCGCGGGCGCGTTTGCCTCGTTGCCGGCTTCGCGCGCGCCTACCGCTCAGGACTGGCGCCGGCTGTCGCAGCGCTGGCGTGATGATCTCACCGAGCGTATCCGCCTGCTGACCCAATTGCGTGACCAGTTGCAGACCTGCATCGGCTGCGGCTGCCTGTCGCTCAAAGATTGCCCCTTGCGCAACCCTGGCGATGTGTTGGCCGAAGAAGGGCCGGGCGCCCATTTCCGCCCTCTCAACAAGCGCGAACTGTCGCGCTGTGGCTGAGGGCGGTCGTCTCAGGCGGCGTGGGGCTGGTCGGAGGGCGTGCCGGGGCCTTGGGGATCGTTTTCGGCTTCCGGGCGGCGTGGCAGGGCCGGCAGGCCCAGTTGCATCCGCAGGCGCTGGCAATCGGGATTGGGGCTGCCGTCGGGTTGCCAGATATCGAATTCGCGGCAAGGCGTCGGGCGCAGCGCGTAGATGGCGCAATGGATGCCGGGCTGGCCAAGTTCGCCGCGCAGCGCCACGCAGCGCTGGCCTCCTTGCTCGGTCCCTTTCATGCAGACCCGATAGGCATTGACCGGAGTGACCAGCGCTTCGGGTACGGTGCCGCCGTTGGCCCCGTCGACTTCACCGAAATAGAAGGAAACCCGGAAGTGGGCGCAGCAGGCGCCGCAGTTCAGACAGGGGTTGGAGTCAGGCTGGCCGGTCAGGTCGGCCAGCGAAATCAGGGAGACGGGGTCGGGCGTGAGTCGCGTCATGGCGAGGTCCGTGGAGGCCCGGCCGAGCGGTAAGTGTCCGGCCGGGCGGCAATATTAGCAGGCAGGATTGCCGCCGTCGCGGCCCTCCGGGAGAATGGGCCTGTTTTTTTTCAGGCGAGCCATGACATGCCTTTGCGTGAGGATTTCCCCGATGGTCAGCCGCGCTGCGGCTGGCTGGATAGCTCCGACAGCTATCGCGAGTACCACGATCTTGAATGGGGTCATCCCAGCGTCGATGAACGGCATTTGTTTGAGCAGCTTTGCCTGGAAGGGATGCAGGCAGGGCTGAGCTGGCGCACCATCCTCAACAAGCGCGAGGGGTACCGCCAGGCGTTCGCGGGCTTCGATATCGAGGCGTTGGCAGCCTTCGGCCCCGACGATGTCGAGCGTCTGCTGCGCGATCCGGGCATCGTCAGGCATCGCGGCAAGATCGAAGCCATCATCCACAATGCCGCCTGCGCCCGGCGTTTGCGCGCCGAACAGGGCTCGCTGGCGGCTTTTTTCTGGCGCCATGCCGCCGCGCCCGCGGCAATGGGCGACGGTCGACCCACGCCCGAGGCGGTCGCCTTGTCCAAGGCGCTCAAGAAGCTGGGGTGGAAATTTGTCGGCCCCACCACCGTGCATGCCTTCATGCAGGCAACAGGCATGATCAATGATCATCATCCGGGCTGCTGCCGTCGCACCGCGTGCAGCCAGGCCAGGCGGGCCCTGAGGCTGCCCGGACGCTGAGGCCGGCGGGGCTTTCTCGCCTGTTGCGACTACGTTACCCTGATCTCTGGCAGGTCGGCTGCAGCGGGCGGCCGGCGCCATGTCTCTTCCCGGATTGCCCATGACGACCCGACGCAAGATTCTGGTTTCCCTGATCGTTCTGGTGCTGGCGCTGCCGATTGTCGCGGCAGTGGTGGTGGCCAACCTGGACTGGAATCGTTTCAGGCCCACCATCAACCAGAAGGTGTCCGCCGCCTTGGGCCGGCCGTTCGCCATCGAAGGCGATTTGAGCGTACGTTGGGCGCGCCAGCCCGACGAAAGCGGCTGGCGCGCCTGGCTGCCCTGGCCGCGCGTCAATGCCGGGGATATCCGCATCGCCAATGCCGAGTGGGCCAAGGGGGCGGACCTGGCGCGGCTGGCCCAGGTCAGTTTCACGTTGTCGCCCTTGCCGCTGCTGGCCAGGCGCGTCGTCATCCGGGAGATCCAGCTGACCCGGCCCAGCGTCAACCTGGAGCGCGAGGCCGATGGGCGGGCAAACTGGGATTTTCGCCTGCCTGACGGGGGCGAGCCGTCGGCCTGGCGGGTGGACGTCAACGCGATCGGCTTTGACCAGGGCCGCATCGATTATCGCGATGCCCATCTGAAGGCCGAGCTGGAGGTGCTGGTCGATGCGCTGGGCAAGCCAGTGCCGTTTGCCGAGATCGTCGGCCGCGAAGAGGCCGGGCAGGCAGAGGTGGCGACACCCGACTACATCTTCCGCTGGCAGGCCAAGGGGCGTTATGAAACCTTGCCCGTCAAGGGCGAGGGCAAGATGGGCGGCATGCTGGCGTTGCGTGACGGCGCACGTCCTTTTCCGGTCCAGGCGGAGGTTCGCGTGGGCAGTACCGAGGCCAGGATCGCCGGCACCCTGACCGACCCGCTGCAATTGGGAGCTCTGGACCTGCGGCTGAGCCTGTCGGGCGCCTCGATGGCGAACCTCTATGACCTGACCGGCGTTACCTTGCCGGACACGCCGCCCTACGCGACCGACGGCCATCTGCAGGCCCGGCTGCATGGCGAGGGAGGGCCCGAGTTCCATTACCGTGATTTCAATGGCAAGGTCGGCGCGAGTGACCTGCATGGAGATCTGCATTTCCAGTTGCAGGCGCCCCGCCCGCGCCTGAGCGGCCAGGTGTCGTCGCGGCAGTTGCGCATGGCCGACCTGGGCCCGCTGATCGGCGTGCAGTCGGGGGCCGGCACCACCGCCAAGACGCTGCAGGCCGAAGGCGAGAAGGAGGCGGTCCAGCCGGGCGACAAGGTGTTGCCCGTCCAGGAGTTTCGCACCGAGCGCTGGCGCGACATGGACGCCGAGGTCCGCCTGGCTGCCGAGCGCATCGTGCACGGAGAGCGCCTGCCGTTGTCCAGGCTGGATGTGGGCGTGCGGCTGCAGGACGGCCATCTGACGCTGGATCCGCTGCGCTTTGACATGGCGGGCGGGCGCCTGGATGGCGCGATCAAACTGAACGGCGACAAGGCCCCCATGGATGGCGAAGTGCGCATGAGCGCGCGTCAGCTGCAGCTCAAGCAGTTGTTCCCCGGCGTCGAGGCCATGGAGCGCGCCCTGGGCGAACTCAACGGCGACGTCACCCTGGCGGGCAGCGGCAATTCGGTGGCCGCGCTGCTGGGCAGCGCCAGTGGCGATCTGCGCATGGTCATGAACGATGGCGTCATCAGCCGCGCGCTGATGGAACTGGCCGGCCTCAATGTGGGCAATTACATCGTCAGCAAGCTGTTCGACGACGATGAGGTCAAGATTAATTGCGGGGTGGCCGATCTGGGCATGAAGTCCGGCCTGATGACCGCCCGTCTGTTCGTCTTCGACACCGAGAACGCGGTGGTCAGCATCGATGGCACGGTGAACTTCCGCACCGAGCGGCTCGACCTGAACATCTCCCCGGAGAGCAAGGGCTTCCGGATCTTCTCGCTGCGCTCGCCGCTGTACGTGCAGGGCAGCTTCAAGCATCCCGATGTCGGCGTGCATGCGTTGCCATTGGCGGCCCGTGGCCTGGGCGCGGTGGCCCTGGGCGTGCTGCTCACGCCTGCGGCGAGCCTGCTGGCGCTGGTGGCTCCCAGCTCTCCCCAGGAAGCCCAGTGCAGCCAGTTGTTCCAGCGCCTCAAAGAGCCGGTTCCGGCCGACGCCGAAAAAAAATGAAGAAAAACCAAAAAAATTTGCCCTGAATTGGACAAAGTGAAAATTCTATGTATAATTCGGCCTCTCGCAATTGCAGCGGTTCTGCAGCGAAATAAGGCAAGCGCCTGACACGCCAGGCAGCTCCGGATCCCAGGGTCCAAGCTAATTGGTTTATCGGTTGCCTGCACATTTCCTCGGTGATAACACTGCATGCGTCGGGCTGTTAGCTCAGTTGGTAGAGCAGCGGACTCTTAATCCGTAGGTCGAGTGTTCGAGCCACTCACAGCCCACCAGAATTTAAAAAGCCGTTGGCGTTTTCGCCAGCGGCTTTTTTGTTTTTTGCGCCCGCGCGGCGGCGGTTGGCGCAGTCCGTCTGGACTCGGAGCCGCGCGGCTTGCCAGGATGTAGGCCGCAGGGCTCGTCTTTCGTCAACGCGTGGTGCGAGTGCGGCAGCCGTTGCCATTGTGTCTTCGCGCAGATCCGATTTTCCGTGGCGTGAGCGGCCGCAATGGCTCGCCGTGCGAGCAGGCCTTGCCTGCAATATGACGTTGACCATGGTCAGGCCTGCGGCAGCGGGCGGCGCTTGTGCGCGCCTGGCGGATGCCCGCTGCATGACGCGGTCAATGGGGCCGCGCGACCAGCGGTATTCCTTCCCACGCCAGAAGGTCAAGGGCCTGCAGAACCTGCAGGCGCAGGCTTGACCTTCCTGCCGTAGTAATGCCTAGCCTTGCCAAATTCCTGCAGAGCGCTTCGGACGGGCCGAAGCCCTGCTGTACCGAAGAGGCAATGTCGATGCGTCGAAAATTCAGAATTGCAGTCGTGGCGGGAGCCATCGCGGCCGCCGCCGCCCTGGCGTGGGCGGCCGGCGAGTCGTCCGGGGATGAAAGCGCGTCGCCGTCTTCCGCGCCCGCAACGATGGCGCCGCAGCTGCCGGTGGCCGAGGTGGTCCAGCGCATCATCGCCCCGTCTGCCGATTTCACCGGGTACCTGGCGGCCCCGGAGAGGGTTGAACTGAGGTCTCGCGTCAGCGGGGCTGTGGACGCTGTCAGCGTGCCCGAGGGCAGCCTGGTGCACAAAGGGGAGCTGCTTTTCCAGATCGATCCGCGGCCTTTCCAGGTGGCGCTCGACGCGGCTACGGCGCAGCTGCGTCAGGCCGAGGCGTTGGCCAGCCAGGCCCAAGCCGACTTCGAGCGTGCTCAACGGCTGGTTGCCACGGGGGCCGTGTCGCGCAAGACCTATGACGATGCCGTCTCCACGCGCAAGGCCCGTCAGGCAGAAATTCTTGTGGCCAGGGCGGCGGTCGCGGCGGCGCGGCTTGATCTGTCGTACGCGCGTATCACGGCACCGATTTCCGGGCGTGTCGACCGGGTCATGGTGACCCCGGGCAATCTGGTCAACGGCGCTGCGGCGGGCGCAGGCAATCTGCTGACCACGATTGTGTCGATCGACCCGGTGCATGTGTACTTCGACATAGATGAGGCGACCTACCTCAATGCCGTGAGACTGGCCCGGCCCGACGCTCGTGGCGCTCAGCCCTCGTTGCCGGTGGCCGTGGCGCTGATGACGGATCAGGGCTTTCCTCATCGGGGCAGGCTTGATTTCGTGGGCAACCAGATCGACCGTGCCACCGGCACGATCCGCGCTCGCGCCGTCGTGCCAAATCCCGACGGGCTGCTGGCCCCGGGCTTGTTTGCACGCGCCAGGCTGACCACCGGCGCAGCGCGCGCGGCCATTCTGGTCGATGACCAGGCCGTCGGCACAGACCAGGGAAAGAACTATGTGCTGGTTGTCGGGCCGGATAATCAGGCCGAGTACCGAGCGGTGGAGCTGGGCCAGATGGTGGATGGATTGCGCCTCATCAGTAGCGGCTTGCAGGCCGGAGAGAAGATCATCATCAAAGGGCTTGTGCGCCCCGGCATGACGATTACGCCTCGCCTGGTGCCCATGCAGCAGGCGGCCGCCCTGGAGGCGCGGCCATGAAGTTTCCTCATTTCTTCATCGCCCGGCCGATCTTCGCCATCGTTTTGTCGCTGTTGATGCTGCTGGCGGGGGGGATCGCGTTCTGGCAGCTGCCACTGAGCGAATACCCTGCCGTCACGCCACCGACGGTGCAGGTGACGGCCAGTTATCCCGGCGCTAATCCGGAGGTGATCGCCGATACCGTGGCCGCGCCACTGGAACAGGTCATCAATGGTGTCGAGGGCATGTTGTACATGAGTTCGCAGATGGCGGTCGACGGCAAAATGGTGCTGACCATCGCGTTCAAACAGGGCACAGACCCTGACATGGCGCAGATCCAGGTTCAGAACCGGGTCTCCCGCACCGTGCCGCGCCTGCCGCCGGAGGTGCAGCGCATCGGGGTCGTCACGGAGAAGACCTCGCCAGACGTATTGATGGTGGTGCACCTCGTGTCGCCGCAGAAGCGTTACGACCCGCTTTACCTGTCGAACTTCGCGATTCGACAGGTGCGCGACGAGCTCGCACGCCTGCCAGGGGTGGGCGATGTTCTGGTCTGGGGCGCGGGGGAATACTCCATGCGCGTCTGGCTGGATCCCGCCGGTGTCGCCGCGCGCGGCCTGACTGCCAGTGACGTGGTCGCCGCCTTGCGGGAGCAGAACGTGCAGGTGGCTGCCGGGGCCGTGGGTCAGCAGCCGGAGGCTTCGGCGGCCTATCAGGTGACGGTCAATACTCTGGGGCGCTTGAGCAGCGCTGAACAGTTCGGCGACATCGTGGTGAAGGCAGGTATCGATGGGCAGCTCACCCGGCTGCGCGACGTCGCCCGTGTGTCGTTGGGGGCGGATGGCTATACCTTGCGCAGCCTGATCAATGGCGAGTCGGCGCCCGCTCTTCAGATCATCCAGAGCCCGGGCGCCAACGCCATCGATGTGTCCAATGCGGTGCGAGCCAGGATGCAGGAGCTGCAGCAAGGCTTTCCCCAGGACGTGGAGTACCGGATCGCCTATGACCCCACCGTCTTCGTGCGTGCTTCGCTGCAATCGGTGGCGGTCACGTTGCTGGAGGCCATCTTCCTGGTGGTCCTGGTGGTGGTGCTGTTTCTGCAGACCTGGCGCGCGTCCATCATTCCCCTGGTGGCAGTGCCGGTATCGCTGGTGGGAACCTTCGCGCTGATGCACATGTTTGGTTTTTCGCTCAATACGTTGTCACTGTTTGGCCTGGTGCTGTCGATCGGCATCGTGGTGGACGACGCCATCGTGGTGGTCGAGAACGTCGAGCGGCATATGGCGCTGGGGGAATCACCCAGGCAGGCCGCCATCAAGGCCATGGATGAGGTGACCGGGCCGATTATCGCGATCACCTCGGTGCTGGCAGCGGTTTTCATTCCCTCTGCCTTTCTGTCCGGACTGCAGGGCGAGTTCTATCGCCAGTTTGCACTGACCATCGCCATTTCAACCATACTCTCAGCCATTAATTCGCTCACCCTGTCACCCGCACTTGCCGCCATCCTGCTCAAGCCGCATCAGGACACGGCCAATGCCGATTGGCTGACGCGCGTCATGGGCAAGACCTTGGGCGGTTTCTTCCGGCGCTTCAATATTTTCTTCGACAGCGCCTCGAATGCCTACGTCGGCACGGTGCGTCGGGCGGTGCGCGGCAGCGCCATCATACTGCTGCTGTACGTGGGTTTCGTCGGCCTGACCTGGCTGGGCTTTCACCAGGTGCCGAACGGTTTCGTGCCAGCCCAGGATAAGTACTTCCTGGTGGGCATCGCCCAGTTGCCCAGCGGCGCCTCGCTCGATCGCACGGAGGCGGTCGTAAAAGAGATGTCCGAGATCGCCCTGGCCGAGCCGGGCGTCGAAAGCGTGGTTGCCTTTCCCGGGCTGTCGGTCAATGGCCCGGTGAACGTACCAAACTCGGCGCTGATGTTCGCCATGCTCAAACCCTTCGATGAGCGTCAGGATGCTTCGCTTTCCGCCAATGCCATCGCCGGGAAACTGATGGGCAAATTCAGTCAGATTCCGGATGGATTCGTTGGCATTTTCCCGCCGCCTCCGGTGCCGGGTCTGGGCGCCATGGGGGGCTTCAAGCTGCAGATCGAGGACCGCGCCGGATTGGGTTTCGAGGCGCTGGCGCAGGCGCAAGGCCAGATCATGGCCAGCGCCGCGCAGGCTCCCGAGCTGGCGAACATGCTGGCCAGTTTCCAGACCAATGCCCCGCAGGTGCAGGTGGACATCGATCGCGTGAAGGCGAAGTCCCTGGGGGTGTCTCTGACGGATGTGTTCGAGACGCTGCAAATCAATCTGGGGTCGCTCTACGTCAATGACTTCAATCGCTTCGGGCGCACCTACCGTGTCATGGCGCAGGCCGACGCGCCGTTTCGCATGCATGCCGACGATATCGGGATGCTCAAGGTGCGCAGCGGCAGCGGCGACATGATTCCCCTAAGTGCGTTTGTGACGCTCGAGCGCGGCTCAGGCCCGGACAGGGTGATGCATTACAACGGCTTCCCAGCGGCGGACATCAGCGGCGGTCCCGCGCCGGGATTCTCCTCGGGGCAGGCGACCGACGCGATAGAACGCATCGTGCGTGAGACGCTGCCGGAAGGCATGGCCTATGAATGGACCGATCTCGTCTATCAGGAGAAACAGGCCGGCAATTCGGCGCTCTATATCTTCCCCCTGGCGGTGCTGCTGGCTTTCCTCATTCTTGCCGCTCAGTACAACAGTTGGTCGTTGCCGTTTGCGGTGCTGCTCATCGCGCCGATGGCCTTGCTTTCGGCGATAGGCGGGGTCTGGCTCTCCGGGGGAGACAACAACATCTTTACGCAGATCGGCTTTGTGGTGCTGGTGGGTCTGGCGGCCAAGAACGCCATTCTGATTGTGGAGTTTGCTCGTACCAAGGAAGCGGAAGGCGCCGATCCGCTGGCCGCCGTCCTGGAGGCGGCGCGGCTGCGCCTGCGTCCCATCCTGATGACGTCGTTCGCTTTCGTCGCGGGCGTGGTGCCGTTGGTGCTTGCCACGGGCGCCGGGGCGGAGATGCGCCACGCCATGGGTATCGCCGTTTTTGCGGGGATGGTGGGCGTGACCCTGTTCGGCCTGTTGCTCACGCCCGTGTTCTACGCCGTGGTGCGCAGGCAGGCCATGCGCCGGCACGCGCGCCGTCATACCGGTCGTTCGGAAAGCCAGCACGCATGAAGGCCAAGAGGAGTCTCCACATGAAACACCTTCGCCCCCGTTTCTGCCGCGGTTTGCCCTTCGCGTTGCTGACGCTTGCGCTTGCGGGTTGCTCCCTGGCACCGGAGTACGAGCGCCCTGACCCGCCTGTCGCTGCGAGCTACGCCCTGGAGGCCGGGGATATGCAGCCAAAGCCGCAAGAGAGGGCCGCGGCCGATATCGGATGGCGTGATTTCTTCCGTGATCCGCTATTGCAGCAATTGATAGAAATCGCGTTGCACAACAATCGGGATCTGCGCAAGGCCGCGCTCAATGTCGAAGCGGCCGGGGCGCTTTACCGGATTCAGCGTGCCGCGGTGTTGCCGAACCTGAGCGTCTCTGCCAGTGGCGCCTCGGAGCGCACGCCGCAGGATCTCGCCACCTCGCCAGGGGATCGGATCACGAGGCGCCATGACCTGGCTGGCGTGACGACAGCGTGGGAGCTGGATCTATGGGGGCGTCTCCGCAGCCTCAACGACCAGGCCCTGGCTGCGTACCTGGCGCTGGAGGAGAACCGCATCGCCGCCCAATTGAGCCTGGTCGCCGAGGTCGCCAATGCCTACCTCACGCTGCGGGCGGATCGGGAGCTGTTATCGCTGACGCAAGCAACCCTTGCCACGCAGAAGCGTTCGTACGCGCTGACGGCCGAGCTGGCCGAGGCCGGAAACGCGACTCAGCTTGACCTGCGTCTTGCGGAGATCGCATTGCTCAATGCGCAGGCCAAGCTGTCTGTCTACACGCGGCAAGTGTCCAGAGATCGCAACGCGCTGGTGCTGTTGCTGGGGCAGCCGCCGGACCCCGCTTTGTCCAGCCGCCTGGATGCCGCGACGACCTTGCCGCAGGATATCCTTGCATCCGACCTGCCGGTCGGGTTGCCCTCCGGGCTGCTGGTCCGCCGGCCTGACATTCGCGCGGCCGAGCAAATGCTGCGCGGCGCAAATGCAAACATCGGCGCGGCGCGGGCAGCCTTCCTGCCTGCGATCAGCCTGACGGGCTCGGCTGGGACCGCCAGCGCCTCCCTGGACGGCTTGTTCGATTCCGGGTCCGGGGCCTGGGCGTTCCTGCCGCAGATCACGTTGCCCCTCTTTCGCGCAGGGGCGCTGCGGGCCAATCTGGACGCCGCGCATGTGAAGAAGCGCCTGGAGATCGCCAACTATGAGCAGAGCATTCAGATCGCATTTCGAGAGGTGGCCGATGCCTTGGCGGGCAAGCGCATGCTCGACGATCAGATCCGCTTTGAACAGTTGGCCGTGCTCGCCAGCCGCAAGGCACATGAGCTGGCGGCGTCGCGCTTTCGCGAGGGTGTGGGCGACTATCTTTCCGTGCTCGATGCCTATCGCTCGCTCTACGGGGCGCAGCAGAGCCTGATACGCACACGCCTGGCGCGATCGAACAACCTGATCGACCTCTACAAGGCGCTGGGAGGAGGGTGGTCCGAGCACACGGTGCCGGCCCCTGCCGGGGAGGGGTAGACGCATGGCGCCTTCACGGGGCTGTCGCCAGAACGCGGCGGCTTGCGGCACGCTTTGCCAGCCCGCCTGGCGGGCCGGCAAAGACGGGCTTACTTCTTGGCTTTGGCGGCCTGGGTGACCTTGTCCTGGATACGCTGGCCCACGGTGGGATCGATGTTCTTCCAGTACTCGAAGGCACGGCTGAGCACGGGTTCGCGCACGCCGGCCAGCAGGCTGCCGGAGACGGTCTCGACCAGGGCGTCGCGGTCGGCGTCGGAGAAGACGTGCCGCACCAGGGTCCCCGGCTGGCCGAAGTCGTCGTCTTCGGCGTGCAGGGTGTAGGCGCTGCGGACCATGTCGCCGTCGGCTTCCCAGCCGTTGTCGATCTTGCCGGTTTCATCCGACCACGGGCGCCCGCCGCTGTTGGGCACGTACACCGGCGCCGCGCCGGTGTGGTGGTAGTTCATCGGCCCGTCGATCATGTAGGTGTTGACCGGCACCTTGGGCTGGTTGACGGGCAATTGATGGAAGTTGGTGCCGATGCGGTTGCGTTGGGCGTCGTTGTAGGCAAAGGCGCGGCCGAGCAGCATCTTGTCGGGCGACAGGCCGATGCCGGGGACGGTGTTGCCCGGTGAGAAGGCGGCCTGTTCGATCTGGGCGAAGAAGTTCTCCGGGTTGCGGTTCAGGGTCATGGTGCCGACCTTGATCAGCGGGTAGTCCTTGTGCGACCAGGTCTTGGTGAGATCGAAAGGGTTGAAACGGTACTTGGCCGCGTCGGCATAGGGCATGATCTGCACCGACATTTCCCATGAGGGACAGGCCCCTTGCTGAATCGACTCGAACAGGTCGCGGCGATGGAAGTCGGCGTCGGCGCCGGCCATGTTGGCCGCCTCGGCGTTGCTGAAGTAGGCCACGCCCTGCTTGCTGTGGAAGTGGTACTTGACCCAGAAGCGTTCGCCCTGGGCATTGACCCACATATAGGTGTGTGAGCCGTAGCCGTTCATTTCACGCCAGGTGCGGGGCAGGCCGCGCGGCCCCATGAGGTAGGTCACCTGGTGGGCGCTTTCCGGATTGCTGGTCCAGAAATCCCATTGCATGTGGTTGTCGCGCAGGCCGCTGTCGGGCAGGCGCTTCTGGCTGCGGATGAAGTGCGGAAACTTCATTGGGTCGCGCACGAAGAACACCGGCGTGTTGTTGCCGACCAGATCGTAGTTGCCTTCGGTGGTGTAGAACTTCAGGGAGAATCCCCGCACGTCGCGCCAGGTGTCGGGGCTGCCATGCTCGCCAGCCACGGTGGAAAAGCGCGCCAGCATCTCGGTTTTCACGCCCGGCTGGAACAGCGCAGCCTTGGTGTACTTCGAGACGTCGGCCGTGGTTTCGAACACACCGAATGCGCCCGAGCCCTTGGCGTGGGGTTGGCGTTCAATGACCTTTTCCCGGTTGAAGTGCGCCATCTGTTCCAGGAAGTGGACGTCATGCAGCACGATGGGGCCGTCGGCGCCGATGGTCAGGGAGTTGCGATCGCTCACCGCAGGTGCGCCGGACGAGGTGGTCGTCGGGGCCTTGGTGTCGAAGAGTTTGTCGCTCATGGTATCTGCCTTCCTTTTCGGGTCGTTGAAGTGCTCGGGTCGGACAAGCTGGTACGGGCTACGGGAAAACAAAGCGGCACTGCCCGCGGGCCGGGACCGGAGCCGTCGAATGCGGGGCGATTGACGTGACGGCGGCCAGGAGCGAGTCCTGCTTCGATGCCGCGACGCCATGCGCCTGGTCCGAGGTGCTTACCGTGTCTTCATCTTAGTAGATCCGCGTGACATCGTGCGGGATCGGCGGTCGTTGACGTGATAAGGGCTTGAGGGAAGTCAGGATACGGCTTTCGAACTTGTCTCAGAGTATGTCGCACCGGGGCACCATACGTATTCATTTGTGTTTTTTGTAGTTTAATACTGGGGTAATGCCAAACGCACAGGCTGCGTGAGCTTGCCGGCCTGTCTTGTGTGTCGAACAAGTATTGCATGTGCCGCTTCCACGTAGAGCAGGAGTGCAGATGCCGAAACCGGCGACATCGGGACCTCGCATCAAAGTGACAGGCCTTCACGGTGCCGCGTGCCGTCGCCTGGCGCGCCCGGTGCTTGCTCGCAGCGACGGCGTGGCAGGCTGGCAGGGCTGGCGTGCGCTGCCGTCCTGTAGGCATACCCCGGCGCCATCCCGTGCACGGCGCGGGATTTTCTGTTTTTTCTCAATGTTTCGTCTTGCATGGCCGGCCTCCGTAAAGGAAGGGCCGGCTTTTGTCGTGCCGCGTGGCCGGGTTGCCGCCAGAGAGCGGGGTCTTGCGCGTTCGCGACCAGTGATTGGTTCGGTGTTTCAACATGGGGAGGTTAAATAATGCCCGTCAATGACCTGGTCGTCGATTTGTCGCGAATACAGTTCGCGGCAACGGCGCTATATCACTTTTTGTTCGTCCCACTGACATTGGGGTTGTCGTTCATCGTTGCCATCATGGAAACGGTCTACGTCAGCACCGGACGCGAGGTCTATCGCCGCATGGCCCAGTTCTGGGGCAAGCTGTTGCTGATCAACTTCGCGCTCGGGGTGGCCACGGGGCTGACGATGGAGTTCCAGTTCGGCATGAACTGGTCGTATTACTCCAGCTTCGTCGGCGATACGTTCGGCACGCTGCTGGCGGTCGAAGGCCTGATGGCGTTCTTCATGGAGTCCACCTTCGTGGGCCTGATGGTGTTCGGCTGGGATCGCCTGAGCCGCGCCCAGCACCTGGTGGTGACCTATCTGGTCGCGCTGGGCTCCAACCTGTCGGCGTTGTGGATTCTGGTGGCCAACAGTTTCATGCAGGATCCCCAGGGGGCCGTGTTCAATCCGGTGACCATGCGCATGGAGCTCAGCAGCTTTTCGACGCTGTTCTTCAACCCGGATGCCCAGGCCAAGTTCGTGCACACGGTGCTGGCCGGCTATGTGACCGCTGCGATTTTCGTCTGTGGCGTGAGCGCCTTCTACATGCTGCGCAATCGCAACCTGGACATTGCCCGCCGTTCGTTCCGGGTGGCGACGCTGTTCGGCGTGCTGGGCACGGCCGGTGTGCTGACGCTGGGCGATGCCCTGGGCTTTGTCGGCGGCCATGCGCAGCCCACCAAGCTGGCGGCCATGGAGGCGCTCTGGAAGACCGAAGAGGCGCCGATGAACTTCAACGTGGCGGCGCTGCCGTCCCAGAGCGAGCAGCGCAACCTCTGGGAGTTGCAGGTGCCGGGGGCGCTGTCGTTGCTGGTGACCCACTCGCTCGATGGGACGGTGCCGGCCATCGATGCCCTGGAGCTGCAGGCCAAGGAGCGTATCCGCAACGGGATCCCGGCGGTGCAGGCCATGGAGCGCCTGAGCGCCAATCCACAGGATCCGGAGGCCCTGGCGCTGTTCGAGGCGCACAAGGACGACGTGGGTTACGGGATGCTGGTGCAGCGCTATGCGCCTGATGGCGATCTGAGCCGGGTGACCCAGGCCGATGTGGACCAGGCCGCGCGCGACTCCATCCCCGAGGTCTGGCTGATCTTCTGGTCGTTCCGCATCATGGTGGCCCTGGGCCTGGTGATGCTGGGTTATTTCCTGCTGGGCCTGATCCTGACGCTGACCGACAAGGTGCAGCACTACAGGCGCTTCCTGAAGTTCTCGGTATGGATGATTCCCGTGCCGTTCATCGCCTGCGAGGCCGGCTGGATCGTGGCCGAGGTGGGACGCCAGCCCTGGACCGTCTATGAGGTGCTGCCCACGTGGCTGTCGGCCTCCACGCACAGCGTGACTTACATGGTGTTCTCGGTGGTGGGTTTCATCCTGCTGTACACCATTTTCTTCATCGTCGAACTGTTCCTCATGTTGCGTGCGATCCGCAAGGGACCGGAGGACGCCCCCCCGCCTGCCGCGCCGACCGCCCAAGTGGCGATGGCCGACATTCGCTGAGGATAAGAGGAAGCCATCATGGATCTCTCATTGATATTGACGGTAGTCTGGTGGTTGCTGCTGGGCGTGTTGCTGATGGGCCTGGCAATCATGGTCGGCATGGACATGGGCGTGGGCACCTTGCTGCGCTTCGTGGGCCGCAACGATGACGAGCGGCGCGTGGCGCTGAACATCATCGGGCCGCACTGGGACGGCAACCAGGTCTGGTTCATCCTGGGCGGGGGCGCCATCTTCGCCGCCTGGCCGCTGGTGTATGCGACGGCCTTCTCGGGGTTCTACATCGTCATGCTGCTGCTGCTCTGGAGCATGATCGTGCGCCCGCTGGGCTTCGAGTACCGCAGCAAGATGCCGTCGCCGCGTTGGCGCAATGCCTGGGACTGGACGCTGTTCCTGTCCGGCGCGCTGCCCATGCTGATCTACGGCGCGGCCATCGGTAACGTGCTGCAGGGCGTGCCCTTTCATTTCGACTGGCGCCTGACCTCCTATTACACCGGCAGCTTCTGGGAACTGCTCAACCCCTTCGCCGTGCTTTGCGGCCTGACGTCGGTGGCCCTGTCCATCTACATGGGCGGAACCACCCTGATGCGCAGCGCCGAGATGGGGCTGGCGTTGCGGGCGCGCAAGGCCGCCTTGATCGGCGGCGGCGTGTTCCTGGTGCTGTTCGTGGTGGGCGGCTTCTGGGCGGCCAATCTGGACGGCTACGAGCTGGTCAAGCAGCCGGGTGCGGGCGTGCCGCAGACGCCGCTGCAGCAGGTGGTCGAGCGCAGCCCCGGCGGCATGCTGGCCAATTACAGCGCCCATCCGGTGCTGTGGCTGTTGCCCATCCTGGCGGTGGTGTCGGTGCTGCTGGGCATGATGGCGCTGGGCGTGCGCCAGCGCATCCTGGCCTGGTGGCTGGGCGCGCTGGGCTGGATCTGCGTGATCGGCACCGCGGGCGCTGCCATGTTCCCCTTCCTGATGCCGTCGGTCACGCATCCTTCGCACAGCCTGACGGTCTGGAATTCGGGCGCGAGCACCCTGACCCAGGGCTGGATGCTGGGCTTCACCATTGTCTTCATCCCCTTGATCCTGGCCTACACCAGCTGGGCTTTCTGGGTGATGCGCGGCAAGGTGAGCGTCAAGCAGGTTCAATCTGACGACCACGCCTATTGAGAGGACGCGACATGTCTTTGTTCTTGAAGTTCATCCTGGCCGGCATCCTCTCCGTGCTGGCCATCCTGCTGGGCGTGGTGCTGGGGGATTACGGCCCCTGGTACCTGGCCTGGGTGCTGGGCACCGGCCTGATGGTGCTGGTGGCGGCCATGGGCGGCGTGTTGTTCGAAGCGCAGGAAGACGCGCGCGAGCAGCAGGCCAAGGGCCAGCCTGGACGTCGTTAAAACGCGGATGGGGTCGCCGGCCCCATCTCATACCGGCCCGCCGCAGTCGCGGCGGGTTTTTTTTCTATCCTGGGGGACACCATGAAGATGCATCAAGCGGGGCATGACGTATCGGGCGGGCGGCTGGTCTGGGTGGGAATCGTGGCGGGGTTCTTTTCGGCCCTGGTCAAGTCGGGCATTGAAACCTTGCTGGTGCCGCGCCCCCCTTCGGCGGTGCCGCCTCCCATCCGGCTGCTGGAGCTGATGGGAGCGGATGCCAACAACATGGTGTACACCTTCAACCAGACGGCAGTGAACTGGGGCGGCAACGGGGTGCACATCCTGTTTTCCATCGTGATGGCGATCGTGTATTGTTTTCTGGTGCGTGCCTGCTCGAAAGTCGCCACCTGGTGGGGCATCCCTTTCGCCTGGGTGACGGCCACGATTGGCGCGCATTGCATCGTGCTGCCTTTGATCGGCGCCGGGCCGATGCCCTGGGAGATCGGCACCGATGGTTTCATCTCCGAGATCATCGGCACGGCAATCTGGATCTGGACCATCGAATGCGTGCGCCGCGTGATGGTGGCACGCACGCCCGCCTGAGCCCTCGGGCATGTTGATGCCAGGCAGCCCGGACGGGCTGCCTTTTCTTTTGTTGGAGCTTCCATGAGCTGGTCGGCACAGCAGTATTCCGCTTTTGAGAACGAACGCACCCGGCCGGTGCGTGATCTGGTGGCGGCGATTCCCGAGTTCCGGGTGCGGCAGGCCGTGGACCTGGGTTGCGGTCCCGGCAATTCCACCGAGGTGCTGGCCGCAAGCTATCCACAGGCCGTGATCAGCGGCATCGACAGTTCTGGCGATATGGTGGAGGCGGCCCGGCGCCGGCTTCCCGGCCTGACCTTCGACTGTCAGGACATCGCCAGCTGGCAGCCGGAGCGTGAGTTCGACGTGATTCTCGCCAATGCCTCATTGCAATGGCTGCCAGACCACGAAGTGCTCTATCCGCGTTTGCTGACGCACTTGACGCCCGGTGGAAGCCTGGCGATCCAGACGCCGGACAACCTCCAGGAGCCGGCGCACCAATTGCTGCGCGAGATTGCCGCCAGCGGCCCCTGGGCCGCCAGGCTGGGCCAGGCGGGGCATCCGCCGCGTCACGACGCCGCCTGGTACTACGCGCTGTTGTCGCCGCTGGCCCGCCGCCTCGATGTCTGGCGGACCACCTACCTGCACCCCTTGGCGGGCGTACGGGCGGTGGTCGAGTGGTTCAAGGGAACGGCGCTGTTGCCCTATCTCAATCGTCTTGACGAGGCCGAGCAGGGCGAATTCCTGGCGCGTTACGAGCAGGCGCTCGGCCAGGCCTATCCGGCGCTGGCCGACGGCACGGTGCTGCTGCCGTTTCCGCGCCTGTTCATCGTGGCGACCCGTTAGGCGCAGACGCGGTTATAGGCGCACAGCAGCGCCAGCAGCGCCGCCGTGGTGGTGTTGCCGTGCTGTCCCACGCCGAAGGCTGTGCCCGCACGCCCCGGCAGGGCGACCTCGATGATGGCGACCGACTCGGCCTGCGCGCCACTGCCCAGGCTGTGCTGGCTGAAGCTGTCCACGCGCAGGGCGGGGTCGAGCGCGGCGGCGGCCGCGGCCACCGGGCCATTGCCGACGCCTTCGCGTTCGATGCGTTCGCCGGCCTCCTGCAGGCGCCAGCGGATGCGCATGCCGTCAGGCTGCTCCTCCCGTTGCTGGGACAGATGGCGCAACGGGCCCTCGATCAGGGGCAGGTGGTAGGTCTGCTGGAACAACTGCCAGATGGCCTCGCTGCTGATCTCGGTTTCGCTGGCGTCGGCGTGGCGCTGCACGATGGCGCTGAACTCGATCTGCATGCGGCGCGGCATGACGATGCCGTGATCGCGCTCCAGCAGGTAGGCGATGCCGCCTTTGCCGGACTGGCTGTTGACGCGCACGATGCTGTCGTAGTTGCGGCCGATATCCTTGGGGTCGATCGGCAGATAGGGCACGCGCCAGGGGCCATCGGCGGATTGGGCGGCAAAGCCCTTGGCGATGGCATCCTGGTGGGATCCCGAGAAGGCGGTGAAGACCAGGTCGCCGACGTAGGGATGGCGGGGGTGGATGGGCAGGGCGGTGCATTCCTCGGCGATACGGGCCACGGCGGCGATGTCCGAGAAATCCAGGCCCGGCGCGATTCCCTGGGTATACAGATTCAACGCCAGCGTGACCACATCCAGGTTGCCGCTGCGCTCGCCGTTGCCGAACAGACAACCCTCGACGCGTTGCGCGCCGGCCAGCATGGCCTGTTCGGCGCAGGCCACGCCGGTGCCCCGGTCGTTGTGGGGGTGCACCGACAGTATCAGGTGCTCGCGGCGAGGCAGGCGCCGGTCCATCCATTCGATCTGGTCGGCAAAGACGTTGGGCGTGGTCACTTCCACGGTGGTCGGCAGGTTGATGATCATGGGGCGTGCCGGGCCGGCGTCCCAGGCGTCGATCGCAGCCGTGCACACGGCCAGCGAGACGTCCAGTTCGGCCATGCAGAAGGTTTCGGGCGAGTACTGCAACACCCACTCGGTTTCGGGCCGGGCGTCGGTCAGTGACTTGAGCAGCGCGACGTGCTGGCGTACCAGAGCCACGATCTCCCCGACGCTCATGCCGAAGACGATCTCGCGCCAGGCCGGTGCGATGGCGTTGTAGAAGTGCACGATGACCCGACGCGCGCCGCGCACGCTGTCGACGGTGCGCCGGATCAGGTCTTCGCGCAATTGCGTGATCACCATGGGCGTGACGTCGGCAGGGATGCGATCGTGCTCGATCAGATGGCGCACGATGTCGTAGTCGGTCTGCGAGGCCGACGGGAAGCCGACCTCGATCTCTTTGAAGCCGATGCGCACCAGCTCGTCGAACAGGCGCAGCTTGCGCTGGCGGTTCATGGGCTCGAACAGGGCCTGATTGCCGTCGCGCTGATCGGTCGACAGCCAGACAGGTGCGCGGGTGAGCGTGCGCCCCGGCCATTGGCGTGCGTCAAGGGCAACGGGAGTGAAAGGGGGGTACTTGTTCCGGGGGTGGGCCAGCATGGATGTCCTCGCAATCGTGGGGTCTGATTCCCCTTGCCGGAAAGGGGGGGCTGTGCGAGGTCGGGGCCCGGGGGAATCAGGAAGACGATGGCGCGCAGTGCGCAAGCGAGCCCCGACCGTGGGTCAGCGGTAGCAGGGCGGGGCGGGGCAGCGCGAACATGGAAAGCGAGGGAAAAACCGGTGAAGGAGGCAGCCTTCATCTTAGGCAGATCGACGATGGCTTTTTCAATAGAATGAGTCAGTTTCTATAGAGAAAGGATCAAGCTTGTCGACTCACGATCTGGCTGCTCATGAAGTCACCGGCGCTGTGATCACCGGGATGGCGCAGGATTATGCTTCCGGCTCTCTGGTGCCCATGCACGAGCATCGGCGCAGCCAGTTGCTGTGCACCATGACGGGCGTGCTGCGGGTCGATACGCCGCAGGCCTGCTGGGTGGTGCCGCCCTCGCGCGCGCTTTGGCTGGGGCCGGGTGTGCCGCATCGCCTGCGCATGCGCAGCGCGACCCGGGTGCGTTGTGTCTTTGTGGACGGGCGTCGCGCCGGGGGGCTGCCGCAGCGCGATGGGGTGCTGCCGGTGTCGCCGCTGCTGCAGGCGCTGGTCGATGAGTTGGCCCGTCTGGGCTTGCAGGCCGAGCACAGCCGCCGGGGCCGCCTGCTGGCAGCGCTGTTGCGTGAAGAACTGGCCGTGCCGCAGGAGCCGGCGTTTCAATTGCCCTGGCCGGCCGGCGATTCCCGCATTGAACAAGTCTGTCTGGCGTTGACGAGCGGGCAGGCGCCCTGGGAGCGCCAGGCCGCGCAATGGGCCGAACGCCTGGCCATGAGCCTGAAAACGTTTCAGCGCCACTTCCAGCGCCAGACCGGCATGAGTTTCGGCCAGTGGCGGCTGCGGGCGCGTCTGCTGGCGTCGCTGGACGGGCTGGTGGCGGGCCAGCCCATCCTGCCGCTGGCCCTGGCCTGCGGCTATGAAAGCCACAGTGCCTATACCTACGCCTTCCGGCGTCATTTCGGCGTGGCGCCGAAAGGCCTGGACGGGCAGGCGCGTGCGCCGCGCTAGGGGGCGGGGTTGGGCCAGCGCGTGTGGATGGCGTTGATGGCCTGGACGATCTCCGGCGACAGGCTGACGTCGGCGGTGCCGATGTTCTCCTTGAGCTGCTGCAGCGTGGTGGCGCCGATCAGGTTGCTGGTGACGAACGGCTGGGCATTGACCCAGCCCAGCGCCAGCTGGGTCGGCGTCAGGCCATGCTCGCGCGCCAGCTGGCAGTACTCGGCGGTAGCGGCTTCGGATTGCGGGTTGCTGTAGCGCGTGAAGCGCTCGTAGCGCGTCAGGCGTGCGCCTTCGGGGCGTGCGCCATCCAGGTATTTGCCGCTGAGCATGCCCATGGCCAGCGGCGAGTAGGCCAGCAGGCCGACGTCTTCGAAGCGGCTGAACTCGGATAGCCCCTGTTCGTAGTGGCGGTTGAGCAGGCTGTACGGGTTCTGAATGGTGGCGATGCGGGGCAGGCCGTCCTGGTCGGCGTGCTTGAGGAATTGCGACACCCCCCAGGGCGTTTCGTTGGAGACGCCGATGTGGCGTATCTTGCCTTCGCGCACGAAGTCCTGCAGCACGTCCAGGGTTTCGGCGATGGCCACGGTATGGGCGTCGTCGGCCCAGGGGTAGAAGGGCCGACCGAAGGTCATGGTGGTGCGATCCGGCCAGTGCAGCTGGTAGAGGTCGAGGTAGTCGGTCTGCAGGCGGCGCAGGCTGTCGTGCAGCGCCTGGGTGATGTTTTTGCGGTCCAGGTGGGTCTTGCCGTCGCGGATGTGGCTGGGCCGCTTGGCGTCGCGCACCGGCCCGGCGACCTTGCTGGCCAGCACGATGTCCTGGCGCCGGCCGGTCCGGGCCAGCCAGGTGCCGATATAGGTTTCCGTGCGGCCCTGGGTTTCGGCCTTGGGCGGCACCGGATACATCTCGGCGGTGTCCACCAGATTGACGCCGTGCTCGAGGGCGAAGTCGAGCTGTTCGTGGGCTTGGGCTTCGGTGTTTTGCTCGCCCCAGGTCATGGTACCCAGGCCGATCAGGCTGACCGACAGATCGGTGCGGCCAAGTTTGCGGTATTTCACGGGGAGGCTCCGGTCGGTGCGCCGCCCGGCGGCGGCGCTGATCCCGGAGATGTTACACCTCCGCCCGTTCAGGGGCGCACGTTGTAGATGCGCATGGCATGCTGGCGCTTCTGGGCGTCGAGCACGCGGATCACGACGGTGCGCGGCGTGAAGCCTTCGGGCGGCGTGAGTTCGCCGACCGCGTGCTGGTAGTTGCTGAGCGTGAGCGGCAGCGGATCAGGGGTATAGCGGTCGCGGCGTCCGTTGGCATAGGTGCCCTCGATGGCAAGATCGATGGTGCCTTCGAAGGGCGGCGCCTTGTCGTTCTCGCGCATCACGAGCACCCGGTAGTCGAGCTTGCCGTCCTGGCGTTGAAAGCGCGCGGCGCGCACGCCGATGTCGCCGCCGCGCGGGTCGGGCGGCATGGCATCGAGGAACAGCGCGACCTCCTGGTCGTGGGCGGCCAGTCGCGCGCGCGCCTGGGCCAGTTCTTCATTGCTCTGCGCCTGGGTCTGTTTGGTCTTGTCGAGCTGGGTCTGCGTGCTGTCGAGCTCGCCCTGCAGGCGCTGGCGGTCGAGGTTGGCCGCGCTGAGCTCGGAATGCAGTTGTTCGGATTGCTCGACTGTGAGGCGCTGCGGGCCGTAGTTGGCCTGCAGGAACAGCACGCCGCCTGCGCCCAGGCCAATGCCGATCAGCAGCAGCACCAGCCAGCGCGGCATGCGCCGCGAGCGTTTGCCGGGCTGATAGAGAGAAGGTTTGAATACCGTTTTTTGCGATCGTCCGAAGATCCCCATGCGAACACACTTCCTATAGCAGCTGCGGCGGCGCGCCCTGGTGCGCGAGCCAAATTGTCAGAGGATACCGCGAGCTGCCCGCCCTGCCGCGGGGCGGTCACCTCTGGTTTCCGACGTTGATACTGTGAAATAGACCATGACCCGGTTCAATCGTTCTGCAGCGACTGCGCCAGCGCGGCAAGGCGCTCGGGCGTGCCGACATCGGTCCAGCGGCCCGTGTGACGGGCGCCGTGGACCCGGCCCTGCGCCATGGCCTGGCGCAGCAGGGGCGCCAGCGGGGCAGCGGCGCCCGCGGGGAGGGCCGCGAACAACTCGGGATCGTAGATGCCGATGCCGGAGAAGGTCAAACGGTCGCTGTCCGCCTCGCCGACGCGGCCGTCGGCATGCAGGCGGAAGTCGCCCCGGGGATGCTGGGGCGGGTTGTCCACCAGCAGCAGCCAGGCGCCGCCGGCGGGCAGGTCCGCGACCCGGGCGCGCGCCTGGGCCGGATCCCAGTCGCACCAGACATCGCCGTTGATGACCAGAAAGGGCGCCTCGCCCAGCAGCGGCAGCGCCTTGGCGATACCGCCGGCGGTTTCCAGCGCGGGGGACTCGGGCGAATAGCGCAGCCGCAGGCCGTAGGCGCTGCCATCGCCCAGCGCCGCCTCGATCCGGGCGCCCAGCCAGGCGTGGTTGATGACCACGTCGGTGAAGCCGGCGGCGGCCAGGCGCTCCAGGTGCCAGACGATCAGGGGCTTGCCGGCCACCGACAGCAGGGGCTTGGGCGTATGGTCGGTCAGCGGGCGCATGCGCTCGCCGCGGCCGGCCGCCAGAATCATGGCGCGCATCAGAACGTGTATCCCACGGTGGTTTCGCGTTTGTCGAGGCGATCGAGCAGGCGCACCAGGGGAGCGAACACGCCATAGCGCTGGGCCACCTGGCGCACATACGCGTTCATGCGCGGCATGTGCTCCAGGTAGTTGTCGCGCTGGTCGCGGTGCGTCAGGCGGGCGAACACGCCGAGGATGCGCAGGTTGCGCTGCAGGCTCATCCACTCGTAGGCCCGGTGGAAATCGGCAAAATCGTGATCCACCGGCAGGCCGGCCCGGCGCGCCATCTCCCAGTAACGGATGGCCATGTCCAACTGTTGCGGCTCTTCGATGGTGGTGCGCGCATCGGTGATCAGCGAGGCCAGGTCGTAGGTGATGGGCCCGTACAGCGCGTCCTGGAAATCGATCACGCCGGGTTCGCCGTCGGGATTGAACATCAGGTTGGGCGAATGGTAGTCGCGGTGCACCAGGACGCCGGGTTGCTTGCCGTTGGCGTTCGAGAGCAGGTCGAACATCTGATGCAGGCTCTGGCGGGTGGCGTCGTCCAGCTCGGTCTGGTGGTGCACCTTGACGAACCACTGCGGGAAGAGCTCCAGTTCCTCGCGCAGGCGGGCGCTGTCGTAGGCGGCCAGGCCGGTGGGGGCGGATTGCTGTACCCGCAGCAGCGATTGCAGCGCGCCGCGCTGCATGTGCTGCAGCGTCGCCTCGTCCACGCCCTGGCGGATGCGCTGGGTGTAGTTCAGGCCGCCCAGGTCGCTCAGCAGCAGCAGGCCCTGGTCCGGCGACTGGGCGAGGATGTCGGGCACGCGCACGCCGCTGGCGGCCAGCAGGCCGGCCACGTGCACGAAGGGACGCACATCCTCATGCGGCGGCGGGGCATCCATGACGATCAGCGGGCCGCGGGCGGCCTGCAGGCGGAAATAACGCCGGAAACTGGCGTCGCCGGTCACCGGCGTGAGAGTGGCGGGGTCCAGGCCCAGCTCGCGGGGGAGGCTGGCCAGCCAGGCGTGGATTTCCGCCAGGCGATTGTCGGTCTGAGGGGAGTTCAAGGTGGCCGTCTTAGCGGGAAGCGCGATTCAAGGGAAGAGCCTGCCTGGCAGAGGCAGGTGTTCTGCCATGGACAGTCCGGCCAACCGGGCGGTCTAGGCTTCTCTATAATACCGGGTTGATCCAGCCTTCGTCCGGGCTGGCATGCCTACACAGAGACAGGTTGGTTTTTACTCGTGCATATGATCCGGTGGTTGATCCTCTCCGCTCTCAGCGTTGCCGGGGCCGTGCAGGCCCAGGGCAGCCCGGATGTCACCACCGCCGGCGCGGGTGGGTCGGCGCAGGCCTCGAACGGGTTGCAGATGCCCGGCCTGCGTATTTCCCCGGGTCTGAGGGAAAGGCGCTTCATCGACGACGAGATGCCTGCCTTCATGGAGGCCGACGACATCTCGGGCGAGCCGTCTTCCGAGGTGCTGCTCAAGGGCAATGCCCAGGTCCGGCGCGCCGACGGCGTGGTCAAGGGCGACAGCATTCATTACAGCAATGACACCGGCGACGTGAAGATCGAGGGCAACGCCCGCATCATGCGCGACGCCACGGTCGTGACCGGCCCGGCCGCGCGCCTGAACCTGAACACCTACAGCGGCGAGATCGACGAGCCCAACTTCTGGATCGGCGCCAGCGGCGGCACGGCGCGCGCCGAGCATGCCGATATTTTCGGGCGCTCGCAGATGCGCCTGAGCAAGGTGGTCTACAGCGGCTGTCCCTGCGAGCATCCGTCCTGGTACATCAAGGCCGATTCGGTCGACCTGGATTTCGACGAAAACGAAGGCGTGGCGCGCAGCGGGGTGCTGTATTTCAAGGATGTCCCCATCCTGGCCTCGCCCTACCTGACCTTCCCGGTGCGCAAGGAGCGCAAGTCGGGCTTTCTGCTGCCGACCTACGGCACTTCCAAGAAGACCGGCTTCGATCTTTCGATCCCGTACTACTTCAACCTGGCGCCCAACTACGATGCCACCCTGATCACGCGCTACATGGGCAAGCGCGGCCTGCAGATGGGCGGCGAGTTCCGCTACATGGGCGATACCTACATGGGTTCGGTGTCCGGCACCTATCTGCACAATGACCGCGATGCCGGCTTCAACCGCTACATGTATCGCTTCATGCACCGGCAGTTCCTGGGCAACGGCTTCTATGCCGACTGGGACCTGAATGGCGTGTCCGATGACAACTACTATCGCGACATGACCACGCTGGGCTTGAACACCGCCTCGACCACCTATCTGCCGCGCCAGGGCCGGGTGGGCTGGGCCAACAACTACTGGCAGACCTATGTGCAGGTCTACAAGTACCGCACGCTGCAGGATCCGGATGCGCCCATCGTGCCGCCTTACGACAAGGTGCCGGAATTCTTCCTGCAGGGCGCCCGCTACGACTGGAACGGCCTGGATCTGCGCCTGGACGGCACGGCCGTGCGCTTCCGGCGTCCGCTGTTCAATGGCAACCGCATCGGTCCCCAGGGCGATCGCCTGGAGATCTACCCCAGCGTGGCCCTGCCCATCGTGCGCGCCGGTTGGTACATCACGCCCAAGGTCGGCGTGAACTACACGCAGTACCGCACCGATTGGTACAACGGCGACTGGAACGGGCTGGGCGGGCTGGCGCCCTACAAGCGCAACGCCTCGCGCACGGTGCCGATCTTCTCGCTGGACGCCGGCATGACCTTCGAGCGCGACACGTCGCTCTTTGGCAAGCCGTCGATGCAGACCCTGGAGCCGCGTCTGTACTACCTGCGCGTGCCGTACCGCAATCAGAACGCGCTGCCGGTCTATGACACCAGCCTGGCCGATTTCAGCTTCGAGCAGGCCTTCCAGGAAAACATCTATACCGGCGGCTGGGACCGCATCGTCAATGCCGACCAGCTGACCGTGGGCCTGACCACCCGCTGGCTGGACGCCAATACGGGCTTCCAGCGCGTGGCCCTGTCGGCCGCGCAGCGCATCTACTTCGAAGACCAGCGCGTCACCCTGCCTGGCGAGACGCCGCGCGAGAACGTGCGTTCGGACTTCCTGGTGGGGGCCAGCGCAGCCCTGACCGACACCCTGACCACCGACATGGCGGCGCAGTACAACCCCTACGACAACAAGTGGTCGCGCGGGATGGTCAGCGCGCGCTGGGCGCCGCAGCGCCAGACCACGGTGGCGCTTGCGTATCGTTACCAGCGCGAACCGGTCAACAACATTTCCTATGCGCCGCGCGGGCAGAATCAGATCAGTCTGGCACTGCAGTGGCCCTTCTCCAATCGTTGGTATGGTGTCGGTCGCGTCGATTATTCGATGAGCACCGATTCGGGCGGCATCTCTGGCGCCCACGATTCGCCGCGTGTCACGCAGGCCATCGCCGGGCTGGAGTACAAAGGCGATTGCTGCTGGACCGGCCGGGTCGTGTTCCAGCGGTATGCCGTGGCGGCCAACGACACCAACTCGGCAGTTTTCTTCCAACTCGAACTCACCGGGCTGGGCGCTCTGGGGACCGATCCCCTGAAGCTGCTCAACAAGAGCATTCCGGGCTATCAGCCCGTCTCTGAACCGACCCCGGCGGGCACGACCTTTGAAAGGTATGAATGATGCGTAGCGTGCAATCGACACGCCGTTTTCGCGGCAGCCTCCTGGCCCTCGCCCTGGGGGTGGCGCTGCCTCTGGCGCACGCGGCCGAAAAGCCCGCGTCGGCCAAGCCTGCCGGCAAACCGGCGCAGAGCGCGCCGGCCGAGCAATTCGTCGATGGCATTGCCGCCATCGTCAACAAGGATGTGATCACCTTGCGCGAGGTGCGCGAGGCCACGGCGAGCGCCAAGGGCGAACTGAAAAGCCGGGGCATTCAGCTGCCCGACGACAACACCTTGCAGAAGCAGGTGCTGCAACGCCTGATCTACGAGCGCCTGGAGCGCCAGGAGGCCGACCGGCTCGGCATCCGCGTCGATGCGCGGCAGGTCGACCAGGCCATCGAGATGGTGGCCGCACGCAACAAGATCAACGCGCAGCAGTTGCGCGCCGAGGTCGAGAAGAGCGGCGTCAAGTGGGATGACTACCGCAAGTCGCTGGCCGAGGAGATCCGCACCGACCGTCTGCGTCAGCGCACGATCGACAATCACATCATCATCACGGATGCCGAGGTCGATGCCTATCTGAAGGATCAGTCGCGCAATCCGGCCTTGCAGGGCCGCCCCGCTTACGCGGGCGGGCAGCAGGCCAGCCCGCCGCCCATGGCCAATGGCCCGGTCGATGTCGTGCTGGCGCAGATTCTGGTGCGCGTCCCTGAGGGCTCGTCGCCGCAGACCGTGGCCGAGTTGCGCCAGAAGGCCGAGAGCATCCTGGCCCGCGCCCGTCGTGGCGATGACTTCGCCAGCCTGGCGGCCTCCAGTTCGGATGGCCCCGAGGCGCTGAACGGCGGCATCATGGGCTCGCGTCCTCTGGATGGCTGGCCCGATCTGTTCGTCAAGGCCATACGCGACCTGCGGCCGGGCGAGGTGTCCGATGTCATTCAGTCGGGCAACGGTTTCCACATTTTGCGCGTCGTGCAGCGCAGCGATGCCGGCGCGCCGCCGCGTGGCGCACAGGCCCCGGCTCCGGCGGCACGCGAACCCGCCGCGCCGCGTGCCGAGCAGGGTCCGGTGCGCATCACCCAGACGCATGCCCGTCACATCCTCATCAAGACCTCGACCGTCATGAGCGACGAGCAGGCGCGCCAGCGCCTGGAGCAGGTGCGCCAGCGCATCGTCAGCGGCAGCGCCACGTTCCAGGACATGGCGCGGCAGTACTCGCAGGATGGCACGGCGCCGCAGGGCGGCGACCTGGGCTGGGTCAATCCGGGCGAGATGGTGCCGGCCTTCGAGGCCGCCATGAACGCCCTGCAACCCGGCCAGGTGAGCCAGCCCATCGAGTCGCCCTTCGGTTGGCACCTGATCCTGGTCGAAGATCGCCGCGAGAAGGACGTCACCGACGAGGTGCAGCGCATGCGTGCCCGCCAGGCCCTGTTCGAGCGTCGTGCCGGCCCGGCCTTCGAGGACTGGATGGAGCAATTGCGCAGCCAGGCATTTATCGATAATCGCCTGGAAAAGCAGGAACGTATCGAGCAGAACAACCGCTGAATACGGACCCTCTCATGTCGCAACACCAGGCGCGCAAGCGCTTCGGCCAACACTTCCTCACCGACGACAGCGTTGTCGAGGGCATCGTGCGCGCCATCGCGCCGGCGCGCGATGACGCCGTCGTCGAGATCGGGCCGGGGCTGTCGGCCCTTACCGCGCCGCTGCTTGAGCACCTGGACCGGCTGTCCGTGGTCGAGATCGACCGGGACCTCGCCGCGCGGCTGCGCCGCAAGTATCCGCCCGAGCGCCTGACGGTAGTCGAGGCCGATGCCCTGACGGTGGATTTCCGCCAGTTCGGGGCCGGCATGCGGGTGGTGGGCAATCTGCCGTACAACATCTCCAGCCCGCTGCTGTTTCATCTGATGGCCGCTGCCGACCTGGTGCGCGATCAGCACTTCATGCTGCAGCGCGAGGTCATCGATCGCATGGTGGCCGAGCCCGGCACGGCCGACTACGGTCGACTGTCGGTCATGCTGCAATCGCGTTATCGCATGGCCAAGCTGTTCGATGTGCCGCCCGAGGCCTTCGATCCGCCGCCGCGTGTGGTGTCGGCGGTGGTGCGCATGGTGCCTTTGGGCCCTGAGCGCCCGCAACCGCGCAGCGAGGCGGCCTTCGAGGCCGTGGTGGCGCGCGCGTTTGCGCAGCGCCGCAAGATGTTGCGGCGCGGCCTGGGCGACTGGGCGGCCCACGTCCCCTGGGAGGCGGTGGGCATTGCCCCGACGGCCCGGGCCGAAGAGGTCGGTGTGCCGGCCTTCATCAAATTGACCGACGCCCTGCTGGACGCAGGCGTCATCGCGGCCTGAGTCGCGCCCCGGGCCGCGGCGCGCTCAGCGCGGCGGCTTGAGCGGCAGGATGCGGCGGTAGCCAGCAGGCAGCGGCGCCTGCGCGTGCGCCAGGGCCGTGGCGGCCAGGCGGGCAGCCAGTTCCGCCGGGAAGGGCGTGGCGCGACGCGTGTTCAGATCGACGTGCAGCGAGAGCTGTTCCATCGTGGCGGCGAGATAGTTGTCGCGCGTCTGCCAGAGTTCCATCAGGCACAGCAGACGCTTGTCATCGGCTTCGAGCACCCGCAGTTGCAGCATGAGCGGATCGCCGGCCAGCACCTCGCGCAGATAGGCCACCTGGATGTTCATCGTGTAGATACCGCAGCGTGTGGTCTCGGTGTAGTCCAGGCCCACGCCGATTTCGTGCAGCAGCTTGAAGCCCACACCGTCGAATACGCCCACATAATGCGCGGCGTTCATGTGGCCGTAGGCATCGATCCAGGCCGGGTCGACGGCGAGCGTGGTGCTGGGCAAAGGGTTCATGCGGGTCTCCAGAGTGTTGTCGTGGACGGAAATCAGAGTCGTCGGCGCGCGGCTGCCAGCCAGAGCTGGGTGATGTCGCGCGCGCGCTCGGCCAGATAGCGATCGGCATTCGCCAGGGCATCTTCGAGAGCGTGCGGCCCGGGCACCAGGCTGAAGGCGGCATGGATGCCGATGTCGTACAGCGCTTCGTAGCCGTCTCCCAGCGCGCCGGCCAGGGCCACGACCGGCACGCCGGCCTGCTGCGCCAGGCGGGCAACCCCGGCAGGGGTCTTGCCGCGCAGCGTCTGGGCATCCAGGCGGCCTTCGCCGGTGATGGCCAGGGTGGCGCCTTCCAGGGCCTGGGCCAGGCCTCCCAGTTCGGCGATCAGTTCGGCGCCGGGGCGGAAGTTCGCGCCCAGCACGGCGTGGGCGGCAAAACCCAGCCCGCCGGCCGCGCCGGCGCCGGGCGTATCGCGATGGCGCTGGCCGAGCCGGGCTTCGGTGATGTCGGCCAGCCGCGCCAGGGCGGCGTCCAGCCGGGGGATCTGCGTCGCGCTCGCGCCTTTCTGGGGCCCGAAGATGCGGGCGGCGCCCTGCGCGCCGCACAGCGGGTTGTCGACGTCGCAGGCGACCTGTATGTCCAGGCCGGCCAGGCGGGGGTCGAGCCCGTCGAGATCGAGTTGCGCCAGGTCGGCCAGGGCGGCGCCGCCGGGCGGCAGATCCTGGCCCCGGGCGTCCAGCAGACGGGCGCCGAGGGCGCGCAGCATGCCGGCGCCGCCATCGATGGTGGCCGAGCCGCCCAGCCCCAGGATCAGGCGCGTGGCGCCAGCATCCAGCGCTGCCCGTATGAGTTCGCCCACGCCATGGGTGTCGGCGACCAGCGGATCGCGTTCGGCGGGCGGAATGGCTTCCAGGCCCGCGGCGGCGGCCATCTCGATGACGGCGGTGCCGTCGGGCAGGGCGCCCCATTCGGCCACGACCGGGCGGCCCAGGGCGTTGCGCACGCGGACTTGCCGCGCCTGCCCGCCGCTGGCGGCCAGCACGGCCTGGACGGTGCCTTCGCCGCCATCGGCCATCGGCACCCGCAGCGTGTGCGCGGCAGGCCAGGCCTGCCTGACGCCGCGTTCGATGGCGCGCGCGGCATCGGGGGCGCTGAGGCTTTCCTTGAATGAATCCGGAGCGATGACGATCTTCACGGTGCGCATTCCTGTGGGGCGGCAAGCGGCCATGATACCCGCGTGCACCGCGACGGCGTACCATTGGCGCTTGCCCGCCGTCATAGCCTGGAGATGTTCATGACCAAGATGCGTCGCACCAAGATCGTTGCCACCCTGGGGCCCGCCAGCAGCAGTCCGGAGATGATCGGCGCGCTGATCGATGCCGGCATGGATGTGGCCCGCCTGAATTTTTCGCATGGCAGCGCCGAGGATCACCGCGCTCGCACCGCGCTGATCCGTCGCCTGGCTGCCGAGCGCGGTCGCTTCGTAGCCATCATGGGCGATCTGCAAGGGCCCAAGATCCGCATTGCGCGCTTTGCCGACACCCAGGTCCAGTTGCGCGAGGGCCAGGCGTTCACGCTGTCTCGCCAGCATCCGCGCGATGCCGGTGACGACACCATCGTGGGCATCGACTATCCCGATCTGGTGCGCGACTGCAAGCCGGGCGACGAACTGTTGCTCGATGACGGGCGCATCGTGCTGCAGGTCGAGCGCGCCGATGACGATGCCGTGCATACCATCGTGACGGTGGGCGGCGCGCTGTCCAACAACAAGGGCATCAACCGCCGGGGCGGCGGCATTTCCGCGCCCAGCCTGACCGACAAGGATCGCGCCGATATCCGCCTGGCTGCCGAGCTGGCGCTGGATTACGTGGCGGTGTCCTTCCCGCGCTACGGCAGCGACATCGAGGCGGCGCGGGAGCTGGTGCGCGGCGCCGGCAGCGATGCCTGGCTGATCGCCAAGATCGAGCGTGCCGAGGCCGTGGCCGATGACGAGGCGCTCGATGCGCTGATCCGCGCCAGCGATGGCGTGATGGTCGCACGCGGCGATCTGGGCGTGGAGGTCGGCGACGCAGAGCTGGTCGGCATTCAGAAGCGCATCATTCAGCATGCCCGCACGCTCAACAAGCTGGTGATCACGGCCACCCAGATGATGGAGTCCATGATCAGCAGCCCGCTGCCCACGCGCGCCGAAGTCTCCGATGTGGCCAATGCGGTGCTGGATTACACCGATGCGGTGATGCTGTCGGGAGAAAGCGCATCCGGGCAGTTTCCGGTGCAGGCGGTGCAGGCCATGGCGCGCATCTGCCTGGGCGCCGAGAAGCATCCGACCAGCACGCAATCGCATCACCGGCTGGGCGAGACTTTTGCGCGTTGCGACGAGACGATTGCCCTGGCGGCCATGTACGCGGCCAACCATTTTCCCGGCGTCAAGGCCATCATCGCGCTGACCGAGAGCGGCAACACGCCGCTCATCATGTCGCGCATCCGCTCGGGCGTGCCGATTTATTGCTACAGCCCCTATCCGGGCACCCAGCATCGGGCGGCGCTGTTTCGCGGCGTCTATACCGTGCCCTTCCATGCCGAGAACTACGATGCGGCCACCCTCAGCGATGCCGCCATCGATGAACTCAAGCAACGTGGGCGCGTGGTCTCGGGAGACTGGGTGATTCTGACCAAGGGGGATTTCCACCGCGACAGCGGCGGCACCAACGGGATGAAGATCCTGCGCGTGAATTGAGGCGGGCCGGGGCGGGCGGCCCCGGGCTCAGCCGAAAAACCAGTAGCACACGCCGATGGCGGCCAGCACGCCGGCCAGGTCGGCGGCCAGTGCGCAGCCGACCGCGTGGCGGGCGCGCAGGATGCCGACCGAACCGAAGTACACCGCCAGCACGTAGAAGGTGGTTTCGGTGCTGCCCTGCATGACGGCAGACAGCAGGGCCGGAAAGCTGTCCACGCCGAAGTGGGTCATGGTTTCCAGCATCATGGCGCGCGCGGCGCTGCCGGAAAAAGGCTTGACCAGGGCGGTGGGCAGCGCGTCCACGAAGCGGGTGTCCCAGCCGGCGCCGGCGGCCAGCCAGCGTATGCCGTCGAGCAGGAAATCGAGCGCGCCGGAGGCGCGCAGCACGCCCACTGCGCACAGCATGGCCACCAGGTAGGGCAGCAGGTCGCGCGCGATATTGAAGCCCTCTTTGGCGCCGGCGATGAACTGCTCGTAGACCGGCACCTTGCGCATGGCGCCGATCACCAGAAAGGCCACCAGCACGGCGAACAGCGTCAGGTTGCCCATCAGCGAGGAGAGCGCGCCGATGGCGCTGGCCGACATGCCTGCCAGCAGCGCCATGAAGCTGCCCATGACGAGCGCGGCGCCGCCCAGCCATGCCAGCACCACCGGATCCCACAGCCTCAGGCGCTGGCACAGGGCCACGGCCAGCAGGCCGGCCAGCGTCGAGGCGCAGGTGGCCAGCAGAATCGGCAGGAAGATCAGCGTCGGGTCGGCTGCGCCCTGCTGGGCCCGGAACATGAAGAGCGTCACCGGCAGCAGCGTCAGCGACGAGGCGTTGAGCACCAGGAACAGGATCTGCGCATTGGTGGCGGTGCCGGGATCGGGGTTCAGGCTTTGCAGCTCGCGCATGGCGCGCAGGCCGATCGGAGTGGCGGCATTGTCCAGGCCCAGGCCATTGGCGGCGAAGTTCAGTGTGATCAGGCCGATGGCCGGGTGGTTGCGCGGCACGCCGGGCATCAGGCGCGCGAACAGCGGGCCCAGCAGGCGCGCCAGCAGATCGACCAGACCGGCCGCCTCGGCGATGCGCAGAAAGCCCAGCCACAGCGTCAGGGTGCCGAACAGCAGCACCATGATCTCGACCGAGATGCGCGCCATGTCGAACAGGCTGGCGACCAGCAGGCGGAACACGTCGGGTTCGCCCATGCCCAGCCAGCGCACCAGGCCGGCGGCGGCAGCGATCACGAAAAAGGCCAGCCAGAGTTTGTTCAGCATCGATCGTAAGCAAGGGCAGGGCAGGGAAGGCATATTGTCGCAGAGACCCCCCGCGCAGGTTTGTGCGGGGGGCATCAAACTGGTAACTTGGTGCAGCACGATTTGCACCGCAGGGGGCCACCATGAGTTTCAAGTCCGCCTTCGCCGCATGGCGCCGTAAACGGATCGCCGGGCCCGCCTATCGCTGGGCGCGGGCGGCCTTGCCCGGCCTGTCGGCCACCGAGCGCGAAGCCATCGAGGCCGGTGACGTCTGGTGGGAGGGCGACCTTTTCACCGGCAACCCCGACTGGAACAAGCTGATGGCCGTGCCGGCCGCCGCGCTGACCCCGGCCGAACAGGACTTCATCGACGGGCCGCTGGCGCAGCTGTGCGGGCTGCTGGATGAGTGGGACATCGAGTGGAAGCGCCGTGATCTGCCGGCCGAGGTGTGGGCGCTCATGCGCCGCGAGCGCTTTTTCGGCATGATCATCCCGACCGAATATGGCGGCCTGGGGTTTTCTCCCTTTGCGCATTCCGAAGTGGTGCGCCGCCTGTCGGCCTATTCCATCACGGCCGGCGTGACGGTCATGGTGCCCAATTCTCTGGGGCCGGGCGAACTGCTGCTGCAGTTCGGCACGCCCGCGCAGCGCGACTTCTGGCTGCCGCGCCTGGCCGACGGACGTGAAATCCCCTGCTTCGGCCTGACCAGCCCCGAGGCAGGCTCGGATGCCGCCTCCATGACCGATGCGGGGATCGTGTGCCGTCAGGTGGTCGAGGGCGAAGAGCGCCTGGGCATCCGCCTGAACTGGCGTAAACGCTATATCACCCTGGGGCCGGTTGCCACGGTGCTGGGCCTGGCTTTCAAGCTGCGCGACCCCGATGGGCTGCTGGGTGGCGAGGAAGATATCGGCATTTCGGTGGCGCTGGTGCCCACCGATGCGCCTGGAGTGGAAATCGGCCGGCGCCACGTGCCGTCCATGCAGATGTTCCAGAACGGCCCGACCTGCGGACGCGACGTCTTCGTGCCCATCGAGGCCCTGATCGGCGGGCCGGCGCGCGCCGGCCAGGGTTGGCAGATGCTGATGAGCGCGCTGGCCTCCGGACGCGGCATTTCGCTGCCGTCGCTGTCGGCGGCTGGCGCCGTCATGAGCGCGCACACCACCGGCATGTATGCGCGCGTGCGCCAGCAGTTCGGTATCCCGGTGGGGCGCTTCGAGGGGGTGCAGGAGAAGCTGGCCAGGCTGGCGGGCCATGCCTATCTGGTGGAGGCCGCGCGTCGCCTGACCTGCGCGGCCCTCAACCAGGGGCACAAGCCGGCGGTGGCCTCGGCCATTATGAAATACCACGCCACCGAGCGCCTGCGCGTGTCGGTCAATGACGCCATGGATGTGCATGGCGGCAAGGCGGTGATCGACGGGCCGCGCAACTACCTGGGAGCGCTGTATCGGGCGCTTCCGATTGCCATCACCGTCGAGGGCGCCAACATCCTGACCCGCTGCCTGATCGTGTTCGGGCAGGGCGCCATCCGCGCCCACCCCTACCTGATGCGTGAAGTCACGGCGCTGGGCGAACACGACGAGGCGCGCGGGCGGGCCGATTTCGAACAGGCGTTCTGGCAGCACCTGCGCCATGGCGGCCTGACGCTGTTGCGCGCCTGGGGCCGGGCCTGGACGGGCGGGAGGCTGGCTCCCGCCCCGCCAGCCGGCGCGGTGAGCCGGCATTACCGCCGTCTGTCGCGTTACGCGGCAGGTTTCGCGTTGCTGGCCGACGCGGCGCTGGCGATGCTGGGCGGCTCGCTCAAGCGTCGCGAGATGCTCTCGGCGCGGTTGGGCGATGTGCTCTCGGAGCTGTATCTGCTGTCGGCCCTGCTCAAGCGCTGGGAAGACGAAGGGCGCTGCCATGCCGACCTGCCCCTGGTTGCCTGGGGCATGGAAGAAGGCTGCCTGCGCATCGAGCAGGCCATGGACCTGGTGCTGTCCAACCTGCCCAACCGGCCGGTCGCCATCGCCCTGCGCGTGGTGGTGTTGCCGATGCGCCTGGCGCGCGGGCCAGGCGATGCGCTCACGCGCGAGTGCGCGCAATTGCTGCTGCAACCATCGGCCACGCGCGACCGGCTGACGGCCGATCTCAAACGCGGGGGCGGCGACGATGCCATCGGCCGCCTGGAGGATGCGTTTGCGCGCGTCAGCGCGCTGGGCGACCTGCTGGAGCGGCTGCGTCGCGAGGGCGTCAGGGATTGGCGTCTGGCGCGGCAGGCAGGCGTGCTGAGCGAGGCGCAGGCGGCCGATCTGGCGGCGGCGGAGGCCGCCGTGGCCGAGGTCATCGAGGTCGACGATTTCGCGCCCGAAGACCTGACCGGACAGCCCCGGCCGGCTGCCTGGCAGGATCAATCGTCCTGATTGGGATCGAGCTCCGGGAACAGCACCTCGGTGTAGCCGAACTGACTGAAGTCGCGGATGCGCGAAGGATAGAGGCGGCCGATCAGATGGTCGCACTCGTGCTGCACCACCCGCGCATGGAAGCCCTCGGCTTCGCGGTCGATGATCTGGCCGTCAGGGTCCGTGCCCTGGTAGCGGATATGGCGGTAGCGGGGCACCAGCCCGCGCAGGCCCGGCACCGACAGACAGCCTTCCCAGCCGTCTTCCATTTCGTCGGACAGCGGGGTGATGACCGGGTTGCACAGCACGGTCTGCGGCACCGCGGGCGCGTCCGGGTAGCGCGGGTTGCGCTCGAAGCCGAAGATCACCAGCTGCAGGTCCACGCCGATCTGGGGAGCGGCCAGGCCTACGCCGTTGGCGTGGGCCATGGTCTCGAACATGTCCTCGATCAGTGCGCGCAGCGCGTGGCTGCCGAAGTCGCGGACTTCAGCAGCCACGCGCAGCAGGCGGGGATCTCCCATTTTCAGGATGGGATGGATCATGGCCGGGATCAGTCGACGCGGTTCTTGTTCTGGATCAGTTCGATCTTGTAGCCGTCCGGATCTTCCACGAAGGCGATCACGGTGGTGCTGTGCTTCATGGGGCCGGCTTCGCGCGTGACCTTGCCGCCCAGCGCCTTGATCTTGTCACAGGCCTCGTAGGCGTTGTCGACTTCGATGGCGATGTGGCCGTAACCGGTGCCCAGCTCGTAGCTGTCGGTATCCCAGTTGTGGGTCAGTTCGATGGCGGCGCCGTCGATTTCGTCCTGATAGCCCACGAAGGCCAGCGTGAAACGGCCTTCCGGATAGTCTTTCTGGCGCAGCAGGCGCATGCCCAGGACCTTGGTGTAGAAGTCCAGCGACTTCTGGAGATCGCCGACGCGCAGCATGGTGTGGAGGAGACGCATTTGGATTCCTTAGCGAGATACGCCAGGATCTTCTGAATCCTGGCCTAGCCCCACATCGTAACAAACGCGGCGGGCAGAGCGGGCCGGCCCGTCGCTCGGCGGCAGGGGATCAGAACTTGGGCAGCAGCGCCGGGTCGTGGCGCTTGAGGCGTTGCTTGGCGGCTTCGAAGCCGGGCAGGATGTTGCCGACTTCGGCCCAGAAGTCCTGGCTGTGGTTCATCTCGCGCAGATGGGCCAGTTCGTGGGCGATGACGTAGTCGATGATGTCGTGGCTGAAGTGGATCAGGCGCCAGTTGAGCATGATGTTGCCGTCGCTGGTGCAGGAGCCCCAGCGCGTGGCGGCCGATGACAGGCGCCAGCGCTTGATGCTCAGGCCGGTGCGCGCCAGGAAGTGCGCCAGCCGCTGGCCGAACAGCACCCCGGCGCGTTGCTGGAGCCAGGCCTGGGCGGCGTCGCGGATGCGGGCGCTGTCGGCCGTGGCCGGCAAGGGCAGCCAGAGCGTGGCGCCGTCGGCGGGCTGGTCTGCGTCGCCGTCCAGCTGGGCCTGCCGGCCATCGGCGGCCAGCCCGATGACGATGCGCCGGCCCAGGTAGGGCAGCTCGCCGCCGGCCTGCCAGCGGGTCTGGGACATGGCCAGCTGTTCGCGGCGTTGCTGCCAGTCGCGCAGCTTGGCGAGGATCCAGCGTGACTTTTCGCGTACTGCGTCGTCGATCTGGGTCAGGGTGGCCCAGGCCGGGGCGGTGACCCGCAGGCCGTCATCGGCCACCACGAAGCCGATGCTGCGCCGGCGCGAACGTTGCAGCACGAAGCCGATGCTCTGCTGTTCGGTCTGTACCTCGCGCCAGCGCGCGCCGGCCGGCAGCGTTGCCGGCCGCGGCGTGGCGATGCCGGTGCTGGCGATGCCCGTGACAGCGGGCGGCGCGGCAGGGCTTGCGGGGCTGAACAGCAGCTCCAGCTGATCAGTGCTGGTCATACCTTTCGGGATTCAGTTGCCGCATCTCGGCGTCGATCCAGGCCTGCACCTTGGCGTTGAGCTGGTCGGCCGTCAGGCCCTCGGAGGGGATGGCCGGGCCGAAGGAGACCGTGACCATGCCTGGCCGCTTCACGAAGGCATTGCGCGGCCAGCATTCGCCGGCGTTCAAGGCCACCGGCACCACGGCCGCGCCGGTACGCACCGCCAGCAGCGCGCCGCCCATCTTGAAGCGGCCCGTCTGGCCGGGAGGCACGCGCGTGCCTTCCGGGAACAGCAGCGGCCAGCGGCCGTCGTCCAGGCAGGCCTGGCCGCCGCGCACCACCTGGTCGAAGGCGTCGCGGCCCTTGGCGCGGTCGATCGGGATCATGCGCAACAGCGCCAGGCCCCAGCCGAAGAAAGGCACCCAGTGAAGCGATTTCTTGTAGACGAAGCACACCGGCCGCGGCATGTGGGCCGGGAAGAACAGCGTTTCCCAGGCCGACTGGTGCTTGGACAGCAGCACGATGGGGCCGTCGGGCAGGTTGTTCCAGCCCTTGACCTGCCAGCGTATGCCGCAGAACACCCTGGCGCCCCAGATGGCCAGCCGTGGCCAGCCGACAGTCAGGCGATAGCGCAGGCGCAGCGGCAGCGGCGCCCAGATCAGGCAGGCAAAGGCGTAGGGGATGACCGTGATGATCAGAAACAGCTGGTAGAGCACGGAACGGAGCCAGGCCATGCGTTATTCGTCCTGCAGAAGAAGATCGACCATCTCGGCCAGGTCGGCGCAGATGCGGGTATTGGCGGGCAGGCCGCCCCTGGCGCGGGTTTTTTCGCCATTGCCGGTGAGTACCAGCCAGGGCGTGCAGCCGGCCTGGGCGCTGGCCTGCAGGTCACGCAGCGAATCGCCCACGGCCGGCACGCCGGCCAGGCTGATGTCATAGCGGCGTGCGATGTCGTGCATCATGCCGGGCAAGGGCTTGCGGCAGACGCAGCCATCGTCCGGGCCGTGCGGGCACAGGAAGATGGCGTCGACGTCGCCGCCCAGCGCCGCCACCTCGCGGTGCAGCTTGGCGTGGATGGCGTTCAGGGTATTCATGTCGAACAGCCCGCGCGCCAGGCCCGACTGGTTGGTGGCGATGGCCACCGTCCAGCCCGACTGGCTCAGGCGCGCGATGGCCTCCAGGCTGCCTGGCAGCGCCACCCATTCTTCGGGTGATTTCACGAAGGCATCGCTGTCGCGATTGATGACCCCGTCGCGGTCCAGGATGATGAGCTTCACTGTGCCAGCCTGGAGATGTCGGCGACCTGGTTCATCAGGCCGTGCAGCTGGCTCAGCAGGGCCAGCCGGTTGGCGCGCACGCGGGCATCGTCGGCCATCACCATGACGTCGGCGAAGAAGGCGTCGACCGCCGAGCGGGCCTGGGCGAGGGTGCGCAGGTTGCCGGCGAAATCGCCCGCCGCCAGGCAGGCCTCGGCCTGCGGGCGCAGGGCGTCGATGGCGGCCGCCAGCGCCTGCTCGGCCGGCTCGGCCAGCAGCGCGGCGTCGATGTCGCCGATGTCGCCCTCGGCCTTCTTGAGCAGGTTGCCGATGCGCTTGTTGGCCGCAGCCAGGCTTTCGGCCTCGGGCAACTGGCCAAAGGCGGTGACCGCGCGCACGCGCTCGGCCACCTGGTGCAGCGGCGGGGCCAGCGCGATGACGGCGTCCACGGCGTGGCGGTCGTGTTCGACGATCAGCTGGTTGCGATAGCGCTCATAGATGAAGGCGCGGACCTCGGCGCGCGTGTCGGTGGGCACCTTGCCGGCCGGGAAGCTGGCCTCGGCCAGTTGCAGCAGACCGTCGAGCGACAGCGGGCCGTCGGCGCTGATCTTGAGCCAGCCGCCGGCGGCCAGCTGTTCGAAGGCGCTGATCACGCCCAGCGCCGCGCGGCGCAGTCCGAAGGGGTCGCGCTCGCCGGTGGGCGCCAGGCCGATGGCCCAGATGCCCAGCAGGGTTTCGGCGCGCTCGGCCAGGAACAGCACGGCGGCGGTCAGGGTTTCAGGCTGCACCGGGCGGTCGCAGCGGTTGCGGTACTGGCTGCGCAGGGCCTCGACCACATCGGCCGGCTCGCCGTCGCCGGCGGCATAGTAGGCGCCCATGATGCCTTGCAGTTCGGGGAACTCGCCCACCATGTTCGAACCGAGGTCGGCCTTGGCCAGCAGGGCGGCACGGTCGCAGGACGACACGTTCGCGCCCAGCGCCTCGGCCACGCCGCGCGCGATCGCGCGCACGCGCTCGACGCGTTCGAGCTGGGTGCCCAGTTTGTTGTGATAGACGATGCTGCCCAGTTGCTCGACGCGGGCGGCCAGCGGCACCTTGCGGTCGGTCTCGAAGAAGAACTGCGCATCGGCCAGGCGCGGACGCACGACGCGCTGGTTGCCTTCGATGATGTTGGCCGGGTTGCCGGTATGCATGTTGCTCACGATCAGGAAGCGATGCGTGAGCTTGCCGGTGGCCGGGTCGAACAGCGGGAAGTACTTCTGGTTCAGGCGCATGGTGAGGATCAGGCATTCCTGCGGCACTTGCAGGAAGGTTTCCTCGAACTGGCCCACGTAGACGGTGGGGTGCTCGACCAGGGCGGTGACTTCATCGAGCAGCGCGGTGACTTCCGGGTCGTCGCCCAGCGTGGCCGACAGGCGGTTGGCCTCGGCCTGCAGCTGGCGTTCGATCTCGGCGCGGCGCGCCTCGAAGGAGGCGATCACGTGGCCGGATTCGGCCAGAATGGCTTCATAGGCATCGGCCTGGGGGATGACCAGTTCGCCTTCGCTCATGAAACGGTGGCCCAGGGTATTGCGTCCGGCGCTCAGGCCGAGCGCGCTCACCGGCACGATGTCGGCGCCGAACAGCGCCACCAGCCGATGGGCCGGGCGCACGAACTTGACCGAGGTCTGGCCGTCGGCCAGCTGGTAGCGCATGACCTTGGGGATGGGCAGGCCGTCGATGGCTTTCTCGAGCGCATCCTGCAGGCCCTCGGCCAGCTGCGCGCCGGTGGCGGTGCCGCGGGCGATCAGGTAATCCTGCTTGCCGTCGGACTCGCGTTCCAGCGTGGCCGGGTCGAGGTGCTCCAGGCCCTTGGCCGCCAGCTTCTTGAGCAGCGCCGGGGTGGCCTGGCCGTTTTCGGTCAGGCCGATCTTGGCCGGCATGAGCTTCTCGGTGAAGGGCTGGTCGGGCGCCTGGGCGCGCACCGCCGACAGGCGCACCGCCAGGCGGCGCGGGGTCGCGTAGGCCGTGCTCTGGCAGTCCTCGGCCAACAGGCCCTGGCGTTCCAGGTTGGCGCGCACGCCTTCGGCGAAAGCCTGGCCGAGCCGGTTCAGCGCCTTGGGCGGCAGTTCTTCGGTCAGCAGTTCAACCAGCAGGGGATGGATAGTGGTGGTCATGTCAGGCAGCCTCCCCGGCAGCGGCGTTGCCGCCCAGCATGGGAAAGCCCAATCGTTCACGGGAGTCGTAGTAGGCCTGCGCAACGGCGCGCGACAGGTTGCGGATGCGGCCGATGTAGGCGGCGCGCTCGGTGACGCTGATGGCGCCCCGGGCATCCAGCATGTTGAAGGTGTGGGCGGCTTTCAGGGCGGCCTCGTAGGCCGGCAGGGCCAGCGGCACGTCCATCAGGCGCTTGGCCTCGGCTTCATAGTCGTTGAAGTGCGCGAACAGCATGTCGGCCGAGGCATGCTCGAAGTTGTAGGTGGATTGCTCCACCTCGTTCTGGTGGAACACGTCGCGGTACAGCACGCGGCGGCCATTGGCGCCTTCGGTCCAGACCAGGTCATAGACGCTTTCGACGTCCTGCAGGTACATCGCCAGGCGCTCCAGGCCGTAGGTGATCTCGCCCGTGGCCGGCGTGCAGTCCAGGCCGCCGACTTGCTGGAAGTAGGTGAACTGGGTCACTTCCATGCCGTTGAGCCAGACTTCCCAGCCCAGGCCCCAGGCGCCCAGCGTGGGGTTTTCCCAGTCGTCTTCGACGAAGCGGATGTCGTGCTGGGTGGGGTCGATGCCCAGCGCCTTGAGCGAGCCGATGTACAGGTCCAGGATTTCGGGCGGCGCCGGCTTGAGCACCACCTGGTACTGGTAGTAGTGCTGCAGGCGGTTGGGGTTTTCGCCATAGCGCCCGTCCTTGGGACGGCGCGACGGCTGGACATAGGCGGCGCGCCACGGCTCCGGGCCGATGGCGCGCAGGAACGTCGCCGTATGCGAGGTGCCGGCGCCCACTTCCATGTCATAGGGTTGCAGCAGCGCGCAACCTTGTTTGTCCCAGTAGTCCTGAAGCGTGAGGATGATTTGCTGAAAGGTGAGCATAGAGGTTGGAAGTTGGGGCGCGTTGGGTGCGCCGCCCGCCTGCGTGGAAAACCCGCCATTTTAACTGGCCTTGCCCGGGCTGGCTGGCAAAAGGCGTTTTTGGCCTGTGCCCGGCCTTCCAGGGCGCTGTCAGGGCCCGCTGGCTAGAATAGGGGCCGTGCCCGCGTTTGCGGGGCCATTCGCCCGCTTGCGGGCATTTTCCGCTGTTCCGCTCCGCCCATCGTGCCCGACCCCGCCACTTCCTTTCGCCTGCGCGATATTGCCGTTCCCGCCTTCGGACCCTCTCTGCTCTACGGGGTGAGCAATGGCGCCATCCTGCCGGTGATCGCCCTGAGCGCGCGCGAGCTGGGCGCCTCGATGGCGGCCTCCGGCCTGATCGTGGCGCTGGTGGGCATCGGTTCGCTCGTGAGCAATATTCCGGCGGCGCTGTTCACCGCGCGCCACGGCGAGCGCCGCTCCATGGTGGCGGCGGCCTTGTTCAGCGCCCTGGCCATGCTGTTGTGCATTTTCGCCAGTTCGATCTGGATGCTGGGCGCGGGCGTCTTCATGGTGGGAGTGGCGTCGTCGGTATTTCTGCTGGCGCGCCAGGGCTACATGATCGACGCGGTGCCGGTGGGCATGCGTGCCCGGGCGCTGTCCACGCTGGCCGGCACCATGCGGATCGGCGTGTTCGCGGGGCCGTTCGCCGGCGCGGCCCTGATTCATCTGATGGACCTCCAGGGGGCGTACTGGGTCGCCCTGGCGGCGGTGCTGGGGGCTGGTGTGATCGCCGCACTGGCGCCCGACATGAAGGCGCCGCCCGTCGAGGGCGAGGCGCCGCGGGCGCGCCCGCGCATTCCCGAGATTTTCCGCGCCCATCGCCAGGTCTACCTGACCCTCGGCCTGGGCATCCTGCTGGTGAGCGCGGTGCGCGCCTCGCGCCAGGTGGTCATCCCCCTGTGGGCCGATCACCTGGGTATCGATGCGGCTGCGACCTCGCTGATCTACGGCCTGGTGGCGGCGGTGGACATGTCGGTGTTCTATCCCGCCGGCGTCCTGATGGACCGGCGTGGCCGCCGCGCGGTGGCGCTGCCGTCGTCGCTGCTGATGGGCCTGGCGCTCATCGGGATTGCGCTGTCGGGCGGCACGGCCAGCTTCGTCATCGTGGCGATGCTGCTGGGCCTGGGCAATGGCATCAGCTCCGGCATCGTGATGACGCTGGGCGCGGATGCTGCGCCCGCGCATGGGCGCACCGAGTTTCTCGGGCTCTGGCGTTTCATGGCGGATCTGGGCAGCAGTTTCGGCCCGGTATTGCTCTCGGGCCTGACGGCGCTGGTGTCGCTGGCCGCCGGCGTGGCAGCTATGGGCGGCCTGGGCCTGGCGGCCGCTGCGGTGTTCTGGCACCGTCTGCCGCGTGGCGCCGGCGGCCCTCAGCGGTAGCGTTCGGCCCGGGCCAGCAGTTCGGGCGTGCCGATCACGGCATTGAGCTGATCGAAGTCCAGCATGTGCTCGCGCCAGGCGGCGGTGCTGCCCTGACGTTGCAGATTGCCATAGTAGGCCTGCAGGGTATGGGCCACGGCGCGCGCGGTGCCGCCGGGAAAGATCACAAGCTGGAAACCGCGCTTGGCCAGGGCCTGGGCGCTTTCGACTGGTGTCTGGCCGCCTTCGACCATGTTGGCCAGCAGGGGCGTGCGCCGGGCGAAGCGGCTGCAGGCGGCATCCATCTGGGCCGGCGAGCGCAGCGCCTCGATGAACAGGGCATCCACGCCGCATTCGAGATAGCGCTCGGCGCGCTCGAAGGCCGCCTCCAGCCCTTCCACGGCGACCGCGTCGGTGCGCGCCAGGATCAGGGTATCGGCCTGTTCGCGCGCGTCCAGCGCGGCGCGCAGCTTGCCGCACATCTCCTGAACGGACACCAGCGATTTGCCGGCCAGGTGGCCGCAGCGCTTGGGGAAGTCCTGGTCTTCGAGCTGGATCATGGCGGCGCCGGCGCGTTCCAGGCCGCGCACGGTGCGCTGCACGTTCAGGGCGTTGCCGAACCCGGTGTCGGCGTCGACGATCACCGGGCAGCGCACCCGCTCGGTGATGCGCGCCAGCACCGACTCGACCTCGCTGTAGGTGGTCAGGCCGACGTCGGAGCGCCCCAGCCGGGTATAGGCGATCGAGGCGCCGGAAAGATAGAGCGCATCGAAGCCGGCCTGCTCGGCGATCAGGGCCGAGAGCGCGTCGTAGACGCCCGGGGCGAGTACGGTCTGGCCGGCTTGCAGGCGGTGCTTCAGGGTGTCGGGCATGGGGCGGCGTCAAGGGGGTGGCGGGGGAGGCTGCCGTCGGCGAGCCGGCGCTTGAGCTGCATCAGCAGCCCGCCGGCCTGCACCATGTCGAGCAGGAAATCGGGCAGAGGTTCGCAGTCCAGGGCGCTGCCGTCGGCGCGCAGCACGCGCTGGCCGGGCAGGTCGATGCCGACGGCTTCGCCATCCTCGATCTCTCCGGCGCGCGGACAGGTCAACAGCAGCAGGCCGAGATTGAAGGCATTGCGAAAGTACAGACCGCTGTAGCTGGGGGCGATCACCGCCTTCAGGCCCAGGTGGACCAGGGCGGCGGCGGCCTGCTCACGCGAAGAGCCGATGCCGAAGTTGCGTCCGGCCACCAGCACGTCGCCGGGCTGCACGCCCGCGGCAAAGTCCGGCCTGACGCCCTCCAGGCAATGGCGTGCGATTTCGTCGAGACCGAATTTCATATAGGCGCCGGGGGCGAGCTGGTCGGTGTCGACGTCATCGCCGATGCGCCAGGCTTTGTGGCGGACGATCATGAGAGCACCTTGCGGGGGTCGGCGATGCGCCCGGCCAGGGCCGAGGCCGCCACGGTGTAGGGGGAGGCCAGGTAGACCTGGGCGTCGGCCGAGCCCATGCGGCCCTTGAAGTTGCGCGCCGTGGTGGCGATCACGGTGGCGCCGGCCGGAATCGAGCCGCCATAGCCGGAACAGGCGCCGCAGCTGGTGGGCAGCAGGCTGGCGCCGGCGGCCAGCAGGTCGTCCAGCACGCCCTCGGCTTGGGCCGCCGCCTGCTCGCGCTGGCTGGCCGGCGCGACCAGCAGGCGCACTTGCGGGGCGATCCGGCGGCCGCGCAGCACTTCGGCGGCGGCGCGCAGGTCGTCGAGCTTGGCGCCGGTGCAGGCGCCGATATAGGCGATCTGTACCGGCGTGTCGGGGTAGGCGTCCACCGCAGCGGCGTTGGCCGGGCTATGCGGCGCGGCGACCTGCGGGGCGAGCGTGCCGGCGTCGAACTCGTGCCATTGCGCGGACGCCTGGGCATCCGAGCGCCAATGGCCGATGTCGCCGGCCGGCGCGCCGACCTCCTGCAGGTAGGCCTGGGTGACGGCGTCGGGGGCGATCAGGCCGGCCTGCGCACCCAGCTCGGCCGAGAGATTGGACAGCGTCATGCGCTCGCGCATGGACAGCGCGCTGACGGCCTCACCGCAGAATTCCACGGCCTGGTAGCGACCGCCATTCATGCCGTAGCGGCCGATCAGGTAGAGCATCATGTCCTTGGCCATCACGCCGGGCGCCAGGCGTCCATGCCAGCACATCATCAGCGTTTCGGGCACGCGCATCCAGATTTCGCCGCTGGTCACCACGCCCAGCATCTCGGTGCTGCCCACGCCGAACATGTAGGCGCCGAAGGCCCCGCCCGTGGGCGAGTGGGAATCGCCGCCGACGCAGAACATGCCGGGGCGCAGGTGGCCGTGCTCGGGCAGCACCACGTGGCAGATGCCAACGGAATCGTAGACGTGGGGCAGCCGCTGCTCGCGCGCCCAGTCGCGCGCGATGCGCACGATGCGGCGTGACTCGTCGTCGGCCTCCGGCACGTAGTGATCCATCACCAGGACCACTTTTGAACGGTCCCACAGACCGGTGCCCAGCTCCTGGAGCATGGGCTGCAGGCGGCGCGGGCCGCTGGAATCATGGAACATGGCGAGATCGACCTTGCAGGTGACGATCTCGCCGGGATGCACGGCATCGCGGCCGGCCGCGGCTGCGAGCAGTTTCTGGGCGAGGGTCTGGGCAGTCATGAAGGGCGCGTCAAATCAGGGGGAGGCGGTGCCGGCCGGCAGCCAGGCCGGCTGGCCGGGCGTGTCGTGGGCCTGCATGTCCATGCGGTATTCGTAGCGGTCGGGGCGATACAGGGCATGCAGCCACTCCACCGGATGGTCGTCGGCGTCGCGCACCAGGCGATGCAGGCTCAGCAGGGCCGAGCCGACCGGCACGTCCAGCGCGGCGGCCGCCTGCGGTTCGGCCAGCACGGCGGAGATCGACTGTTCGGCGCGTGCGACCTGCACGCCCAGGTCACGGAAGATCGCCAGCAGCGGCTTGCCGACCAGATCGTCACGCGTGATGCGCCGGGCGATGGCCTGCGGCACATAGGTGGTCAGGTAAGAGAAGGGCAGACCCTGGTGGCTGCGCACGCGCACGGCGCGCTGCACCTGTGCTGCGGCCGGCAGTTCCAGTTGCGCGGCCACCTGCGGCGGCGCGGCCAGCGTCTCCAGCGCCAGCAGGGTGACCTGTGTCTGCATGCCCATGCGCGCCAGATGCGTCAGAAGAGTGTCGATATCCGTGCTCTGCTGCGGCGCCGAAAGCACGGCCTGCCCGGCGGCGAAGGTGCCGCGCCCCTGGCGACGCTCGATCAGGCCTTCGGCTTCGAGGGCTTCGAGCGAGCGCCGTATCGTCAGGCGCGAGACGCCGTATTCGGCAGCCAGGGCGTTTTCGCCCGGCAGCGCGGCCAGCGGCGCGAAGCCGCCAGCCTGCAGGCGCTGTTTCAGCAACAGGTAGACCTTGTGATAGAGGGGTAGCGGGCTATCGGCCACGGGGACTCCGGGTAGGGGGTTCAATCGACCGTGGCGCCGGTGTGCTTGACGATTTCGGCGTAGCGGTCGATATCCTGGCGCACGAACTCGCCCAGTTCCTCGGGGCTGCTGCTGACGGCGCTGGCGGCTTCATTTTCCAGCAGCTTGCGGAACTCGGGCGTGGCCACGGCCTTGCGCGCCGCGGCGTTGAGCGTCTGCAGCGTCTGCGGCGGCAGGCCGGCCGGGCCGAAGAGGGCGAACCAGGCATTGGATTCGAAACCTTCGATGGTATCGCCGATGGGCAGTACGCCGGGGAACTGCGGCAGCATCTTGGGGCTGCTCACGCCCAGGGCCTTGAGCGAGCCGCTCTTGATGTGCGGCATGGCGTTGAGCGAGCTGGCCATCATCATGTCGACCTGGCCGCCAAGCAGATCGGCGATGGCGGGCGAGGTGCCTTTGTAGGGAACGTTCAGGATGTCCAGGTCGGCCAGCATCTTCATGCGTTCGCCGGCCAGATGCAACGAGGAGCCGACCGCGCCCAGCGCCATGGTGTACTTGCCGGGGTGCGCCCTGACCGTTTCCAGCAACTGGGGGATGTCATTGGCCGGGAAGTCCTTGCGCGCCACCAGCACGCTGGGCACGGTGGCCAGCATGCTGACCGGCGTGAAGTCGCGCACCGGATCGAAGGGCAGCTTGCGATAGAGCGAAGCATTGATGGAGAAGCCGGTGAAGGTCACCAGCAGCGTGTTGCCATCGGGCTTGCTCTTGGCGACCTGGTCGGCCGCGATGTTGCCGCCGGCGCCGGGCTTGTTCTCGACCAGCACGGTGCGCTGCAGATCCTTGGCCATGTGTTGGGCGATGCTGCGCGCCACGGTATCCGTGGTGCCCCCCGGCGGCGCGCCAACCACCAGCCTGATCACATCGCTTTGCCCCCAGGCCGGGGTCAGGGCCGTTGCGCCCATCAGGGTCCCGGCGGCCAGCCAGTGTGCCATCTTCATGTCTCGCTCCTGTTATGTTGTATTGATGTTAATACAAGTGTACGGGAGAGACGGCCCCGACGGCAAGCGTCACGGCCAGGGTTCAGTAGGTGGGCGGGGTGACGGCGCTGACGATTTCGCTCGGGCCATCGTGGGCATTGCGAAAGCGATGCGGCACGCGGCTGTCGAAGTAATACGCCTCGCCGGCCTGCAGCACGCGGATCTTGTCGCCCACGGTCACCTCGACCGCCCCTTGCGTGACCAGACCGGCCTCCTGGGCGTTGTGGCTGAACAGTTCGCCGGTATCGGCGCCCGGCGCATAGTGCTCGCGCATCATCAGCATGGCGCGGTTGGCGTAGCGGCTGCCGATCATGCGGTAGGAGATGGCATTGGCATTGCCGATCTCGGGCAGCTCGTCCGGCCCGTAGAACGGAGACTCCGCCACCAGCAGGCGGCTGTTGGAAAAGAAGCCGACGATGGTGCTGCCCAGCGCGTCGAGGACGGCGGCCAGGGTGTCCAGCGACGGGCTGATCTTGTCGCGTTCGATCAGGGAAATGGAGGCGTGCGAGACGCCGGATCTGGCGGCGACTTCGCGGATGCCCAGGCCGCGTCGCCGTCTGAGTTCACGCAGGTCCGCACCGATTCTTGGCATGGTGGCTTGCTCCCGTACCAGGTTGGTCTGCCGCCGGCTGGCGGCAACCGGGGCAGGATACCGCAAGCCGGCGCCGATTCATGGCCGCGCCAGCGCGACGGCGCGGGCGTGGTAGTCGGGTTGATCCAGCGGGTAGAGCGGGCGGGCGCGCTCGAACGGCAGGCGTTGCGGGGGGTAGCCGGTCAGGCCGGGCGTTTCCGCGCAGTCGCAGGCGCCCAGCGTGTCGAAGGCCAGCTTGAAGTGGTAGCCGGATTTGGCCACGATCAGCTGGCAGGCGGTCAGATCGATGCCGGCATCCAGATAGCAGCCGGGATCCTGCGACATGACGGCGTCCTGGGTGATGAGCAGGTCAAAGCGCGGGTGGCTCAGCACGGCATGCGGGCCCAGGCGCAGCGTGGCGCCGCGCATGAAAGTGCCGCGGTTGCGAAAGACGCCGTCGCCCAGGGCCTTGACCCGGCCGTTGAGGGTCAGGGGGGCGCAGTCCGGGCTGTAGGCGCCGCCCGCGGTCAGGGTCAGCTCGGCCTGCAGGCCGGCGCGCTGGCAGGCGGCCAGCGCCTGCGGATCGCTGACGATGGCTGCGATGCGCCGCTGGCTGCCTGCCAGCGCGCGCTCCAGTACGTGCAGGCTGTCGCCCGGGCCGCCGGCCAGCACGCGGTCGCCAAAGTCGCCCAGCGTCAGGCAGGCGCTGTCGCGATGGCGCGCCAGCAACTGATCGACATCGGGCAAGGCATGCACAAAGGCGTCGCGCTCGTCCCAGAGCGCGCGGGCCAGACTCAGCGCCAGCTGGCGGGCGCGGTCCGCGGCTTCGCCCAGGCCGTAGGCCAGGACGGTCTGCCCCACGCCGACGCCATCGATGAAGGGATTGACGTTGAAGATCGAGACATCGAGCAGGCCGGGGTCGGCTTCAACGGCCTGGCGGGCCTGCGCATGCAGGCGGGCCAGCGGGCCGCGGGCGGTTTCGTCATTGCCGCGCGTGAGCATCGGCACGTGCACGCAGAAGCCTTGCGGCCGGGGCCCGCCGCGCAATTGGCGCAGCAGTTCCTGCGCCACGCGCTGGCCGGTTGCGGCGGCGTCGGCATGGGGGTTGGTTTTGTAGGCCGAGGCAAAGTCCAGTTGCGAGAGCATCGGCGCAATCGCGTGGGCGTGCAGGTCGAAGCCCGCCACGATGGGCATCCCGGGACCCACCAGCGCGCGCAGCGCTGTCAGCAGTTCGGCCTCGGCGCTGTCGAGGGATTCCGTCTGCATGCAACCGTGCAGGCATAGCGCGATGGCGTCAAAGCCCCCCTGCGCTGCGCGCGCCAGCAGCGGCGCGCGCAGCGCCTCGTAGGCACTGTCTTCGACCCGCCCGCCCGGGCGGGCCCGGGCCGCCAGGGTCGGCACGGCCTCGCAGCCTTCTTCTTGCAGCGTGCGCAGGATGCCGCCCAACACCGAATCGGCGGCGGCATTGGCCTGCAGCATGGCCTGGCCGCGCTCGATCTCGAAGGCATCCAGCGGGGTGAGGACAGGCGTGAAGCCGTGGGTTTCCTGGAACAGCTGGCCGACCAGCACACGGTAGGCGGGCATGGGGGGGCTCCTTTCAGTTCAGCGTGATGCCGGCACGTTGCGCGGTCGCGCGCTGCTTGTCGATTTCGGCCCGCAGTTCGGCGGCAAAGACGTCCGGTCGATTGCCCACGGGCACGGCGGAAAACCCGGCCAGTTTGTCACGCACCTGCGGCATTTGCAGCACCTGCGCCACGGCCTGCTGGACGCGGTCGATGATTTCCGGCGGGGTGTGCGCCGGCGCGACCAGGCCGAACCACGAGGCGTCGTTGACTTCCGGGATGCCGGCCTCGGCGAAGGTCGGCACGTCCGGCAGGGCCTCGAGGCGGGTGGGATAGGCCACGGCCAGCGCCTTGAGGTCGCCGTTGCGGATGAAGGGCAGCGATGACGGCAGGTTGTCGAATACGGCGGCAATCTGTCCGCCCAGCGCGTCCTGCAGCGCGGGGCTGGAACCGCGATACGGCACGTGCATCATCTGCGTGCCGGTGCTGAGCTTGAAGAGTTCGCCCATCATGTTGGCCTCCGAACCGGCGCCGGCCGAACCGTAGGTATAGGTGTTGGGCTTGTCCTTGAGCAGCGCCACGAAGCTGGCGAGATCTTGCGCCGGCACCGAGGGCCCGATGGTCAGCACATTGGGCACCGACGCCAGCCGCGTGATCGGCGCGAGGTCGCGCACGGGGTCGTAGCTGATGCCGCTGTACACCACGGGGGTGACGGCGTGCGAACTGACGGTGGCGATGCCCAGGGTGTAGCCGTCCGGGTCGGCGCGAATGACGAACTCGCTGCCGATGCGGCCGGCCGCGCCGTTGCGGTTCTCGACCACGACGGTCTGGCCCAGCTGCTTGGCCAGCGGTTCGGCCAGCGTGCGCGCCAGCACGTCGGTGGTGCCGCCCGGCGGGAAGGGCACGATCAGCCGGATCGGCCGGTTGGGCCAGGGATCGGCCGCCAGCGCGGGCGCGCTCAGCAGGCAGCCGGCAAGCAGGGCGGCCAGGCCGCGGGTGATGGTTGTCATGTCTTGTCCCCTTGTGTGGTTATCGTGGTGGCGCCCGGCAGGCCCGCCGCAAGCGGCGGGCCTGCCGGATGTGGGC
>NZ_FKBR01000035.1:133717-154080 GCF_900078335.1 Bordetella trematum
GGCGATCAGGCCATGCGCAAGGCGGCCGCGCGGCGATGGCCTTCCATGCCTTCGCTGCGGCTCTGGCGCTCGGCCGGCGGCGCCACGGCGGCCACGCCGCGCGCATCCAGCCATTGGTGCGTGCAGATCTTCAGGAAAGAGCCGACCCAGAGCCCGCCGGTGTAGCGGCCCGCGCCCATGGTCGGCAGCGTATGGTTGGTGCCGCAGCACTTGTCGGAATAGACCACGCTGGCCAGCGGCCCGATGAACAGCGAGCCGTAGTTGCGCAGACGGGCCGCCGTGGCATGCGGGTCGCGGGTGTGGACCTGCAGATGCTCGGCGGCGACGCGGTCGGAGTAGGCCAGCATGGCGGCTTCGTCGGGGCACAGCACGATCTCGCCGTAGTCTTCCCAGGCGCGCGCGGCCACCGGTGCGGTGGGCAGGTCCTTCAGCTGGGCCTGGACCTCGGCCAGCGTCGCATGCGCCAGCTCGGCGCTGGTGGTGATCAGGCCCACCCGGGTGCGCACGTCGTGCTCGGCCTGAGCCAGCAGATCGGCGGCGATCATATGGGGGTCGCCGCTGTCGTCGGCGACCACGAAGATCTCGCTCGGCCCGGCCAGCTGGTCGATGCCGACCTCGCCGAATACCTGCCGCTTGGCTTCGTTGACGTAGGCATTGCCGGGGCCGACGATCTTGTCGACGGCCGGGATGGATTCGGTGCCGCAGGCCATCGCAGCGATCGCTTGCGCGCCGCCCACCAGGAAGATGCGGTCGGCGCCGGAGAGGTGGCAGCCGGCGATCATGGCGGGATGCGCTCCCGGCGGCAGGCAGGCGATCACCTCGTCACAGCCGGCCACCTTGGCCGGCACGATGGTCATGACCGGCGCCGACAGGATGGGGTAGCGCCCGCCCGGCACATAGGCGCCGATGCGCGCCACCGGAATGACCCGATGGCCCAGGTGCAGGCCGGGCAGCGCTTCGATCTCCAGCGGCAGCACGGTGGCCAGCTGGGCCTGGGCGAAGGCCCGCACGCGTTCGATGGCGAATTCGGTGTCGGCGCGTGTCTGCGGATCGAGGGCCGCCACGGCCGCCTGCCGCTGCGCCAGACTCACCTCCAGCACGGGGGTGTCGCAGCCGTCGAAGCGGCGCGAGTACTCGCGCACCGCCTCATCGCCCCGGCTGCGCACCTGGGCGATGATGTCCCTGACGGTGTCCTCGATGGCACCGATGCTGTCCTGGGCCGCGGCGGCGGGCGATTTGATGTAGACCAACGAGTCCTGGGGTACAGCCATGGTGGTGCTCCGAGTAGGCGGGGTTGTGATGGCGGCTACTATAAGCAGGGCCTTTGGCTTTGTTTCGTCCCGCCACTGAGGTGGTCAGTTTATTGACCGCGCGCCGGCCGCCGGCCGGCTGGCTGGGCCTGGCCCGGTGCGGCCGGATACGGCGCGGGGCGGTCAATATAGTGATCCGGGCGTGAGGGGGTCTTATTCAGGGCCGGAAGCCGCAATGGTCGTATGATTCGGTTTGTCCAGTCTTATATAGAAGTTGGGAGCCGTTCCCAAACGCCTACGGAAGGAGCATCACATGTCAGAGTTGGTCAAGGTCGAAGTCGCCGACGGTATCCAGATCATTACGGTCAACCGTCCCGAGGCCAAGAACGCCATCAACCTCGAAACCGCGCAGGCCATGGCCGCCGCACTGGAGCAGCTCGATAGCCGCGACGACATCCGCATCGGTATCCTGACCGGCGCGGGCGGCACCTTCTCCTCCGGCATGGACCTGAAGGCCTTTGCCCAGAGCGGCCAGCGTCCGCTGGTGCCGGGGCGCGGCTTTGCCGGCCTGAACGAACGTCCGCCCAGAAAGCCGCTGATCGCCGCCGTGGAAGGCTATGCCCTGGCGGGAGGCTGCGAAATGGCGCTGGCCTGCGACCTGATCGTGGCGGCCAGCAACGCCAGGTTCGGCCTGCCCGAAGTCAAGCGCGGCCTGGTGGCGGGCTCGGGCGGCATGTTGCGTCTGCCGCAGCGCCTGCCCTATCACGTCGCCATGGAAATCATCCTGACCGGCGACATGCTTGCCTCCGAGCGCGCGCATCAGCTGGGCCTGGTCAACCGCCTGACCGAACCGGGCCAGGCGCTGGAGGGCGCACTGGCTCTGGCGCGCGTCATCGTCGAGAACGGCCCGCTGGCCGTGCAGACCGCCAAGAGCATCGTGCAGCAATCGCTCGACTGGGAGCAGGAAGGCATGTTCGACCGCCAGCGTCCGCTCATCGCCCACATCTTCAGCTCCGCCGACGCCAAGGAAGGCGCCACGGCCTTCGCCGAAAAGCGCAAGCCCGTCTGGCAAGGCAAGTAAACCATTCATCTGCGGGGCCGGACGGCGCTGTCCGGCCCGATCTTTTCGTTGTCCCCTACCGTACTGTCATGACCGTTCTCATCAAAGAAGAAGACCTGATCCAGTCGATCGCCGACGGGATTCAGTTCATCAGCTACTACCACCCCGTCGATTACATCCGCCACCTGGCGCGCGCCTATGAGCGCGAAGAAAGTCCGGCTGCGCGTGATGCGATGGCGCAGATCCTGACCAACTCGCGCATGTGCGCAGAAGGCAAGCGCCCGCTGTGCCAGGACACCGGCATCGTCAACGTCTTCCTGAAAGTCGGCATGGACGTGCGCTTCGACACGCGTCGCAGCCTGCAGGAACTGTGCGACGAAGGCGTGCGCCAGGGCTATACCAACCCGGACAATCCGCTGCGCGCCTCGGTGCTGGATGACCCGCTGTTCGCGCGTCGCAACACGCGTGACAACACGCCCTGTATCCTGCACGTCGAACTGGTGCCGGGCAACACCGTCGACGTGCAGATCGCCTCCAAGGGCGGCGGCTCGGAAAACAAAACCAAGTTCGTGATGCTCAACCCCAGCGATTCGCTGGTGGACTGGGTGCTCAAGACGGTGCCGACGATGGGCGCCGGCTGGTGCCCGCCGGGCATGCTGGGCATCGGCGTGGGCGGCACGGCCGAGAAGGCCATGCTGATGGCCAAGCAATCGTTGATGGAAGACATCGACATGTACGAACTGCTGGCCCGCGGCCCGCAGAACAAACTCGAAGAGCTGCGCATCGAGCTCTACGAAAAGGTCAACGCGCTGGGTATCGGCGCGCAGGGCCTGGGCGGCCTGACGACTGTGCTGGATGTCAAGATCAACACCTTCCCGACCCACGCCGCTTCCAAGCCTGTGGCCATGATCCCGAACTGCGCCGCCACGCGTCACGCGCACTTCGTGCTCGACGGCTCGGGCCCGGCACGCCTGGATCCGCCCGCCATGAGCGAGTGGCCGGACGTGCACTGGGCGCCGGACTACAACAAGTCCAAGCAGGTCAACTTGGATACGCTCACGCGTGAAGAAGTCGCCAGCTGGAAGCCGGGCCAGACCCTGCTGCTGTCGGGCAAGATGCTGACCGGCCGCGATGCCGCGCACAAGCGCATCCAGGACATGCTGGCCAAGGGCGAGAAGCTGCCGGTTGACTTCACCAACCGCGTCATCTACTACGTCGGCCCGGTCGATCCGGTGCGCGACGAAGTGGTCGGCCCGGCCGGCCCCACGACCGCCACGCGCATGGACAAGTTCACCGAGATGATGCTGGCGCAGACCGGCCTGATCTCCATGATCGGCAAGTCCGAGCGCGGTCCGGTCGCCATCGAGGCCATCAAGAAGCACAAGTCGGCTTACCTGATGGCCGTGGGCGGCGCGGCCTACCTGGTGTCCAAGGCGATCCGCGAGGCCAAGGTGCTGGCCTTCGAAGACCTCGGGATGGAAGCCATCTACGAGTTCGACGTCAAGGACATGCCGGTGACGGTGGCGGTGGATGCCGAAGGCACGTCGGTGCACACCACCGGCCCCAAGGAATGGCAGGCCCGCATCGGCAAGATCCCGGTCGCCACGGCCTGATGCCGGGGCCAGCCGCCGGGCCTCAGGGCCCGAGGCTGGCCACGTAGTCGGCGATGGCCTGCGGGGACTTTCCCAGCAGGTCCCGCAGCACCTCCTCGGTGTGCTGTCCCAGCAAGGGCGGCGCGGCGCGATACACCACGGGCGAGGCCGAAAAGCGCAAGGGACTGGCCGTCACATCGGCCATGCCGCCCAGGGGGTGCGGCAGGCTGCGCCGCAACTGGCGCGCCTGTGCCTGCGGATGCGCGAAGGCCTGCGCAATGTCATTGATCGGCCCGCAAGGCACGCCCGCAGCCTCCAGGCGGCTGATCCAGTCATCCCGCGTGCGTTGCCGCATGATATCTGCCAGCAGGGCCACCAGGGTGTCGCGATGCGTGACACGCAGATGGTTGGTCACGAAGCGCGGGTCCTCAGCCAGGCCGGGCGCGCCGATGGCGTGGCAATAGGCGCGATACTGGCTTTCATTGCCGGTGGCCACGATCAAATGCCCGTCGGCCGCGGCGAACACCTGATAAGGCACGACGTTCTGGTGGGCGTTGCCGGCCCGTCGGGGCGCCTGGCCGGAGTTGAAGTAATTGGCGTTCTGGTTGGCCAGCATGGCCACGTGGCTGTCCAGCAGCGCAATGTCCAGGTGCTGCCCCAGGCCGCTGCGATGGCGCTCCTGGAGCGCAGCCAGCACCGCCACGGTGGCGTACATGCCGGTGATGATGTCGGTGACGGCCACGCCGGCCTTCTGCGGACCGCCGCCAGGCAGCTCGTCGCGTTCGCCGGTGATGCTCATCAGGCCGCCCATGCCCTGGATCATGAAGTCGTAGCCCGGCCGCCTGGCGTAGGGGCCGTCCTGGCCGAAGCCGGTGACCGAGCAGTAGATCAGGCGCGGGTTGAGCGTGCTCAGGCTGTCATAGTCCAGGCCGTATTTCTGCAGCCCGCCGACCTTGAAGTTCTCCACCAGGATGTCGCTGTCCTGCGCCAGTTCGCGGATCAGCGCCGCGCCCTGCGGCGAGGCGATGTCGGCGCGCACCGAGCGTTTGTTGCGGTTGGCGCTGCTGTAGTAGGCCGACTCGGCACTGTCGCGGCCCGCGCCATCCTTGATGTAGGGAGGCCCCCAGGCGCGCGTGTCGTCGCCGGTATCGGGGCGCTCGATCTTGATGACGTCTGCGCCCAGGTCGGCCAGGTTCTGGGTGCACCAGGGGCCGGCCAGAATGCGCGACAGGTCCAGCACCCGGATGCCCTGCAGCGGTGGCGGGCGGCTCATGGCGTCACCTCGGCGGTGCCGTGACTCATCACGACCACATCGCGCTGCACGCTGCGCACGGCAAAGCGCAGCTCGCGTTCGTTCATGCGCCAGATATCGCACCGCAGGGATTCTCCCGGGTAGACCGGGGCGCTGAAGCGCACGTTCAGGGCCCGCAGGCGGGTGGCGTCGTAATCGCAGCAGCGGCTTACGATGGCGTGCGCGGCTACGCCGAAGGAGCACAGCCCGTGCAGGATGGGGCGCTCGAAGCCGGCCCGCCTGGCCACGCCGGGATCGGCATGCAGAGGGTTGGGGTCGGCATTCAGGCGATACAGCAGCGCGGCGTTGGGCGCGATGGGCAGGGTGCACTGCAGGTCGGGCTGGCGTTCGGGGGCGGGGGGCAGGGGCTCGGGCGGCGCGTCGCCCTGGCCGAAGCCGCCATCGCCGCGGCAGAAGGTGCTTTGCTGCAGCGTGGCCAGGCAGTCGCCGGCCATGTCGTGCAGCGTTCGCTCGGTGACGACGATGGCGCCGCGTTCGCGTCCCTTGTCCACCACATGGGTGATGCGGCTGCGGCCGAGCACCCGGCCCGAGGCGGGCAGGGGCTTGTGCAGGGTCAGGCGTTGTTCGCCATGCACGATGCGCACCCAGTCGATGCCGGCGCGCGGGTCGCGCATCCAGAACCCCGGATAGCCCAGCACCACGCTCATGGTCGGAAATGCGATGAGGTCTTTCTCGTAGACGTAGCGCAGCTGGCGGGTGTCGAGCGGGTCCTGTCCCAGCCCGATGCCCAGCGCATAAAGCATGGTGTCCTTGTCGGTGTAATGCTGCTCGACGTCGGGAAACGCCCAGTGCTTGACGGTGTCGTAGTCCAATGCCATGGCGAGCTCAGATAGGGTCCCAGTCGATGACGTCCGGCGAACGCTCCAGCGCATAGAAGTGCTTGCGCATCGCCGGCATGGCGATTTCGCCGATGCGCTCGGGCGTCCAGCCCTCGGCGTGATGCACCGAGCGCAGCGGCCGCGGCTGGCTCATCAGCATGATTTCGTTGGCGCGTACCGCGAACACCTGCGCATTGACTGCCTGCGCCATGTCGCTGGCGAGATACACGGCCAATGGCGCGACCTTGCCGGCCTCCATCTTCTTGAGCTTCTCGACGCGGGCCTTTTCCTCGTCGGTCTCGGCCGGGATGGAGTCGGTCATGCGGCTCCAGGCAAAGGGCGCGATGCAGTTCGAGCGCACGTTGTAGCGCGCCATGTCCAGCGCAATGGATTTGGACAGCGCCACGATGCCCAGCTTGGCGGCCGCATAGTTGGCCTGGCCGAAGTTGCCGATCAGCCCCGAGGTCGAGGTCATGTGCACCAGGCTGCCGCTGCCTTGCTCGCGGAAATATGGCGCGGCGGCGCGGCTCATGAAAAACGAGCCGTTCAGATGCACGTCCAGCACCTGGCGCCATTCCTGCTCGCTCATCTTGTGGAACACGCGGTCGCGCAGGTTGCCGGCGTTGTTCACCACCGCGTCGATGCGGCCGAAGTGTTCGACGGCAGCGCGCAGCACCTCGCTGGCGCTGTCGTAGGCGGCCACGCTGTCGGTGTTGGCCAGGGCCTCTCCCCCGGCGCGCCGGATCTCCTCGGTCACGGCCCTGGCCGGCCCCTGGGTGCCGCCTTCGCCGTTGAGCGACACGCCGATGTCGTTGACCACCACCTTGGCGCCGGCGCGCGCCATGGCCAGCGCGATCTCGCGCCCGATGCCGCCACCTGCGCCGGTGACGATGACTACCTTGCCGGATACGGCTGCGCTCATTGAAATCACTCCTTGATCGCTGCGGCCACGGGGCCGCATGGATAATTGCCGGGTCTTTGCCAAGTGGCTTGCAGCACCTCTGCATGGTAGATTCCAAAGGGCCTTGGGCAGAATTCAGAATTAGAAATGCCCCCCTTCTGCGTGGTGGAACATGAGACATGACCTGACCGACCTGCGACTGTTTCTGAACGTGGGTGAGACCCTGAACCTCACGCGGGCAGCCGAACGCACCTTTCTGTCGCTGCCTGCGGCCAGCGCCCGCGTCAAGAACATGGAAGAGGCCTTCAAGACGCGCCTGCTGCAGCGCATGGCAACGGGGGTTTCGCTCACGCCGGCCGGAGAAGTGCTGTTGCGGCATGCGCATTCGGTGTTCCGCCAGCTGGAGTGCCTGTACGCGGACCTGCAACCCTATGCCGACGGGCTCAAGGGGCGTCTGCGCCTGTTGGCCAACACGACCGCCACCAATTCTTTCCTGGCGGATGCCTTGTCCACCTTCCTGGCCGAGAATCCCGATGTGGATGTCGAACTCGAAGAGAAGAACTCGGGCGACATCGTCATCGCGGTGCGCAACGGCAGCGCCGATTTCGGCCTGGTGGCCGGGAATATCGACGTGACCGGCCTGGATGTCATGCCGCTGTTTCGCGATGAGCTGGTGGTGGTGACCTCGCTGGACCACGCGCTGGCCGGGGCCGAGTCGCTGCGGTTTTCCGATATCGTCGATACGCAGCAGTTCGTCGGCATTCATCCCTCCAGCGCCATCCAGACCTTTCTGGAGGACTGCGCCACGTCACTCGGAAAGCGCATCTGCCAGCGCGTGCATGTCGGCAGCTTCGAGGCCGTCTGCCGCATGGTCGAGGCGGGGGCGGGCATCGCGGTGGTGCCGCGCGCCTGTGCCTTGCGCTACAGCCGGCCGCAAGCGCTGCGCATCCTGCGCCTGCAGGAAAGCTGGGCCTTGCGCGATCGTCTGTTGTGCCGTCAGCGCGGCCGCGACATGCCGCATTTCTGCGAGTCTTTCATCGATCATCTGCAGCGTGCCGCGCATGCCCCCGCCTGAGGGGCGGATCGCTTGTTTCTGAGGTATCGGACGGCACGCCGGGCGGCCTGACTTTCCTGTGGGTGAACGGGCCCTTAGGGAAATGCGTATCGGCAAATCCTGCGGCCTGCGCGAGTATCGGGCTATCGGTGACAAGTTGCGCCGTCGCCGAACGCGTCATCACACCGATACCGACAAGGAGACAACCGTGATCGATCAACAGCGTCGTCGGCTCAGCCTGGGCGCCAGCCTGGCGCTCGCCTCCCTCTGCCTGCCCCTCGCGGCGCGCGCGCAAGCCTGGCCTGCGCGCGCCGTCAATTTCATCGTGCCATTTCCGCCGGGCGGGCCGGTGGACACGGCCGCGCGTTTCACCACCCTGCCGTTGGGCGAGCGGTGGTCGCAACCGGCAGTGGTGGACAACCGCTCCGGGGCGGGCGGCATCGTGGGGGCGCAGTTCGCCGCCAAGGCGCCGGCTGACGGCTACCACTTCTTCTTCGCCGCCATCCACCATGCCGTGCTGCCCAGCCTGCACGACACGCTTTCCTATGACATCCTGGAGGACTTCGAGCCGGTCGGCATGACCGCGGTGTTTCCCATCGTGCTGGTGGTCCATCCGGACCTGCCCGTGCACTCCGTCCAGGAGCTGGTGGAATACGCCCGGGCGCGCCCGGGGGCGCTGTCGTTCAGTTCGTCGGGCACGGGCGGCGGCACGCATCTGGCGGGCGAGCTTTTCAACAGTCTGGCGGGCGTGAAGATCCAGCACGTGCCGTATCGCGGCAGCGCGCCGGCGATGCAGGATCTGCTGGGCGGGCAGGTGCAGATGATGTTTGCCGACGGACCGTCGGCCGTGCCGCATCTGAGCACCGGGCGCGTGCGTGCCTTGGGGGTGGGAACGCCGCAGCGTTCGGCCATGTTTCCCGATCAGCCCACCATCGCCGAGTCGGGGCTGCCGGGCTACGAAGCCTATTCCTGGAGCGGACTGCTCGCGCCCAAGGGCACGCCGCCGGCGCTCATTGCGCGCGTGAACGCCGATATGGTGCAGGTGCTGAGCGACCCGGCCATCGCCGGGAAGCTGCTGGCCGCCGGCGCGCAGGCGCAGCCTGGGTCGCCACAGGCCTTCCGCGCCTTCCTGCAGGCCGAGATCGAAAAATGGCGCGAGGTGATCCGCAGCGCCGGCATCACGCTTTCATGAGCGGGCCGACGCCAGGACGGCTGCCGTCCTGGCGTCGCCGTGACGGTCTTTAGTTGGCCTGGATGCCCGCGCTTTCGACAACATCCGACCAGAGCGCGTACTCGTCTTCGATGCGGGCCTGCAAGGCACGCGCATCGCCGTCGTTGATGCGGTAGCCGCCTTCGATCATGGCCTTGCGAAAGCCTGCATCGCGCGAGACGGCCAGCAAGGCGTCGGCCAGGCGCGTGCGCTGCGCCCCGGGCAGTCCGGGCGGCGCGATCAGGGCGTACCAGCCCATCACCTCGTAGTCCTTCAGGCCGGCTTCGGCCATGGTCGGCACGTCGGGCAGTTCCGGATTGCGGGTGCGCGACGTGACTGCCAGGGCGCGTGCCTTGCCGCTGTTGATGAAAGGGATGGCGGTGCTGGTGATGTCGAACATGAAAGTGATCTTGCCGCTGACCACATCCATCATGGCCGGGGCGTTGCCGCGGTAGGGCACGTGCAGCATCGGCGCGTCGGTCAGCTTTTTCATGAGTTCGGCCGACAGGTGGTTGGAGGCGCCCACGCCGGCCGAGCCGAAGGCGACTTTCTCGGGGTTGGCGCGGGCATAGGCGATGAGCTCGGAGACGTCGCGCGCGGCGATCTGCGGGCCGGCCAGCAGCACGTTGGTGTAATCGACGATGAGGCCGACCGGCGTGAAGTCGCGGCGCGGGTCGAACAGTTTGCTGCGCTGGACCTGGGGCGACATCGTCAGGGTGGGGCTGGCCGCGAAGCCCAGCATGTAGCCGTCGGGCGCGGCTTTGGCGATCGCGTCGGCGGCGATCATGCCGCTGGCGCCGGCGCGGTTTTCGACCACGATGGTCTGGCCGAGCTCGTCGCCGAGGTACTTGGCGAACACGCGCGCGGTGGTGTCGACCGGCCCGCCCGGCGCATAGCCCACGAGCAGGCGGATGGGATGATCAGGGTAGGCCGATTGCGCCGGCGCGGCGGCAAGCATCAGGGTGGCAGTCAAGGCAGCAAACAACGGTCTGAGGGTCACGCTCCTGTCTCCTTGGTATGTGACCGGCGCTGCGCAATCGGTTTGCCAATCGGGCTAGGCCAGTCTTTGTTTGAGCGGTTGCTTGAGCAGCTTGCCGCTCACGGTGGTGGGAATCGCATCGATGAAATGAAATTCCGCGGGGCACTTATAGGGGGCGAGCTGGCTGCGCAGATGCAGACTGAGCGCGGCGGTATCGACGCGCGCGCCCGGCATCGGCTCGATGAAGGCCACGACCTCCTCGTTGTGGTCGGGCGTGACCCGCCCGACCACCGCCGACAGGCGCACGCCGGGGTAGGCGTTGATGACGCTTTCCACCTCCAGCGGATAGACGTTGAAGCCCGAGCGGATGATCAGGTCCTTGCTGCGTCCGGAAATGAACAGCGCGCCGCTGTGGTCCACGTAGCCGATATCGCCGGTGTTGAGCCAGCCTCCGGGCAGCAGGGCCTGGGCGGTCTGTTCGGGGGCTTTGTAGTAACCCAGCATGACGCCGGGTCCGCGGATCAGGATCTGGCCCGGCTCGCCCGGCGGCTGGCAGGGAGCGTCCAGTTCGCCGATATGCCATTGCACGCCCTCGACCGCCACGCCGGCCGTGCAGTCCTGGCGCGGCTGGTCGATCTCGGTGATGAACATCGAGCCGGCGTACTCGGTGATCCCGTAGCCGTGGTGCATGGGAACGCCGAATTGGCGTTCGACATCGCGCTTGAGCGTCGGGTCGAGCGCCGCGCCGCCGGTGTACACGTATCGCAGGCGTGAGCTGATCGGCGAACGCGGTTCTGGGATGGCCGCCAGCAGGCGCGTGAACATGGTCGGCACGCCCTGCAGAATGGTGATGCCCGGATCCGTCAGCGAGCGCAGCACGTCGGCGGGGTCGAAGCGGCTGCGCAGCACCAGGCTGGCACCGCCGGCAATGGTGGCCAGCAGCACGGTGGCGATGCCGAAAATGTGCGACAGGGGCAGGGCGGCATAGGCAATGTCGGTCGGCTGCAGACGACGCGAGGCGGCCGAAATGCCGGCAAAGTGCACCAGGCCGCGGTGAGGCACCATCACCCCCTTGGGCGCACCCGTGGTGCCGGAGGTATAGATCACGGTTGCCACCAGCGCAGCGATGGATGGCGGTTCGGCCGGCGTGGCCTGCGACGCGCGCCAGTGGTCCAGGCCTTCGCCCCAGACCCCGGCGTCGGCCGGCATGGCCCCGGCCTGTTCGGCATGGGCGCGCGCGGCCGTCGAGACGCCGCTGGTGTAGAGCGCAATCTGCGGCTGCGCGTGCGTCTGGATGGTGGCGATCTCGCGCGCGCTCAGGCGGGCGTTGACGCCGACCGGCCAGGCTCCCAGCACGCTGCACGAAAAGAGCGCCAGCAGCATGGCCCGGCAGTTTTCGCCCACCACCAGCACGCGGTGGCCGGGTTGCACGCCCTGGGCCTGCAGCCATTCGGCGGCTGCGCCGACCTGGCGCCACAGCTCGCCATAGGTGCAGCGCCCGCCGTCCTCCTCGTGCAGCAGCACGGCGTCGGGTTGGCGCGCGGCCTGGGCAGCCAGCAATTCATGAATGCGTGTGGGGTGTGCGAGAGACATCGTTGGATTCAGGGATCAAAGAGTGGCCTGGGTGCCGAGAATGGCAGTGGATTGGCTGGAAAGGGTACCGCCATTTCCGTGCACCAGCGCCAGCTCGGCGCCGGCGACCTGGCGTGCGCCGCATTCGCCCCGCAGCTGCCGCACCGCTTCGATCATGATGAAAACGCCGTACATGCCGGGATGGATGCAGGACAGGCCGCCTCCGTTGGTGTTGACCGGCAGGCGTCCGCCCGGTGCGATCGCGCCGTTGGCGATGAAGTCGCGCGCTTCGCCCTTGCGGCAGAAACCGAGGTCCTCCAGGAACAACAGGGTATTGATGGTGAAGGCGTCATACAGCTCGACCACGTCGATGTCGGCCGGCGCGACGCCCGCCATGGCATAGGCGGCGGCGCCGGATTCCGTGGCGGCGGTGATGGTCAGGTCCTCCATCGAGGAGATCTGGCGATTCCAGACGGCGGTGGCGTTGCCCAGCACGTAGACCGGCGGGCGCGGCAGATCGCGAGCACGCTCGGCGCGCACCAGCACATAGGCGCCGGCGCCATCGGTGACCAGGCAGCAGTCGCGCACGCTCAGGGGATCCGACACCATGCGCGCGCCCAGGATCTGCTCCAGGGTGAGCGCTTCGCGCAGCTGCGCTTCGGGGTTCAGCTGCGCCCACTGGTTGGCGGCCAGGGCGACCTGGGCCAGGTCTTCGCGCCGCGTGCCGTACTGATGCATGTGGCGCGAGGCAGCCAGGGCATAGGAGCTCAGCGGGCTGAGCGGGTCATAGGGGGCTTCATAGGGCTGGGGGTCGAACTGCTTGCGTACCCGGCCTATCTCGGCCCGGTTCAGGCTCGATGTGCGCTGGGTGCTGCCGTAGCACACCAGCACGGCCTGGCACTGGCCGCTGGCCAAGGCATGCAAGGCCGGCATCAGGTGCGCCACGAAACTCGATCCACCCAGCATGGTGCTGTCGATGAAGCTGGGGCGGATGCCCAGGTGCTCGATCACCGGCATGGCCCACATGGGCGCGGCCACGCTGGCTGTGCAGATGCCGTCGATATCGCGCATGCTCAGCCCAGCATCGGCCACCGCACGCTGCGCGGCCTGCACCAGGATTTCCATTTCGGTATAGCCGTTGGCCTGTCCCAGCCCGGCATGGCCGACGCCGGCCACCGCCACCGCGCCACGCAGTTCACGCATGCTCATCGGGTTTCCTCCTGTGCCGCGAAGACCACCAGGCCCTGGCCGTTTTCCTGAATCACGCGTGCCCTTACCGCCATGCCGATGGCGACCTGCCCGGGGGGCGTGCCGTCGACGCGGCTCATCATGCGCACGCCTTCGGCCAGATCGATCAGCGCCACGTTGTAGTCGCCCCCGGCCTGGGGCTTGCGCCGCACCACGGTGGTGGCATAGACCACGCCGGCCCCCTCGGGCTCGATCCAGCGCAGCCGGTCGGCGCCGCAATGCGGGCAGATCATGCGCGGGTAGAACACGGCGCGTTCGCAGGCCTCGCAGCGTTGGATCAGGAAGCGGCCGGCATCGAGCGCCTGGCGGAAGGTGGCGTCTGCGCCGCCGGCACAGGCATCGGGAAGAGGGTGTGGGGTCATGAACGGCTCCGGGATGACTTGCCGGCAAGTGTGGCGCGAGCCGGGCGCAGCGGGCCATTCTTCATTGCTTAAGCAGGGCTTTTGCGCAAGCGTAGGCTGCCAGCCCTCTGTCCTGGCGGAAGCCGCCCTTCGGCATAGCCAAATTGCCGGACTCAGGCGCGCATGGCTAGATAGGGCCAAGGAGGAAGACATGAACCTGACCTGGACTGCCACGGAGCAGCGCTTTCGCGACGAGGTGCGCGCGTTCGCGCAACAGCAATTGCCGCAGGATATCCGCGAGCGCACCCTGCGCCATCAGCGCCTGGAGCGCGACGATTACGTGCGTTGGCACAACATTCTCGCGGATCACGGCTGGGGCGCGCCGAACTGGCCCCGGGAGCACGGCGGCACCGGCTGGAACGCGATGCAGCGCCTGATCTTCGAGATCGAGTGCTTTCGCGCGGGCGCGCCCCGTCTGCTGCCTTTCGGCCTGAGCATGATCGGCCCGGTGCTGATGAAATACGGCAGCGCAGAGCAATGCGCCACGCTGCTGCCGCGCATGATCCGGGTCGAGGATTGGTGGTGTCAGGGTTACTCCGAGCCGGGCTCCGGCTCCGATCTGGCTTCGCTCAAGACCCGTGCCGTGCGCGATGGCGATCATTACGTGGTCAACGGCCAGAAAACCTGGACCACTCTGGCCCAGCATGCCGACAAAATGTTCTGCCTGGTCCGCACCGATCCCGATGCGCGCCCGCAGCAGGGCATCTCCATGCTTCTGCTGGACATGCGTTCGCCGGGTGTGACGGTCCGCCCGATCCGCACGCTTGACGGCGGGCAGGAGGTCAACGAGGTCTGGCTGGAGGATGTGCGCGTGCCGGCCAGCGGGCTGGTCGGCGAGGAAAACAAGGGCTGGACCTACGCCAAGTACCTGCTGGGACACGAGCGCACCGGTATCGCCGGGCTGGGCCATTGCTATCGCGAGCTGGGGGTGCTCAAGAGCATGGCGGCGCAGACCCAGGTGCGGGGCCGGCCGCTGCTGGCCGACAGCCGCTTTCGCGACCGGCTCTCGAACCTGGAGATCGACATCATGGCGCTGGAGATGCTGCTGTTGCGCGTGGCCAGCAGCAACGACGGCACGCCCGGGCCGCAGGCCTCCATCCTGAAGATCCGCGGCTCCGAAATCCAGCAGGATCTGGCGATGCTGCAGATGGAAGTGGCCGGCCCTTGCGCCTGGCCCTATGACCCCGATTGGCTGCGGGCCGACGCCGCTTTCCAGGGGCCCGGCCCGGCCATGGCGGCGGCCGCCGGCGCGGCCTACGTGGACATGCGCAAGACCTCCATTTACGGCGGCACCACCGAGGTGCAGAAAGGCATCATCGCCCGGATGATGCTGGGCCTGTGAACGCAATCCCATCCGCAGAGGAACAAGGCATGGACTTTGATTATTCCGATGAACAACGCATGCTGGCCGACAGCGTGCAGCGCCTGGTCTCGCAGCACTGGGGCATGGCCCAGCGGCGCGAGCGCGCCGCGCGCAGCACGCTCGATCCGCAGGTCTGGCAGGCGCTGGCCGGGCTGGGCGTGCTGGGATTGAATATCCCGCAGGAGTACGGCGGCTTTGGCGAGCCGGCCGACAGCCTGCTGCCTGTGCATCTCGAACTGGGCCGGGGCCTGGTCGCCGAGCCGGTCATCCCCAGTGCCGTCATGGCGAGCGCGATTTTGCAGGCCTGCGAGCCGGCGGCCCAGGCAAGCTGGCTGCCGGGCATCGCCACGGGCGAGATCGTGGCGACAGTGGCCTATCAGGAGCCGGGCCGGCGCTATGCCGTATTGCCGCAGGATTGCCATGCCGCCCCCGAGGGCGAGGGCTGGCTGCTCAACGGCGTCAAGACGCTGGTGTGGCATGGGGCTGCCGCGGATCTGATGCTGCTGACGGCGCGCGGGCCCCAAGGGCAGACCCTGCTGTTCGCCCTGCCGGCGTCGGCGTCCGGGCTGCAGCGGCTCGACACGCCCACGCTCGATCGCAGCCGTTGCGCCCGCCTGCAGCTGGATCGGGTTGTCCTGCCCGCGCAGGCGCTGCTGGCGCGCGGGGAGGCGGCCGATCAAGCCCTGGAGCGTGCGCTGGCCTGGGGCATTGCGGCGCTGTGCGCGCATGGGGCGGGCGCGATGTCGCGCCTGCTGGAACTGACGCTGGATTACGTCAAGACGCGGCGGCAGTTCGGTCAGCCGCTGGCGGCTTTCCAGGTGGTCCAGCATCGCATGGCCGACATGCTGGTCGCCAAAGAGATGGCCTTGTCGATGGCCTATGTGGCGGTCGCCGCGCTCAAGCAGAGCGACCCGCGCGAGCGCCGCCGGGGGATCGCCGCCGCCAAGTTGCAACTGGCGCGCAGCGGCCGCGAGATCGGGCAGGCGGCGGTGCAGCTGCATGGCGGCATGGGCATGACCGATGAGCTGGAGGTGGGGGATTTCTTCAAGCGGCTGACCATGCTGGATGCCTTGTTCGGCGATACCGCCGAACAGCTGGCGCAGTGGGAGGAGCTGGCATGACCCGCCTGGCCTATGAGCAGATCCTGTTCGACATTCAGGATGGCGTGGCGCGCATCACGCTGAACCGGCCGGCGCGGCTCAACAGCTTTACCCAGCGCATGCACGCAGAGCTGTCGCAGGCGCTGGATGTCCTGGAAGCCGAGCCGGGACTGCGCGGCGTCATCCTGACCGGCGCCGGTCGCGCTTTCTGCGCCGGCCAGGATCTGGCCGAGCGCCAGTCCGCCCGGGACGGCGCGCGGCGCGATCTGAGCGAGATGCTCAAGCGCTGGTATCGCCCGCTGATCCTGCGCCTGCGCGCCTTGCCGGTGCCCGTGATCTGCCTGATGAACGGCGTGGCGGCTGGCGCAGGCGCCAGCCTGGTGCTGGCCTGCGATGTCGTCGTGGCGGCCGGTTCGGCTCGGTTCGTGCAGGCCTTCAGCCAGATCAGCCTGTTGCCGGATGCCGGCGGGACCTACTTTCTGCCGCGCCTGGCAGGCCAGGCGCGCGCCATGGGGGCGGTGCTGTTCGGCGAGCCGGTCAGCGCGCAGCAGGCCCTGGACTGGGGGCTCATCTGGCAGGTCGTGCCTGACGAGGCCCTGCCGCAGACGCTGGCCGATCTGGCCCGGCGGCTGGCTTGCGGCCCCACCCGGGCTTTTGGCGCGGCCAAACAGGCCCTGCAGGCATCCTGGAGCAACACGCTGGCCGAGCAGATCGACCTGGAGGCGCAGTGGCAGCAGTCGCTGGGTTATACCGAAGACTATCTGGAAGGCATGCGCGCTTTCGCCGAAAAGCGCCCGCCGGCATTTCGCGGCTGCTGATCGCTGCCGCGCCATCCGGCGTCCGTGTTTCGTTTGCGCCTAAGCCCGCCTTGCTGAAATACGAATTTACACCCGCGCGGGCGGCGGGCATGCTTGCCCCTGTCCGTCACATACAGGAGCACTACGACATGTCCCAGCCCGCTTTGGATCAATGGATAGGCAGCACCGAGTGTCAGCCCGATTCGCTCGACCCCTTGCACGCGGCGCGCATCGCAGCCACGCTGGGGGTGCCCGCGCCCCAGGCTGGCCAGGCGCTGCCGCCGTTGTGGCAGTGGGCATTCTTCATCAAGCCGGTCGATGCCGGCGGATTGGGTCGCGACGGTCACCCGGCGCGCGGTGGCTTTCTGCCGCCAGCCGATGACCGCAACCGCATGTGGGCCGGCGGGCGGGTCGAGTTCCGTCAGCCGCTGCGCGTCGGTGAGCCGGCGGAGCGGGTTTCCCGGGTCAGCGCCATCCAGGAGAAAAACGGCCGCACCGGGCAACTGCTGTTCGTGACCGTGCGCCATGAGTTCCGCCAGGGCGGCGAGCTGGCCATCGCCGAAGAGCAGGATATCGTCTATCGTCAGCCCACGCCGCCCAAGCTCGAAGGCAGCCAGCCCGCGCCCCAGGCGCAGTGGCAGGAGAGCGTCGAGCCCAGCGAGGTGCTGCTGTTCCGCTATTCGGCCGTGACCTTCAATGGCCATCGCATCCACTATGACCATCCCTACGTGACGGGCGTCGAGGGCTATCCCGGGCTGGTGGTGCACGGCCCATTGATCGCCACCAGCATGGTGGCGGCATTCTGCCGGGCCCATCCGCAGGCGCGCCTCAAACATCTGGCCTACCGTGGGCTGCGGCCCCTGATCGCTCCGCGCCCCTTTCAGGTGGGCGGACGCATCGAGGCGCCGGGCCAGGCGCAGCTGTGGGCCGAGCAGGATGGCACGCTGGCTCATCAGGCTGAACTGAGGTTCGAAGCATGAGCGGGCCGCGACCCCTGGACGGCATCACCGTCGTCAGCCTGGAGCACGCCATCGCGGCGCCTTTCTGCACCCGCCAGCTGGCAGATATGGGCGCGCGCGTGATCAAGGTCGAGCGCCCCGGCGCGGGCGATTTCGCCCGCGCCTATGACCAGCGGGTGCGTGGCCTGGCTTCGCATTTCGTCTGGACCAACCGTTCGAAAGAAAGCCTGGCCCTGGATCTGAAAAAGCCCGAGGCTGCCGACGTGATGGAGCGCTTGCTGGCGCAGGCCGATGTGCTGGTACAGAACCTGGCGCCCGGCGCGGCGGCCCGGCTGGGGCTGTCCTTCGAGGCGCTGCATGCGCGCCTGCCGCGTCTGATCGTCTGCGACATTTCCGGCTACGGCGAAGGCGGCCCCTATCAGGACAAGAAGGCCTATGACCTGCTGATCCAGAGCGAAAGCGGCTTCGTGTCCGTGACCGGCAGTCCCGACGAGCCGGCCAAGGCCGGCTGCTCGATCGCCGACATCTCGGCCGGCATGTACGCCTACAGCGGCATCCTCAATGCCTTGTTGTTGCGCGGCAAGACCGGGCTGGGCAGCCGCGTCGACGTCTCCATGCTGGAGAGCATGGTCGAGTGGATGGGCTATCCGATGTATTACGCCTTCGAGGGCGCTGCCCCGCCGCCGCGGGCCGGCGCCGCCCATGCGACCATCTACCCCTATGGGCCGTTCCCGGTGGGCGATGGCCACACCGTGATGCTGGGTCTGCAGAACGAGCGCGAATGGCTGGCCTTCTGCACCCAGGTGCTGCAGCAGCCGGCGCTGGCCGCAGACAGCCGCTTCGCCGGCAATGCGCAACGCGTGGCCCATCGCGAGGCCCTGCGGGCGCTCATCGTGCAGGCCTTCTCCGGTCTGACCATCGGCGAGGTGAGTGCGCGCCTGGACGCGGCCCAGATCGCCAATGCGCGGGTCAACGACATGCAGGGTGTCTGGCAGCATCCGCAGCTGCAGGCGCGCGGCAACTGGCGCGAGATCGACAGCCCGGCCGGCCGGCTGCCGGCCTTGCGGCCGCCCGCCCACAGCAATGCGTTCGAACCCCGCATGGGGGCTGTGCCGGGCGTGGGCGAGAACACCGACGCGGTGTTAGCATCGCTGGGGTACGCGCCCGAGGACGTGGCGCGCCTGCATGCTGCGGAGGTTGTGTGATGTCTTCTGTTGTCCGAAGCGCGTTGTTCGTGCCCGCCCTGCGGCCCGACCGAATCCCCAAGGCCCTGGCCACGGCGGCCGATCGCGTCATCGTCGATCTGGAAGATGCCGTCGAGCCCGAGGCCAAGCAGAGCGCGCGCGCCGCCCTGCTGGATTTCCTGGCGGCGCATCGCGACAAGCATCTGTGGGTCCGGATCAACGGCGCCGGCACTGCCTGGCATGCCGATGACCTGGCCGCCCTGCGTGGCCAGCCCAATGTCAGCGGCATCGTGCTGCCCAAGGCCGAGAGCGCCGAAGAGGTCCGCCAGGCGGCGGCCACCGGCATCGCCGTCATCCCCATCATCGAGACGGCGCGCGGGGTGCTGGCCCTGTCCGGCATCGCTGCCGAGCCGGGCGTCGAACGGCTGGCATTCGGTTCGCTGGACTACTCGCTCGACCTCGACATGACGCCCGACAGCGAAGGCGCCGACATGGTGCTGCAGCATGCGCGCGTGCAGTTGCTGCTGCAGGGGCGCGTGGCCGGTCTGGCGCAACCCCTGTACGGCATCTTCCCGGGCATCCAGGACACCTCGGGCCTGCGCGCGGCCGCCATCCGGGCGCGCGACATGGGCTACGGGGGGCTGCTCTGTATCCACCCGGTCCAGGTGCCGGTGGTGCACGAAGCCTTCCTGCCGCCCCTGGCCGAACTGGCCTGGGCCCGCCAGGTGGTGCAGGCGCACCAGCAGACCGGCCAGGCGGCCTTCAAGCTCGACGGCAAGATGATCGACGCGCCGGTCATCGCCCGCGCCCGGCGCCTGCTGGCGCGTGCCGGTCAGGAGCAGGCATGAGCGCGCGGGCGCTGTTTGTCGGGCACAGCTACATCGACGTCACGCTGCTGGCCGACGAGATTCCGCAAGGCGATGACAAGGCCGTGGCGCGCGACTACGCCGTATCCTTCGGCGGCAATGCCGTCACCGCCGCCTTTGCCTGCGCCAAACTGGGCGTGGACAGCGAGCTGCTGACCACGCTGGCGCCGGACTGGCTGGGCCGCATGTTCAGCGCCATGGCCGACAGCCATGGCGTGGTGCTGCACCCCCGCGCCGTGGGGCGTTCCTCGCTGTCTTTCATCATGCCGCGCGACGGGCGGCGCGCCATCCTGCGCGCGCGCGAGAGCAACTACCTGGAAGATTTCCCGCGGCTGGATGTCAGCCCCTTCCGGGTGCTGCACCTGGATGGCCATCAGCCCGATGCGGCGCTGCATTACGCGCGCGCCTGCCGCGAGGCCGGCATCCTCACCTCGCTCGATGGCGGGGGGCTGCGCAGCAATACCGAAACCCTGATGGGCTACATCGACGTGGCCATCTGCGCCGAACGGCTGTGCGAGCAGATGAACCTCAGTCCGGAAGGCTTGCTCGACTGGCTCAAGCAGCGCGGCTGCCGCATCGGCGGCGTGACCCAGGGCGAACACGGCATGCTCTGGTACGACGAGAGCGGCACGGTGCAGCGCCTGCCGGCGCTGGACGTGCCGCGGGCCGATATCGTCGATACGGCGGGGGGGGGGGG